>VGCD01000005.1 GCA_016870215.1 Actinomycetota bacterium
TAGCCAACCCACGATCAGCCAACGTCTTGGAAATAGCAGCCGTCAACGTGGTCTTGCCATGGTCAATATGACCCATCGTTCCAATATTCACGTGAGGCTTCGTGCGCTCGAACTTTGCCTTACTCATCGGGGGTTCTCCTTGTTGATGCTTTCCCTAGTGTTTTAATTTTTCGTAGCGGCGATCGGGATCGAACCGATGACCTTCCGATTATGAGCCGGATGCTCTGACCAACTGAGCTACGCCGCCAAGGCGTACTGGTCGCTTTGTCGCCAAACAAATCAATCGTGAGTGAACTCACTCACGACCGCCAGTGTGGCTGAGCCCTCTGTGGGAATCGAACCCACGACCTTTTCCTTACCATGGAAACGCTCTGCCGACTGAGCTAAGAGGGCGCGCACGCGGAAGCTAAGCCCCCGTGAGCCAAGTGCCAAAGGATAGCGGTGGGATTGACAGACCACCCCTGAGAACCTGGTTCTCTTGAATCCTCCTCAGGCTCTGGCCGGGAGCAAACGGTAGGTTTCAGCCCTCGTGGACCAGTTGCGCATCCGACCCGCCACGCTCGACGACGCCGAGGCCATCCGCGCCATCTATAACAACGAGGTCGAGAACCACACCGCCACCTTCGACTTGGTGCCGCGATCCCTCGACGACCAGCGCGAGTGGCAGTCGGCCCGTTCCGGCGCGTTCACCGTGGTCGTTGCCGAGGAAGCGGGCGACGTGCTGGGCTTCGGTGCGCTCTCCCCCTACAAAGAGCGTGCCGCCTACCGAACGTCGGTCGAAGACAGTGTGTATGTACGACGTGACTTGGCGCGCCGTGGCATTGGTCGATTGTTGCTGTCGCATCTTCTCGACACTGCCGAGCAGAGCGGCTTCCACGCAGTGATGGCTCGCATCACCACCACCAGCGAAGCCTCCATACACCTGCACACTGCGCTTGGCTTTTCTTTGGTGGGAATCGAGCGTGAGATTGGTCGCAAGTTCAACAAGTGGCTTGATGTCGCACTGATGCAATGTCTGTTGAACGAACGACCAAGCAGCTAGTGACGAACTGACTCACCCAGAAAAGCACACGACCCCGCCGAACGAATCGGCGAGGTCGTGTACGGGTTGGGCTGTTTCACGATGAATCATCGTGGTGGGCCGGGGAGGATTCGAACCTCCGTAGGCAGTGCCGGCAGATTTACAGTCTGCTCCCTTTGGCCGCTCGGGCACCGACCCTTTGGAATGACAGAGGCTATCGGAGAAGTAGCCTTCTAACCCATGCCGTCATTCGATGTTGTCTCCGAAGTTGACCGACAGGAACTGCGCAATGCCGTCGATCAGGCGCAGCGCGAATTGTCGCAGCGCTTCGACTTCAAGGGCACCGATTCATCTATTGAGCAGAACGAATTGGTCATCACCATCAAGACCATCAGTGAGGACAAGGCCCGCGCCGTACGCACCTTGCTCGAAGAAAAGATGGTGAAGCGCGGCATGTCACTGAAGGGCATCGATTGGGGCAAGTTCGAACAGGCCTCCGGCGACACTGTTCGACAAGTTGTCACTGTCAAAGTCGGTATCTCGTCTGACAAAGCCCGTGAGATCAACAAGCTCATCAAAGAAAAGGGTCCGAAAGGCGTCAGTAGCCAGACCCAGGGTGAGCAAATTCGCGTGACCGGGAAAAAGCGCGATGACCTGCAAGCTGCCATCGCATTGCTGAAGTCAGACGACCTCGGTATTCCGTTGCAGTTCGAAAACTTCCGCGACTAATCCTCGCTCGGCGCTTCGGCCGCGCGTTTTTGCAACTCACTCACGACACTGGCATCGGCCAACGTGGTGGTGTCGCCCAAATTGCGACCTTCAGCGACATCGCGCAACAACCGACGCATGATCTTGCCGCTGCGAGTCTTCGGCAAGTCGGGTGTGAAGTAAACGGTCTTGGGCTTTGCGATTGCACCAATTTCTTTGGCTACGTGGTTGCGAAGATCTTGTTCATCGGCGCTCGCCCCACCCACCAACGTGACGTACGCGATGATTGCTTGACCCGTAGTTGCGTCGTTCGCGCCAACAACTGCCGCTTCAGCAACTGCCGGATGCGATACCAAGGCTGATTCCACTTCTGTGGTGCTGATGCGATGTCCGGACACGTTCATCACGTCATCAACGCGACCAAGCAGCCACAGGTAACCATCGTCGTCCAACTTGGCACCATCGCCTGCGAAGTACCGGCCTTCGAATCGACTCCAATATGTGTCTTTGTAGCGCTGTGGGTCACCCCAGATTCCTCGAAGCATGCCTGGCCACGGATGCGTCAATGTGAGATACCCACCCCCACGACTGACCGCTTTCCCCGAGTCATCAACGACTTCTGCACCGACACCTGGAACAGGGAATGTTGCCGACCCGGGCTTCAGAGTGGTCGCACCGGGCAAAGGACTGATCATGATGCCACCAGTCTCGGTCTGCCACCACGTGTCAACAATCGGACAACGACTTCCGCCGATGTGTTCGTGGTACCACATCCACGCTTCAGGGTTGATTGGTTCGCCAACACTTCCGAGCAATCGCAACGACGACAGGTCGTGCTTGGCAGGCTCTTCCACTCCCCACTTCATGTATGTGCGAATTGCTGTTGGTGCGGTGTAAAAGATGGTGACCTTGTACTTCTCAACGATTGACCAGATGCGATCGTTGGCCGGAAAGTTGGGCACACCTTCGTACATCACTTGGGTCGCACCGTTCGCAAGTGGTCCGTACACGATGTAACTGTGACCCGTCACCCAACCGACATCAGCAGTACACCAGTACACGTCTTCATCAGGGTGCAGGTCGAACACATACTTGTGCGTGTAAGCGACATGGGTGAGGTAACCACCGGTCGTGTGCATGATGCCCTTCGGCTTGCCGGTTGTGCCTGAGGTGTACAACAGAAACAACAACTGTTCGGCATCCATCGGCTCTGCCGGGCACACAGGGTCAGCCTTGGCGATGAGATCGTGATACCAATTGTCACGGCCAGCAGTCATCGACACGTCGTTACCACCGCGCTTCACAACCACCACGTGTTCTATTGACGGAGTCGACTGCAACGCCTCATCGGCGTATTGCTTGAGAGGGAACACCTCGCCACGTCGCCAACCACCATCAGCGGTGATCAGCACTTTGGCCTCTGCGTCGTTGATGCGATCCGCAAGAGCTTGAGAGGAGAACCCACCGAACACCACACTGTGCGCAGCACCGATACGTGCGCACGCAAGCATTGCAACCGCGGCCTCAGGAATCATCGGCATGTAGATATTCACTCGGTCACCCTTGGTGACACCCAATGATTTCAACGCGTTAGAGAACTTCTGCACTTCGTCGAGCAGCTGTGAATACGTAACAGTGCGCGTATCACCAGGCTCGCCTTCGAAATGAAAAGCAACCTTGTCTCCTTTGCCAGCAAGCACGTGGCGGTCGAGACAGTTGTAGCTGACGTTCAAGGTGCCACCGACGAACCACTTGGAGAACGGAAGATCCCATTCACACACGGTGTGCCACGGAGTGTTCCACGTCACCAATTCACTTGCTTGCCGTGCCCAGAAAGACTCGTAGTCTTCGCTGGCCTCGTCGTATAGGTGCGTACCAGCGACAAGAGTGCGTTTCTTGAAACTCTCTGACGGTGGGAATTTCCGTTGCTCGATCAATAGGTCGTCAATTGCGTCGCTCTCAGCCACAGCGAACCCCCTTTGCAATGTGGAGACTAGTGAACTGAACTCCGCACGCACACAGTGACTGACACACACGTGACACCACTACCTGTGACAGAGTACGGAACGGAGGGACGATGCCTGATCAAGACAAGCAACACTTCGGTGGAACCGAGTGGGCGATGACCCTCATGACCTCGCTTGTGTGGGGTGCGTCATTCCTCTTTATCGCCATTGCACTTGACCACGTGAACACCGGTGTCATCCCGATGATGCGCACATTCTTCGGGTTCCTGGCGCTGCTGTGCATCCCGCGTGCACGAGTGATGATCCAGAAAGAAGACATGAAGACCGTCTTCTTCCTCAGTCTCATCTGGATGGCTGCGCCGTTCTTCCTCTATCCACTGGCCGCACACACAGTGTCGTCATCGGTCGTCGGGATGATCAACGGAGCGCTCCCTGCGCTGACAGTCGTCGTGACTGCGATCATGACCAGACGGCGCCCGACGCGACAACGCGTGACTGCAGTTCTCGTCGGATTCAGTGGTATTGCACTCATCTCCTTCTCGAGCATCACCGACAACGCATCTGCCTCTGTCCACGGCATCTTCTTTTTATTGCTCGCATTGCTCGGCTACGCCGTCGCCGTGAACATCGCCCTGCCACTCAATGCAAAGTACGGCGCGACTGCCACCATGATGTGGGTGGAAGGAGCTGCATTCATTTGGACGTTGCCGCTCGGTGTACCGGCACTGCGTGGAAGTGAGTTCACCGGATCAGCAGTTGCGGCGCTTCTCATTCTTGGTGCAATTGGCACGGGCATCACCTTCGCCGTGTATTCAGCACTGCAGACCCGCGCGGGCGTGGTGCGCGCAATGATTGGCACACTCTTCACCCCGGTCGTTGCGACCATACTCGGAGTTATATTCCGTGATGAACACGTAACTCTTTTTGCAATCATTGGAATGTTCATTGTCATCATCGGTGCTTTCCTGACAAGCCGACCAGAAAAACCCATCATCACGAACGCTGTCTAAAGAGGACTACACCTCCTACGTTCTTCACATTTTGAAGAACTCCCCGTCTAAAGGTAAAAAATTTTTATACACAGATAAATACGGGCTCTCCTACACTGGCAACGATGAATCCGCCCTCACTGAAGGAATTTCGCGCCAAACGTCGTAGCGCAACCGATACTCCACAGCAGCGCATTCTCGAGAGTGCGCGTGGTGAGATCGAAGAAGTTGGCATTCGCGGACTTCGAGTCGCCGAGGTAGCAAAAAATGCCTACACGTCAGTGACCCTCATCTACCGCTACTTCGGTGACCGCGATGGACTACTAGCCCAGGTACTGGGTGACATGTACGCCGAATTCCAGGAAAACACCGTCTCTGATTTCATGAAGCAACTCGAACCCCTGCAGCCGCTGACGGTGCAGAACGTGGTGGACGCAATGCCAGACATTGATGACCCCGGCTTCAAGAAACGCCACGCGCAACGACTACAAATCTTGGCAACTGCTGTCAACAACGATCAATTACGAGCACGAATCGAGCAGATCACACAAGAGCAGGCGAGCGACTGGACCAACGCACTCAAGCAAGTGATTGGCTCGATGAAGCCCGGCGAAAAATTGAATCTTCGGATCTTTTCCATGATGTTTGCGATGCAGACCATGTATTACCGCGAGCTCATGGGCGACCGCGCATTCACGCAGAAGGATTACCGCCAGTTTGTGTACGACGTACTCAAGGCCTAGCGCGCCACTCGAGCACGGAAAACGCACCTAGTCCTGCCGGGTCAAGTAGTGCTTCTGCCTCACTCACACGACTTCGCATCTTCAACGCTTCGAGAGTGGGGCTGGACGCATTGGCCGCCCACGCTTCCCTGCCTTCACTGACCAAAGCATCAATTCCCAACATCTGCAGAAATTGAGCCTGGCTTCGAACACTGTCGGGTTCGGCAATGTCAGCAAGCTGATCAATCATCACCTGACACGTGATGTCTTGTGAGCCAGCTTCTTTGAGATAGTGACCGCCCCGCTCGTGTCCGACATACGTGCGCAGCCACTCTCGCCACGGAGCCGCAGCTGCGATTGCTGTGAGTGGAGTGCAGTAGTCGATGACTACAACAGATCCGTTGACCAGCGATGTCAGTGCGCGGCCAAGCCATTGCTGTGCAGCAATTTGCTCGGGAGCTCGGGAGCCATGACGTGCCGATGAAGGAAGAACTCCTGGCGGTGGAACACTCTCAAGAATTTCTGCAAACCCACCAGAGCCCAATGACACGCGAGCTCGACGCCAACCGCCGTCGAAGACCCACAACTGAAACGGCAAGTTATCGAGCAGTTCATTCGCGATGATGATGCCGTTGTCGATACGCAATGGCATGACATCAGTCGAAGTGATGTTGTCTGGGTGCATTGCTCGCTGTGTCGCCGATGCTTCGACAGCTACATAGTCAAGCGCGGACAGACATTCCGGTTTCGCCGCAAGAATCGACCTAGCCAAAGTGCCGGGGCCAGCACCGGCGTCGACCACAGTGAAAGTTGACGGTGAACCACATCGTTTCCATTCGTTGTCGATGTGGCGTGCCAATAGTTGGCCGAACAAAGGGCCGACTTCGGGCGAGGTGATGAAATCCCCGCGACGTCCTGCGCGGCCCACCCCATCTACTCGCGTATAGAAACCATGCTCGCCGTACAGGGCGATGGACATGAAAGTGGCGAAGTCGATGCTTCCACCGCTCTCTGCGATGGCAGCCGATACGTCGTCAGCCGCCGAAGGCACGTGACAAGCTGGCGAGGTCGCCGAAGTGCGACACGATGCCAGGAAGTGTACCGAGCACGAGGGTCGCAAGAGCGGTGATACCTAGTGCAACTGCGATAGCTGGTTGAATCACAACCGGTGCCGTGTCGCCGTCTGGTGCGGGACGCATCCATATTTCTCGCAGCACATTTCCGTAGTAGCCGAACGCCACCACTGAATTGACGGCGCCGATAACTGCAATGGCGTAACCCCAATTGGTTTCGGCCGACAGCACAGCCTGGAATGCAGCGAACTTGCCGAACCATCCGCCGAGTGGCGGAATGCCTGCGAGTGAAGCCATGAAGATCGTCATGAGCGCCGCAAGACCGGGCGCATACGAGAACAAACCGCCGTACGACGAAATGGCACCGCTACGAGTCTTTCGCGCAACTGCGATGACGATGGCAAACACACCAAGGTTTGTGGCCGCATACAACATGAGGTACACAACAACTGCACGAAGAGCGGACTGTCCGACAGCTCCTTCACCAGCAACGGCAAGCGGCATGAGGATGAAGCCACCTTGGCTGATGGATGAATAAGCCAACATTCGGACAATGTTTGATTGACGAAGGGCAAGCACATTGCCGACAGTCATTGTGAGAGCGGAAAGTATCCACATGACTGGCTGCCACACATCGCTCGCATATGGGAATGCGACATACAGGACCGTCACCAACGCGACAAAACCAGCCGCCTTCGATGCGACCGACAAGAACGCCGTCACTGGAGTTGGGGCGCCCTCATAAGTGTCGGGAGCCCACGTGTGGAAGGGCACCGCAGACACTTTGAAGGCAAAGCCGATGATTACAAAGAGCACTGCGAGAGCGCGAATCGACGTCATCTCACCAGAGAGGGTCTCTCCGATATCGGTGAGAAGAGTCGAATTTGCGATGCCGTACAAGAGCGACATGCCATACAACATGATGGCGGATGCAAACACTCCGAGCAGGTAGTACTTCACACCTGCTTCATTGCTCTTCAAGTCACGCTTGCGCCACGCAGCCAACATGTACGCAGGGATCGACAAGAACTCGAGTGCAACGAAAATACTGACAAGATCGCGGCTTGACGCCATCATCACCATGCCGAGAATGCTGGTGAGCACCAAGAACCAATACTCACCTTGGTAGTAGTCGCCTTCGCGCAGGTAATCGGTGGAGATGAGCACCACCACATAGCCCGCAAGGATGAAGAGACCCTTGATGACGAGGCTGAATTCGTCGACCACATAACGGCCATCAAACAACTCACGCATCGTGTTGTCGCTCAGTGCGAGGGTGACAACAGGGATGAACGCCCCCAAGAACGAGAAGCTCGCAATAGGAGCCACCAACCACTTATTCGACTCACTTGTGAACAGGTCAACCAACAACACGACGACAATTCCAGCGGCGAGCACGATTTCGGGTGCGAGCGCGTGGTAGTCGATTGTCGGACTCACCCAGTCGCCATCAGCGACCATGGACAGGAGCGATGAAAGCACCGGTCAGCCTCCGAACACCGCAAGGGTGGCTTTGACGGCTGGGTCGAGCACGTCGAACATCAGCTGGGGATACACGCCGAACACCACGATGCTGATGAGCAACGGGGTCCAAGCAATCCACTCGAACTTAGTGACGTCATGGATGTCATCATGTCCATCTCCATGACCGTGACCATGACCGTGTCCGTCTCCGTGACCGGTGAACTCCGCGCTTGGTTCGCCGAACGCAGTGCGCTGGTACAACCAGAGCAAGTAACCAGCGGCAAAAACTGTGCCGATTGCCGCAATCACCATGAAGGTGCGGAAGGTTTCTTCCGGAAGACCCTCGGCGGGACTGTATGCGGACAAAATCGCAGGGAACTCACCCCAGAACCCAGCAAGACCAGGCAAGCCGAGCGAGGCCATCGCACAAAAGCCCATGATCCAACCGAGACGAGGCACTTGCTTCAACATGCCAGAGAGACGCTTGATTTCAAGCGTGTGATAGCGCTCTTTCACGCTTCCTGCGACGAAGAACAACATTCCCGTGATGAGACCGTGCGCCACCATTCCGAACAGTGCCGCATTGAAACCAAATGGCGTCAGCGTCGAGATGCCGAGCATGACAAAGCCCATGTGTGCGACCGATGAAAACGCGATAAGACGCTTCATGTCGGTTTGAGCAAGACACCCGAGTGCGCCGTAAATGATTCCGATGACGGCGAGTAACCCAATCCACGGTGCCCACTCTTTTGCTGCTTCGGGTAACACCGGAATGGCGATACGGATGAAACCATACGTTCCGAGCTTCAACAAGATGGCTGCAAGGATGACCGACCCTTGTGTGGGCGCTTGCGTGTGAGCGTCAGGCAGCCAGGTGTGGAATGGGAACATCGGCACCTTCACTGCGAATCCGATGAACATTCCAGCGAAGATCCAAATCTGCGTGTTGCGCGCAATCGATGCACCGTTTTCGACGAGGTACGGAATTGCGAAGCTCTCTGCACCGGTCTTGAAGAACAGTGCGAGGAACGCGACAAGCATGAGCGCAGATCCGAACATGGTGTACAAGAAGAACTTCAGCGAGGCGTACTGACGCTGCTCTCCGCCCCACACACCAATCATGAAATACATCGGCAAGAGCACCACTTCGAAGAACACGAAGAAGAGCACGAGGTCTTGTGCGATGAATGTTCCGGCCATGCCCGTCTGAAGGATCAGCATGAGAATCAGGAACGCCTTCGGGTTACCCGGGTTCGGAATGTGGTCCCAGCTGTAAATCATCACCAACACGGTGACGACCATCGAGAGGAAGTACATCGGCAAACTGATGCCATCTAGACCGATGAGATACGAGCTCTTGATGATCGAGATCCACTCGACATCAGTCACGAACTGCAACTTCTCGGCTTGGCCATAGTCGAACAGCACGAGCGTCCACACGCCCACTGCCAACGTTGCGACCGCTGTCGCAAGCGCCACTGCCTTGTGGGCCACCTCATCAGCCTTCGGAATGAAGAGCATGATGAGAACTCCGACTATCGGCAGGAATGTGCCGATCGTTAGTACCCAGTTGTTGTCACGCAGGAGTTCCATGTCTTCCAGCTCCCTCAGGTGTTGATGATGACGAGTACGAGAGCGCCGATGGCGGCAGCGCCGAACAACAACGCCCCATACTGATTGACTTTTCCAGACTGAACAGGCCGCAATGCAGACCCTGCCCCTTGGGCTGCGGCCCCCGAACTATTGACTGCGCCATCGACCACACGCTGGTCGATGTTGCGATACACCCAACCTGCGGACACACGAGCAACGATGCCGGCGCCGTTGACCGCGCCATCGAGAACCTTCTGATTGATCCAGTAGGCACCGCGCGAGATGGGATACGCGATTGCTTTGACGATGACGTTCTCGTACAACGCGTCGAGGTAGTACTTGTTCGCGAGAAGGTTGTATCCAGCACCGAGCAACTTGTTGCGCTGAGTGAGACCAACAAGAGCCTTGTTCTTGCGTTCATACAACTGCATCGACAAGAACCAGCTGATCAGAATGCCCGCGAAGACGATGATGAGTGACATCGCGGCCTTTGACCACTTAAACTTCGCGTGGTTCAGCTGAGGTGCGACACACACACCATCTTTCGGAGTTTCAGACCCGCATGGCGATGAATGGTGTCCGTCTTCTGACTCCTCAGCAGCGGGAAGCGCACGAACTTCGCCAGGTCCACCGTGAGCAACCAATGCGACGCTGGTGGCATCGACGACTTCTGCGCGTGGCTCGACCCACACCTTCAACTTCTCCCACTTCTCACCGAATGGTGTTGCGTTCAAGAAGCCAGAACCGATGGCGAGTACGGCGAGGATGATGAGTGGCACGGTGATCAACTTGCCGCTCTCACGCGGCCCTTGAGACTCCCCATGTGATGCGTGGTCATCGTGACCGTGCGTGTCATGGGCGTGTGCGTCGTGGGTTGCGTGGCTGTCGTGCGAACCGTGAGCGTCATCGTGATGTTCGCCTGCAGAGGCGCCACGTGACGTACCAAAGAAGGTGAGGTACGTGGCACGGGTCATGTACGCGGCCGTCAGGAATGCACCGACAAGTCCGACAATCATGAACAGGTTGTAACCATTGTGCCCGACATTGTCGATGATCTCGTCCTTGGAGAAAAAGCCGGAGAATGGGAACACTCCACAGAGTGCGAGTGTGCTGACGATCCAGGTCATGAACGTGATGGGCATGTACTTACGAAGGCCGCCCATGTCTTTCTTCATGTCGAAAGAGTGATGCGACGCACTGTGACTTATCGAGCCTGCTCCGAGGAACAAACATGCTTTGAAGAATGCGTGAGTGAAAATGTGGAACACAGCCGGCAACCATGCACCTGCACCGAGTCCCATCATCATGTAACCCAACTGCGACACAGTCGAGTACGCGAGCACTTTCTTGATGTCGTTTTGCACGAAGGCCAATGCGGCAGCAATGACGATGGTGATACCACCGATGACCACGATGAAGTTCACGTTGGTGCCGAGGATGTTCATTCCCTCGAAGAACACCGGGTACAGACGCGCTACCAAGAAGACACCTGCGACGACCATCGTCGAGGAGTGCAACAGCGAACTGACCGGAGTCGGGCCGGCCATGGCATCGGGCAGCCAGGTATGCAGCGGGAACTGACCGCTCTTGCCGATGCAAGCGATGAAAAGCGCGACCGCACCAACCGTGATGGCTGTCGAACTTGGTTCGCCCGACAGCGCCCAAGCAGACAGACCTCGAATGGTGAAGCTGGAGATACCGAGCGTCTTTTGTGTCCACTCATTCGCAGCGAAAAAGAGCACCGATGTGCCAACAAGAAGTCCGATATCGCCCGTCCGAGTGGTGAAGAACGCTTTCAGTGCCGCACGACTGTTAGCGCCGTCTTCCCACCAGTGACCGATCAGCATGAACGAACACAGACCCATGATTTCCCAGCCGAGAATGAGCTGCAGCATGTTCTCGGCGATGACCATGTTCATCATTCCTGCAGAGAACAACGTGAGTGACGCAAAGAAGTGCGTGTACCGACGGTCGCCGTGCAAGTACTCAACGGAGTAGATCTGCACGAGCGTCGAGATGAACGCAACGACGCAGAGCACGATGAGCGCCAGACCGTCGATGTGTTGGCCGATTCCGAACGAGAATCCGTCGCTCGACCACCACGTCCACGCCTTGATCACGGGCGGCACGAACACTTCTTTGTCGACAGCTTCGACTCGGTCAATCCACTGGTAGGCAGCTGCAGCCGACATGGCGAGTGTCGCAAGCATGGAAATGATGCCAAGTTCACTGCCCTTCATTGGCAGGCGCTTGCCGAAGAAGATGATGAGGGCAAAAGCAACTGCGGGAATGATCGGAACAATCCAGACGTGGTCGAGGAACCACCCCGATGTGAACACGGCCTCTGCGGCTTCGGTGCTTGCAGACAGCATCGGTTCAGCCCTTCATCTCTGCGAGGTCGTCCAAGGCAATGGACTTGCGATTGCGGTACACGAGCAACACCATCGCCAGGCCGACACCCACTTCAGCAGCAGCCACGGCAATGACATAAAGCGCGAATGTGTGCCCATCAGCCGACCCGTTGCGCAATGCGAAGGCCAGCAAGTTGATGTTCACCGAATTCAAGATGAGTTCGATTGACATGAGCACCAACACAGCGTTGCGACGAGCGATGACTCCGTAGACACCGATGCAGAACAGCACGGCACCGAGCATGAGGAACTGGTTCACCAACATAGTCAGTCCCTCCTTGCCAACACGATGGCACCGATGACGGCAGCAAGCAGTACGAACGAGAGCGCCCAGAACGGCAACAAGTACGGACCAAAGATTTGATCAGAAATCATCTGGGTGTTGACCAGGGTGTCGGGGTCTGCAGGCAACTTCTCGTCGCCGAACCCATCATTGAGTGCCAACAACATGGTCGCAAGCAACAACACCGCGATGGGTACTCCCATGAACCAATTCTTGTTGTTGACATCTTTTTCGGCTCCGATGCGAGCACGAGTGAGCATGGTGCCGAAGAGGAACAACACCATGACAGCACCGATGTAGACCAGAACTTGAGTGACTGCAACGAACTCAGCGGCAAGCAAAACGTACTGCGCTGCAGCGCCGGCCAGAACGGTGACCAACCACAAGGCTGCGTGAACGATGTTCGACGTCGTCACTACTCTCAATGCACCTACCACCATGATGACGGCGATGACGCCGAACCCGATGTTCTGTGCCACGAGCACATCAGCGGCGAGCATCACTTCTTGCCCTTCCTGTCTGCGCCAGCTTCGAGCTCTGGTGCTTCAGGAACGGTCTGCATCCATTCACCCAACTTGGCCTTGTCGTGCAACAAGTCCGCGATGCGAGGTTCGGAGTATTCGTATTCAGGGCTCCAGAAGAGCGCGTCGAACGGACACACCTCGACGCAAATTCCGCAATACATACAAAGCGCGTAGTCGATGTCGAATCGATCGAGCTTGTTGACTTGGCGGGGCTTTCCACCTGCACGGCGCGGCGGAGCAAGTTCCTTGTGGCCTTCGATGTAGATGCACCAGTCCGGGCATGAACGCGCGCACAACATGCACGACGTGCAGTTGCCTTCATGCAGAGCAATGACACCACGCGCACGAATCGGTGGGGTCTCTTTCTCGTGCGGATACTGCACGGTGTTCGCACCTTCGGTGACGGTGCGCGACATCGTGCCGAGCGTGACGCCGAGGCCTTTGAACAATCCGGGAATCTTGGGCATCAGAAGGCTACCTTCAAGATTGCTGTCACCATGATGTTGACGAGCGAGATCGGAATCAGAACTTTCCAAGCGAAGCGCTGGAGTTGGTCTTCACGGAACCGTGGGTAGCTGAAACGCACCCACATGACCACGAACACAACCAACATCATCTTGGTGAACAAGATGAGTGGTCCGACGATGTTCATCCAGTTGTCGACAGAGTCCATGTCGGTCCAACCGAACCATGCGAATGGCACTCCCCAACCACCGAGGAACAAGATCGACGCGATCATCGCGAACACGCCTGCTGTGGCGAATTCACCGATGAAGAAGATGAGGAAGCGGAAACCTGAGTACTCGGTCATATAACCGGACACGAGTTCTGACTCAGCAATTGGCATGTCGAATGGTGCCTGAGTGAGTTCGGCTTGCACCGCAATCATGAAGATGATGAAGCCCACGAACTGCGTAAGCACATACGGATTACCAAGACCGTCCCACCCGAAAATGGACCCAGCGTTCTGAGCAAGGACGATGTCCTGCAAGTTCATCGACCCGGCTTGAATGACAACACCGATGACAGCAAGCACCATCGGAAGTTCATAAGCAATCAACTGACCAGCTGCGCGCAGACCACCGAGCAACGAATACTTATTGGCACTTGCCCATCCGGCGATGAGGATGCCGAGCACCGACACCGACGACACCGCGAGGGCGTAAAAAATTCCTGCTTCGAAGTTGGTAAACCAAGCATCGGGCCCGAAAGGAACGACGGCGACAAGCAAGAACGTGCTTGCAAGAACGATGAGGGGCGCCAACTTGAAGATGAACTTGTCGGCGCGCTCTGGGTAGATGTCTTCCTTCTGCAGCCATTTACCGACCTCCGCAAACAACTGCATCGATCCGTAAGGACCCGCTTCCATCGGCCCAAGTCGGCTCTGCATGAACGACATCATCTTGAAGAGGAATACGTACACGATGGTTCCGGCGGGCAGCAGCACGGCCACCAAGCCGCCAAGAACGCGCAACAAAGACTGTGCCCAATACGGCAGATCGACAGCAAGTACGGACACCATCGACATCAGCGATCGATGTCTCCGAGGATGAAGTACAGCGACGCGAGGATGGTGATGATGTCTGGCACGTAGACGCCCTTCAACAACCACGGTGTAATCGACATGTTGTTGAACGATGCGCTACGAATTTTCACACGGAATGGTCCAAGGTCACCCTTTGACACCACGTAGTAACCCATCTCACCAAGCGGATTCTCGGTTGCTACCCATGCTTCACCTTCTGGCACCTTGATGATGCGCGGCACCTTCGTCATCACCGGTCCAGCAGGAATGGTTTCGATGAGTTGGTCGACGATCTTGGTGGACTCGCGCACTTCTTGCAGGCGAACCCAACAACGGGCAAACGAGTCACCGTCGTTGTGTGTCCACACTTTCCAATCAGCCTTGTTCCAGGCCATCGGTAGTGATTGATCGCGGCGCAAGTCCCAGTCGACACCAGATGCTCGCAAGTTTGCGCCAGACAACCCGTACTGCATGGCGACGTCGCGCGGAATGACACCGATGCCACGAGTACGTGACTGGAAGATTTCGTTGCCAAAGAGCAAGTCTTCGATTTCGTCGCAGAAACGGCGAAGCTTCTTCATGACGTTGCGGGTCTCGTCAATCCAACCAGCGGGCAGATCGTCCTTCAACCCACCGATGCGGTCAAAGTTCGGGTGGAAGCGGCCACCTGTTGCTCCTTCGATGAGGTTCAACACGTACTCGCGGTCACGGAAAGCCATGAATACCGGGGTGATGGCACCCAACTGCACGCCGAGGTCACCGAGAAACAGTGACACGTTCGCAATTCGTGAAAGCTCGAACAAGATGGTGCGAATGTGTTGCGCGCGAGCCGGCGCTTCGATGCCCATCAATTTCTCGGCAGCGAGAATGAAGGGCACCTCATTGGCAAAACTGCCCAGCCAGTCGATTCGGTTGACGAGCGCTGTGACTTGCGGGAACGTACGAACTTCGGTGAGTTTTTCGTAGCCGCGGTGCATGTAGCCACAGGAAGGCTCGGCCCACACCACTTGTTCGCCGTCGAGTCGCGCGATGATGCGCAATGTTCCGTGTGTTGCGGGGTGCTGGGGCCCGATGTTGAGCGTCATGCCCTCGGTCTCGAGCTCGAGATTCACGCGTGCATCGGCTGCTTGTGCAGCGATGTACGACAACTGCTGCCTGTCAGTGAGCATCGTCATCTATTCACCAGCCTCGTCGTCTGACCCGCCACCGGGCATTGGTTCGACATCGACAATTCCGGGCCACGGCTTCACGATGCGAGCAAGCAACGGAAAGTCTTTGCGCAGCGGATGACCTTCAAAGTCGGTTGGCAAATACATGTTGCGCGGGTCGGGATGACCTGCAAAACGGATACCGAACATTTCCCATGCTTCACGTTCGTGCCAATTCGCACCCGCGTACACCGATACCCAACTGTCAATGACAGGAGCATCATCGGCAACATCAACCTTGAGATTCACACCAAGTGATGTCGTTAGGTCGACAACGCGTGCAAGAACTTGCATCCGCGTGTCCCCACCGGCATATCCCTGACGAATAGTCGTGTCACGCTCGGGTGCTGGCTCGGTCGGATCATCTTCGCCACGTCCGAAGGGCGATGGCATCCAGTCGATTGCGGAGAGAAAATCGAAATACGCGAAGCCCAATTCGCGTGCTGCCTCTCCGGCGCGCCGCCATGAGTCGGTTCGAACGCGAATCCACACGTCGTCACCTGGCTTCACGAACGAATCAACAACGGCATCGCCAAGCGCGGATGAAAAGCGCGTGACAACGGCGTTGCGCACTTCGTCAACGACCACGGGTGTGTCGGTCTCAGTGGCTGACAACGGGAACACCTCCCCGTTCGGCGCTCTCGCCATCGACACGCATCGAAGAATCCTTCGCCATCAATTGAGTACCTTCACCGCGCCAACGTGCGCCCATGTCCTCGTTCTTGATGCGCTGCTGCAACATCACGACACCTTCAAGAAGTGCCTCAGGACGTGGAGGGCAACCAGGCACATACACATCGACTGGAATGATTTGATCGACACCCTTGGTGACTGAATAGCTGTCCCAATACGGACCACCACAGTTGGCGCAACTTCCCATCGAGATGACGTACTTCGGCTCTGGCATCTGCTCATAGAGACGCTTGACCGCTGGTGCCATCTTGTCGGTGACCGTTCCTGAAATGACAACCAAGTCAGCTTGACGCGGTGACGCTGGCAACGGAATAACACCGAGTCGCATGACGTCGTAACGAGGTGATCCGAATGCTGCACCCATTTCGATGGCACAACACGCGAGTCCCCATTGGTACACCCACAAGCTGTACGAACGGCCCAAGTTGAAGAGTGATGTCAGCGGCTTTGGTAAGCGGCCACGATCGACAAGTCCCATAACTATCGCCTCAGATCCAGCGCAAGACACCCTTGCGCCACGCATACACGAGGCCCAAGAGGAGCACAGCTACGAACACACCCATCTCGACGAGGCCGAATCCGGCGTATCGCTCGAGCTGAGTGGCCCAGGGGAAAATGAACACTGCTTCCACGTCGAAGATAACGAAGAGAAGCGCGAAGACGTAATAACGAATTTGGCTTTGCGACCAGCCCTCGCCGACGGGGTCGACACCACTTTCATATGCGATGAGTTTTTCTCGCGTCGGGCGGTTGGGTCGCAGAAGGGCCGACAATCCGAGCAACAGCGAGGCAATCAGGAAGGCGGCCAAGCCGAACCACACGACAGTGAGATACGACCGGAGGAACTGGGACATCGCCCATCGAAACTACTACGGGGGCCAAAGTTGACCCCAACTTCCCCTCTCTGAACAGAGCCAGAAAGCCCGTTGCCATGGGGTTATGTGCCTTTGTGAGCCACCGACAGTTCCTATGTCACATCAACAGGTTCACACACGCAGATGCGCGACGTCGCGAAGGAACCAATCGACAAGCGACCGACTTCGAACTTCTGCGCTTGTGGCCTCGGTTCGTGTCTGCGCCATCAAAGTGTCGTAGTCGACCCGTGCGTCAGCCAGTTCCTGGCGTCCATCTCCGGACGACCACCTCGAGACGATCGATTCGGTTGCTTCCGGATGGAATTGCACAGCCAATGAAGACCCCACGCGGAACGCCTGAACCGCATTGTCGCTCTCAGCCAACGTGGTGGCGCCTGAAGGCACTTCGACGCAGTCGTAATGCCATTGCATCCACGTGCCCGCCAGTGGTGATGAATCAGCCGGCGCTTCTCGGGTGAGGCGCACGTCGCACCACCCAATTTCGTGTTGATCGGCGCGGCGAACATATCCACCGGCGGCACGGGCGAGCATCTGGGCGCCAAAACAGATGCCAAGAACAGGCACATCGGTCTTCAAGGCCTGTTTCAGGAGTGCAGTTTCAGTGGAAACAGGCCCACTTGCAGATTCCCGGTAGACGCTCCATGACGAGCCAAGCGACAGCACCATATCTATGCCGTCAAGAGCGCTCGCGAGCGTTTGGTTCCATGTGTCGTGCTGTTCACGGATGAGCTCGGTGAAGGCAAAACCTCGTTCGCGCAGCGCATGACCCACGAATCCGGCATCAGCATCAGTTGCATTTGCGATCATGAGAGCCCGCATCGACAAGTACCGTAGGCGATGAATGGGCAAGCACGCCATCAGTACTGAAGACATCGTTGCCGCTCGTGCGGTGGGTCGGGGCATTGTCAAACACACCCCCATCACAGAGTCATATGCACTCTCCGACATGTGCGGTGGCAATGTCATTTTGAAGGCCGAGAACTTGCAGCGCACCGGTTCGTTCAAGGTACGCGGCGCACTCAACAAGTTGCACTCATTGGGATCAGCAGTTGGCGCCGGGGTCACGGCGGGTAGTGCTGGTAACCACGCACAGGCAATCGCCTTTGCTGCACGACATCACGGGGTGCCCTGTCAGATTTTCGTGCCGGCTGGTGCGAGTCTCTCAAAGATCGAACAATGTCGTACCTACGGTGCAACCGTTGTCGAAGGTGGTGACACCCTCGACGATGCGGTGTCACGTGCCAAAGAACACGCAGCTTCGACAGGCATGCACTTCTGCCACCCCTTTGATGATCCGGTCGTGGTCGCGGGTCAGGGCACTCTTGGACTCGAGTTACTCGAAGACATCGCCGACCTTCACACCGTGATTATTCCGTTGGGTGGAGGTGGTTTGACCGCAGGAACCGCAATCGCCGTGAAGTCACAACGACCACACGTACGCGTCATCGGCGTGCAAGTTGCCGCATGTGCACCATATGCAGGTCGTCCACCAGCTGATGGTCCCATCGTCACGCTTGCTGATGGAATCGCAGTGAAAAGACCAGGTGTAGTCACTGCTCCGCTCATCGAAGAGTTTGTTGACGAAGTGGTTGTCGTTGCTGAAGACACAGTGGCCGATGCAATGGTGTTGCTGATGGACCGTGGGAAGTTCTATGTGGAAGGTGGCGGTGCCGTCGGCGTGTCAGCACTTCTCACCCGCGCCGTCGTACCTGCAGCAAAGGGCACCACTTGTGTTGTGCTGTCCGGCGGCAATGTCGACTTGGGTGTTGTTCCCAATCTCATCAGACGCCATGAAACTCACGTTGGCCGCCGTCTGATTGTGTTTGCCCGAATCTCAGACCGCCCTGGTGGATTGGCCCGTTTGCTCACACTGTTCGCACAGGCCGGCGCGAACCTCATTGAAGTCGAACACGTGCGTGAGGGAGTCGATCTGCATGTACGTGAAACAGGGGTGCAGGCTGTGCTCGAAATTCGAGGGAAAGAACACGAAGAGGCAGTACTTTCTGCGGCCCGTGAAGCTGGCTACGAGGTACAAAAAGTCGTCGGGCATTGACGATGTCGCGACCGATCATCGCCCATCTCGCCCGGTTCGCTGACTCTGCAGACACATTCTCAAGTCCGGTCGCAGCTGGTGGACGCCACTACATCGATGCGGTGGAGCGGGCTGGAGGACAACCGATACTTGTTCCACCAACGCGTGACTCACGCCAAGTTGTCGATCTCTTGTCTCGCGTCGACGGCGTTCTCATCGCCGGAGGTGGCGACGTCAACCCCGCTCGTTACGGCGAAAAACCGCATCCCACCGTGTACAACGTCGATGACCTGAATGATGACTTTGAGATCGAGATGGTCAAAGCGTGCGTATTCGTCGACAGGCCATTGCTCGCAATCTGTCGCGGACACCAAGTGTTGAATGTCGCACTAGGTGGGACACTTGTGCAGCACATTGAGAATCATGAGCAGCATCGTGGCGTCATCCGTGCAGCGTCAGTTGATTCCAATAGCCGTGTTGCACACGCCATGGGGAGCACCGACAGCAATGGATTGTGTTGGCACCATCAAGCAGTACTCACACCTGGTGAAGCACTTCGAGTGGTGGCGCGTGCCAGTGATGGCGTCATAGAAGCCGTCGAACACACCACGGCAACCTGGATAGTTGGTGTGCAGTGGCACCCCGAGCAGACTGCATCCAATGACGCGACGCAACAGAATCTGTTCAATGAATTAGTACGACGCGCTTCTCGTCGGTGAGGGGCGCGTCATGCGCGCATATTTGTTATGCGCCGAGCAATGTTGTGGCTTTGTCGGCCAAGGTGAGTAGCCAGCCTGGGTACACACCAACTGCGATGGTGAACACCACACACAATGCAACGGCAAGCCCGAGACCTCTCGGAATTTCCACGGCACTCTCGTCGCTACTTTCAGAGAGCCATGCGCTCACCATGATGCGCAAGTACAAGTACGCAGCAATAACAGCCGCGAGCATGGCAATGATCGCCAAGGCATAACTCTCAGCATCAACCGACGCAGTGATGACACCGAACTTGGCAATGAAGCCACTTGTCGCCGGTACGCCTGCCTGAGCAATGAGAAACACTGTGAGCGCAAGTGCAAGAACGGGGCGACGACGCGCCAAGCCACGCAGATCGTCCAGAGATGTCGCCCCATCGCCGCGACCGGACACTGCCGTGACCACGGCAAACGAGCCGATGACAAGAACCGAATAAAGGAACAAGTACACAACGACAGAAGACACGGCATCCGTGCGATTTGCGTGCGCCGACGCTTCAACGCCGACAAGGATGAAACCTGCATGACTTATTGATGAGAAAGCCAACATGCGTTTCACATTCGTTTGCACCACGGCCATCACCGAACCACCGACGAGAGTGAGAACGGCGAGTACCCAGATGACTGGTTGCCAATCGTCGATACGAGACGGAAGAGCCACGATGAGCACGCGCACGAGCGCGGCGAAAGCAGCAACTTTTCCGGCTGATGCCATGAACCCCGTCACTGGTGATGGTGCTCCTTGATACACATCTGGCGTCCACACCTGGAATGGAACTGCTGACACCTTGAATGCAAATCCGACAATTAGCAGTCCGATTCCGATCAGTAGAAGCGCATCGTTCGTATTGACATCGATGGATCCGCGAAGTGTGCCGTTGATTTCCAGAAGATTGGTCGTACCACTTACGCCATAGATGAGCGCGATTCCATAGAGGAAGAACGCCGACGCGAAACCACCGAGCACGAAGTACTTGAGACCCGCTTCTTGACTCTCGGTCTTGCGTCGATGACTTGCCGCCAACAGATACAGCGACAAGCTGAGCGTCTCAAGGCCGAGGAACAGAACGATGAGGTCGTTGGCGACAATCATGACCGAAGCCCCGAGTGCCGCCGTCAGATACAACGCATACATTTCCGGACCGTCGTATTCCTCACGGCGGAGGAATCCATCAGTCACCAAAGCAGTGAGAAACACCGACACCAATACAGCGACAAGCGACAACACCGCGAAGTGATCGAAGACAATCGACTTTGAGATTGCAGAAGCCATTCCATCGTCGGTAACGCGACCCCAGAGAACAACCAAGAACACAAAAGACACCACTGTCGTGAGTACGGTGAAGGTCGCGTACAGTCCGTGTCGCCAGCGCGGAACAATGGCGCCGACAATCAACAAGATCGACGTGCCCGCCAGCAGGGTCAATGCCCAACCGAGGTCAAGCCAAGGAATTTCAGGGCCAGTGAGCGTCTCAGCGAGCATCAGCCCTCTCCCTCTGAATGTTTGATGTCCGGCTGCACAAAATCACTGTGTTCTTCAACGTGCTCGATGAGCTTCTTCACACTTGGTTCGATGCGCTCAAGCATGGGCTTCGGGTAGAGGCCAGTGAAAACGATTGCAGCGATGAACACTGCAAGCAACGCACCTTCACGCGGCCTCAGTTCAGCAAATGATGAGTTTGCTTCGTCGGGCTCGCCGTGGAACACACGTTGATACGCCCACAGCAGATAAAGAGCCGCGAGAATCACGCCTGTTGCAGCGATGACCACCCACCAACGGGCGGTACTGAATGAACCGATGAGCACGAGGAACTCTCCGACGAATCCGTTCAAACCGGGCACACCGATGGACGACAACATCACCACCATGAAGGCTGCGGCAAAGATCGGAGCGACCTGTTGCAGTCCCTTCAACTCCGCGATTGCTCTCGTGTGACGACGCTCATAGATCATGCCGACCAGCAAGAACAACGCACCAGTAGACACACCGTGATTCACCATCTGCATGACACTGCCCGTGATGGCTTGGTCGGTGAATGCGAACGTACCGAGCACGATGAAACCCAAGTGCGCGACCGATGAATATGCGACAAGTCGTTTGAGGTCTGTCTGCATCGTTGCTGCGATGGCGCCATAGATGATGCCAATTGTTGCGAGAGTGAGAAAGAGTGGTCGCGCCCACACTGCTGCCTCTGGGAACAAATACAAGCCGAAACGCAGGAAGCCGTACGTACCCATCTTCAAGAGCACGCCAGCGAGGATGACCGAGCCGCCTGTCGGAGCCTGAGTGTGCGCATCGGGCAACCACGTGTGCAACGGAAACACCGGCACCTTCACCGCAAATGCAATGGCGAACGACATGAACAACCAACGTGCGGTGTCGGTGGCAAATGATGATTTTTCAGCAAGAGTCACCAGGTCAAATGTGACGTATCCGAGGTCTTGACGGGCAAGCAATGCAGTTGCCACGATGCCAACAAGCATGAATGCCGAGCCAAACATCGTGTACAAGAAGAATTTCGTTGCGGCATAGATACGGTTGTCGTATCCCCAACCGCCAATGAGGAAATACATCGGCACCAGAACAATTTCAAAGAACAAGAAGAAGAGCACAAGGTCGAGACTGAGGAAACTTCCCATGACGCCGGCTTCGAGCAGCAGCAGCCAGGCCAAGTAGCGCTTCTCGTCATGGTGTGGGTCGACGCCGGCAATCACCAGCGGGAACAAGACACCGGTCAACACCACAAGAAATAGCGAAATGCCATCGATACCAAGGTGCCAGGAAATACCCCACGGCTCGATCCACGGATGACGTGACACGAACTGGAATCCACCTTTGTGCGCGTCGAATGCTCCGAGCACCCACAAACTGATTGCTCCAGTTGCAACACTCGTGAGAAGCGCGGCGAGCTTGACATACTCGGCCCGCTTCTCGGACAACAACGCGACCAACACAGAACCAATGATCGGCAAGATGATGAGAAGCGAAAGTGCCGGGAACGACACGACGGCACCAGATTCGGCGATCATGCCCACACCCCCCTGAACAAGAACCACGCAAGCACGAGAAGCACGCCGACCGACAAGATCACGGCGTACGAGCGGACAAATCCTGTCTGAACTTTTCTCACCACACCGCTGGTTGAACGGGTCACGATTCCTGCGCCATTGACCGCACCATCAACGACCTTGGCGTCGAACAATGCGAGTGCGTTGAACGCTGCCTTGCCTGGACCACCAACGAGTGATGACACCGCGGCGTCGTATCTCCATGCATCGGCAAGGATTGCTGGCTCGATTGCCTTTGCCTTCTTCTTTGCATACACCGCGATCGATGCCGCGATTCCAGCACATGCGATGACCACTGCCAGGCCGAGCAACAACCACTTGTTGTCGTATGCCCAGGACTTCTTGATGTCAGCCTCACCGAATTCAATAACGGGCTCGAGCCAATGCTCAAGAAAATGCGTGGACTTCGAGAACGGCAGTTGCATCGCACCACCCACAGCCGACAAAACGGCGAGAACGACGAGTGGAAACAGCATGATCTTCAGGCTCTCGTGTGGCTTGAAGTCGCCGTGTGCACCGTGGTCGTCGCTGTGATCGTTCCAACGAGCTTCGCCGTAAAACACCATGATCACCTGGCGGGTCATGTAGTACGCGGTGAGCAAAGCTGTGATCACACCGATGACATACAAGGCCCGATTGTTGGCAAATGCGTAGAGAAGAATTTCATCCTTCGACCAGAAACCAGCGAACGGTGGCACTCCGGCGATTGCGAGCCAGCCGATGATGAATGTAAACGCGGTGACTGGCATGACCTTTCGCAAGGCACCCATGCGACGCATGTCCTGTTCATGATGCATGCCATGGATGACTGAACCTGAGCCGAGGAACAGGAGGGCCTTGAAGAAAGCGTGCGTCACCATGTGGAAGATTGCCGCCACGTATGCACCGGAGCCGACTGCGAGAAACATGAAGCCGAGCTGCGAAACAGTGGAGTACGCAAGAACCTTCTTGATGTCGTTCTGCGCCACTGCGATAGTGGCGGCGAACAAAGCGGTGATTGCACCAATGGTCGCAATTGTGGTTGGCGCCCAGTCATACGACACAGCCAACACTGGATTCACACGAGTCATGAGGAACACGCCAGACGTCACCATCGTGGCGGCGTGAATGAGTGCAGATACCGGCGTCGGCCCTTCCATGGCATCGGGCAACCACAAGTACAAGGGCAACTGAGCACTCTTTCCACATGCTCCGATGAACAACATCATGGCGATCGCAGTGGCTGTGACAGGAGCCAAATGTCCCATTTCCGCGGCCTCATTGATGCCGCTGTATGACACCGTGCCGACAGTTGTGAAAGCCAAGAACATGGCGATCATGACTCCCCAGTCACCGACACGGTTCGTGACAAAGGCTTTCTTGCCAGCGGTCGCGGCAGAGTCACGCGTGTGCCAGAACGAAATGAGGAAGTACGAACACGCACCCACGCCTTCCCACCCGAGGAAAGTGACCAGCAAGTTCTCGCCCAACACCAACATCAACATCGAGAAGACGAAGAGGTTGAGATACAAGAAGAACTTCGAGAATTTCGGGTCGCCGTGCATGTAGCCAACGGCGTAGAAGTGAATGAGCGAACCAATGCCGGTGATGAAAAGCGCCATCGTCACTGATAACGGATCGATGAGAAATGCCATGTCGATGTGCAAAGACCCAACTGGCACCCAGGAGAACAACTTGATGACATGATGTCGCTCTTCTGCTTCTCGAGACAACACGTCGAAGTACACGAGAACAGTGACCACAAAAGCCGCGGCAGGCATGAGCGCTGCAAACAGACCTGCCTTTGGGTCACCGAGACGGCGACCGAACAACAGAATTGTGACGAAACCGACAAGCGGCAGGGCAGGAATGAGCCAGGCAAGTTCGACCATGGATCAGCCCTTCAACTCCGCCACGTCATCAACAGTGGCATGGGTTCGACCACGCATGATCGACACGATGATTCCGAGGCCGACGACGACTTCTGCCGCAGCAACGACCATCACGAAAAACACCGCAGTCTGACCATCGATGTTCGCCACTCGCGGCGCGAGCGACACGAAAGACAGGTTCACGGCATTCAACATCAATTCGATACACATGAACATGACAAGCGGGTTGCGCCTGATCATGACACCCACCATGCCGATGACAAACAACAATGCTGACAACAGCAAGTACCACGTGGTGGTGGGTTCGGCTGCCGCGATCACTTCGACACCACCTCAACGCGACGCTGACGACGAGTTAGCAACACAGTGCCAACCACTGCCACCAGCAGAAGAATTGACACCACTTCGAAGGCGAACACGTAGTCGCCAAAGATCGACCGAGCAATTTGGCGAATGTTCGCATCGGGGTCAGCCACTTCAGTGGGGCTTAATCCGTCGCCTCGGCGCACGACCGAATCAGTCGACGTGATGATTGCCGTAGCCAACACCGCAAACACCCCGACGCCAAGCACAAGTGCAAGTGGTCGCTGGGCAGTCAATGGTTCGGTCTTGATGTCTTCGGCTTTGTCGACTCCGAGAAGCATGATGACGAAGAGGAACAACACAACAATTGCGCCGGCATACACGATGACTTGCACTGCTGCCAGGAAGTGAGCATCTTGGGCGACAAACAGCACAGCCACACCAAAGAGTGTTAACACCAAACTGAGTGCAGCATGCACGGGGTGACTGCGCAGAATTACACCGAGTGCACCAAGCAACACCATGACGGCAGCGCAAATGAAGACGAAAAGCTCCAAGGACTACTCGCCGTCCTGACCAGGCTCAGGCGCGCGTGTGCCATAACCCAACTCACCACTCCACGACACGATGCCTCGAAAATCGACATCACCTGAGGGTGCCGTTGCGCGCATCCAACCGCTGGTGTTGAGGTCTTCACCCTCACGCCAGTCTTCCCATGGCATGTGTTGCGGCATGCCGTCTTCACCCACCAGCAGTTCGCTCTTTGTGTAGATCGCGTCACGGCGGTTTGTGAAAGAGAACTCAAACAACTTGGTCTCGGTGATCGCCTCGGTCGGACATGCCTCGACGCACAAGTCACAGTGAATGCAGCGGAGATAGTTGATCTCGTACACGAATCCGAAACGCTCGCCAGGCGAGGTCGGATTCATCGGGTCATTGTCCTTACCCCGAACGTAGATACACCTCGCCGGACACACACCGGCGCACAACTCGCAGCCGATGCACTTCTCCATGCCATCTTCGTACCGATTCAGAACGTGACGACCGTGCAAGCGCTCAGGCTTCTCGATCTTCTGATCTTTCTTGTCGTTACGCTTCTTGCGCCACACACGACCACCGGAGTATTCGGTAGTGACGCGGTTGCGGCGGCCGTGCTGACGCACCGTGACCAGGAGACCTCCGAGGTAGCCCATTAGAACATCGCTCCTTCGCGTTCGCGCTCAAGACGACTTGTGCGCAGGGCAAGCTGCAACAGGGAGTACGACACGAGCAGGACAATCGCAGCAACCACTGTGGTGATGACCGGATCCCAACCAGCGACGTCACCGACACGCTGAGCTGCGAGCAGCATGAACCATCCGAGCGAAGCTGGAATGAGCACCTTCCAACCAAGATCCATGAGCTGGTCGTAACGAAGGCGCGGGAACGTTGCACGGAACCACACGAAGAGATACAGGAAAGCAAACATCTTCAGCATCACCCACACTGTTCCTTCGAGCGCACCAGGAATGAGGGGAATGTTGATGACCGTGTCACCAAACGCGATGGGGTTCGGGCCACCAAAGAACAAGGTCGAGAGCAAGAGCGACATGGTGATGGGGTTCATGAATTCGCCAAGGAAGAACAAACCGAATCGGATGGATGAATACTCAGTGTTGTACCCGCCCACAAGCTCTTGCTCTGCTTCAACCAAGTCAAATGGAGGCAAGTTCATCTCGGCTGTCGACGCAATAAGGAAGATGACGAACGGGATAATGCCAGTGGTGACGAGGTGCCACGTTCCGATTGTTGTTTGGTTGGCCACGATTCCGCTCGTCGACAACGTTCCTGCCACCAACACAACTGTGGCGAGGCTCATTCCGAGTGCTGCTTCGTAGCTCACCATCTGTGCCGACGCACGCACTGAGCCGAGCAACGGATACTTCGAACCACTTGCCCATCCGGCAAGCATGATTCCGTAAACGGCGATCGACGAGATTGCAACTGCGAACAACACACCAACTGGCGGGTCTGCCAACTGCACACGAGTCACTTCACCAAACCAGGTGACCGTGCCGTCATTGCCGCCGGTGAAATCTCCGCCCAAGGGAACGATGGCAAAGGCAAGAAATGCAGGAACAAAAGTGAGATATGGCGCCAGACGAAACACAAAATTGTCGGCTCTCTCTGGAATGAGGTCCTCTTTGAAGAACAACTTGATTCCGTCTGCCAACGTTTGAAGCAATCCGAACGGACCGGTCTTGTTTGGGCCAACGCGGTTCTGCATGCCAGCAATCACCTTGCGCAAAAACCACACGTTCAACATCGTGGCCAGCAGACCAACAACAAAGATGACGAGCACTTTGAGCAGCACGATGAGTAATGGCGTCCACAGAACATCACCGACAAGCAACGGGTCGATACCGAGAATCGACACCATCAGATGCCCTCGATTCGCACATCGGTGACTGCTTGGTCATGGCGAATGAGCTCGCGTACATCGGCCCCGGCAAGGTTGAAGGGCACGAAGGCGGTGCCGCGCACGACGGCGGACGACGCATGTACTGGCAGGGCAATTGCTCCAGAGCTCGAACTAACGCGAACCGATGCGCCGTCGGACTTTCCGATGCGTTCAAGATCTTGCGGGTGCACATACACCGCTGCAGAATCTGCCAAGTTCACGAGCGACCGACTGGCAGTCGTTCCGGTGGCCTTGTCGTACAACTTTCGACCAGACACCAAGCGGAACTCGTACGAGTTACGGGTGCCTACTGGTGTCACTGCCGCTGATGACGCCGCACTTGCAACTGTCGGCACAACGATTCCGTTTCGACGAAGTGCAACTGCGACGTTTTCGGTTTGCATCTGCGGAATGCTGGTCATCATGTGGGCTTGGACTTCCTCCACACGTGTCAATGGAATGTCGCGACCCAGTGCATGAGCAAGTTCGATGGCAATCATCCAGTCCGGTCGAGACGTTCCGCGAGGAGTGACTTTCTGTGCAACGTTTGTCACTCGACCTTCAAGATTTGTCGTCGTTCCGTTCTTCTCACCGAAAGCTGCGGCCGGCAACACGACACTGGCGCTCTGAACCGACTGATTCATGAACATGTCGACGGCAATGATGTTTCGTACCGATGCGAATGCTCGGCGCACCAAGTCGGCATCAGGATGATCTGACAACGGATCACTTCCAAGAAGCACGAGACACTCGATGTCACCAGTGACTGCTGACTTCAGAATGTGTGTTGCGTCGTTACCGTCTGTCGGAGCCAGGCCGACGCTGAGCGCACCACGTACGTTTCCGCGACGCAACGCCGGCAACACGCTGACGTGAGCCACAGAACCGACAATCGTGTCGAGTGCGGCCATGATGTTTGCTTCGCTCTCCGCCAAACTCGAGCGACCAGCGATGACCACAACTGGTCCCTTTGCTAGTTGTGCTGCGATGTCAGTGTCCGCGAGAGTTGCTCGTACTGCGTCGAGTTGATGACCGGGTTCATGATGCACGCTCTTCCATGCGTACTTCGTGAGACCTGAATCGTGCGAAGTGATTTCGACGATGCGGCTACGACCCTTTTCGACCGCATCGCGGACACGCAAGTAGAGAACCGGCAGCTCTTCCTTGAGATCAGGTGCCAACAAAATGATGGTCGGTGCCGAACAGGCTGCGTCGATGGTGGCCTGCGGATATGAGAACACTCGAGCGGGCAGACCATCTCCCATCTGTGCATCACGCATTTTGAACTTCGCTAGGTCCGCAAGTTGGGCCCATGCCCATGCATCTTCATTCGTGCCACGAGCCCCGCCGAGCAATGCCACTTTCCCACTCGCAGACGAGATGAGTTGAGCCGCACGTGACAATGCGTCGACCCAAGTGGTTTCGACAAGTGTCTGGCCATCACGAACGTGAGGAGTCGTGACTCGATCATCAGATGACACGGACTGGAAGTTGAAACGACCGCGGTCACAGAGCCAGCCCCAGTTCACCGGGTCACTGTCGACACCTTGGTACCGAACGAGCTCATCACGACTCGACTGCACAGCGATGCGGCAACCAACTGAGCACGTGGTGCATGTGCTCTCGCGTTCTTCCAAGTCCCACGGGCGAGCCTTGAAGCGATACGGCTGAGCGGTGAGTGCGCCGACAGGGCAAATTTGCACGGTGTTGCCTGAGAAGTACGAAGCAAAGGGCTCATCAGGGAAAGTGAGCACTTGTGTGTTGTTGCCGCGATGAGTGAAGCTGATCAACGGATCACCGGCAACTTCGTTGGCAAAGCGTGTGCACCGATCACACAAGATGCAGCGCTCCCGATCAAGAAACACCAAGTCACTGATTGGAATGGGCTTTTCGTAGTGCCGCTTTTCTTCGACGTAACGGCTCTCACCGGGACCATGACTGAAGGCTTGGTCTTGAAGTGGGCATTCGCCACCTTTGTCACACACTGGACAATCAAGTGGGTGGTTCGCCAACAACAACTCAAGCACACCCTCTTGGGCTTGCTTCACCTGGTCAGTATCGGTGCGCACCACTTGACCATCAGCCACAGGCGTCATGCACGACACGACCATCATCGGTCCGCGCGGCCCTTCAACCTCGACAAGACACTGGCGGCACATGCCCACAGGCTTCATGCGTGGGTGGTAGCAAAAACGCGGGATGAAATCGGCTGTGCGATCTGCTGCAGCGATGATCATCTCGCCCTTGACTGCGCTCACTGAACGACCGTTGATGGTGATGTTCACCGCATTCGGGTCGACAGCTGTTGCTTCATCGTGAGATTCCGTCGTGCTCATTCACCCACCCCCACTGCAGTGACGGGTATGTGTGTGCGCTTCGTGACACGTGCTTCGAATTCCTCTGGGAACAATGTCAATGCGGAATGGACCGGCGTGTATGCGCTCGGGCCCACGAAACAAATTGTCGTCATCTTGTACGGGAACGGCACGGCTGCAAGGCCAAGACGAGTGCTCGAGGCATGCGGGAAATCACCCGGACAAATCGACGTGCCTACTTCGATGAGTTGTTGCAAGTCGGCGTCGGTGCCCTTGCCGTCGACCACGCGGCGCAAGATGCGCTCCAGCCATGTTCCACCTTCACGACATGGCGTGCACTTGCCACACGACTCATGTGCGTAGAAGCGCGTCAGTGTGAGCGCCGCAGCAGGAATGTCGGTGGTGTGATCCATCACCATGATCGCGCCCGATCCGAGCATCGAACCAGCCGCGCCAGCTTGTGGTCCCTCGAACGGAATGTCCAACTGATCGGGTGTGAACCAAGGTGCAGATCCTCCACCTGGAACAAACGCTTTCAGTTCATTGCCGTTGCGAATGCCCTGACAAAAGTCATCGCCATAAATGAGGTCACGGAATGTGGTTGTTCCGTTGATGATTTCGTAGACACCTGGACGCTTCACGTGTCCGGACACCGCAACCATACGTGTGCCGGGCGAAGTGGCGGTACCGATTGCCGTGTACGCCTCGGCGCCGTTCGTGAGAATCCACGGAAGGTTCGACAATGTCTCGACATTGTTCACGATTGTCGGCTTGCCATAGAGGCCGATGGCCGCAGGAAAGAACGGAGGCTTCAGGCGGGGCATGCCGCGGTTGCCTTCGAGACTTTCGATGAGTGCAGTTTCTTCGCCCACCACGTATGCACCAGCTCCCCAGTGCAACACCACATCAACTGAGAACTTGGACCCGAGAATGTTCTTGCCGACATAGCCCGCTGCGTATGCCTCGTTCAGAGCGGCTGCGACCCGCTCTTGGGCATGGGCCATTTCACCTCGTATATAGAGGAAGCACTGCGAGAGGCCAGCCGCGTAACAGGCGATGACGCAACCTTCAATCAACTGGTGCGGGTCACGCTCCATGAGAAGGCGGTCTTTGTAGGTACCGGGCTCGCTCTCGTCTCCGTTCACCACGAGATACCGCGGGAACACACCCTCTGGCGTGAGTCCCCATTTGGTACCAGCGGGAAATCCGGCGCCACCGCGACCAAGCACGGTTGCTTTCTTCACTTCATCATGCACGTCGGTTGCCGGGCGAGCGAGCGCCTTGCGCAAACCTTGGTAGCCACCGGTGGCGAGATACCTCTCGAGTGAATACGAATCTGCATGTTCGAAACGCGAGGTCACGATGCGCGGACGGTCTCCTGAATAGAAGCCGGCGGCGTGTGCATATGTTCCGGTCACAGCGCTGCCTTTCCGTCGAACCACGCGGGTGCTGTGGTGGCAGCTTCTGGTGCGACGGCACCTACTCCGCGATCGGCAGGAATGTGCTGGCGAACTTTTGCCAATGTTCCGTGCGCGGGGATTTCATCAGACAATTTTCCGGCCCGCAGATCGTGAATGAGTGAATCGACGTCAGCTGGAGTCACACGGAAGCGATAACGGTAATTCACCTGAAGACAGGGGGCTTCAGTGCACGCCGCCTGACATTCCGCGTGCTCGAGCGTGATGAGACCATCTGGTGTCGTGCCGCCTGCTTTGACACCAAGCTTGTGTTCGGCACGATGCAACAGCTCTTCTGAACCCATGAGCGCACAACTCAATGTGCCGCAGATATTGATGACGTACTTGCCGACGGGCTCGAACTTGAACATCTCGTAGAACGAGGCTGTTCCGTACACCTCTGCAGAAGTGACTCCGACGAGCTCTGCAAGATGGGCCATCGCATCATTGGTGATGTAGCCGTTCTGCTCTTGCGACAGATGAAGTAACGGAATGAGGGCTGACTTTGGACGCGGGTAGCGCGCAATGATTTCTTTGGCGAGAGCGACGTTGGCGTCGTTCAAACGGCTCATCGGTCGACCTCCCCCAGCACTGGGTCGACAGACGAAATGACTGCAACTGCATCAGCCACCAGACTGCCGCGCATCATGTGGGGCATTGACTGGATGTTTACGAACGATGGCGCACGCATGTGCATGCGATAAGGCTTCGATGATCCGTCGCTCGCGATGTAACAACCAATCTCGCCGCGCGGGCTTTCGATTGCCACGTAAACCTCGCCCTCGGGCACCTTGAAACCCTCGGTGAAGATCTTGAAGTGATGGATAAGTGCTTCCATCGACTCATCGATACGCGCACGCGGTGGTGGCGTGACCTTCTTGTCTTGGATGCGATAGTCGCCCTTTGGCATCTTGTCGAGAATTTGATAGACGATGCGCATCGACTCACGAACTTCGTTGAGGCGAATCGCGTAGCGGTCGTACGCATCACCATACGAACCCACGACCACGTCGAACTCAAGCTCGTCGTAGCGCAGGTACGGAATGTCGCGGCGAAGATCCCACGGCACACCAGTGGAACGAAGAATCGGTCCGGTTGCACCAAGTGCCACCGCTTCACGTGCAGTGATGACACCAACACCTTGCAAACGCTCGCGCCAGATGGGTTGACCCGTCATGAGTGTGTCGTATTCATCGAGACGTGCAGGAAGTATCTCGAGAATGTCGAGAACATCGTCTCTCCAACCTGGCGGGAGATCGGCTGCAAGACCACCGGGGCGAATGAAGTTGTGGTTCATGCGAAGGCCGGTGACCTTCTGGAAGAAGCGCAACACTTCCTCCCGCTCGCGCCATCCGTACAACATCATCGAGATTGCACCGATGTCCATGCCGTTCGTGGCAAGGAACAAAATGTGACTGCTCATGCGATTCAGCTCGGACAACAACATGCGCATCCACACGGCACGTTCCGGTATGTCGCCATCAATGCCGAGCAACTTTTCAACTGCCAAGGAGAACACGAGCTCGTTGTTCAATGGCGACAAGTAGTCCATGCGCGTGACATTGGTGCCGCCCTGCATGAACGTCAGTTGTTCTGCGGTCTTTTCCATGCCGGTGTGCAAGTAGCCGATGATTGGCTTGCACCTGAGCACGGTCTCACCCTGAAGCTCGAGCATGAGGCGCAACACGCCGTGCGTGCTCGGATGTTGAGGCCCCATGTTGATGATCATGGACTGATCTTCACCTATGTCTTGCTGAACATCAGCGAGAGCAGCGGCTTCAGATTCGCTCATGCGCAACACCGCGCCGGCTTCGCGCAACAACTCTTTTGCAGTCAACTCACTGCGGGAGCGAAGTTCCTGGCCACCCTCGTCGGTACCTGCAGAAGCAAATGACGGATCGTCGAGCACGGTCATGCTGGCGCACCTTTGAACTGAACCGGTATGCGACCGACTTCGTAGTCCTTGCGGAGCGGATGTCCGTCCCAATCTTCAGGCATGAGAATGCGAGTCATGTCGGGATGACCTTCGAAGGTGATGCCGAACATGTCGAACACCTCTCGCTCCATGGCTTCCGTGCCCGGATGAAGATCGAACAATGACGGCATCGTGGCGTCGGACTCTGGCACCTGCACTCGCACTCGAAGGCGCTCACGACGAGTCATGGACAACAAGTTCACGACCAATTCGTATCGCTCTGGCGTGATACCCGCCGCAACTGTCCGGTTAGGCATGAGTAAATAGTCGACGGCGGTGAGGTCGACACACATGTCGAATGAATCGTCAGCAAGCTTCTTCAACACCTGCACATACGATGCACGGTCGACAAGCAGCACCTTTTGACCAAGTGAGTTCACCACAGGGAAACCATGCAATGTTTCTGCAGTCTCGTGCCCTTGAGCAACCGATTCAGACATGGTTACTTGGTCCCCAGTGCAACTGACACAGAGGCTGCAGCCTCGGTCGGCAGTTCAAGATGCACACCAGCACCACCAGCATTTGCTTCACGGCGACGCATGAGTTCGCCATCTTCGATGAGTTGGTGCAACGTCTCGATGGCATGGATAAGAGTCTCAGGCGTTGGTGGGCAACCAGGCGCATACACATCGACCGGCACAATCTGATCGACGCCTTGAACGATGGCGTAGTTGTTGAACATTCCGCCACTTGATGCACACACGCCCATTGAGATGACCCACTTGGGTTCCATCATTTGGTCGTACACCTGTCGCAACACCGGTGCCATTTTCTGGCTCACTCGACCAGCCACGATCATGATGTCTGCCTGACGTGGAGAGGCGCGGAACACTTCCATACCGAAGCGTGCAAGGTCATAATGCGGTGCTCCGGTACCCATCATCTCGATGGCACAGCAAGCAAGACCAAATGTGACACCCCAACTTGAACGTGAACGTGACCACTTCACCAAGTCTTCGAGACGAGCTGTCACGAAGTTGTGCTGAAGGCCGGCGACGCCATCATCAAGAACGTTCTGAACAACTCCCATCAGGCTGCCGTCACTTCTTCTGAACGACGACCCTCGTGACCGACTCGACGAATGGTGGTACGCGGATTCGGCGTGCTCGGAACTTGTGCGCTCGCGATGTCATGGAGCGGCTTGTAACGCTGCAACGGACCCCAGTCGAGTGCACCGCGCGCAACGACGTACACAAAAGCGACAAAGAACACTGCACTGAAAGCAAGCATTTCGATCAGCCCATATGTTCCGAGGAATTCATGATCGACGGCGTATGGGTAGATGAAGATGATTTCGATGTCGAACATGATGAACAACATCGCGATGACATAAAAACTCACCGGAAAGCGTTCGGGTGGTTCCTTGCTCGGCACAATGCCACATTCGTACGGAGCCTCCTTGGCGGTGTTCGGGCGCCTTGGTGCAAGCAAACCTGAGGCGACGAAACTCAACACTCCGAAGAGAATGACGAGAATCGTCAACACCACAATGGGGAGGTACTGGCCCACTCGTTACGCCCTGACTGGGGTCGCGGCAGAGCGGTTGGCCATCACGTACGCCTCTCGGCGATGCAACACCCAACACAAGAGCAGGAAGATAATTCCTGAGCCCAAGGTGATGAACATCGCGGGCTGACGCTTGTTTCCAAGGTCACGCAACATCACCACATATCTGTGCGACTGTGCTTCGTCGACAACCGGACGTGCAGGTGCCCGACCCGGTTCGGCACGCTGCTGGATGACAGGTGCAACTTCAACCACGGCGTAACGCGGCTTATGGAAGAACGCCAAGAAGTCGAGGGACTCATTGATCTTTGGCCAGCGTTCGCCACCTCGGTCATACACCGCGACCGTGAGGTACTCGCCTGCCTTGAATTCTTCAGCCTTGTTTTGCAACAGGTCGTCTGACGAGGCGGCTGCTTGTCCACGTCGAGGATCAGCGTCATCGAGCTTCACCCACCCCTCGGCAACCATCTGCTCCGACGCGGCAGCGGCGGCTTCGGCGGTCGACAACCCTTCTGTCTTTACTGACGACTCAATGACTTCAGCAGAGTGGAGATTCGCCGGATCTCGCACGATGGCGATTGGCTCTGAAGGTTTCCACGATGGCTCATTGCCCTTTAAACCAATGCCGTAGACCCACCAAATAAGTGCCATCGACATCATCCAGCCAAAGAAACCGGCCATCGCAACCAAGAACCCCAGACGCGCACCGATGTTGGTGCCGACAATGAGGTACGTGCCACCGATGAGAACGACCACCATGATGAGAACAACAAGGATTCCGCGAATCTCTGGTTGCCAAGCGACCGCGAGCATCGACGCGATCATTTACAGCCCCCGCACATATTCAACAATGGCCTTCAACTGCTCATCGGTGTAGATGGCGCCGAAGCCAGGCATGCGACCGCTTCCCTGTCCCTGCTCGCCATAACGCTTTCCGTATTCCGAGCCGACTTTCAAGAACTCGATCATGTCTTGCTTGTTCGGGAACTGACGAATGGACGAACCACCAGTGAGGTTCGGACCAAAGGCTCCACCACCGGTGACCTGCGGATCGCCGTATGAGTAGCCCTTGGTGTGGCAACGAGCGCACGAATACGAACCGCCGTACAAATCAATGTTGAACAAGGCCTCGCCGAGCGAACCGTATGTTCGGTTAGAGACGAGACGCTCGGCTTCTTTCTGAAGTTCGTCGTTCTTTTCTTTCGGAAGTTTTCCGTCAGAACACGTGCGTGCATCTTCCTTCGGGTCACTGCAACCTTCACGCGGAATCTGAATCGTCGCAAGATAGTCAATGAGGTTCTGCACTGACTGATCATTCAGTGGTCCGCCGCCGATTGTTCCCCACGCGGACATGGGAGAGAACGGCCGTCCGTAATTGAGAATGAAACGGACTTCTTCTTCACTGAACTTGTACAACACCGTGTTCAATGCAGGAGCTTTCCACGACACAGCTTTCACTTCACCAGTCTTCGGGTCAGTCACTGCGTAAGGGGCCACACCACCTGTGGCATTCATGCCACCGTGACAACCCGCGCAGTTCATTCCACCATCTGCAGTCGCAGCGAAGTTGCGACTTCCCCACTTTGCGAAACGCTTCTCGAACCCGAACTCTGCACCTGCTTGACGACCTGGCTCAAGCACCCAGTACAACGGCAGTCCGATTGTGATGATGACAAGGAATGCGATTCCGAGCAACTGTGTGCGCTCGAGTTTTTTCCCCTCGAGCACTTCATCGGGGTAGTACTCCTTGCGGTTTGCCGCAAGTTCAATTTCTGCTCCGGCTTCGGCACGACCTTTGCGCATGTTGCCAAGGCCATAAATGAGCCAGCCAATTGCGATGGTGAGGAAAAGAATCCAAGCAATCGATGTGTAGATACTTGCAATCATGATCAGTGGCCTCCACCGCCGGCACCGATGCAGTGCGGTCCCTCAGCTTCTTGACCAGTTGTGTTCACGCCAATTGCCGGACCGGCGAACACGGCGCCGGTATCAATAGCCAACACACCGTTGTTGATGGCTACACCAAAACGATCCATTCCGCGCGGTGCAGGCCCACCCTTTTTTTCGCCGACACGGTTGTACTGCGAACCATGGCAAGGACACTCGAACCACTGTGAGCTCTTGCACTCAGGAACGCGACATCCGAGGTGAGGACACTTCTGATACAGCGCAACGACTCCGGATTCCATTCCGCTGATGACCGGTGCTTGATTGCCGTACACAGCAGAGGCCTTACCCAATGCATCTTTCGGATACTCGGTGACCCATGCACGTGCTTCAGACAAGTACAAGAAACCGTTGTTTGACCTGATCAATTGGATGACATCGTCGATCTTGCCCACGGTGATCTTCGTACCGAAACCACCAGACGCGCCCTTCCAAAGAAAGGCGAGTACAGCTGCACCGAATGCACCAATGCTCGCCGACATGAGCGCAACAGATGTGCGGTTGAAGAACATGCGGCGAGTAACACCGAGAGTCTCTTCATCGGGTGGCGACCAAGGAGCCAATTCAGCTGGTGCCACAGTCGCAAGTACAGTCGTTTGTGTGACCACTTGTTCTGCAGCACGCGTTGCATCACGTGCGTCACGCTTGGCTGCCCGATCACGCTGACGTGTCTCGCGCGACAATGCACCCGCGCCACGAACATCGGTCTTGCGGGCAGTGGTCAACACCACGACGGCGCCAAGAACGACTGCCGCGATGACGACGAGAGTGATGAGTAGTCCTGTGCTCATGTGTGTCAGTGCCTCACAACTCGAAGAAGATGCCGTCACGCCACGGGAACGTGAAGTTGAATCCGGGCCCGCGGAAGAACGAGCCAATGATGACGAGCACGGCCCAGAACATGAGGTGAACCGTCATCATGGTGGTCATGAACTTGCGATCTTCAGGCTTGTTCGAAGGATTACGGTCGAGATACGGCGCGAGAATCAACAAGATGAGCGCGACACCAGGCAATGTCACACCCGCAATCATCGGGTGGAACATGGTGAGAAGTTCCTGCAGACCGAGGAAGTACCAAGGTGCCTTCGACGGGTTCGGTGTCTTGTTGGGGTCAGCGGCCTGCAACAGCGGTGCATTGACTACCCACGAGAACACCAGCAAGAACGCAGTACAAGCGAGTGCTGCAACGAATTCAACTGCCAACAAGTGGGGCCAGGTGTGCACCTTGTCAACTGGTGCGCCTTTTGCTTCTTGGATTGAACCCGACTTGACAACTGTAAGAAGTCGTTGGGTGTGACCACCAGGACCAGCACCAACCGGAACTCCACCCGCTGTCGGCGCAGCTGTAACGACGGCACCAGCCTTCTCAGCCACTGCAACTCCGCCACCGGCGTCACCACCGGAACGTGCAGCCTTCGAACGATCAAGCAAGTGTTGCGGAATGCGAGGGTCACTCGCCTCGCCTGATGATGGTGCGGCAGCACCACTATCAGCGGCAGCTTTTTCGCGCGCGGCCTGCGCGCGCTTCAGAAGGTGTTCGGGAATCTCAGTCATATCAGTCTCCGATCACAGTGGTCCTGAAATGCCGCCGTCTTTACGGACGCGCCAGAAGTGAATCGCCATGAAGATCACGATGACGAATGGAAGCATCAACACGTGGAGCACGTACCAACGCAACAAGGTTTCAGAACCAATTTCGACACCACCAAGCAACACGAATCGAACTTGTGATCCGAACACCGGTGTGTAACCCATCATGTTGGTTCCCACCGCAACAGCCCACAATGCCAGCTGGTCCCATGGCAACAAGTAACCAGTGAACGAAAGCAACAAAGTGAGTGTCAGCAACACGACACCGATGACCCAGTTGAACTCTCGTGGTGCCTTGTATGCACCGTGATAGAAGACACGTGCCATATGCAAGAACACAGACAACACCATGAGGTGAGCCGCCCATCGGTGCATGTTTCGAACGAGAAGTCCGAACGTCACTGACGTCTGCAATGTCTGAATGTCTTGCCAAGCATTTGCTGCGGTCGGTCGGTAGAAGAACATCAAGAAGATGCCTGTGACCGTGAGCAAAATGAATAGGAAGAAGCTGAGTCCGCCCAAGCAAAGCGTGTAACTGACTTTCACTGCGTGACGCTTCACCTTCACCGGGTGAAGGTGGTACAGCACCGAGTTCATGATGACGTACGAACGATTACGTGGGCTGTCGGTGTAGCCCTTGCGGAAAATCGAACCCGGTCGGAAGATCGAGTTCCACGCTTGGCTGCCCTGCACTTGCTCGCCGATTTTCGCGGCGCGCTCTTTCAATGTGGGACGGGGGTTGTCGAGGACTTTTGCCATGTCGCTTTTCTCCTAAAGCCGCATTCCGTAGGCGTAGCCGTGGTTATTGGTTCGAGTGTGTGTTTCGCCGGTTGCGAGAGGTGCTCCGGCTTTGCCGAGGATGATGACACCGGTCGGACAACGGTCGACACATAACGCGCAACGCGTGCACACGTCATCGTCGATGATGAAAATGACGTTGTCTTTGGGGTCGGCACCAGGAAGCTCAGTTCCTTGCGCTTCAGCAACTGCATCTGGCGTGACCATGTGGATGCACTTCCACGGGCAGATGTCGACGCAGCCTTCGCACATGATGCATTCACTCTGATCAATGTGAATGAACTGCTTCGGCTTCACAGCCTTGGTCAAGTAGTCAGCATCTACCTCGACGAGTTGGTACTCAGTCGACCACTCTGGCATCGGTGGGTTGGCGTCGGTCTTTGCCATGGCAGCGCTACGACTTCCTCACGAGCGGACGGCCATACGTTGACTGTTCAAGTTCTTTTGTCTGCACAGCACCGCGCTTTTGCCACCACGACACGATGAAAATGGTGATTGCGAAGAAGATGACGTGGATGACGACCACGATGACGTCACGCAGCGCCTCGTAGCTGATTGTGATTGGAAAACTTCCGCCGTATGTGTCGGGCTGAAGAAGATTGAACGGGCCGTAGATTATTTTGTCTTTGCGCCAGCCGAGGTTCTTGTCCGCATGGTCGATCCATTGGTGGGGTACGACACCAAATGCGAGGAACCACACAAAGAACACATACACCGACCCGAGCATTGCTTCGCCCCACGTGACCGGCATGCCCACTTTGCGACGCTTGCCATAGGGAATGACAGCCAACCCCATCGCCACTGTGACAGCGAAGGAGAAGAGAAACGCCTGGTTCATTCCGGGCCACTCGAGCGGTTTGATCGCGAGCATGGGACTGTGCTGCTTCTCCGTATGTTGGGGACTGGGTTCTGTGCCTTCCACAGCACTCTCTGTCGGGCAGCCGACTTTGAATCTTGTGAAAATCGGTCTGATGACCTGCGAACTAACACTAGTCACGCCCCTACCCAGTACCGCCATTTCTCCCCTATTCATAAGGGTCAACTTCCGTCACTCTCTATGACGATTGCGCACCTCACCACCATCGGCACTTCACGAACACACTTGTGTTGGGTTGTGCTCTTGTGACGAGCGACCACGAATGTCAGTCAGATGAATTCAGGTCAACACCGTTAAGTTGTCTATCGTTAGAGCAGTCAGGGGTTTGCTCCTGTCACCATTCGATTTCTCCCAAAATGTGGCGCCATGTGACAAGGGCGCGAAAGGACCGCCGTGACTGAGATTCCTGAGCATCTCCTCAAGAGGTCAAAGGATCGTCGCGCCGCCATGTCCGGCGAAGCTCCGGCCGATGCCGGCGCAGCAACTCCAGCGACGACCTCCTCGACTCCGGCAGTCGCCTCAAGTGCCCCCGCCAAGGCAGCGAGCGCACCGGCCACCCCTCCGCCCCCGAAGCCTGATGCACCTCATGTGGCCGCTGCAAAGTCACGCAAGAAGATCCCTTTCTGGGCAATGGCAGGTCTGAGCCTGCTGCCGCTCTGGGGTTTCCTTTATCTCATCGCTCTTCAGCCAGTCGAAAAGGCAGTTGCTGGTCCCCTGGCTGTCGGGACGGCCACGTACAGTGGTTGCGCAGGCTGCCATGGTGGTGAAGGAGCCGGCGGAGCTGGCCGAGCGTTGTACCAGGGTGAAGTCATGAAGACCTTCCCCCACATCGAGGACATGTTGAACTTCGTCTACACCGGCAGCCAGGCATACGCCGCCGAGGGCTTCAAGGCCTACGGCGACCTCGATCGCGAGGGTGGCGCCCATGCCCCCTTGTCATACAACGGAAATGCCATGCCCATGCAGGGTGAAAAGGCCGGAGGTGGGCTGACTGAAGCCGAAATTCTCGGCGTGGTCTGCCACGTTCGTTATGACCTGAGCGGAGCCGATTCGACCAGTGAAGAATGGGCCGCGGAGTACGAGACCTGGTGTTCACCAGAATCGGAAATCTTTAAGGGACTTGAATCCGGCGCGACTTCATTCGACACCGTGGAAAAAGACTTCGCCATGCTCGAGAACAAGCCAAAGGCTGTCGGAACCAGCCCGCGCGAGACCGTCGGCAAGTAACAACTGGTTGCGTGTGACACGCAACCGACAGCACCGTTCGGTGCTCATGAACCACCAGCCGTAGCCTCGGCTGTGTCGTCTCCCCCTATCGGCGACATCAAACGGTCATGAACGACGAACAGTCCCCCGATATCACTCCCACTATCAACGCGGCACCAGTTGAAACCGACGTGCTCGTCGTCGGTGGCGGTCCTGCCGGCGCAGCTGCTGGATACTGGTTAGCCACTCAGGGACATGACGTCACGATTGTTGAGAAGAAGACCTTTCCGCGCGAAAAGACATGTGGTGACGGACTAACGCCACGCGCTGTCAAACAATTGGCAGACATGGGCCTCGAAGAGAAGCTGTCTGCATTCCATCGCTACGACGGACTACGCGCGACAGCGCACGGAAAAGCACTCGAACTTCAGTGGCCAACACATCCGGTGTACCCGCAACACGGTTATGTGGCTCGCAGACGCGAGCTCGACATGATGGTTGCTCACAATGCAGAACAGGCCGGTGCACGTTTGTTGCAAGGTCACGAGGCACATGCACCCATCAGCGAACTTGGTTTTGTTCGCGGAGCAACTGTCACGGACAAGAACACTCACCAAACCTTCGAGATTCGTAGCAAGTATGTGGTTGTTGCTGACGGCGCGAATTCACGCATCGGTCGCGCACTCGGCACGGCTCGAACCAAGCAATGGCCATACGGAACCGCGATTCGTACATATTGGGAAAGTCCTCGTCACGCCGAGCCGTGGATTGAGTCTGCACTCGATGTCAAAGATAAGAACGGGAAATCGATGCCGGGATACGGATGGATCTTCCCTGTTGGTGACGGCACCATCAACATTGGTGTCGGCCTCTTGTCGACATTCCGCGACTTCAAGAGTGTCAACACCACACAGATTCTTGATGCGTACGCGCACATGGTTGCTGACGACTGGGGAATCACCCCCGACGCTCCAACATGCCGCGCAACAAGTGGACGTATTCCCATGGGTGGAAGTGTCGGACCCAAAGTTGGAAGTACGCACATTGTCATTGGCGACGCGGCCGGCAGTGTGAATCCGTTCAACGGAGAAGGCATCGACTACGCATACGAAACTGCGCGCATGGCAGCACAGGTGCTCCACGATGCTCTAATCAGCGGCGATCCACGCGCCATCCAGCAATACACCACGTTGCTCGACGACGAATACGGTCAATACTTCAAAGTCGCACGACTGTTTGCACGCGTCATTGGTCGTCCAGCTCTCATGCGCGAGTTGTCACGTGTCGGAATGCAAAGCCGCACACTCATGGAGTGGGTGTTGCGAATCATGGCGAACCTTCTGCGGCCAGACGAAATTGGTCCGGCCGAGGCGGCATACAAAGCAGCGGCAGCAATCGTTCGACTCGCGCCAAACGCCTGAGCGCTTCAGCTCTCGAGGCAGACGACCTCGACCACCGACTGTGTCTCCAACGACACGATGGTCAATGACTTGTTCCCTTCGTAACGGTTGATGAAGTCGCGAAGTGACAACGTCGGTGTTGAGTCACATGTGCGTTTCACTGGGGTGGCAAGCGGAACTTGCCACCCATTCGGCAGTACTCCGATGTCACCGTTGTCGCGCATGTCAACAAGACCTGGAAGCGTTGTTCGAGCATCAGGAGCAGCCGCATCTGCTTTGACGAAAGCAAACCACACCACTGCATCACCCAACATGTCTGCCAAAAGGACGCATGTGTCCGCGGGGGTAAGTGGGTTACAGACAGGTATCTCTCCGTTACCACCTACGAGTGAGCCTGACACGATGTTCATGACGCGACCGGTGGACAAAGTGACGGTCATCGACCCGGTGGTGACGGCTTCAGCTGCGGACCACTCCTGAGTGGCAACTGCAGATGTCACCCGGCCAACGAGGTCGACCTTGTTGTCGACGACCGTGAGTGATGTGTCACTTGCACCACTGCTCGTGAAGGCTGCGAGGATAATTGTGAGCGAACCGACGATGCCGAGGACGGCGGCGGCATTTCGACGAGCTGTTGTCGTGTTCACCGAACTGATTATGACCGTGCCACAGCCGCCAGCGCAGTCATCATGCGCTCGCCAATCTGATCAATGACGTCGTCGGTGTGAGCGAGTCCTACAAACAATGCCTCATATGCACCTGGGGCAAGAGCAACCCCATGTGAGAGCGCGGCGTGAAAGACACGAGCGAACAACTTCTCGTCTGTGGTCTTTGCTTCTTCGAAATTCGATGGCGCTCGCCCGTTCAATGCCCCACCAAAATGCATACCGACCAAAGTTCCGAACACAGGGAACTGGGCAGTCACCTGAGACTCGGCGCATGCATCGCGCAAGACAGCTGAAAGCCGACGAGCACGAGCTGACAACTCCATGTACGACTCGGCAGTCAATTCGTTCAACACTGCAAGTCCTGCTGCCGTCGCAATCGGGTTTCCGGCCAAGGTACCCGCGTGAAACACCGCCCCAAGCGGGGACATGTTCGACATGATGTCGCGACGACCGCCAACCGCTCCGATTGGCAACCCACCGCCGATGACTTTTCCAAAACAGGTGAGGTCGGGACGCACATCGACTTTTGCCTGTGCACCACCGAGACCAAGTCGGAAACCTGTGATGACTTCATCGAAGATCAGAAGTGCGCCGACTCGGTTGCACTCAGCACGCAGACCTTCGAGGAAGCCTGGTGCAGGTGGAACAAGACCCATGTTCGCAGCGACGGGTTCGACAATGACTGCTGCCACATCATTTTCAAGTACCGGAACTTCGTTGTAGGGCAGCACCCAAGTGTTCGCAACTGCTTCCTTTGGCACACCAGCCGTGCCAGGAAGTCCGAGCGTTGCGACACCGCTTCCGCCTGCCGCAAGCAGCGCATCTGTTGCACCGTGAAAGTTGCCGTGAAACGTGACGATCTTGTCGCGACCAGTGGCACCTCGTGCCAAACGCACTGCAGTGCTCGTTGCCTCGGTGCCGCTGTTCATGAATCGCACCATCTCGCAAGATGTCACACGCTCACTGATGGCTTCAGCAAGCTTCATCTCACGAGTGGTCGGCGCACCATAAGAAGTACCACTTGTTGATGCGGTTGAAACCGCTTCCACTATTGCCGGGTGAGCGTGGCCGAGAATGACCGCTCCGTAGCTCTGCACCAAATCAATGTGCTGGCGACCCTCGACATCCCACACGAAGGCGCCATTTGCTCGCGAGACGATGTATGGAGTTCCACCAACTGCCTTGAACGCACGAATGGATGAGTTCACTCCACCCGGAATGACGTGTGCAGACCGGTCAAAAACACGTTGGTTTGACGCAATTCCCTTACCAACGCACACCACGGCATCGCAGCCAGCAGACGCGCATGCTGCGGGATCGCAAAATTCGATTGCACCACTCATAACACGTGTTCGGCGTACCAACGAGCGAGATACGTGAGAATGATGTCTGCACCAGCACGCTTGATGGCACCGAGATGTTCGAGTGCTGTTACATCGTGGTCGATCCAACCGTTAGCGGCTGCTGCCTTCAACATCGAATACTCACCACTCACGTGATATGCGGCAAGGGGCAATGGAGTGAGTCGACGTATTTCGGCGATGATGTCGAGGTACGCGAGTGCGGGTTTGACCATGACGATGTCGGCACCCTGTTCGATATCTTCCAGCACTTCTCGTACTGCTTCGCGAGAATTGCGCCAATCCTGCTGATAACCCTTTCGGTCTCCGCCACCAGCGATACGCACATCAACAGCGTCACGGAACGGGCCATACTCAGCGGATGCGTACTTTGCCGAGTACGCCATGATTGCAACATCAAGAAAACCGGCAGCATCAAGTGCAGCGCGAATGGCACCCACTTGTCCGTCCATCATGCCGCTCGGTGCCACGACATGTGCACCAGCAGTTGCTTGCGCTAGCGCAGTTCGGCAGTAAATGTCGACGGTCTTGTCGTTGTCGACATGGCCATGAGCATCGAGGACACCACAATGCCCGTGCGATGTGTATTCATCGACACACAAGTCCGCCATGATGGCGATGTCGTCTTGGAACGTGTCACGAAGATTGCGCAGACTCCGCTGCGCAATGCCGTTCGGATCAAAGGCGCCAGATCCGATGTCATCTTTCGTAGACGGCACTCCGAACAAAATGACACCCTTCACTCCGAGAGCAACAAGTGCACGAACCTCTTCAACGAGAGAGGGCATCGTGTGTTGCACGACACCTGGAAGCGACGTGATGGGCTGAGGCGAATCAATGCCCTCACGCACGAAAAGTGGTGCCACAAGGTCGGACACATGTACGCGCGACTCGGCGGTTAGTTCCCGAAGGGCTGCTGTGGTTCGCAGACGTCGAGGACGCGACACGGGAAACATCGAACCAAATGCTATGGGCAGACCAGAGGAACCGGTCAGTTGGACCGATCGTCAGCCAACAACGCCGATACCACCGCTTCGGCAAGGGCCGGCACTGTCTGTGCATCGGCAGTTGTCGACACGTGCATACCGAGATCGTTGGCAACACGTGTGGTCATCGGACCGATCGACGCAACCACAGGGGGCGTCTCGGCTCCGAACGAGTCGAACCATGCCTGCACCGCACTTCCAGATGCGAACACCACTGCATCAGCAGAACGAACTTCTTCACGTTGCTCGAACGTCGGCTCAAGTGTCAGCGTTCGATACGCATCGACACGTGTCACATTCCACCCTTTTGCCCGCAGACCAACCTCGACATCATCGCCAGCGCGCTCGCCTTGCACCACCAACACTCGGCCATGACCGTCAGGGAAGTCCTCGACCAGCACTGAAGCTCGCGCCGGATCAGCTGTCAAACGAGTTGGATAGCCAAGTGCGCGTTCAGTTGCTGCACCGACAGCAGCGATATTCGGGATCTCCGTGTTATCACCGGCAGCGCCGTGTGCATCCAGAAAGGGGCGCACTCGCGCTGCGCCGTTCGGCGACGTGATGACAATCCACTCGAAATGAGCAAAGCCATGCAACGTACGATCGCGTTCCGCTCCGTCGTCTTCTGGTTCATCAATGGCGATGAGTGGCACTTCAACGACTGTCACACCATGCTCTGCAAGTGCAGCCGCGAGGTCAGCGTTCTGCTCCACCGCCCTTGTCACCACAACCTTGCAATTTGCCAACTTTCGAGTCATTCAGCGTCACCTGGTGCGAAGACGCCGTCGGCATTCATGGGCAATTCCGGCACCCACAACTTTGTGATCATCTGACGCGCCGATCGAGCCTGCGAGCTGGACTACTTCACTATCGCGCGCCATGAACGCATGAAACACACCTTGAGTATCGAGATGTGCTGCGACAGGCAAAGAACACCCAGCACCTAGTTCTGTGAGGAAAGCTCGCTCCGCCTCCACCGCACGGCGTGTTGCCGAATGATCAATGCTGCGGAATACATCTCGTGTGCCTGCGTCATCGGTGCGGGCTTCGACTGCGACGCATCCTTGACCAACCATGGGCACACACAGCTCGATGTCGAGCACTTGAGCAATGCGATCTGTCAATCCAAGAACTTCGAGTGCCGCAACTGCCATCACGATTGCGCCGTCAGCAGGAATCTTCTCGAGACGAGTTGGAATGTTTCCTCGTAGCTCGACGAATGAAAGATCGGGTCGCAATGTTGCTAGCTGGGCGCGACGACGCACGGAGCCGGTCGCAACAGTCGCACCGAGCGCAAGTTCGTCAAGCGACCGCCCGACAAGAGCGTCATGTGGGGAACGACGCTCGGTGAAGGCAGCGATAGAGAGCCCTGCAACGTTTTCCGACGGCAGGTCCTTTGCCGAATGAACTGCTGCGTCTGCCCGACCTTCTAGGACCGCCTGCTGCACCTCCTTCACGAAGACTCCCTGCCCGCCGATTTGGTGCAACGGCACATCTGCTCGCTGATCACCTGTTGTATCGACAAACACGAGCTCGACATCAGTGCCGGGTTGATGAGCACGAATCGAGTCAGCGACGAATTGTGCCTGAGTGCGCGCCTGCAGGCTTGATCGCGTCGCTAACCGAAGGACGCGGGACCGATTGGTCATACAACAAGTATGGCAATCAGTCGAGGTCGAAGAGTTCGCGCAGCGCGCCAGCGAGACGTGCCCCTTGCGTGCTACCAGATACTGACTTCAGATGGACCGTGGGCCCGTGCAGCAACTTGGCAAGAATGCCTGAGGTCAGTGACTCCACCACTTCGCGCTGCTCGGCACTGAGCGAGGCCAATCTGGCTTCATAGCGAGTCAATTCTCCAACTCGAATTGATTCAGCGAGTTCACGAATTTGTGCGATGAGTGGGGCCATCTGGCGCGCAGAGGAGTCCACCACATATCGCTCAACTTCATCGTCGACAATCGCCTCGACCCGTGCTGCTTCGGCAGCCCGCGACTCGCGTCCTTTGTCGGCCCACTCGCGAAGATGCGACAGATCCTTCAAGGTTACGCCTGGCAATCCGCCCACAGACGATTCAACGTCGCGTGGAAGTGCGATGTCAACGATCATCAATGGCTTGCTCGTGCCAACGCGCGCAGCTTGCATCATGTCTAACGTCAAGATGACTGTTCCCGCACCAGTACATGTCACCACCATGTCGACCGTCGCAAGTTCGTCTTCAAAGGATGAGAACGGAACCACCCGAGCGTTGACGGTGACAGCAAGATCATCAGCCCGTTCTCCGGTGCGGTTTGTCACCACGATGTCAGCTCCCTCACGAGCAAGTGCTCCGGCAACGCCAACACCCATATCGCCAGCACCAACCACCATGACCGAGCGGCCAGACAGTGAACCAATTGCATCAACAGCCATTTCGACTCCGGCTTGTGATACCGATGCTGTTGCACGGCCGATTTCAGTCTCGGTCCGCGCGCGCTTCCCGGTTTCAAGCGCGTGACGGAACACCAGGTTCAACTCGCTACGTGATGTGTTCTCGCGCATCGCTTCATCCCATGCGAGCTTCACTTGTCCGAGAATTTCATGCTCACCGAGTATCGCCGAATCAAGACCCGCCGCCACATTGAAGAGATGGCGCACTGCGGCTTCATCGTGTTGGTAATAGAGAAACGGCTGGATGTCGTTGACGTCGAGGTCTCCCAAATCGCAGAAGAAGCTTCGAATGGCACCGTGTGCATCATGGAAACGCTCAACAGTTGCGTAGACCTCGGTGCGATTACAGGTGGACAACAACACGACTTCGCGAATGTCGTCCATGTTCTGGATGATGCGCAATGTCTTGGCGATATCTGCCGGTGCGATCGCGACTTTTTCAAGAAGCGACAGCGGGCTGGTGCGGTGATTGATACCGAAGACGACGAAACTCATGGGTGCGCCTACTTACGCTGACTGTCCGCCAGCGACGTCGGGAACTGCACGTAGCCCCTTCGAGCGCATCTGCTCGTAATAGCTGAGAATCTGCAATTCAAGAGCCAGATCGACTTTCCGAACTCGTACATGTCGTGGCACCGCGATGACGACCGGTGCAAAGTTGAGAATGGAGCCGATGCCAGCACGCACCAAGTGATCAGCTGCTTCTTGCGCATGTGTGGCTGGTGTTGCAATGACTCCGATGCTCACGGACTTTGACTGGGCGATATTGGTCAGATCATCGATGTGTCTGATGCGAACACCACCGATGACAGATCCGACCTTCGACGGGTCCACATCCACGACACCGGCAACGTTGAATCCACGACCACCGAGACCGCCATAGTTAGCGAGAGCCTGTCCGAGATTTCCAGCGCCGACGATGACGACTGGCCACGATTGATTGAGTCCGAGCTCGCGTTGAATCTGATACGTCAGGTACTCAATGTCGTAACCCACGCCGCGAGTTCCGTAGCTACCAAGGTACGAGAGGTCTTTTCGAACCTTTGCCGCATTGACCCCGGCCAACTGTGCCAACTGGTCGCTCGATACCTGCTGTGTTCCCTCCGCGGTGAGCTCAGTGAGGATGCGCAGATACATGGGCAAGCGCGCGACAGCGGCTTCAGGAATTCGACGACGGGGGAAGTCGCTCATGCGTCCCACACGCTATTACTTCGTGCAACTTTTCACGAACTCAGCCCACCCACCTCTAGTGTCATTGCCGTGACGTTGAACACGGCTCTGGCCGCAGCCTCAGCACTTGTCGCCCTGGCCTTCGGACTCAGCACCGCCGATCGATGGGCTCGTCGGCGCCGACGCCATGACATGGCGTGGACGGTGGCGATGGGGTTGTTTGCTGTCGCGGCGCTGTCTCTCTGGTGGGCTGAGGCACGCGGCTGGAGCACAGCTTCGTTTCGCATGTTCTTTGCCTTCGGTGCGGTCATCAATGTTCCGTGGCTCGCACTTGGAACGATTTACTTGCTCGCTGGCACTCGCATCGGCGATGTGACTGCACGAGTGTTGCTCATCTTCAGTGGATTTGCTCTCGGTGTCGTCATGGTGACACCGATGTCCCCGGTCAAAGCCGATGAACTTCCGAAAGGTTCGGATGTCTTCACTGCCCTTCCACGAATTCTTGCGGCAGTCGGCTCGGCGCTTCCCGCGACCGTCATTTTCCTCGGCGCTGCTTACAGTGCGATACAAGTTCTCCGTCGTCGATCCCCATCAGTCACTGCATCTGCCAGACGGATTGTTTCAGCACCTGGACGTCTTGCGCTCGGCAACGTGTTAATTGCCGCTGGATCAGTCATCTTGTCGGCAAGTGGCTCACTTGCCGGTCGACTTGGAGAGGACACGGCATTCGCCACGACCTTGTTCGTCGGTATCTGCGTGTTGTTCGCCGGATTCTTGGTTGCGAGTGGATCGACTGTTGCTGCGCGGCCCGCACGCACTGTCGTGCGTGATCTGATCGATGATGCGTCACTTCAACGAGTGGCGTAAAACTTTCCCACTCACATTTTTCGGAATCTGATCCACGAGTAGCACCTTCGTCGGACACTTGTACCGCGCAAGTCGTGACCTACAAAAGTCAACGAGTGCATCCTCATCAAGGTGAACGGCATCACGAGTGACAACGTAGGCACGAACGGTCTCGCCAGTATGTGGATGCGGAGTGCCGACCACGGCAACTTCTTTCACATGTGGGTGCTGAGAGATAACGGATTCGACTTCTGCTGGAAACACATTGAAGCCGGACACGATGATGAGATCCTTTGCGCGATCAACCAAGAAGAGTCGACCGTTCTCGTCCACCACTCCAATGTCACCGGTTCGTAGCCAACCATCAGGTGTGAGTGCCCGGTTAGTCGCTTCGGCATCATTGAGATAGCCAACAAACACATTCAGTCCGTTCACCCAAACTTCGCCGGTATCTCCAACCAACACGTCGTCGCCGTCTTCATCAACAAGACGCACGTTGATGCCTGGCAGAGGCTGGCCGATACTTCCAGGAATCCAGTCGTCTCCTACCGAGGTGGTGACAACCGGAGCTGCTTCGGTGAGGCCGTAACCCTCATACACCTTGAGACCAAAACGTCGGTGGAGGTGGTCGGCGATCGCCTCGGGCAACTTTGCGGCGCCAGACAGAGCCATGCGAACACCGGCGAAGGCATCTGCGGGAAGTTCTGGCATTTGAGCAAAGGCGGCCCACATACTGGGGACTCCTGGCACGACAGTGACGCCTCGTTCAACGATGGTCTCGGCTGCTGTTGCCGGATCAAAACGTTGCACCAGCACCACACATGCACCCATTGACAGCGCGCAACCAACGACGACATTGAGGCCAAAGATATGGAAGAGCGGCAACACGCCATAGAACACATCTGACTTGGTGATCGACTCCACCTCGTCCACTTGTTCGATGTTTGTTGCGAGATTGCAGTGTGTGAGCACGGCTGCTTTGGGTGACCCAGCGGTTCCGCTGGTGAACATGTACACCGCAGGCGTGTCGGGTCGGACATCGACGACATCAACCGGAGATGCGTTGAGCATCGCATCGATGCTCTTTCCATTACTGATGGAACTTCCATCAGTGGTGACGACAAGTTTCAATGACGGAAGCTTTGCTTTGTCAATTCCTGCCCATGCCGATTCGGCGGCCGGTTCGATGACTGCCACCTTCGGATCAACCACCGCTAGTTCACGCTCCAACTCGGGCGTGGGTGAGGTCGGGTTGAGCGGAACTGCGATGGCCCCGATACCGATAATGGCGAGATACGAAACGACGAAGTACCGACTATTGCCGCACAACAGCGCGACCCTGTCGCCGGGCACCACACCCTCTGCGCGCAATGCTCCGCGCATCGAAGCAACTTGCTGACGCAACACACCATACGTTGTCGGTCGTCCGCGCGAGATCAACGCAAGTGCGTCATCGGGATGACCATCGATGAGACTCGCAAGATTCACTGCGCGCTCTGACCAGATACCTATCGGAACATCAACAAGTTGACAATGCCTGCGATGAGAATGACCCCAATGAGCAGTGCAACAGTCAACGTCGTGGCCGGTCGCATGGGGTCAAGGCTACTTGCGCTGATGACTACTTACGAATGCCAACTCGCGTTGTCTGTGATGGGTCGGGTTCGTCGCCGTAGGGGAAGAGCCAAACCTCATCAGTGACTCCAAGCTTCAGTGACTCAGCCGCAGACGCACGATCCATCGACAATGCCAACATGCCATAGGAATCAATCACCAAACCGAGTGCACCGGTTTGAATCTCAGCGTATGTTCGAACGATTGATGCACGACGCACATCGTCACCGAGCACCACTCGCAATGCTGACGGCATATGAGCAACATCGTCGGCACCCACATTCAACTGACAATTGCCGAATGTGTCGACCCAGGTGACTTCACACTTCACACCTGCACCATAAGAGTCATCGTTCACTTCGCCAGGCAACGGGATGAGACCCGGCATCAATGAGTCGACGTCAAGTTGTACGCCCACATCATCGATGCGACCACCGTTCAGGAGATATGCAGCAACTGGCGCAAAGATGTCGCGGCCAGCAAATGTCGCCCCTGGTGCTTCGAGATGCAGCGAAGTGTTGGAGAGCTCGAATGCCCGCTCGGCACCACCAGCCATCGCAACTGCGGGTGCAAGTAGTCCGTTGTCAGGCCCGATCAAAATGCCGTCACCACCAGCGACTTCAACTGCGATTGCTCGACGAGCAGTTCCAACACCGGGATCAACAACAGCAATGATGAGTCCTTTTGGAACGTACTGAACAGCACGCGCGAGCATCAACGAACCACCTCGCACATCAAAGGGTGCGACTCCGTGCGAGATATCAGTGATTTGTGCATGTGGTGCGGCATCGATGATGACCGACTTCAACACACCGACGAATTCATCGTTCATGCCGTAATCAGTGAGGAGTGCAACGTGCGTGTGATTCATTGTGTGCAATTCGTCATTGTGTTCAAACTATGTGGAGTTTTCGCGAGGATACTTATGCCCAGAAACGACTGGGGCCGGTGCCAACCCCCCGATGGCACCGGCCCGTCGGCGCGGCCCCGAAGGGCGCGACTCCCGTTCAAGCGAACCTGAACGGTGACCTAGTGACCCGTACTCTATGCACATCGGTCCGATTATGAAAAGCGTCACGGCATTCTCCCGAAGAAATTTTTTGAACGAATTATCAACATCTGGCAACGATCGGCGTGACGATGAAGCGATGAAGTTGAGCAAGTTTTCGCACTAAATCATCGTGGCATTTGTGAAAGAACTTCGGGATTGTGCGCACGTTCACGTGCCGAGCGCTGGGCCTTACTGGCCCATTTCCCGGTTGCGTTCGGCTGCTCGACGCACCACTGCCCGCACGGTGTCGCGGAAACCCTGGTTCTCAAATACCTGTAACCCCGCAAAAGTGACTCCGTTGGGCGAGGTCACCTTGTCTTTGAGGGTTGCAGCAGTGTCTGGTGACGACGCCAAGAGTTCTCCGGAACCCTTGAACAACTGGCGAATGAGTGGCTCAGCCACCTCACGAGGCAAACCTTCCTCGACGGCGGCTTCGAGCAGGGCCTCTGCAAAGAGAAAGAGGTACCCCGGACCAGACCCAGCGACAGCGGTTGCCACATCCATCAAGTCCTCGGAGATCTGCATCACCAGGCCAACTGCACTGAGAGTTCGGGTCGCCCACTCGATGTCGGCGGTCTTCGTTCCGTCCGCAGCACAAAGCGACGTTGCCCCCTGCCCCACGAGTGCTGGAGTGTTCGGCATCGCACGAATGACTGCCACACTCGGGCCTGCAGCGTCTTGCAACTGCCGAACAGTCACACCGGCTGCAATCGACACGATGCGTTCCGCACCTTGAGCAGCGAGTTCAGCACATACTGCAGTTGCTGCTTGAGGCTTCACAGCAATCACCGCACCCTCGCATGGAACGATAGTCGCACTGGTTCGCACGCCCAATCGAGCGGCAAGAGACTGGCGCTTTTCCGCATCCACCTCGACCACCACGATGTCGTCAGGGGCGAGACCACCTGCAATGAGACCTTCGAGCAGTGCACTTCCCATGTTGCCGCCACCAACGATGGACAAGATGGCGCGTTGCTCGGTCACGACTTCAGGCTAACGCACAGCAGCGCTAGCTGAATTTGCTGGCGAATCCGATGCGGATGATGGAGGGAAAGACTTGCTCGACCACTTGGAACAAAGTGCCGATTGCACGGTCAAGCTCGCTCTCACACAAAATTCCCAAGGGCAACTCGCCGCGCAAGAAGATGGCCTCTTCTATGCCGATGGAGAAGTGAGCACCGACAAGTTTTTCGTTTCGCCGCAACAAGTTTTCGTACAACACTTCCGCATTCTCTTCTGGAGCAGGCATGACGTAAGTCTCGTATTTCAGTGTGCGTTGGCCAAGCAACAACCAGACGGTGGTGAATTCCTTCGATTCGCCACGCATGCGCACGAACCATCTGCGCTCGTCACCTTCCAGTCGATCAATGGCCGCAATGTTCGAATGATTGTATGAATATGCGGCAAGCCACTCGTCGATGCGACGCGCTAGGACTCCCAGCTCGGGCTCGTTGAACAACTCGCTCACAGTTCACCTATGAGCACATGACTCGGTCGCGTGCTGCCAAGTCGGCATACACGCGTCGCAATCTGGCAGCGGCAAAGTTCCATGTGTATCGCCGTGCACGCTCTGCAGCATTGATGCCGAGAGTTCGAGCCAGTACGGGTTGGTTAACGAGGTCGGTGACGTGTCGGGCAAACACATCGGGGTCACGATCGGCTACGAGGTAGCCGGTTTGACCATGTTCGACGATGGTCAACAAGCCACCAACTGCATTGGCGACGACTGGTGTTCCGCATGCAGCGGCTTCAAGTGCGACAAGTCCGAAACTTTCACTACGGCTCGGAACCAAAACCACATCAGCTGCGCGGTAATACGTGCTGAGAATGTGGTGCGGTTGCGGCTCGATGAACTGAACGCGATCGGTAACTCCCAACTCATCGATCAGTTCAAGCATTCGATGCAATTCAGCCACACCCTCGGTGCCACTCGCACCACCGACGACGAGCAAGCGTGCATCGGGTCGCGGCACCATGGAGAGAGCACGAATGGTAACATCGAGGCCCTTCAGTGGTTGGATGCGTCCGACAAACAACAACACAGGCTCATCACCCAATTGCAATGCATGCCTTGCGCCACGCTTGTCACCAGGAGCAAAAAAAGCGTGTTCGACACCTGGGGCAACAATTTCGAGTGTTCCGGGCGGAGTGCCATACAACTCAATGAACTGACGCTCTTCTTCTGAGCAACTGACACAAATTGCGTCAGCACACCCGATGATGCCCATCTCGGCTTGCTCACGCAGTTCCGACTCGGGGTCGCCACCTTGGGCTTTCACTCTGGCAAACGTGTGAAAAGTGGTGACCAGGGGAACATTCAAGTCATGTTTCAAACTGTGGCCGGCAAGTCCAGATAACCAGTAGTTCGCATGTACGACATCGGTTCCGCCATTAGCGAGCACATGTTGGGCGACTTTGTCGGTGAATTCAGGAACAAACGACACCAAATCGTCTTTGGGCATGTCGGGGTCACCCACAGAAATGTGCACGATGCGGTGATTCGGTTCGACTTCCACCACAGGCGCGAGTCCTTCACGCCACGCCCGGGTGTAAGTAGTGCAGTCAATGCCTGCGTGTGCAAGACCAGCCACGAGTTCGCGCACGTACACGTTCATTCCACCACCGTCGCCAACACCAGGTTGAGCGAGCGGAGATGTGTGAAGAGAGAGAACGGCTACGCGTTGCACAGGAAGGTCAACCTACCCATGAGGCAGAACATTCCCGTCTAGTGCGAAGAAGGTGGCTCTACAGGACCGACGTATGAGCGATACACGCTGAGAAGCGTCTGTTTTTGCTCTGCGGTCAGATGTGGATCAGCTGCAATTGCATGCGACACGCTGGGAGATGACTCATGGGCCTCTGGGTCGAGGATGCCGGCACGTACGTACAAACTCTCGGATGAGATCTCGAGGGCGCGCGCTATCTGCTGAAGGATGCTTGCCGATGGTCGACGAATTCCGCGTTCAATCTGCGACAGGTAGGGATTTGAGACTCCCGCCGCTTTCGCAAGGTCGCGGATGCTGTGTTGTGCAGCTTCGCGTTGCTGTTTGATGAAGTCGCCAACGTCGCGAAGGCGGTCAGAGGGAGAACGATCAGATGATCTGTCGTGAGGCGACGCGCTCTGTTCTGTCATCTGTTCTCGAGCACTGCACCAGCACCGCCCTCTTTCAGGCGCCGCACGAGCTCGGCGGTGAGGGCATCTATTTGCTCGAACAAATCGTGACGGTCGCGAGAACACGATTGCTCAAAGAGGGACAGTGCGCTGTCGAGCGCCGACAGCGACGAATCTGACAATGAATCCAAGTCTTCAAAGTTGAATTCAGCACAGAGTTCATCGAGTTGCGCTGCGAGCGGGTCGTCCGTCGGCACGATCGTTTCACGAGGTGGCCGTGCACTGCCACCACCGTGCTGTTGCCCGAACACATCAGCAAGGCGTGCAGCAAGGTCTCGTGAATCTGCCGGAGCACCGTTAGCACGACGCCGTTGTTCGTCATGCACCAAATCAATGCGACCCTGAGCGAGACGTCGCACGAAGGACACGACGTCTTCTTGGCGTTGCAACTCACCACGTCGTGCTCGAATGTCTGCAAGAGAAAGCGAAGAAAAATCAGTCATTGACTTCCACCAGACACAGGGGGCAACACAGCCACTTCGTCTTCGTCGGACACTTGCATGGACGGGATCGCTTCCTCGCCGTTCAGCCACACTTTGCACGTGGTAAGCACGACACCGAAGTGAGTGCCGTATTTCGCCACTGCTGCCTCGAGCACATCACTGATTGTGTCACCAGCAAGAGTGTCTGCGGCGGTTCCTGCTGCCTCACGTGCTGCGGCGAACAATCGCACCCGCGCCATAAGACGAGCGTACTCGTGGCGATACCCTTGAGTTCGTGCCTTCTCACACCTCGTCGACGAGCTTTCTCGTCATCCGACACGGTGAAAGTGAATGGAACGCACAGCGACGTTGGCAAGGACAGGCCGACCCGCCGCTGACAGATCTTGGTCGCACTCAGGCTCATGCTGCCGTCGAGAAACTTGGCTCGTTCGATCTTCTCGCGAGTAGCGACCTGCAGCGGGCACGAACCACCGCAGAAATCATCGGCCACCGCCTCGGAATCGAACTTCTTCCGGCTGACCAACGACTCCGCGAGACCGATGTGGGCGAATGGCAGGGACTAACCGTCGAAGAGATTGAGGCGGCTTACCCCGGATATTTGGAACGTCATGAACGTCCCCCGAACTTCGAATCCAACGAGTCCGTGATCGGCCGCTTTACTGCAGCGCTCGCTGACTTGTCGGAGGTGTGTCCGGGTGGCCAAGTACTTGTCGTCGCGCATGCTGGAGTTCTACGTGTCATGAGGCGCGCGTTGGGCATGAGTGATCCGCGCATTCCCAACTTGGGTGGCTGCACTTTCACTTTTCATCATCGGCCAAGTGGCTCTGATCTCATTCCTGGCGACATTGTTGAACTCGTTGATCATGGCGCTATCAGTGAAGCGCTCTAGAAGACACGGCTACTGAAATCATGTTTGGTCGCAGGCTTGACGACACGTACGCGCCCGAAGTTCGTGAGCACCTCACCACACTGACTGTGGCGCGTCTGGTGTCGAATGCGTGTTATCGCTTCGCTCCTCCGTTTGTGGCGACCATCGCGCGTGGTTTCGACGTAACGGTCAGCCAACTCGGACTCGCGCTGATGGTTGGCGAGTTGGCCGGACTGCTTGCACCATTTGTTGGAAAAGTCATCGATCGAAACAGGCGTCGGAATTCGATGCTCGTCGGAATGTCAGCGATTGTTGCGAGCGTCGTTCTTGCTTCCATGTCAAACAGCGTCGCATTATTCACCGTCGCGGTGTTCGCTCTCAGTGTGTCGAAGGTCATCTTTGATTCATCGATGGTTGTGTGGATCAATGACCATGTTCCATATGCACGCCGTGGCCGCGTCATCGGAATCATCGAGACTTCCTGGGCGCTCGGATTACTCGTCGGAGTACTCGCGATGGGTCTTGTCACTGAACTCATCAATTGGCGCGCCGGATATCTGCTTGGCGCAGTTGCGATGTTCTTGTCACTTGTGGCTGTCGCACAGAAATTGCCGGCCGAACCTCCACGACCTTCTGAAGATTTGGGCGTCAAAGGATCTCTTCGTGGCTCACCACTTCTTATTGTTGGCACGATGTTTTGCCTTATGGCTGCGAGTCAGTCTTTGGGCATCACATTCGGTGCGTGGCTTGAAGACGATCATGGGGCAAACGCAGCTGCAATCTCCGGAGTCGTGTTTTTTCTTGGAGCGCTCGAGCTGCTCGCCAGCATCACCAGCGCCCGCCGCACTGATACCTGGGGTAAAGAACGAAGTGTGATGTACGGCGCAGCCATCATGGTTCCGAGCGGACTGTTGATGGTCGTAGGTGCAAACCATGTCCTGATCGGGCTCGTGCTCTTCATCGTGTTCATCGGAGCATTCGAATTCGCAGTGGTGAGTGCTTTGCCGATTGCGGCCAATCTCATTCCCGGAAGCACGGGTGTTGGGCTCGGGGCGGCTGTCGGAGCCGGAACTTTTGGTCGCGCAGTGATGTCTGCGATTGCGACAGCCCTCTACGAATCCCGTGGGTTTGCAGCGCCAGGGTTGGTCGGAGCCACTTTGGCTCTGTTGGCTGGGCTCTTGACGTTCGCTTACTCGCGAACGCAACACGTCACGCTGAAGGGTGCGAATATCGACTGGTGATTGGCATACGTCGGTCTTTGCCAAATGCCTTTGTCGACACACGCACACCTGGCGCACATTGTCGGCGCTTGTATTCATTGAGATCGATGAGTCGTGCAATTCGACGCACCACCGACTCGTCAAATCCGCGAGTAACAATTTCAGACACCGTGAGGTCGCCATCCACGTAGAGACGCACAATTGGGTCAAGCACCTCGTATGGCGGAAGGCTCTGATCATCGCGCTGATCTGGACGCAACTCCGCTGACGGGGGCTTCACGAGAACTGACTCGGGAATGATGTCTCGACCTGCTCGTTCATTGACGCGCCGACACAATGCGTACACCTCGGTCTTTAAGACATCTTTGATGACCGCATAGCCACCCACTGAGTCGCCATAGATCGTGAAGTAACCAACAGCCATTTCGCTCTTGTTGCCTGTCGTCAGCACCATCCAGTTGAACTTGTTCGACAAGGCCATCAATGTTGCTCCACGACAACGACTCTGCAAGTTCTCTTCAGTGAGGTCAGGCTCGCGGCCAGAAAATGATGGTGCAAGCATTGATAGATACGACGTGAATGCCTCTTCAATCGGCACGACGCGGTAATCAATGCCGAGATTCACTGCCAATGCTTCCGCATCATCGAGTGATCCTTGACTGCTGTACCTCGATGGCATTGCTACACCGTGCACATGTTCAGCACCGAGTGCTTCGACTGCGATACACGCGACAAGCGTTGAATCGATACCACCGGACAGTCCGATGAGAACGTCGGTGAACCCATTTTTGCGTACATAGTCACGGGTGCCAAGAACGAGCGCGCGATACATACGGTCGATGTCGTCGCTCGTTTGGGTTGATGCTGTCGGAAGTTGACTTCGCCCGTCAACTTCCAGATCGACTACAAGAAAATCCTCCTCGAATGGCTTGCCACGCGCGACGACTCTTCCTGACGAGTCAATGACGAGGCTCGCACCATCGAACACCAACTCATCTTGTCCACCCACCTGATTGACATAAACGATGGCGCACGAGTTGGCGCGGGCACGTTCGATGAGCATCGCTTCTCGCTCGCCGTGTTTGCCAGAGTGAAATGGTGACCCGTTCAAACTCAACACAATTCGCGCACCGGCAGCAACCTGTTTGGTGACTGGTCCGTCAGTCGCCCAGATGTCCTCGCAGATTGACATCGCGCACACAGATTCACCGAGATTGAAGACCCCGTGGTCGCCTGCACCAGGTCCCGGTGTGAAGTACCGCTCTTCATCGAACACGGCGTAGTTCGGCAGAAGTCGCTTGCGATAGACCGCCTCGATGCCGCCATTCGCGCACAGCGCCGCAGCGTTATAGATGTGGTCGCCGTCGAAGTCGACAAATCCGATGATTGCTCGGCAGTCGCGGGTCTTCTCGGCGAAGCGATGCACGGCCAGCACATTGTCCTCGACAAATCGACGCTTCAACACGAGATCCTCTGGCGGATAACCGACCAGCATCAACTCGGGGAAGACCACAACGTCACAGCCTTCGCCTTCAGCACGGGCGTACAAGTCCCCCGCACGAGCGGCGTTGCCAGAGATGTCGCCCACGGTCGGGTTCACCTGGGCCAGCGCAATCCTCACGCCACTCGTTTTACCAACCGTCACAAGAAGCGAGGCTACCCACGCGTCACCTCGTGAGAATGGGGGCGCGGCGCCCTCAAATTCAGCCGACATCGGCTCGGAGTCACCATTTCTCGGGTCATTTCACACTGCCGTAACAGTCGGGTTACAGACAAGCAAAGGCTTCTTGGCAGGCTGTAGCGACTAAATCACTCGGACGACGCTCACTCGATGGGTAGGTCCCAAAGACAAAGGACAGCACTGTGCCCATTCAGGCCGAATACATCTGGATAGACGGAACAAAGCCCACCCCCCTCCTTCGTTCCAAGACAAAGGTCCTGCCGGATTACGCCGGCGCGATCTCTGACATGCCAATCGACGAGTGGGGTTTCGACGGTTCGTCAACCGAACAAGCAACTGGAGAATCCTCCGACTGCATCTTGAAGCCGGTGTTCCACTGCCCCGACCCCATTCGTGGCGGCAAGAACGTCATCGTGATGTGTGAAGTGTTGCTCGCCGCTACTGGTGAACCACACCCCACCAACACACGCGGAGCATGTGAAGCAGCTGCGAAGAAGTACGCAGATGCAGAAATGATCTACGGCATCGAGCAGGAATACACCATGTTGCGTCTCGACGGAACTCCACTCGGATTCCCCGAGGGTGGTTACCCAGCACCGCAGGGTCCGTACTACTGCGGCGTCGGTGCAGGTCGCGTGGTCGGTCGCGAAATCGTCGAGCGTCACACTCAGGCGTGCATCGATGCAGGCCTTCGCATCTCTGGCACCAACGCAGAAGTGATGCCTGGTCAGTGGGAATTCCAAATCGGACCATTGAGCGCGACAGCGGTCAGTGACCATCTCAATGTCGGTCGTTGGTTGCTGCATCGCATCGCCGAGGACTACGACGTGGTCATCTCGTTCGACGCGAAGCCCGAGAAGGGTGACTGGAACGGTGCAGGTGCACACACCAACTTCTCAACCCGTGCCATGCGTGACAACTACGAAGCAGTCATCGCCGCGTGCGAGAAGCTCGGTACGCGCGTGCTCGAGCATGTCGAGAACTACGGACACGACATCCAGAGCCGCCTCACCGGAAAGCACGAGACTGCGCCGTGGAACAAGTACAGCTACGGCGTGTCAAACCGTGGGGCGTCTGTACGTATTCCGTGGCAGGTCGCACGCGACAAGCGCGGTTATGCAGAAGACCGTCGTCCGAACGCCAACTGCGATCCTTACTTAGTCACGCGGTTGATTCTCGAGACCGTCCTCGGTTAAGGAATTGCGGTTCCACACCGCACACAAACGACATCCGCGGGGGCCTTCGGGCCCCCGCAAGCATTTATGGACCGAACCACCATTCGGTGCGGAGATTGACAAGACACACGGCAGACTGGCGAGGTGAGCGAGATGCTCGATCAACAACGTGACTACGTATTGCGGACAGTGGAGGAACGCGGCGTGCGTCTGGTGCGCCTGTGGTTCACCGACGTGCTCGGCACGCTCAAGAGCTTTGCCATCAGCCCGGCAGAGCTCGAAAATGCACTGAACGACGGCATGACATTCGATGGTTCGTCCATCAACGGATACAGCCGCGTGCAGGAAAGCGACGTGCTCGCGATTCCCGACCCGAACACATTCGAGGTCATGCCATGGGTCGACCAGAAGAGTGCAGAAGCACGGGTGTTCTGCGACATCCACAAACTCGATGGCGCACCATTCGAAGGTGATCCACGTCAGATTCTTCGTCGCAATCTCGATGCAGCGCGTGCTCAGGGCTTCGAATTTCTTCTTGCTCCCGACATGGAGTACTTCTACTTCGCACCTCCGCAACCTGGCGTCGCGCCCCAGCCCCTGGATGAGGGTGGCTTCTTCGATCTCACAAGTTCCGATGTCGCTTCCTCACTTCGCAAAGAGACCATCCGCACTCTCGAGACCATGGGCATTCCTGTGGAGTACTCATTCCACGAAGATGCGCCAAGCCAACAAGAGATTGACCTTCGCCACACCGATGCACTCACCATGGCCGACAGCGTCATGACATTTCGTGTAGTGGTGAAAGAAATAGCCGCATCACACGGAGTGCATGCAACTTTCATGCCCAAACCATTGGAAGGCGTGCAGGGATCTGGCATGCATCTGCACATGTCGCTTTTCAAAGGTGACTCGAACGCCTTCTACGACGAGAACGACCCCTACAACTTGTCGCCAGTGGCAAAACAGTTCATGGCCGGTCTCATCCGACATGCGGCCGAAATTACCGCCATCACAAACCAAACGGTCAACAGTTACAAACGACTCGTACCTGGGTTCGAAGCACCAGTGCACATCACCTGGGCGCGCAACAACGTGAGTGGGCTCATCCGAGTTCCCATTCCAAAGCGTGGTAACCCGAATGCAACTCGCATCGAGTATCGCTCGCCAGACCCAGCCACCAATCCGTACCTTGCGTTCTCGGTGATTCTTGCTGCAGGTCTAAAGGGCATTCGCGAGAGATATGAACTTCCCACCGAAGCCGACGCGAACTTGTTCGAGATGGGCGATGACGTCGTCGAGAAGCTCGGCATCCAACAACTTCCACAATTGTTGGCCGACGCATTGAAAGTCATGGAAAGCTCACAACTCGTTGCCGACTGCCTGGGCGAGCACACATTCGAATGGTTCTTGCGCAATAAGCGCGATGAATGGCGTGCATACAAGACCCAAGTAACTCCGTTCGAGTTGAACCGTTATCTGAAGTCGATGTAGGTGGTGTGGTGACCGACATCGACACTCTTGTCGTCTTCCCCGATCCGGCGTCGCCCGATGTCGCACGCTTGCTTGATCTTGGAGGCTTTCGGTGGAAAGCGGTTGCCAACCCTGAAGAAGCCGAGCGGGCAGAACCAGCCCAAGGTTGGGGTGGCGCGGTGGTGTCATGCGAAACCGACCCAGAAGGTGCGTGGGCGTTTGCTCGCTCTCTCCGTAAGCGCGACAACCCCGTGACTCCAGTCATCGTGTTGGTGACCGGTGCACAAATCACCGATCTTGAGCTGCGAGATGACTTGTACGACGACTTCTGCTTGGCCCCGTTTCATCCTCGCGAATTGGAAGCGCGCCTGCGTCATGCCCTGTGGCTGGCAGGCGGTTCGGTGTCGGGTGCCGAGATGGTGGAGTACTCCGGTCTCTCGTTGAATCTTGAGACCTACCAGGCCACATTCAATGGCAAACCGCTCGACCTCACCTTCATGGAATACGAACTTTTGAAGTTCCTTGCCCAAAACCCAGGCAAGGTGTTCACTCGCGAAGTGTTGCTGTCACGAGTGTGGGGGTATGAGTACTACGGCGGAGCGCGAACTGTCGATGTCCATATTCGTCGTCTGCGAGCCAAGTTGGGTGAAGAACACGCCAACCTCATTCAGACAGTTCGAAGTGTCGGCTATCGCTTTGGTCAGTCGCGCTGGGGCGCTAGCTAAGCGCTTCGACAAACAACAAGGCGGCAAACACGAAAAATGCGATCGCAACACCAATCTTGATGGTGCGTTCTGGCAATCGCTTACCAAGCGCTCTACCGATGACAATTACAAGAGCATCTGCGATCACCATTCCAACGGTCGAACCAAGCCACGTGCCGACCAGACCTTCGCGTGTCGCCAAGGTGACGGTTGCGAGCATGGTCTTGTCACCGAGCTCTGCAAGAAAGAACACCGACCCAACTGCAAACACCACGCTTCGTGCAGTTTGGGCAGCGCGATTCTCTTCAGCCTCACTCAACTCATCGCCCCGCAGCGTCCAGAGTCCGAAGATCACGAATGCGACTGCAGCGACAACATTGATGGGCTTGGTCGGCAGTGCCGCACCGAGCACACCACCAAGCGCGACTGAAGCCAGATGAACGATCGCAGTCGCAGCGGTGATGCCGATGAGAACAGGCATCACCTTGTAACGCGTCGCAAATGCCAGCGCCATTAGCTGGCTCTTGTCCCCAAGTTCAGCGACAAATATCACGCCAAAGCTCAACCAGAATGCGCTCCACATGGCTGATCAGGCGATCAGCTGCATACGTTCAGCAAGCACTCGGTGGGTCGACAACATCTCATCCACCCTTCGACTCACAAGTTGTCCGTTGCGAACAACTTCTCGGCCGTGCACAATCGTGTCGCGTGCTGCAGTCGGACCACAGCGCAACCACGCCTCAATCGGGTCGGCGATTGCACCTGCAAAAGCAACCCCTGTGAGTGACCACACCGCAATGTCAGCAACGGCACCAACTTCCAAAGACCCGATTTCACCTATGCGGCCGAGGCAACCAGCCCCGCCGATAGTGGCGACTTCGAGAGCCATGCGTGCATCAGCGGCGCCTGCTCCATTGCGCAACTTCGCCAACAGCATCGCCTGACGAGCCTCGAGCCACAGCGATGCAGAGTCGGCAGAAGAAGATCCGTCGACGCCCAATCCGACGTGTGCGCCCGCATCTCGCAGGTCGACAACGGGTGAAATACCAGAAGCAAGGATGAGGTTGCTACTTGGGCAGTGTGCGACACCAATGTGGGCGGCTCCCAATTGTCGGACTTCATCGGGGTTCGGCATCACGCAATGCGCCACCCATGTGCGATCGGAACACCAGCCAACGTCTTTCAGATAATCAAAAGGTCGACACCCGAATGTGGCCAACGAAAACTCGTCGTCTTCACTGTTCTCTGCGAAATGGGTGTGCAGGCGAACATCGAGTTTCGCGGCAAGTTCTGCAGACTCCACCATCAACTGTTTGGTGACACTGAAGGGTGAACAAGGTGCAAGGGCAACACGGACCATTGCGCCATGAGACCGATCATGGTGAAGCCGCACAGCATCTTCCGATGCCACGAGAATTTCATCGTCGGTTTGCACGACATCATCAGGCGGAAGACCACCATCCTTCTGCGACAAAGACATTGACCCGCGAGTTGGATGAAAGCGCACACCCAGATCGACCGCCGCAGCAATTTCGGCCGACAACAAGTCGCCGCCGTTGCGCGGATGCAAGTACAGATGATCTGTCGATGTCGTGCATCCGGACAATGCAAGCTCAGCAAGTCCCACCCATGCCGACACATGCGCTGCTTCTTCGTCGAGTGCACGCCATAGGGGATACAACGTCTGCAACCATCCAAAAAGTGGTGCATTGGTCATCGGTGGATACGCCCGCGTCAGGTTCTGATACAGGTGATGATGGGTGTTGATGAGACCAGGGGTCACCAAGCAATCGCTTGCATCGATCACCTGCTTGGCAGATGGCATGGGGTCGGTGCTTGATCCGACCGCTGTGATGAAACCGTTCTTTGCCGCCACCCAACCACCAGGTAGTTCTCGACGAGTTGCGTCAACGGTGGCGACAAGTGTGGCGTTGCGCACCAACAGATCAACCGCATCACTCATCGTTCACCATCATTTCAGAGAGTCAAACACCAAACGCAGATCGTCACGCGTGGTTGCAGGATTCACCAAGCAGAGGCGCAACACTGTTTCTCCGCGCCAGGATGTCGGCACAACGAAGGCAAGGCCGTCTGTGAGCACCTTGTCCGACCAGGCGTAGTACTGCTCGGTTGTCCAGCCATGGCGCCGGAACATCAGCACACTCAGCTCAGGCTCCATCACCAGTTCAAGATGAGAGGACGAACGAATGTCGTCGGCACCCTCTCGTGTGACAGTCAGGCTTCGCTCGACCGACTCGCTGTATGCGGCAGTGCCGTGAACGGCCAGGCTGAACCACAGCGGAAGTCCTCGCGCCCTTCGTGTGAGGTGATGCGCGTAGTCAGACGGATTCCAATCATCATCGTGACGTAGCGCGTCGAGATATTCCGCATGTTGCGTGTGTGCAGCTCGCGCGATTTGCGGATTACGATACAAAAGAGCGCACGAATCGAAAGGTGCAAACAGCCACTTGTGTGGGTCGACAATCAGACTGTCGGCACGTTCGATTCCGTTGAACAGCTCTCGCACAGACGGAGCCGCCAATGCTGCCCCGCCGTAAGCGGCGTCCACGTGAAACCACAGCCCATGAGTAGCCGCCAACGAGCCAACCCCTTCAAGATCATCCACGATTCCCACATTGGTGGTACCACCAGTTGCGACGACACAAAACGTGCATCTCTGTTGCTCTTCAGACATCGACTGCCACGTTGCTTGAACAGAATCACCTGACAGCCGACCTCGATCATCATCTTCGGCCCACACCACATCCACATCCATCACTTGTGCTGCTTGGTTGATGGATGAATGTGCTGCGCGTGAAGCGATGATCACGCCACGAGTGGAATTCATCGAAGGTGAATCGTGTCGCCACTTCCAACGTGCAGCCACCAGCGCCGATAAGTTTCCGGCCGTTCCACCAGACACGAAGACGCCTCCGGCATCAGTTGGCATTCCTGCAAGAGCAGCAATCCAACGAAGCGCTTCATTCTCCGCGAAGATCGCACCAGCGCCTTCTTGCCACGAGCCTCCGAAAATGTTGGCCGCAGAAGCGGCGACGTCGAACAATCCAGCAGCTTCAGTCGGAGCAGCAGGCACGTACGAGAAGTACCTCGGATGGTCAATACTGATACACGCTGGTGCAAGAACGTCTTCCCACACTGACATCGCACGTTCGGCCCCGATACCTTCGGCTGTGACGGTGTGCCCAGCCAGTCGACGAAGTTCCTCTGCGGGAACTGCGTGGTCGAGTGGCGGATCCATGCGCACCCGTTTCAACGCATAGCGAAGAATGCGTTTGCTGAGTCTCTTAGCCCCACGATCGAAGGCGTGCATCGGGGCACGATCATTCATCGTCGTGATGTGAATTGTGTAGGTCGTCCTCAGTTGTTGAGGTCGACCAACTCGCTTCCTTCATGACGTGCTTCGGCGTCTTTGTACAAGAAATGCCCGATGACACCAGCGAGTGCAGCCGTTGAAAGTCCGACCACTATTGGAAACGCGAGGAGTGCGATCACAATGAGAATCACGCCTGGCATGACGTCACCGACCCTTTCGCGATTTTTTGGCAGGCTTTGTCTTCTTGACGGTTGTGGTCTTCTTCGCAGACTTCGATTTCTTTGGAGATGTTGTCTTCTTTACCGGTGCCGTCTTTTTTGCTGGCGCCGCTGCTTTCGCCGGTGTCTCAGGCTTGTACGCCCATGCTTCAATCTCGACGGCCCCACCGAAAGGAAGTGCGGCCACACCGATGGTGCTGCGAGCCGGACGACTTCCGCCGAAGCCGTCAACATATGCCTCATTGAACGTGGCAAAGGTGTCCATGTCGGTGAGGAAACACAATGTCTTCGACACGTCTTTCAGTGTTGCGCCGACAGTCTGTAGTTGCGCTTTCAGGTTCACGACCGCCTGTGCGGTCTGTGCTGCCACACCGCCGGCGACGAGAGCACCATCTTTCATGCCGAGTTGGCCGGACACGATGATCCAGTCACCAGCACGAACGACCGGTGTGTATGGTCCCACTGCTTTTGTCATGCCCCAACACTAGGTCAGTGGTGACAAACCCTACGATTGCAGCGTGACAGACGAACCTGCGTGGATTTACTCTGCTTCATTCCGACTATCACGCCGACGTTTTCTGCAGTCCAGCGCAATGGTGGCAGGTGGCGCTGTGCTCTTGGCAGCTTGCGGCTCTGACGGTGGCGGCACATCTCTCCCAAACGACCTCTCGATCGTTCAACGTTTCCCCGGCACCGTTCTGGTGCCGGGCGAACTGCGACTTCCCATTTCACTCGCCACTCAAAAAGGTGTGCTCACCGATGACGACGCCACCCTGCCCGACACATTGAATGCCCGACTCATTAATGCTGATACAGGAAATGTCGTCGCTGACTCGTTGTCCGCAACGAAACACGACAACAACATTCCACAGCCCTACTGGCCATTCATCGTGACTGTCACCGAACCGGGCATCTATTCGCTCATCGTCGAAGGTGGCCCTGACACTGGTGCAGCCGTGCAGGTGGTCGACAGGAAGTCAGTTGCAATTCCTTTGGTTGACGATCCACTTCCACCATTCGACACACCGACAACGTCTGATGCACGTGGTGTCAACCCCATTTGTACACGTGCGGAAGGAGTATGTCCGTTCCACGACATCACACTTTCCGATGCATTGTCATCTGGGAAGAAAGTCGTGTACCTCATCGGCACACCTGCGTACTGTCAGACAGGCACATGTGCGCCAGCGCTTGATGCGCTCATCTCACTTTCTAAGTCGACTGGAGATGATGTGGTGTTCGTGCATGCAGACGTGTACACCGACGACTCGGCAGAAAATGTTGCACCGGCCGTGAGGGCCTACAACCTGACGTTTGAGCCCTCATTGTTCATTACCGACGCATCGGGAACACTCCGACGGCGACTAGACGCAATTTTTGATGTTGATGAAGTCAACGATGTGCTGTCAGCCTTAAGCGGCTGATGAAAGTTTCGTTCAGCTAAACGACTTGCCACAGCCGCAGCTGCGGGTGGCGTTCGGGTTCGTGATGGCGAAACCCTGCTCGGTGAGACCGTCTTTGTAGTCGAGGCTGGCACCATCGAGAAGCGAGGCAGATGCTGGATCAACAACGACCTTCACTGCACCGAACGACGTGACGACGTCGTCAGAAGCAATGTCACCGTCGAAATACATGTCGTACTGGAACCCTGAGCAACCGCCAGACTTCACAGCGACGCGCAACGCATACTCAGGTGTTCCTTCGGATTCAAGAAGTTGAGCGACCTTGGTTGCGGCTGAATCGGTGAGGGTGATCATGAGTTGTTCCTCCGGATGAGTCGGACTGGTTCGTGGAGCCCCGAATTGATGGGGCGCCTCGACACGAAATCGTACAAGGCTCTTACACTGATTGCGTGAGCCTGCCCCCGGCACCCGACGTCAATGACATCAGGGCCATGCTGCGTGCGGTGATGGACCCCGAACTTGGCGACAACATCGTTGATTTGGGAATGGCCGGCGACGTGACGCTCGAGCCCGGCGACGGTGGATACATCGTGCGTATTGGGGTCAAGCTCACCATCAAGGGATGCCCACTTCGGGCGCAGATCAAGAAGGACATTAAAAGTCGTCTGATCCATCATCCGTCCATCATCAAGGTGTCCATTGATTGGGGCGAAATGACCGCCGATGAGCGCACCGCGGTGATGACGCGCGCGCGATGGAATGCTCGAGAGCAAGCTCCCGACACTGCTGTGCCAATGTCGGCACGAGTGCTCGCCATCGCCAGTGGCAAAGGTGGCGTCGGCAAGAGTTCGGTGACCGTGAATCTTGCGGCTGCGATTGCTGCTGAAGGCAAGACCGTCGGTGTGCTTGATGCAGACATTTGGGGTTTCTCCATTCCGCGCATGTTGGGTATGCCAGATCGTCTGCAAGCGCGTGCTGTGGACGGACGCGACAAGCCGATGATTGTGCCGAATGAGCGTCGAGTCGGGACTGGCACTTTGAAAGTCGTCTCCACCGGCATGCTCGTTGAAGACGAAGGCACAGCCCTCATGTGGCGTGGTCTCATGCTCACGAAAGCCGTCGAACAATTCCTGAACGATGTCGACTGGGGTCAACTCGACTTTCTCTTGATTGACATGCCACCTGGAACAGGCGACGTTCAGATGGGACTTGCTCGCATGCTTCCGCGAACCGATCTACTCATAGTCACCACTCCGGCAGTGTCTGCTCAGAAAGTTGCTATTCGAGCTGCCGACATGGCTCGTCGCAGTTTCTTGCGCGTTGCAGGTGTCATCGAGAACATGAGCTCGTTTGTCTGCGACCACGGTGAGCAGTACCCGCTCTTCGGTGTCGGTGGCGGCCAAACACTTGCAACTGACATCGGTGTCGAGCTTCTCGGACAAGTACCGATTGAACCCGCCGTGTCTGACGGTGGTGACCGTGGAGAACCGATTGCTCTTGCGGGTTCAAGTCAGGCTGCTCATGTGTTTCGCGCAATCGCCAGACGCATCATCGACGAAACACCAACAACTGACGACATGGCGGGTTGTTCAGCGCGTGACGCTGAGCCGGCCGTTGTCACCGTGCGGTCACGCAGTTAACCCTCGAGCTGGTCGTAACCCTGGTCCCAGGGCATCACCACACCCGTTACTTTCCCATCTGCGTCATATCGAAGGCGCGGTTGCACCGGAGTTGGCACTCCCACTTGCTGCGCAGCCGCCATTGCAGCGTCGATGGAATCGTGTTCGAGAAGAAAACGGAGATTGCCGATGGTTGGTGGCAACATCGCCAACTCCCCGGCCTCACACTTTTCCATGGCTTCTTCTGGTCGAACCCACAGACTGTCAATGGTCTCCTTGTCGTCATGAAGGGGATCTTGTGCCTCTGGCGCGCGTGCAAGAAAAAACTTGGTGTCGAATCGGCGGCGTTCACCAAGCGGCGTGATCCAGTTGCTCACATAGTGAATGTCACTCGTAACCAGTGTGAGGTCTTCTTGATGACAAAAGTCAATGAGCGACAGATCTCCGTCGTGGATGCGATGTCTCGCGCTCGCAAATCGACTTACAACGGCCGGATCAGTGAACTGCACAACCTGGCCCGTTGCATTGTGCGTTGCAAGAAGAACTCCTGCCTCTTCGAAGCATTCACGAATTGCAGCCACCCAGAATGCAAGTCCACCATTGGGCACGCGTAGCAGGGCACTTGCTTCTACGTCATTGCGACCAGTGCAACACTTTGAAATTGCATCAGTTCCATCGACATCATCGACACGCCCACCAGGAAACACGTACATGCCACTCGCAAACACTGCACTCAACGTGCGGCGCAACATAAACACTTCCATGCCTTGCGATGCCTCGCGCACCAACAGCACGGTTGCTGCCGGACGAATGGGGATCGCGCGTGGATCGAAGTCCTCATCCCTTCCGGGTCCGTGTGAAGCGCTCACTGACTCTTGCTCTCATCATTCGGCGTCGATGAACCGAGTGAAGGTCGATCTGATGTCACCTCGACATCGACAATTGGCCCAGAGTACGTAGCTCGCACCACCCGCACGTTTGACCTACCACTTCGACGCCGAAGCACGAAACGTGCAAGACCGCCACGCACAGGAGGAAGCAACAACAAGATGCCGAGGACATCGGTCACGAATCCGGGAACAAGAAAGAGCAGACCCGACAGGAGGAGACATGCCCCGGCGATGATGTCGCGAGACGGCATCTCGCCCTTGTCGATAGCGGTCATGAAAGAGCGAAACACTCGCACGCCTTCGTGCTTTGCGAGTGCTGTTCCAAACACAGACACCCCGATCAGCAAAGCAACGGTGGTGACGATGCCAAGGCTTGACCCGACTTGCACAATGACCCACACCTCTGCAAGAGGTACGAGTACCAGAAGCGCAAGAAGAACGAGCAACAACTATTCGCTCCCGGCGTCGCCGCTCTTGCGCATCTCGCGGTAGTCACGCGCTCCACCTTCGAGCGGTTCAACTTCGAGTGTCACGCCGTCAATCGCAACGACACGAAGACCTTGTGCATCTGCAAGTGGCGTTGCCCGATTTGTGCGTGCCCGCCACTCAGCTCCATCGATACGTACCGTTCCATTCGGGCTGATTGCTCCGACGGCTACTCCCTCCCGCCCAATCAACCATTCACGCCCGATTGTTGGCGTTGCAAATCTCGTGCGCGTCATTGACGGCATTCCCACGATGAATGTGAGTGCCATGCCACCGATACACGTTGCCAAAGTGATCCACGATGGACGCATGACATGTGCCCCCACCGGCTCAAAGAGCATGAAGGACGAAATCACATAGAACACGAGTCCGACGCCCGTCCACAACCTTGGAACACCTACCTGGACATCAACAGCAAATGCGACCATCGCTAACAACAGCAGTACGAGTCCGGTGACATTGATCGGCACATATGACATACCGACGCTCGCGAGAACCGTGCAGACAGCGCCGACGAGTCCGGCGACACCGATTCCCGCAGTGAAGAGCTCGAAGATCAAGAGTGCGAGACCTACAGAGATGAGCAGATACGCCGATGCCGGGCTCGCCACGGTGTGCAGCAAACGTGGCACCAAACCCAACTTGAAGAATCGAGCGGTGGTGGCTTCACGCACAACCTGTCCGTTGTCATCCAGAGCATCAACGACAGTGTTGAGTTGCTTCCCATTCACGGTTAGTCCGTCGAGCGCGAACAACATGTTTCTCAGAACTGGAACACCGCGGTCATCTGTTGAGAACTTCAGAACTTTCTGCTCGCGAGCCTCGAGAAAACCCATTGATCCGTTGGTCAACAGATCATCGGCCATACCAAAACTCACTGCTACATCGTTCAGTTTCTTGAGGGTGCCCGTGTATCCGATGCGAGCACCAGGAGCCATCGCAGTGACATCTGCAACTGCCAACAATTGCGCTGGTGCACCGTATGCGCGAGCACCCGAAGGACCCACCCACACCCCAATGGGAAGCGGCGCTTCAGCCACTTGTGTCAAGAGTTCCGCGAATCGCTCATCAGACACCACCGATGCCCTGCTGTTCAACTGCAACACCACAGCTTGAGACCCGTTTGCTGCCGCACGCTCGATGGAATCGGTGATCTCATCCACGAGAATGTCGTCAAGCAGACCACTCACTTCGACGACATCCACCGGTGCCAACTCAGTTGAATCAGTGGCTGTGGCACGATGGTCAATGTGAAGTCCAGCGTGGTCTACTGCACCGGCGGCGCGAACCATTTCCCCACCGGACATCAGACCCACAAACGGTGCCGCAGCCGTGACACCAAGTGCAAGCAGCCAACGTCGCATTCTGTGCGGGCGCACTAGAAGGTCACCTTCATCGATGGAGTTGGCGCAGTTCCTGACAGCATCACGGGTTCTCATTGTTGCCGGTAAAGGTGGAGTTGGGAAATCAACGGTGGCTCAGACGGTGGCATCTGTCGCCGCAGAGGCGGGTTTGTCCGTATTGCTCGTGAGAATCGGTGTACTTGCTGACCACAACTCCCTGAACGGAGAGGGACCCCAGACAGCCGAGCATGCAACGGGTTCAGCCACAGCAATGGGCTCAGTGAAACATCTCACACTCGAACCCAGTGATGCCCTTGCCGAATACCTCTCAGGTCAAGGACTTGGAATCGTCACGCGGCAGTTGTCATCACTCGGCATTATCGATGTGGTCGCATCTGCCGCACCTGGAATAGATGACCTTCTCATCCTTGGAAAGATCAAACAATTGGCCCGCGACGGTCAACAAGACCTCCTCATCGTGGATGGGCCACCAGCCGGGCAAGCACTCTCGTTGTTGCGCGCCCCGATGTCACTGGGCCGAGCGGTCATGGCTGGCCCCATTCGACAGCAAGCTGACGACGTACGACAGATGCTCGCTGATGCATCAGCCTGCAGGCTCATGCTTGTCACCACTCCAGAGGTCACACCGGTTATGGAACTGGTTGATACCGCATTCGATCTCGAAGACGAACTTGGTGTTCACCTCTCACCGATTGTCGTGAACAAATTTGACCAAGACTCGTTACCGACAAGCCCCGACGAGTTGCGCAATGCGTGTCGAAGTGATGCGCAACGCAACGCACTCGAATACAGATTGACTCGTCGCGACCGGCAAGTCGCTACTCTCCACGAACTTCAACGCCGAGTTCCACTACAGAAAATCGTTCTTCCCGACACCTCCGTCTCTCGGCACACTGGTGACATCCTTCGACGCACTTTCGTCGATGCAGTCAAGAATCTGTCTGGTGATGGCATATGAACAACATCAATGAGCTTCTGACAACGCGCCGCGTGATTGTGTGCTGTGGATCTGGAGGTGTCGGCAAGACCACGGTTGCTGCCGCACTCGCACTATCTGCCGCTCGACGAGGACGGCGAGCCGTGGTCATCACTATCGATCCGGCACGACGACTGGCAGATGCACTCGGCCGTCGTGGTGATTTGTCGAACGAGCCGGTGTTGGTTGAACGCATCGGTCACGGTGAGATGTGGGCCGCGATGCTCGATGTCACCTCAACATTTGACAGTCTCATCGAACGATTCGCGGCCAGCGCAGAACAAGCGGACCTCATTCGCTCGAATGTCTTCTACAAGTCGATCTCAGGATCATTGTCGGGTACGAGGGATTACATGGCAGCCGAAATGCTGTTGCGGTTGCACGAGGACCCGCGATTCGACCTTGTGGTACTCGACACGGCACCATCACGTAATGCACTCGACTTCATTGAATCACCTGAACGACTTGTCCGTTTCTTGAGACATCCACTTTTCAGAATCCTCACGGCACCTTCACGAGGTGGGTTGAAAGTCATCGGAGCAACGGTTCAACCAATCCTGAAAGCCATCGGCAAAGTAGTTGGTTCAAACGTGATGAGCGACGTGATTGATTTTCTGCGAGCGTTCGAGGGCATGGAGACAGGCTTTGCGCAACGGGCAAGTTCGGTATCTCATCTCCTTCGCGGTGAGGGCACGGACTTTGCCGTGGTCGTTGCACCTTCACCAGAGCCGCTGAGCGACACACAAGTACTGGTCGATCGCTTGGCCGATACCCGCATTTCGCCTTCATTCGTGTTCGCAAACAGGCTGACTCCGCTCTTTGATGCCGCTGGAGAACCATCAGGTACTTCGGTGCAGAGTTCGAGTGAAGCACAAGAATGGCTCGAAAACAATGTCGCCACACTTCGACAGCGCGCCAAGACCGAACGTGAACTCGTTCAGAACTTCATTGACCGTATGTCGACCATTCGGTCCGGCGCAGATGAACCGCCCGGCCTTGTTGAAGTGGTCGAAATTGCTGAGCAATCCACTGATATTCACGACCTTGACGGCATTGCTCTACTTGCCGACTCATTGGGCTGACCACACGCCTGTGTAGAGTTCAGGCGTGCACATTCTCGTTGCAACAGATGCCCAGTGGGTGCTCGACGAAGTAATCGCTGCCCTTGGCGGAGGCGACACTCGTTTCACCATCGTCTCGAATGGCCGTGAAGTTGTTGGAACAATCAACGAGTCGTCGCCCGATATTGCAGTTCTCGATCTTCAAATCGGATCCATGGGAGCAATGGCAGTCACCATGGACCTTCGCCTCGATCACAGTGGCGGATTGGCACCATATGTTCCGGTCCTCATGCTTCTCGACCGAACCGCCGATGTGCACATGGCTCGTCGAAGTGGAGCGAACGGTTGGATCATCAAACCACTGGACGCTTTGCGACTGCGTCGTGCCGTTTCAACTGTCGTCTCTGGGGGCAGTTACACCGAGCCGCTACCTCCCGTTGACTTTCCTGTCGCGCAGGTCGACTCCGTCGACGAGTCGTCACCTGAATCGGCAGATAGCCTCGCCAACTGACCACACTCGGGGTGTGGCGCAGCTTGGTAGCGCGCGTCGTTCGGGACGACGAGGCCGCAGGTTCAAATCCTGTCACCCCGACTCTTTGACTACTCGGCGTCAGCGCACGAGAAGTTCGGCAATTTGCACGGCGTTCAGTGCAGCACCTTTGCGCAAATTGTCATTCGACACGAACAACGCCAACCCACGCCCACCTTCGACACCCTCGTCTTGGCGAATTCTGCCGACATAACTGGGGTCTTTGCCAGCTGCGAGCAACGGTGTCGGAATATCGGTGACCACGACACCGGGAGCAATCTGCAGGATGTCTCGTGCGCGACCAGCGGAAAGTGGTCGAGCAAACTCAAGGTTGAGAGAGAGCGAGTGACCCGTGAAAACCGGAACGCGCACACAGGTACCTGAGACCTTCAAATTGGGAATGCCGAGAATTTTGCGTGACTCGTTGCGCAACTTGCGTTCCTCATCGGTTTCGTCGGTTCCGTCGTCCAACAACGACCCAGCGAATGGAAGCACGTTGAAAGCGATGTTGCGCGCAAACTTCTGCGGCGCAGGCATTGCGACAGCATCACCATCGAATGTGAGTGCTGATGCGGATTCGGCAACGGCCTGAACTTGCACCGCCAACTCATCGACACCGACAAGTCCGGCACCACTCACCGCTTGGTACGTGCTGGCAACCATCCGAACAAGTCCTGCTTCATCGTGCAGAGGCTTGAGCACCGGCATCGCTGCCATCGTGGTGCAATTCGGATTCGCAATGATTCCCTTGCGCGCATTCGCAATGTCACCAGGGTTCACTTCGCTCACCACAAGAGGAACATCAGGATCCATACGCCAGGCACTCGAGTTGTCAATGACTGTGACTCTGCGGTCGGCAAAACGTGGTGCCAGCGCACGCGACGACGTCGCACCTGCAGAAAACAGTGCAATGTCAAGGCCGGTGGGGTCAGCCTGGTCGGCATCTTCAACAACAATGCTGCGACCCTGCCATTCGATGGTCTTGCCAGCGGAGCGTGAAGAGGCGAAGAACCTCAACTCATCTAGAGGGAAATTGCGCTCTGCGAGCAGAGTTCGCATGACGCTCCCGACCTGACCGGTGGCTCCGACTACTCCTACTCGCACGGCAAGAGAGGCTAACCGCGATGAGCGGTGAGCCACCAATGACTTTTAGCAGCAACATCAAGATTGTGTTGTGGCACCTCGATGCCAGCAACAGAGGTGCGCGGTAGAGCACGCGAACGATGGTGAAAGAGATGTGGGTCATTCACCGTCACACCGTGCGACATGAGAAACTCAAAAACTTCAGCCGGACTCACTCTGTTGGCCTGCCACCCGAGACGGGTGGACCAACGCCAGCGAGACAACCGTTCACCAACCTGCGGTGCGGCGAACAGTGTCCTCACCACTACTCCTGCAGGTAGGAGCAGTGCGTCAAGCCACACCTTGCGCCGATAGTTGAGAATCACGCGTCCGCCAGGCTTCACCACTCGAAATGCTTCTTTCGTGAGCTTCAACGCGTCTGCGGCGCTGCAATGTTGCAACGTGATGTACGAGAACACGACATCAACTGACGCGTCGCTAACGGGAATGGTGTGACCGTCGGCAATGTGCGCAGTGCGCAAATGTGATGGCCGACCGAATCGAGCCACCGTCTCGCGGCAACGTTCAAGAAATGCAGCGTCGACATCGGTTGCAACAACAGAGGCGAACTCTCGCGAGAATGCTGCTGTCATGCGTCCGATTCCAGATCCGATCTCAAGTATCGACAACGTTGAAGCAGTGTCTTTGAGTTTCCATCGCTTGAGATACCTGCGCACCTCAAGATCACCGGTAGCCACAAATTGAGCTAGAGAAAGTTTGGAGCCAGTCTCGTTGTTGAAGACCCAGCCTGTTTGACGCACAACTTCGTCAGCGTCGCGGGAATCTTCACTGCGCGTGCCAGCCGCTTTCCACGGAGTGAGTTGCGGACGACGTCTGCTCATGCAGCGTCAATTATTGCCTGTGACGGACTGTCACTTGCGTTCTGGCAACGGTGCCGAGTACGAAGTTCCACTGTCCAGACCAAAAGCCGTGTGCAATGACCGGACGGCTGACTCCATGTTGCTGAGGCCCACCACCACAGACACTCGGATAGTGCTGGTCGAGATCATTTGGATATTCACGTTGTTCTCAGCCAAGACTCGGAACATTTTCGCTGCAATTCCGGGGCTGGTCTTCATGCCCGCACCTACTAGTGACACCTTTGCGATGTCGGTGTCGTGCGTGACACCACCAGCACCGATGTCTTTCGACACTCTTGTGACGATTTCCTCCGCCACTTTCATGTCTGCCTTCGGAACGGTGAAGGAGATATCGGTGTGACCTTCACGTGATGTGTTCTGCACGATCATGTCAACGTTGACATTTGCATTGGCAAGCGGCTCGAAAATTGCAGCTGACACACCTGGGCGATCAGGCACAGCAAAGATCGTGACTTTTGATTCACTCGCGTCTTGCACGACGCCAGAGATGATGGGGTCTTCCATTGGGGATTCTCCTTCGATGTTGCGCACCCAAGTTCCGTGTTCCCACGTGAAACTTGAGCGGACGTGCAGAGGGACATTGTGATTTCGAGCAAATTCGACAGACCGAAGTGCGAGCACTTTGCTACCAACGCCGGCCATCTCGAGCATTTCTTCGAAGCTGAGTTGTGGAAGCTTGCGCGCTTGGGGAACTATTCGTGGATCGGCAGAAAAAACACCGGTGACATCGGTGTAGATCTCACATACATCTGCCGACAGCGCAGCAGCCAGCGCGACTGCTGTGGTGTCGCTTCCACCACGACCCAACGTGGTGATTTCCTTGTCAGTCGACACCCCTTGGAAACCTGCGACAACGACGACCCGACCTTGTGCCAAGGCTTCACGCAAACGGTCACCCTTGACCTCGACAATTTTGGCTTTGGTGTGCACGGTGTCGGTGATGATGCCGACCTGCGAGCCGGTCATGCTCACCGCATCGACGCCAATGTCTGCGAGAGCCATGCACAGAAGCGCCATGGAGATGCGCTCACCGGTGGTGAGAAGCATGTCCATCTCGCGGCCGGGAAGTTTCGACGACACTTGATTGGCCAACGACATGAGGTTGTCGGTGGTCTTACCCATGGCAGACACCACGACGACGACATCGTTGCCATGCCGTTTGGTGAACGCAACGTGTTCGGCCACTGACTTGATGCGATCGGGGTCTGCGACCGATGTGCCGCCGTATTTCTGCACGATGAGAGCCACTGCTCTACAACGCTATCGGTGCGACGCTATCCTTCGACCTTCGTGGGTACTGACAAGCGCGAACGCAAGAAGAACAACCGTGACATGGCCCGTGCCGCACGCGCACGTGCGGCCAAACGAGCCAAAGTCCGTCGACGTGGACTGCAGGTCGGGCTCGGCATACCAGCCGCCGTCCTCGCAATTTGGGCCGTTGCCACATTCGCAGTCGATGATTCATCCGACACAGTCGAAGTAACTGACACAACAGTCGCTGTCAGTGAGACACCCACGCTCACCACACTCGTAGGCGCCTCGGTCTCTGGTGACACCACGTGCCCAGCGGATGATGGTTCCGCAGAGCGCACAACGACATTCGAAAAGGCACCGCCAATGTGTATCGACGAGAAGAAGTCATACACGGCGACAATGTCAACCAGCGAAGGTGACATCGTCATTGAACTCGACACAAAGAACACTCCGAAAACCGTGAACAACTTCGTGGTGTTGTCGCGTTACAAATACTACGACGACTCCTACATCTTCCGCACCGATCCAAGTATCGACATCATTCAGGGTGGCGGTGCCACCAACACTGACAGCCCGGGCTACACCATCGAAGATGAAGGCTCTGGCTACAAGTACTCCGAAGGACAAATTGCAATGGCCCGCACGGCCAACCCGAACAGTGCAGGCGGACAGTTCTTCATCATCACTGGGTCGAATGCCGCAGCACTCGATGGTCAAGGAACTTACGTCGTGTTCGGCAAGATCACCGAAGGGCTTGGTGTTGCCAAAGCAATCATGGCTTTGAACTCGGGTTCAGGTGATTTGGGTGGAGCGCCATCACGTGAAGTGAAAATTTCGAAGGTCACCATCACCGAGAGCTAATAACTCCGCCACTAGCGGATGTCACTCAATCAGGTTCCTCTGCAGAAGTTCGATTGCTTCTGTCGTCACACCAAGAGAACGCGTGGCATCTGTGATGCTTCCATGCTGAGCAAGCACATCACTGACAAGTCGATCCATCGTGTCATAGCTCGCCATCATGTATTGATGACCCCATTCGTTGCCAACTTGTGCAATCTCTGGATACATCGTCTTCAGTACTGCGCGTGACTCTTCCAGCGTTTCAGCTGTGAGTGCGTAGTCACTTGCGATGTCATGTTGTGAGACGCCAAGACACCCGAGAACCAACATGGTCAGAACTCCGGTGCGATCCTTTCCTGCAGTGCAGTGATACACGAGTGGCTCCGTCGATCGCTGAGCAACAAGTGTGAATGCAGTGCGTAGCTGGTCGACGCTCAACTCGAGCATGCGCTGGTACGAGTATCGAAGTACATCGGCATCGTCGGCGACATCAGGGAGATCTGGACGTTTACGCGTGACGTCACCCGTGGGAATGTGGTGAAAATCAACCGGATGTTGATCGACGGGGAAGGTCCCGTGTGACTCAACTTCGTGAGTAGAGCGAAGGTCGATCACCGTCTGCAACCCGAGGCCCCGCACCCGCTCGACGTCGCGACTGGTCAACCGGTTGAGCCCGTCGGCGCGAAAAACGCGGCCACGAGCGACACGACCACCGGACTGTGTGTCGTAGCCACCGATATCCCTGAAATTGTGTACGCCTTCAAGTTCGAGTCGGCGGTGAGGAACTGCTTCGGCCATGCGATGACGATAGGGGGCGCAGGTAACGCGATTGGTACTGTCGCGTGAATGGCAAGCGACAACAAGGCATCCCACATCAAGCACGTCGGCATCGTCGGTTCCGGAATCATGGGTTCCGGACTCGCGGAGGTGTTCGCCAGAGCCGGCCTTCAGGTGACGGTGCGCTCTCGGCAGAAGGCAACTGCAGAAGCAATGGTTGCTTCAATTGCCAAGGGCCTCGACAAACAAGTGTCACGCGAAAAAATCACGACTGCAGACAAAGACGCGATCATGTCGCGTCTATCTGCGACAGATGACATCAAGGCACTTGCTAACTGCGACCTTGTCATCGAATCTGTGGTCGAGGATCTTGCAGTGAAGAAGGCGTTGTTCGCCGAGCTTGATTCCGTCGTGCAACCAAACGCGATCCTCGCGACGAATACCAGCACACTCGCAGTGGTCGAGATGGCGATGGCTACAAAGCGCCCAGACAAAGTGTGCGGCATCCACTTCTTTAATCCGGCACCAGCTATGCCACTCGTCGAGATCGTGCGGCCGCTCACCGCTTCCGACGAGACAATTGAAGCTGCTTCCGCGGTGGTAGTTGCATGCGGCAAGAACGGCGTGCACGTGAAAGACCGCGCAGGATTCATCGTGAATGCTCTGTTGTTCCCATATCTCAACAACGCCATCCGCATCTGGGAAACCGGCACTGCTTCGATGGAAGACATCGACACCGCGATGAAGGGTGGCTGCAACTTCCCGATGGGACCGTTTGCATTGCTCGACTTGGTCGGCCTCGACACTTCGCTTTCGATACTTGAAGCGCTCTACGCAGAGTTTGGGGATCCGAATTTTGCACCAGTGCCGACGCTTCGACGCCTTGTCACAGCCGGGAAACTCGGTCGCAAGAGCGGTGCAGGGTTCTATACCTACTAGTCGTTGGGGATTCCCCCACGTCGACACTTGGCCTGACGACGATGTCGTCTGTGTAGGCGCAGACCTTGAACCATCGACACTTGTCGATGCGTACTCACGCGGTCTCTTCCCCATGTACCTCGACCGCAAACATTCGATGCTGGGTTGGTGGTCACCAATGGAACGTGGTGTCTTGAACTTCGATGATCTTCGAATCACGCGATCACTTCGCCAAAGTCGGAAACGGTTCACGTTGACTATCAACCAAGCATTCGATGATGTCGTCACAGCGTGTTCAAGCGTCAGCCGTACCGGCGGATGGATTACCTCCGACTTCATTGACGCGTATGTCGAACTGCATCGTTTGGGAATTGCCCACAGTGTCGAAGTCTGGAACAACGACCATCAGCTTGTCGGCGGTCTGTATGGGGTGCGACTCGAGCGGTTCTTTGCGGGCGAATCCATGTTCCATCTTGAGCGAGACGCATCAAAGGTTGCGCTGTGGTTCTTGGTCGAAATGATGCAAATGGCTGGCATGTCGCTACTTGACACCCAGTGGGCCACCGATCATCTGCGTTCCCTAGGGGTCTCGGAGGTGCCACGAAACGAGTATCTGGCGCGCCTCGATGCCGCCACCTCCCCACACCACTGACACTGTCGCCTCAGTCATCTGACTCACGCCTGCACCAGACCGCAGGTCTTGCAGGCATACTTTGGGGGTGTCAACACCTCGTCACGATGACGCGTGGCTCATGCGGACGTATTCCGGTCACTCCACCGCCAAGGCCTCGAACGAGCTGTATCGCACCAACTTGGCAAAAGGTCAGACCGGCTTGTCCATTGCTTTCGACCTGCCGACACAAACGGGGTACGACCCTGATCATCTACTCGCTCGCGGAGAAGTCGGCAAAGTCGGTGTTCCTGTCGCTCACCTAGGGCACATGCGCACGCTGCTCGACGGAATTCCACCCGGAACAATGAACACGTCGATGACCATCAACGCAACTGCTGCGTGGCTGTTGTCGTTGTATGTGGCCAATGCTGAAGAGCAAGGTGTCACCACGAAAGAACTTCGCGGAACAACGCAGAACGACATCGTCAAGGAATATCTCTCGCGAGGTACCTACATCTTTCCCCCCGATGCATCACGTCGCCTGATTGTCGACATGGTTGCATGGTGCACGCACAATGCACCGAAGTGGAACGCGATGAACGTGTGCTCGTATCACTTGCAGGAAGCAGGTGCGACCCCGGTTCAGGAGATTGCCTACTCGCTTGCCACGGCTATTGATGTGCTCGATGCTGTCCGCGCAAGTGGTCAAGTTGATGACAATCAATTCGACCAAGTCTTCGGTTCAATTTCGTTTTTTGTGAACGCCGGAATTCGATTCATCGAAGAAGTGTGCAAGATGCGGGCGTTCACCGAGCTTTGGGATCGCGTCGGAAGAGAGCGTTACGGCGTGAAAGATGCCAAGGCTCGTCGCTTCCGCTACGGAGTTCAGGTGAACTCGCTCGGACTCACCGAGGCGCAACCTGAGAACAATGTTCAGCGCATTGTGCTTGAAATGTTGGCTGTCACCTTGTCGAAGCGCGCACGTGCTCGAAGTGTGCAGCTACCAGCATGGAACGAAGCCCTCGGACTTCCTCGGCCGTGGGATCAGCAGTGGTCACTTCGCATGCAACAAGTGTTGGCTTTCGAGACTGACCTACTTGAATACGACGACATCTTCGACGGTTCACACGTCGTTGAATCTCGAACAGCGCAGTTGCGCGACGCCGCATGGGCTGAGTTGAACGAGGTTCTCGACATGGGCGGTGCTTTTGCTGCCATTGACGAACTGAAAGGTCGTCTCGTCCGCTCAATGGCTGACCGCACACGCCGGATCGAAGCGGGTGACCAAGTTGTGGTCGGGGTCAACGCGTACACCGAGAGCGAAGCCTCTCCCCTTGGTGGCAACGACAACATTCTCACCGTCAATCCAGCCGTTGAGGCCGAGACCATCGCTGATGTCAATGCTTGGCGCACCGCGCGCGATGCCGCCAGGGTGCAGGCGGCGCTCAACGACCTTCGTCGCGCCGCTGAGGGCACCACCAACATCATGACTGCCTCCATCGAACTGGCTCGTGCTGGCGGCACCACCGGTGAGTGGGCACGCGTGCTGCGAGAAGTATTCGGCGAATACCGAGCCCCAACCGGTGTGTCGGCCGCCGTTGGTCGACGCTCACATGAGTTGGCGGACGTGGCGTCATTTGTGAAGACGCTGGCGGGCGGCCCGCCAAAATTTCTGGTGGCCAAGCCCGGTCTCGATGGCCATTCAAACGGTGCTGAACAAATTGCCGTGGCTGCACGTGACGCAGGAATGGAAGTTGTCTATAGCGGAATCCGACTCACCCCGGAACAAATCGCTGCAAGTGCGCGAGACGAAGATCCTGATGTCGTGGGATTGTCCATTCTCTCTGGTTCACACATGGAACTCGTACCAACAGTCATCAAGATGTTGCGCAGCGAAGGTGTCGATGCTCCGGTCATCGTCGGTGGAATCATTCCAGAGTCAGACCGACCCATACTTCGCGATCAAGGTGTGGCGGCTGTATACACACCGAAGGACTATGACGTTGCACGAATCATGCGTGAAATCGCCGACTTGGCGGCGTCACACCGCGCGAATTAGATCTTCGTGTCAGACCTAGGCGCGCTCGCGCTCGATAAACGCTTCCAGCTCTGGTCCGCTTTCAAAACTGGTGATGAGTGCGTACCGAGGTGTCTTGCCGTTGTGCACAACCACATGCCACAAGCGTTGTGTGTCGACAACGAAACGTGACCCACGCGCGAGAGGAACACGGCGCTCTGTGCTCGGATCTGGCAAACCATCAGCATCATTGTCCATGAGCAACATGTAGCTATCGGGGCTGTCAGTCAACTCGAGCCACGAACGCACTACCCAGCCTTCATTGTCCGGATTGAAGCGATTGTTGTCATCACGGTGGAAACTACGTATTGCGGTGTCGCGATCTTGTGGCTCGAGTTTGATGATGCGAACTCGACCAAAATTCGCGCCGACATTGGATACATACGACTTCAACGTGGGGGCCTTGTCAGCATTCGACGTCCAAAGCGCGTCTTTGTCGGTTTTTCCTTTGTCCCAGAAACCTCGACAGTCGAGTTGGCCGTCTGCTGATGCAAGTGGTGCAAAGTTGGTGTCACCACCACTCTTCCAATCCATGTACTCAAGCGATACCCACTCATGGTCAGGAACCGTGAATGGTGCTGGCTTCAGCGCGACGAAACCAGACTCTTGCAAACACGCCAGTCGCTTGTGTGGTGTCTCGAGCGGAATCGACACTGACCAATGTTCTTTTGTCGGCCAGAAAGTTGCGGTCATGGTTCAAGTGTAACTATCAGGGCGGCATGGTTGTTGTTGCACCAATCGGCACGAAGCCTGTGCTTGGTGGGAGCAACAACACGGTGCCAACCGGCACACGGTCGGGGTTCTTGATCTTGTTCAGTTCCACGAGAGCAGGTGCACTGATGTTGAACTTCTGGGCAATCGTGAACAATGAGTCACCGTTCTGCACCGTGTACTCGCGTCGTACAAAGGTGGTTGTGGTCTGTGGAACTGTTGTTGTAGTGGTTTTGGCAGATGATTCGTCGCCATCAGATTGACCAACTTTGAAATATGCCGACAAAAACGACAAGGCAGCAAAAGCGATTGTCGCCCACAAGAGATACATGTGGAGCGGCTTTCGCAGGAACATCAACTCAATGCTAGTTGTGCAAGGTCTACGACAACCGTCAGTGCGAGTTGATGACTACGCAGCGCGCTCGGTGACATACACAGCAAGTGCGATGAGCGCATCGTTGGCCTCACCGGCAGGGATCGCTGAGTTGATTGCTTCGATTGCAGCGTCGCGAAGCTCATCAATGAGAGTTTCCATGGCGGCCAATGCTCCACACTCAGTGATGACGGCTTGGATTCGGGCCACGGCCTCAGCACTCAGGTCAGGTTGACCGACCATAGAAAGAATTTCACTCTGAGCAGCATTCGCCATATCGAAAGCACGCGCGAGAAGCGGAGTGGGCTTTCCTTCTCGAAGATCATTGCCCACCGGCTTGCCGGTGACCGTTGAGTCTCCGAACACGCCAAGCACGTCGTCGCGCATTTGAAAGGCATCACCCAGCGGCAAGCCAACGCGAGAGAGAGCCTCGACTGTGGTTGCCACATCTGAAGGGCCGGCCAAAAGTGCGCCGATATGAAGTGGGCGCTCGACGGTGTACTTACCACTCTTATAGCGACAGATTCGATCAGCAACCACTCGACGACGCTCATGTCGTGCAGAGCCGAGCATGTCGAGATACTGACCGACATTCAGTTCCAGACGAAGTTCATGCCACATCGACCTCACATCTCGTGACACCTCGCCGAACAATTCATCTGACATGACGAAAGCAAGGTCTCCGATGAGAATGGTTGCTCCCTCGCCAAATCGTCGTGACTCACCTGCCCATTTCTCCGCCTCGTGCTGTTGCGCGAGCGTCACATGAGTGGTTGGCACACCGCGTCGAGAATCTGCACCGTCCATGATGTCGTCGTGAAACAGTGCAAAGCCGTGCAACAATTCAATTGCGGAGCCGACTTCGATGATGCGCTTGTCTGAAGGGTTGCCTCCATGGGCGACGAACGCCCAATACGCAAACGCCGGGCGTAAACGCTTGCCGCCACTCAGTGTGAGGCGCCGGATCTCCTGCATGGGAAGTGCAAGGTCTTGGTCAAGAGATGTCCACCGCTCGTGGTGAGCACGAATGGAAGTATCGAGGCACTCTTCGACTTGAGATGCCACCGCAGTCAACTGCGGAGGGGGTGCTGGGCTCACCAGAACAGGCTAGGTCAACCTTTGCAGAAGTTGCGAGTGCGGTACATCACTCGTCGTCTTCATCGTCTTCGTCATCATCGAACTCTTCGTCGAGGTCATCGTCATCGATATCGATGTCAGGAAGGTTGGCCACAACTTCATCAATGGCGAGCTGAGCCGAGGTGATCCGCTCATTACACCAAGTGACCAAATACGACGCCCGCTCAACTTTTGATGCAAGAACATCGACGTCGACCGCCGGCCCGTCGATTTCTCCGAGAATCTTCTCCAATTCACGAAGGGCCTCGGCGTAGCCCTTCGGCTCTGCCTGCGAATTTGATGAGGCCGCAACTTTTGACGATGCGGACTTCTTTGGTGAGCTCATTGTTCTACCTCCGTAATGGTGCTGCGCACTGTTCCTCTGTGGACTGTGGTGACTAATTCCTCGCCTCGCGACACGGAAGACACATCACGGACGATGTTGCCTCGCGAGTCACGTGTGATCGACCAACCGCGCGCCAAGGTTGCAGATGGATCAAGAAGTCGTACTTTTTGATCGGCGAGTACAACTTTCTGACGCTGACGCTCGAGATTGTTCTTTGGAATTGTACGAAGGCGCTCTGTTGACACGGTCAGCCGCGTGCGCGAACGCTGAAGTGCGCTACGCGTGGCGTTCGCTATGCGAGCAGCTGTGTCTTGAAGGTCGACCAAGAAGGACGACACGTGTTCGATGACGGCGTCGGCGCAGGCAGTGGGTGTTTTGCAAGCCGTGTGAGCAACTTCATCGGCGATGCTGCGGTCGATCTGGTGACCGATTCCTGTGAACACAGGATGTTGGCACCGCGCAATGGCGAGGGCAATGCTCTCTTCGTCGAAAGCTGCGAGATCAGACTTCGAACCTCCACCACGCATGAGCAACACAATGTCGATGTCGGCACGTTGCGAGAAATAATCGAGGGCCTGCACCACCATTGGTGCGGCCTGTTCTCCTTGAACGCGCACCGCACAAAAGTTCACATGGAACGCGATGCCCGATTCACTCAGATGTTGTCGCGCATCGGCCCAGCCTGCAGCCTCAGCACTTGAGATGATGCCGAGGCGAAGGGGAACCAATGGCAAAGGTCTGCGCTTGTTCTTTTCGGTGACTCCGGAATCACGCAGTTTTCGCAGCAACTCTTCGCGCTTCAGTGCCAGATCACCCAACGTGAAAGTGGTATCCACGTCGCGAGCGATGAGAGACAATTTGCCGAACGGCCCGTAATAATCAGGTGACCCCTGCAACTTGACCTTCATGCCGTTCTTCAGCTGCAGTCCTTGCTCGGACAGTTTCCGGTTGACGCGCGAAAGATCGTTTCGGAAGAGATTGACGTTCAGTGTCATCTTTCCCTTTGACGATTGCTCAACCAATGTGAAATACATGTTCGGCCCGGTCTGCTTGAGCCCTTCAATTTCTCCTTCAACCCATACCCCGCCGTCGAAGGCCTGTTTCATGACTTGGTTCAATACATCGACGAACTGCGCAACCGTGAACGAGGGACGCCCGTCATCGTGCAAGAGATCATTCTGGGAGGAGACCGCCACGTCCCACTTCTATCACTGGGGTGCAGCAGCTGAGATGTAGCCCTCGGACCCGCCGGCTCGGACTTGAGCGGCGTAATGACCGTCTCTGGCCATCAACTCGTCGTGGGTACCCTGCTCCACCACCCGTCCGGCATCGATCACAACAATGCGGTCAGCGTCACGAATGGTGCTCAGACGATGGGCGATGATGAGGGCCGTGCGACCGCGCATGGCCACATCAAGTGCCTCTTGAACCAAAGCCTCGTTCTCGTTATCGAGATGACTGGTGGCTTCGTCAAGGATCATGATCGCAGGGTTCTTCAACAACAGTCGGGCTATCGCCAAGCGCTGTTTCTCGCCACCAGACATGCGGTAGCCGCGCTCGCCGACAACAGTCGCATATCCGTCGGGAAGCGCCGCAATTGTGTCGTGGATCCGCGCCGCAGTGCACGCGGCAATCACTTCGTCGGTTGTGGCGTCAGGTCGTGCGTACAGCAAATTCGACTCGATCGTCTCATGAAAGAGATGCGGGTCTTGCGACACGACGCCGATGGCACCACGCAACGACACTTCTGTCAGATCACGGACGTCGTGTCCGTCAATGAGCACTCGTCCACGAGTTGTGTCATACAGGCGCGGAACAAGACTTGCGATAGTGGTCTTTCCTGAACCACTGGCGCCGACCAATGCAACCGTTTCACCGGAGTGCACGCTGAAGCTGACATCGTGCAACACATCAACATCAGGGTCACTTCCCTGCATAACGCCACTTGCCTCGAGCGAAGGTATGGACACGGTCGCACCTGGCGGATAGCGGAATCCGACATGATCAAAGATGATGTCTCCGCGAGGTTGAATGAGATCGAAGGCACTAGGCCGGTCAACTATTGCGACAGGCGCATCGAGAACTTCGAAGACACGATCAAAACTGACAAACGCAGTCATCACTTCTATGCGAGCGTTCGTCAGACCGGTGAGTGGCTGATAGATGCGTTGTACAAGTGTCGCCATCGCAACCAATGTTCCGGCGGTGAGCGCACCGTCGAGAACGAGATGTGCTCCGATGCCGTACACCGCCGCGGCACCAAGAGCCCCGACAAGTCCGAGCGCAACGAAGAAGACCCGGCCGTAGATCGCACTTCGCACTCCTGTGTCGCGAACACCCGCAGCACTCGTGCTGAATGACTCACTCTCTCGTGTCTTGCTGCCGAATAACTTCACCAACATTGCACCAGACACATTGAAGCGCTCACTCATCTGAGTGTTCATCTGTGCATTCAGCTCCATCTGCTCGCGAGCAATCAAACCAAGCCGCAGACCTACTCGTTTTGCAGGGACGATGAAGAGCGGAAGAACAACCAGTGAGATGAGTGTGAGTCTCCATTCGAGAGCGAACATTGCCACCAAAGTGGTGAAAAGTACGACAACGTTGGAGACGACGCTGCCGAGAGTTGAGGTGACAGCAGTTTGGGCTCCAATCACGTCGTTGTTCAAACGACTGATGAGAGCGCCGGTTTGAGTGCGTGTGAAGAAGGCAATCGGCATCTGCTGCACTTTCGTGAACAGCGCAACACGGAGGTCATAGATAAGTCCTTCACCAATACGGGCACTGAACCAACGCTGTGAGATTGCGAGTACAGCATCACCAACTGCCGCCACCACAATCAATGATGCGAGCCACGTGATGAGTGAACGATCACGATCGGGTATGGCGTCATCGAGAATGGCGCGGAAGAGAAATGGGGGCACAAGTCCGAGAAGTGCCGCGCCAAGGATCGAACCAAGAAACGCAGAGATTTCCCAGCGATACGGCGCAACAAATGCCCATGCGCGAATGAGCGATGACCGCCGCACACGCGCACCTCGCACCGTGGACGGGTCGCTGGGCAACATGTGATGAGGTCCTATTCGCACGTCGTCAGGCTACGGCGCAATGTGTCATAGAACCCCTAGTGTGACTGTGATGTCACCAAGGGCTCACAGCTCACTCAGACGAATCAACACCATGTTTCTTGCCGTGTCTATGGCAGCACTTGCATCGTGTGGTGGCGGCACAAGCGGCAACGACACAACGAGCTCTGTTCCCGACTCCACCGCAGATTCGGTGACCGACACCACTTCTTCCACGACGAAATACTCCATCACGTGGACAGACTGCGACGAGTTGAAGTGTGCACGGATGAATGTGCCCTACGACTACGACAATCCTGAAATCGGATCCTTCTCGCTCAACATCGTGATGCGACCAGCAACCAAGAAAGCTCAGCGCATCGGCTCGATGCTGGTGAACCCCGGCGGACCGGGCTTTGGTGGAACCGAGATCGCGCGCAATACTGCGTACTACTTGACCGATTCTCTTCTCGACTATTTCGACATTGTTGGCTGGGACCCTCGAGGTACTGGTGACACCACCCCATCCGTTGATTGTGTAGACAACTTCGACCTGTACATGAAGGCGGACAGCTCGCCCGACGACGAAGCCGAAAAGCAAGCGCTCATCGCTGAGCAGCAGGCCTTTGTGGATGAATGTGAGAAGAAGTCAGGGGAAATTCTTCCGTACCTCTCGACAGCTTCTACTGCACGTGACATGAATTCCATTCGCATCGCACTCGGCGAAGAAAAAATCACATACTTCGGATTTTCATATGGAAGCGAACTCGGTGCCACGTGGGCAACCATGTTCCCAAGCACGGTTCGTGCAGCGGTTCTTGATGGTGCGTCTGAGCCGAACATCTCCGGCATAGACAGCACATTGCGCCAAGCAGCTGGCTTCGAGCAACAGCTCACTCGATTCCTGGCACAGTGTTCAGCTACCCCAAAGTGTCCGTTCTACAACGGCGGTAACGCCTTCAAAGCGTTTGATCGTCTCATCGTTGACCTTGACAACAAACCACTTGTCGTGACCCCAGATCGAGTTGCAGTGAGTCAGTCAGTTGCCTACACGGCTGTTTCTCAAGCGATGTATTCAAGTGCTCTATGGCCCGATCTCGAGAAAGCACTAGACGAGGCGCGGAATGGCGATGGTGCCGGCCTCCTGAAGTTGTACGACTCCTACTACCAACGAAAAGAAGATGGCACCTTCTCAAATGAGCTCGAAGCCTTCCTTGCAATCAGTTGTCTTGATGATCCTGGCCCGAAGACCGTTGAAGAGAACGACTCATACAACAGCCAGTTCCTTGAAACCGCACCCCGCATCGGACCAAGTTTCATCAACAGCTATCAGTGCGCTCTGTGGCCGGTGGAACAAGCAGAGACCGTCACGATCACGGGCAAAGGTGCTGGCCCCATCGTGGTCATCGGTACCACCGGCGATGCCGCAACCCCGCTTGAAAGCTCTCGCAAGATGGCGACAACTCTTGAAGAAGGAATCTTCATCAAAGTGACTGCAGAACGGCACACCGGATACGGGGTCAATTATTGCGTTGTCAACGCTGCTGATGACTACCTCATCAATCTCAAACTTCCGACGAAGGGTCTGAGTTGTTGACCCCCATCAACTGACATTGATCAGTCGATGACAGCCGTCGCTTTCGTTGCCGCACCAAAGAAGCCTGCAAACAACTGTTGAAGCTCTGATTTCACCATTGTCAACGACGTCCCTGCTGCAGTTGAATACTCAAGTGTCCACGCTCGCCCATCAGGTGCAACTGCAATCGAGATATGTACATACAAAGGCGTATTCGTGCCTTGGCTGGCTGCACGCAACTCAACTGAGGCTGCATCGACGAAACCATTCACTGCCACGGGTGTGACTTGTCCTGCTTTGACATTCACCAACATGTCGCTCACCGTTGTGTCGAGATATTCGGCAAGTTTGTTCGACGCTGAATTGCCAACTTGAGATTTCAAAGACACCGTGAAGGTCGCCACGCTTGAATCACGCTGAACGACCGCACTGTCTTCAGACTCCGACAGCATCACGAAGCCAGATGGCGTGAGAATCGGAAGTCCCGACAGGTTGATTTCGTCGCCGGTGAGATCAGCGGGGTCAACGAGCGGTGCAATTGTCGTTGTGGGTGGAACCGTCGTTGTCACGACTGGATCAAGCGGCACGTCGGGTATCTCAATGGTTGACGGTGTTGGTGCAGTCGCAGGCGGGATGTTCGCATCGATTGATAAGTCGATTGATGGGTCGAGAATCACCTGCTCGGTTCCGGTCACCTGCGGTGTGTCGTCACTTCCGAATGCTCGACCAATGAGGACGACAAGAAGTGAAAGGACAAACGCCAGCACAACAACGCCCAGAACCGCTGTCGACTGAGAATTCTTGCCGTCCTTGCCTGACGGATCAGATACGGCAGAAAGTTGTGCGCTCATGATGCAATTCCTTCAGTTGCCATGTCGCGTCTCGCAGCTTTCGAAGCCGCTCGTGTTGCCGTGCCACAGGCCGTGCAGAAACTGGCACCGTCAAGCAATGGCATGCGACATGCCGGACAGAACCCAATGCCCTTGTTCGACCCTTTTGGCACAAGGTCTCGGGCAGCTGCCTCGGTGGCAGCCTCAATGAGAGCGAGATGCAATGTCATGCGAACTCGCGTCAGCAAGTAAGCAGCAACGACTGCCGACCACAACACACTGGCAACCGTCTGCGTCACACCATCTGTCAACTGTGTGATTGCATCCTGTATCGACAAGTAAGCAAAGAGACCGATGATCACCGTGGCGGTGATTCGAGAATGTCGTTGCGAGAAACGACCAGGCCCTTCGCCAATGCCTGCAAAGGCAGCCAGACAGATTCCGATGAAAGAACCGACGATGAGTGGCTTGAAAACTCCTGTAACCAACACTTGCGTCGTCCAGTACAACGTGTCAACTTCGTCCTGTCGCCACGCGCCGGTTGAGATCAATGACCAAAACACTGAGAGCGACTCGGCGGCAGCAAATGTTGCTCCACTGGCAATGCCGAACGTCATGGCGTCAATGAGATCGTCGTAATCATCCTGACGGGCGAGAAGAATCGGTCCGGCTTGTGCAAGCAGCACCACGCCGACCGCTACGGGA
>VGCD01000006.1 GCA_016870215.1 Actinomycetota bacterium
CCCGCGAAGCAAATGTGCATCGCCTCGCACAGGTGAGCGTGAACATCATCGACCAGATGGTCGCCCAAGGTGTTCCGTTTGCGCGTGAATATGGCGGACTTCTGGACAACCGTTCATTCGGTGGTGCTCAGGTAAGTCGTACGTTCTACGCACGTGGCCAAACAGGTCAGCAGCTGTTGCTCGGTGCGTACCAGCAGTTTTCACGTCAAGTCGGACTCGGAGGAGTTCGCTTGTACAACCGCTGCGAATTGGTCGACGTGGTCGTGGTCGATGGCCGCGCTGCAGGAATCGTGGTTCGTGACCTCATGACCGGCGAGATTCAGTCACATGCAGCACATGCAGTGGTTCTGGCGACTGGTGGCTATGGGAACGTGTTCTTCTTGTCCACCAACGCCATGGCGTGCAACGTGACAGCAGCGTGGCGTGCACATCGCCGCGGTGCACTGTTCGCAAACCCGTGCTACACGCAAATTCACCCGACGTGCATTCCGCAAAGTGATGAGTTCCAGTCGAAGTTGACACTTATGTCCGAGTCGCTTCGTAACGACGGGCGAGTGTGGGTGCCGACGAATCCCGACGAGAATCGTGCGGCACATGAAATTCCAGAATCAGAGCGTGACTATTACCTCGAGCGTTTGTATCCGTCGTTCGGCAACTTGGCGCCACGCGACATCTCGTCTCGTGCAGCAAAGCGCGCTGTCGACAAGGGCTTGGGTGTCGGACCATTGAAGAACGGCGTGTACCTCGACTTCTCCGATGCGATTAATCGCCTTGGTCGCGATGTGGTGGAAGAGCGCTACGGCAACCTCTTCGAGATGTACGAGCGCATCGCCGGAGAAAATCCGTACGACATGCCAATGCGTATCTACCCCGCCACCCACTACACAATGGGTGGCTTGTGGGTTGACTATGAACTGCAAACCAACATTCCGGGTTTGTATGCAGCTGGCGAAGCGAACTTCTCCGACCACGGTGCAAACCGACTTGGTGCAAGTGCACTCATGCAGGGGCTTGCAGATGGTTACTTCGTGTTGCCCTACACCATCGGTAATCAGCTTGCTCCAATGTTGAACAAGCCGATTCCAGGCACCGATCATCCAGAGTTCAAGCGTGTCGAACAAGAAGCACGTGATCGTTACAACGGTTACTTGAATGTCAACGGAACACGCTCGCCCGACTGGTTCCACCGTGAACTGGGCAAGATCATTTGGGACTACTGCGGCATGGAGCGCACCGAGCAGGGCCTTGAAAAAGCGCTGTCAGAGTTGCCCGCTCTCTACGAAGAGTTCAAGAAGGATGTCCGAGTCACCGGCGACGGCAGCAGCCTCAACCAAACACTCGAGAAGGCCGGTCGTGTCGACGACTTCTTCCAGTTGGGAATGCTGATGTGTCGCGACGCACTCGACCGCAAAGAAAGCTGCGGCGGTCACTTCCGAGCGGAGTATCAGACCGATGACGGCGAAGCACAGCGCGACGACGAGAACTACTGCCACGTGTCTGCCTGGCAGTGGGGCGGTGACGCAATGTCACCGAATCTGAACATTGAGCCGCTCGAGTTCAAAGAAGTCCATCTCGCAACACGGAGTTACAAGTGAGCAATCATCTGACCAACCTCACCCTGCGCGTGTGGCGCCAGAAGGGCCCGAATGATTCGGGACACTTCGAGGATCACGCCATCGAACAGATCAGCGACGAGGCATCGTTCCTCGAGATGCTCGACATCTTGAATGAGCGTCTCATCAATGACGGCAAGGAAGCTGTCGTGTTCGACCACGATTGTCGCGAAGGTATTTGTGGCACGTGCTCGCTGATGATCAATGGCCAGGCCCACGGCAACCAACGCGGCACGACCACTTGTCAGTTGCACATGCGCAAGTTCAAGAGTGGCGACACCATTGTCATCGAGCCATGGCGCGCATCTGCGTTCCCAATCATCAAGGACCTCATGGTCGATCGTTCGGCGTTCGATCGCATCATCGAATCTGGTGGCTTCATCACGGCGCCCACCGGTGGTGCACCAGATGCGAACCTCATACCCATCCCGAAGCCTGTTGCCGACTCTGCAATGGACTCTGCCGAGTGCATTGGTTGCGGAGCGTGTGTGGCGGCCTGCCCGAACGGTGCAGCGAACTTGTTCACTGCAGCAAAGGTGTCGCACCTTAACCGCCTTCCACAGGGTCAAGCCGAGCGTTACAAGCGTGTCGAAGCAATGGTCGAGACCATGGATGAGTACTTCGGTTCGTGCACGAACCACGGTGAGTGTGAAGCCGCATGCCCGAAGGAAATTTCCATCGATGTCATCGCGTTGATGAACAAGGACTACCGCAAAGCGAAGTTGAAGAACCGCAAGGATCTCAGCCGCACATGACCGACATCCCACCCGTGCCAAGTTCGCTACCGACGACGCTCGGAGCACTTCGTGCCTCGGGATGGGTGTCGCGCCCAGTCAAAGAAGAGATGCGACGCAACGCAGTTGAGCGCATCACCAAGGGTCTTCCACTGTTTGAAGGTGTTCTCGGCTACGAAGACACGGTCATGCCGCAGCTGGAAAACGCGGTGTTGGCCGGGCACGATGTGGTGTTTCTCGGAGAGCGTGGCCAAGCAAAGACACGCATGATCCGTTCGCTCACCGGGTTGCTTGACGAATGGATGCCCATCGTTTCCGGCAGTGAAATCAATGACGACCCTTACAACCCGGTGTCGCGTCACGCTCTCGACCTTGTCGCGGAGAAAGGTGACGACACGCCAATTCACTGGGTGCACAATTCGCAACGGTTTGGCGAGAAGTTGGCAACGCCCGACACATCGATTGCCGACCTCATCGGTGAAGTCGACCCCATCAAAGTGGCAGAGGGTCGTTACCTCTCAGACGAACTGACGTTGCACTACGGACTCGTCCCGCGTACGAATCGCGGAATCTTCGCCATCAACGAGTTACCAGACCTCGCAGAGAGAATCCAAGTGGGTCTTCTGAACGTGCTCGAAGAACGTGATGTACAAATTCGTGGATACAAGGTGCGCTTGCCACTCGATGTCATGCTCGTTGCTTCTGCGAACCCCGAGGACTACACCAATCGTGGTCGCATCATCACGCCACTGAAGGACCGAGTCGGTAGCCAGATTCGCACGCATTACCCGCTCGAGGTCGACACCGAAATCGAGATCATGCGGCAAGAAGCGCGACCGGCGAGCATCGGAAACGTCTCCGTGCGAATGCCGATTTTTATGGAGCGCGTCATCGCAACGTTCTCGCATCTTGCTCGTGCAAGCAGCAATATCAACCAACGCAGCGGTGTCAGCGTGCGCTTGTCTGTTACAAACTATGAAATTCTCAGTGCTGCAGCGGTTCGACGTGCGCTTCGAGCTGGTGAATCTGATGTCGCTCCTCGCGTCAGCGACCTGTCTGCTCTGGCAGCAAGTACAAGTGGCAAAGTCGAAATCGAAGCTCTCGAAGACGGACGCGAAGCGGTGATTTTGCAGCAACTCGTGGCGGCCGCAGTGTTGTCGGTGTACAAGGAACTGGCTCCTCACGACAAGATGACGCCAGTTGTGTCAGCTTTTGAAGAAGGCTCAGTTGCTCATGTCGGAGAAGACATGGGCTCTGTCGATGAGGCGCAGCTTCTCGCTGATATTCCTGCTCTACGCGAGCCTGTTGTGGCGCTCACCGGTGGCGATGAGTCACCAGCAGTGGTGGCAAGCGCTATTGAGTTCGTGCTTGAAGGGCTTCATCTGTCTCGCCGCCTCAACAAAGATGCGAGCGGCGGGCGCGCGACATATCGCTCAAAGTAATCACTCAAGTTTCTGCCGAATCGAATTGTGCGATCGGCTTCAGACGAAGCTCAGACCACGAACGGTGATCTTGTCCACAACTCGCCCGTGTCGTTACGGGCAGTGTTAGTGGGTTCACCCGTGAGCTGAACGACAGGAATCGCCTCAGGTAACCCACGTAATGAGAGTGGCGCATGTGCAACGGCGGTGACGCCCTCAGGGAGGGTCTCGATCTGTTCCTTGGGCATGAGCACCTCAAAGGGCTCTGCGGCATCACACAGGCGGGCGGCGGTGTTTACGGCGGTGCCGATGTAGTCGTCGCCTTCGAACAACAAGGCCAGTCCGGTAGAAATACCCACGCGAATGCTGAGAGGCGCACATGCTGCAGCAGAACGACGTTGAAGTTCCATCGCGAAGGTGATGCCGTCACGCTGCTCGACGGCGACGATCATGCAGCCGTCGCCGAGCCACTTGGCGATGCGCACGCCGGTATCGGAAGCCACGTCTCGCGTGACACTGCGCCACGATGCCAACAACCGTCCCGCGGCATCGTCGCCTTGGGATGTTGTGTAGTTCGTGAATCCGGAGATGTCGACGAAGGCAAAAGTACGGGGCACGCGCATGGCGACACACACCCTACGGCACTAGCGTGCGTTCATGGGGTTGCGTTTCACATACTCCCGTTGGGACGGCACTCAAAAGGGCCTCGACCTCGACGCAGAGTCACTGCTGAAGGAGTTGACTGACGATGTCCTGTATCACGGAGATGTGAATGCCGCATTGCGTCGCCTGATGCGCGAAGGAATGGTCGACCCAGATGGCAATCGCATCGAGGGCATCCAGGACATGCTCCGTCGCATACGAGATCGCCGCGACGAAATTCAAGAAAGTGGCGACCTCGGCGGCGTGTACAGCGAAATCGCAGATGAACTACGCGACATCGTCGACGAAGAGCGCCACGCAATCGAACAGGCCGTGTCGTCCGCCGAGGCATCGGGCGATGAGCGGCGTGCGGAGAATGCACGAAATGCAGCAATGGAAAGAAATTTCCGTCTCGACATGTTGCCCGAAGATCTCGCTGGAATGGTGCAAGAGCTCAGTTCATACGACTTCGAATCAGCAGAAGCACGTCAACGGTTTGAACAGATGGTTGAACGGCTCAAAGAACAACTCATGCAGCAGTTCGTTGACCAATTGTCGGGCAATATGCAACAGCTCACATCTGAAGACATGGCGCGCATGAAAGACATGTTGTCTGAGTTGAACCAGATGATCGAGCGTCGGGAACGTGGTGAAGATCCGCAGTTCGAGGACTTCATGCAGAAATATGGGGATTTTTTCCCTGAGAATCCTCAGTCGCTGGATGAATTACTCGAGATCATGGCGCAACGAATGCAGGCCATGCAGGCCCTCATGAATTCCATGACCCCCGAACAGCGCGCGCAGCTGCAGCAGTTGTCTGAGCAGTTACTTGAGGACATGGACTTACAGTTCCAAGTGCAACAGCTTGGTCAGCACTTGCAATCCATGTACCCGGCGCAGGGGTGGAATCGTGAGTACAACTTCGACGGGTCGCAGCAGATGGACATGGGCCAAGCCCTCCAGTCCATGCAGCAGATGGGCCAGTTGGACCAGCTCGAAAACCTTTTGCGGAACGCCACTAACCCATCGGCGCTGGCCGAAGCCGACCTTGATCGGGTTCGTGACCTCTTGGGCGACGATGCTGCTCGCTCACTTGAACGCTTGGCCGAGCTCTCCAAGTTGCTGGAAGATGCCGGTCTCATCAATCGCACCGAGGGCCGTCTTGAGCTCACGCCGAAGGGCCTTCGCACGATTGGTAACAATGCCCTACGCGACCTTTTCACACGCCTGAACAAAGACAAGTTTGGTCAGCACCGTATTGCTGCCGATGGCAGCGGGCACGAACGCACCTACGACAGCAAGCCCTACGAATTCGGCGACCCATTTCGCCTCGACTTGCAGCGCACCATCCGCAACGCATTATCGCGGCAGGGAAGTGGCACTCCAGTTCGATTGATGCCGGAAGATTTCGAAATCGAACGAACCGAACACAGCACACGTTCATCGACTGTGTTGATGCTCGACTTATCGATGTCCATGCCGATGCGGGGCAATTTCGTGCCAGCCAAGAAAGTGGCAATGGCCCTGCATTCATTGATTAGTTCGCAATTTCCGCGCGACTACCTCGGCCTTGTGGGCTTCAGTGAAACGGCGCACATCTTGCGGCACGAACAGCTTCCCGAAGTCAGCTGGGATCTCGCGTACGGCACCAACATGCAGCACGGGTTCCGTCTTGCCCGACAGCTACTTGCTCGCCAGACCGGCAGCAAGCAGATCATCATGATCACCGACGGAGAGCCCACGGCTCACATCACTTCATCTGGCGACGTGTACTTCAACTACCCACCCACGCGCGACACGGTCGAAGCGACGATGAAAGAAGTTATGCGGTGCACCAAAGAGGACATTCGTATCAATTCGTTCGTGCTTGATGTCACCGGTGCTCTGCGGGCCTTCATCGAACAATTGACGCGCGTCAATCGTGGGCGAGCGTTCTTCACGACACCAGAGAATTTGGGTGACTTTGTCCTGGTCGACTTCCTTGACAGCAAGCGGCACACCTCGCGGGCCGGAAGCAGACGCTGACTGTCCGAACGAACACGTGTTCGTTATTTGCTTGCCACTTGCAAGTTCATGAACTTTTTGTCAGAATCACACCGTTGTAATTACAGTGGTTAGTTGACATAGGTGCGAAGTGGCTGTCCTCTCGGGCCGGTTTTTCACGAAGCGTCGCTCAGCCAAGAGCCCTATGGGGAGGACACAACATGATCGATTCACACAACGATGACCTGAGCCCTGAACGCAGTTGGCAAGATTCTGCGAACTGCTTGGGAGTCGATCCAGATTTGTTCTTCCCAGAACGCGGTGCATCTACTCGCGAAGCCAAAGAAGTGTGCCGAGGCTGCGTGGTGCGCGGTGACTGTCTCGAATACGCACTTGCAAATGGTGAGAAGTTCGGCATTTGGGGCGGACTTAGTGAACGTGAGCGCCGCCGTCTTCGCCGTCAACGTGCGCAGGCCAACCGCCGTACTGGCACCGACTAAGAAGGTCCTTGTGCTCGCTTGGCGAGCCTGAATTCAATCGTCTGTTCCGTCGACACATCAAGTTGTTTCCATCGTGTCGCTGGAATGACATCTAACACAGCTTGTGGAATCAGTCCGACAAGTTCTGCACCCTCGGTTTGTGCCAACTCCCTGACCGCATCAAAGGCCTCCATTGGGCCCAATTCCATTGGGTTAATCAGGTTCATGCTGACCTGAACGCGGTTTCCTACTTGTAACCCAAGTGCGCGCAGCGAAGTACTGCGAATGGATGCTGCAATCTTGCGTGCTGCCGTGACATCGCTGTCGTGTAACCACACGTTGTACGCAACGAGAGTGTCGCGTGCACCGACGCACACAGCGCCGGCGCGTGGATGTGGCGCCAGCGGTCCCGCATCGGGATCAAGGTCCACGAATGCGTGTTGGCGAACAAAGGGCAGCGTTCGTTCTGATCCGTACAAGAACGCAGGTATTGCGAATTCGTCAGCCACCCAATGTGCGAAGTGATTGCGCGCTTCAACTGCGTCCTCCCACGTTGACCCAGCCAAGGGCACGAACGGGACGACATCGATGATTCCAAGTCGTGGGTGAACACCAGAATGCGCTGAAAGGTCGAGCAATTCGAATGTACGCCGAGTCAAGTCACGCGGCGCTTGCTCACCCACGAGCGTGAAGACGCTGCGATTGTGATGTGCGTCTGTATGGATGTCGAGGAGGTCGCCTGCAACTACTGCGGCAAGTTCGTCGAGCACCTGGCGGTTAGCACCTTCGCTGATATTGACGACGCACTCGAGCACCCTTGCTATCTAGCAAGAAAAGCCACCAAGAAATAAAACAAGGGGTGGATCCTGCCTCCCGAGCAGTATCCACCCCTCGTTACGAGAAGGTGTGGGGTTCGCGAGGGGTTACGAACCGATCACCCCTCCGTTCTTGCGTGTGATGACAATTGTGCAGTCGCGCGGAACCGGACCCGTTGCACCGGTAAATGCCTCCGGGAAGTTTGAGTTTGCCGGATTTCCATCACCGGGGTGCTGGAGATTCACAAACATGGTCTTTCGGTCTGGTGTCACGGTGACGCCCGTGACCTCGCACCCTTTGACACCCGTGAAGAGTCGTTTGAACTCTTTTCCGACAGCCGTGGCGACGAGCATCTGGTCATTGTTCTTTCCAGGCTGATCACCATCTGTTTGCACAAAAATGCGACCATCAGGGTCTGCCCAGATGCCATCTGGCGATCCGTACATCTGTCCACCTGCATCGGTCACCTCAGTTGAAAGAGCAAAAATGCTCCAGCTAAAGCTCTCTCCGATGTGCTTATCAGTGTCTTTCCAACGAATGATGTGACCCCACGCGTTACCAACTTGTGGGTTGGCGGTGTTGGTGCCGGCACGTCCCGCTGTGCCTCGTTGGCTGTTGTTCGTCAGAGTGCAGTACAACTCACCATTTGCACCCAACGTGATCCATTCCGGGCGATCCATCTTGGTGGCACCAACGGCATCTGCAGCAAGACGGGTGTACACGAGGATGTCCTCGAGTTTCCACGACGATAGAGCTGAGTTTTTCGGGCTCAATTCGAGCCAGTCACCTGTGCCATCCTCGTTGAAACGAGCGACGTAGAGGGTTCCTTCATCAAGCGGTGATTTTCCTGCTGCAACCATCTTCTTCCAGTCACCAGTGGACACAAACTTGTAGATGTAGTCAAACCGCTCATCATCGCCCATGTACACGACTGCACGGTTGCCTTGACCGACCGCGACACATGCACCCTCGTGCTTGATGCGACCGAGTGCAGTGCGCTTGACAGGGGCAGCTTTCGGCTTCGTCGGATCAACTTCCACAACCCAGCCGAAACGGTTTGCTTCATTTGCATATGCAGGGTTTGCTAGATCAAAACGTGGATCCCACTTGTGCCACTCGTATCCAAACCCCGCGGCAGTGATGCCATATCGAGTTTGAATCGAATTTGGTGACCACGTGGAGACCGTTGATCCGAAGTAGCCGTTGAAGTTTTCTTCGCAGGTCAGATAGGTGCCCCACGGTGTGTAGCCATTGGCGCAATTGTTGATTGTTCCTAAAGTTGGGTTACCAGCTGCATTCTTGAGTAGATCGCTGTTGGCAGCAGGGCCACTGAACTTCACTGGGGTGTTTGCATGAATGCGTCGATTTTGTGGGCTGTTCACGACTTTCCACTTCTGACCCTTCTTCGCAATCTTCACGACACTCATGCCGTGGGCGTGCTGCGAAAGAAGAACGTCTTCGAGACTCGCTGGAACCTTCTTACCGTTGAGGTGGGGGAATGTGCCGTACTCGTGATTGATACACATCAAGCCCTCTTTGTTTGAGCCGAAGAACCACATGCCGTCATGGCCGATGCCAATGGACTCAGCCTGTTGTGCTGAGGTAAATCCGGCGTACGGGAAAGCGTCACCGCTGCCGTCAAGTTTTTCGCGCCACGGAATGAGAACGCTGTACTCGTATTCTGGGGCAATGGTTGGCATCGCAGATGCCTGCAATGGAATTGACGTAAATGCAATTCGTGCTTTCTTTCGTGCCCCCACGAACGCACCGGTTCGCGAAGTTGCGACAACTCCTCGTTCCGCGCGAGCCATTGATGGTCCAACGAAGGTCAAAGCAGCTCCTGCAAGACCACCTATGAGGATTTGGCGTCGTGACAGATGTGCCGCGAGAACGTTCTCGAAAGTTCGATTGTTGGAAGTGTTGCTGGTGTCTTCAGTGTCGTTCACAAAAGCTCCTTAGATATGACGACGGTCAGGAATGACCAAACGTCAAAGTAGAAAACTCAGGTGTACGCCAGTCCGCCACAGAGTTACCTCTGTCTTTCGTGAGATGAATTCTTTGGTGATGGGGGCTCTCAGGACATCCCAAGTGCTTCACGGGGTATCAGCGATGTGAGGCACGAGCCACGACCTGATACGGTGCCCATATGATTTCGATCTTGCAGGGCAATGAAGTTCTCGTCATCTCAATCGTCGTCTTGGTGCTGTTCGGTGGCTCACAGTTGCCGAAGCTTGCTCGCAATCTGGGCTCTGCCCAGAAAGAGTTCAAGAAGGCAATGGACGATGCTAAGTCCGGCCAGTCGTCCGACGAGTCGTCGAACAACTGACCAACAAGCGGGCGGTCGGCTCAGCCGGCCAGTGCTCGTCGCTTGAGTATGCGACGACGCTCCCTTTCGCTGCATCCACCCCACACGCCGTGCTCGATGCGTTCGTCGAGGGCGTAGTCAAGGCAACGTGCCTGAACCGGGCAACCCGCACAAATCGCACGAGCGCGATCAACACCCACCCCGTCTGACGGGAAGAAGGTGGCCGGCGGATAGTTCCGGCAGTTTCCATTGGACATCCACCCAGTGGACGAGTCATTGAACGGAACTCCGCTGTTGACCGGCTGGGGGACTGCTGTCAGTTTGAGTTTCATGGCTCTCCTTCATGTACCCAGAGGTACAAGTCGCTCTCGTCAAGTGTGACGATGAGTCATGACGGGAAGTTCCCGCACTGCCAGTCAAGCACGGGGGTATGCACCGATGCTCGTCAGCTCGGTAAGGATTTGCGAAGAATCCCTGTGGATAACGCTGTTTTTGAGCGAAAAAATGCGCCACAGGTCATGTGTCACGCACGCCGGTAGGCTCTCATCTCATGAGTGATGCAGCAGTGTCGAACGAGCCAGCAATCGCCCATGCGCGCATCGTGTACCTCGGTCCGGTGTCTCCGCATTGGGAGGTCTACGGCGATTGGGGCGACCACACTGTGCTCGAAGAGTTCCGCGCCCGGGTACTTGCACGTCTGGTGCTGCTGCCTCGCGACGACCCGCAATTCCGCCGCAACATGGCGCGCATCGTGCGCGATGCCGAGCGTGAGCGCATTTCCATCGAATGGGACATGGGCGATCCGAACTACGAGTTCTGACAATCTCGTTGTCATGACACTCAATTGAGGCGTCATTTCTCTTAACGGTCGGTGTCCTCTTGGTGAATATCGTTGAATCAACTTCAGAGCCTTATCGGCGACGCGAGACAGGTCGGTACTCTCCGGTCGTGGAGCGGAGATTCTTCAACAGAGAGTTGAGTTGGATTGAATTCGATCGGCGAGTTCTCCACTTGGCAGTTGAAAACAGCATTCCTTTGTTGGAGCGTTTCAAATTTGCAGCCATCTGTTCGTCGAACCTTGATGAGTTCTTTCAGGTTCGGGTCGCCGCATTAAGGGATCAAGTGGCTGCTGATGTCACTCGATTGAGTGCCGATGGAATGACTCCTTTGCAACAACTCGGCGCAATTACAGATGCCGTTTCGGCAATTCAGAGAGACCAGGAGACCTTGGTATGGGATCATCTCATTCCAGAGTTAGCTCGCGAGGGACAGACGTACTGCAGATGGTCTGACCTTGAATTAGATGAACGTGACCGGCTGACAAGAGTTTTTGACGAGCAGATTTTCCCAGTTTTGACCCCCCTTGCCGTAGACCCTGCCCATCCTTTTCCGTATGTGTCGAATTTGGCATTGAGTATCGGGGTATTCGTGCGCGACTCTGAGTCAGGAGAAGAGCGGTTCGCCAGAATCAAGATTCCTTCGATGCTTCAGCGATTTATGTTTCTCGGCAACGGTCGTTTTGTTGCACTTGACGAAGTCATCAAGGCAAATCTCCAAGAGTTGTTCCGTGGAATGGAAATCAGAAACGCTTGCACTTTCAGAGTGACGAGAAATGCTGACCTTACACTCGAAGAAGAAGAAGCAGATGACCTTCTTCAAGCAGTTGAGATGGAATTGCGTCGCCGGCGATTCGGCAACGCGGTTCGACTCGAGGTTGAACACGATATTGACGACGAGATGCTCACCGTCTTACTTGATGAGCTCGAAATTAGTGCGGACGATGTCTACTACCACCGTGGCCTCCTCGACCTGACGTGCTTACATGATCTGAAGTCACTAGATCGTCCTGACCTCAAGGATGAGCAGTGGAGTCACGTCACCGCGGGTCGCCTTGCCGTGGCTGATGACCAGGGGAAATCATTCTTTAGCGTGATTCGAAAACGCGACCTCATGGTGCACCACCCATATGAGTCGTTTTCATCTTCGACTGAGGAGTTCATCGCTCAGGCCGCCGCTGACGTGAATGTCCAAACAATCAAGGTGACTTTGTACCGTACGAGTGGGGATAGCCCAATTGCGAAGAGCTTGATTGCTGCGGCGGAACGTGGGGCACAAGTCGTAGTGCTCATCGAGTTGAAGGCACGTTTTGACGAAGCTACGAATGTGACCTGGGCCAAGGCATTAGAGCGTGCAGGAGTACACGTCACGTACGGTGTCGTCGGTTTGAAGACGCATAGCAAGTTAATGCTGGTTGTGCGTAATGAAGGCTCGAGAGTTCGTCGTTATGTGCACATAGGAACCGGGAACTACAACGCAAAGACATCACGGATGTATGAAGACTTGGGAATCTTCACCTGTGACGACTCTATTGGTGAAGATGTATCGCGCTTGTTCAATCAGCTGACTGGTTTCGGACGTGAACGCGATTATGAAAAGTTAGTCATCGCTCCGTCACATCTGAGATCAAGGCTCTATGAATTGATTGACAATGAGATTGCGTTCGGGTCAGCTGGTCACATCTCAATCAAGGTGAATGGCATCACAGATGCTGACATGATCGAGAAGTTGTACGAAGCGGCAGAGGCCGACGTAAGAATTGATCTATTGGTGCGGGGCATTTGTTGTATGCGCCCTAGTGCTGTAGCCCAGAAATCGCTCAGAGTTCGCTCAGTTCTTGGTCGTTACCTCGAGCACTCGCGGATGTATCGATTTGCCCACGGAGGATCCGAAGGCGGACCGGCGTTCTATATCGGTTCTGCCGACATGATGGAACGAAACCTTGATAAACGTGTTGAAGTCTTGGCGCCGGTCAATCATGAGAAGCACCGTGATTGGATCGATTCTGTGTTGTCTTACATGTGGGCTGACGATGTGGTCGCTTTCGAACTCGGACCTGACGACAGGTGGCAGCGCGTCGGGCCGTCGCAATTCTCAGCCGAGAACGATGCGCAGGCACGAATATCGAAGTGGGTCACTTCAAGCCAGATCCGACTTGGATTTCCCGACGCCACCCCTTTCGGGTCGTCTCGACCACGGTGAGGTCATTAGCTTTCCATTCATTGTGGAGACTGCTCCTGTTCATTTTTCGAGGCATACTTTGAGCAAGAGTTGTGCTCTCTCATCAAAGCGACCGCCCTCTCCGGCCGAATGAAGTGAGTCTTGCGACAGTGAGAAGACCAAAGGATGGACAAACACCATGGATGAGTTAAGGACAGGATTTCACCACCAGCTCGACGACATTCGCGTTGAGGTTGCTCGTCTGGCAGCGATGGTCATTGAAGCAATACCGCGAGCCACATCAGTTCTTCTGAATAGCGACTTAGTCGGTGCTGATGCACTTATTGGCTCCGACGACGAAATTGATGCCCGAAGTATCGACGTCGAGGAGCGTTGTTATCAGTTGTTGGCACTGCAGGCACCAGTAGCGGGAGATCTTCGCCAGGTGGTTGCAGTCGTGAAGATGGTTGCAGAAATTGAGCGGTCTGCAGATCTAACAGTGAATATCTGTAAAGCAGCTCGTCGAATTTATGGCCATACGCTCGATCCGCGCCTCCGGGGTTTGCTCCAACAAATGGGTGAACAGGCCCAACAACTCTTCGCAGCAGCACTTGAATCATTTGAACAAAGTGATGCAGTTAAGGCGGCTGCTCTGGACGATATGGACGGCTTTCTTGATGGTTTGCAGAAAGAGATGGTGCAGGCCATTTTGGTCGCGCATGCCGCCAAGAAAATTGACATTCAAGTTGGTATTCAGTTGGCAGTCGTCGCTCGTTTTTATGAACGTATTGGCGATCACGCGGTGAATATTGGCGAGCGAGTTCGCTACCTCGTCACAGGATGGCTCCCAGAACATAAAGGGGTAGCGCGGTACTCGAGTAGTAGCCGCGATGACACCGACGGCATTCCCTTTGTCGAACAACCTTCGTGACCAATGGTGTGGGTATCGTTCATCACCGCCGTAGCTGCGTTGCTTGTTGGTTTGGTGCTTGGACGTATCTTGTTCTCTCGTACACAAGTGCCCACATTCACCGCTGTAGAGCAAGTGCATCGTGATAAGGCAGATCAGATTGAGACGAGTCCTCCCGACTTAGTGGAGAACAACATCAGCCTGGAGCAGGTGCTCGATGTCCTACCAGTGGGATTAATAGTTGTCGACGCGAGCGGACATGAGCTCTCACGGAATGCTTTAGCAACTTCAATCACTGGCCTTAGGCATCTTGACCTACTCGTCGAGGATGCGGCGGAACCAATGTTGGCTGCCGCACGGCAAGGATCCTTTCGTCGCGAGACACTGAATTTGTTTGGACCTCCGCAGCGAGTTATCGAGCTAAGTGCGTTCCCCCTCGAAAACGGTGCAGTAATCGCAATTGAGGATGTTTCTGAGCGTGCACATCTTGATCAAGTTCGAACTGATTTTGTCGCGAACGTGAGTCACGAATTGAAGACTCCAGTTGGTGCAATCTCAGTGTTAGCGGAAACGTTAGAGGGCGAAGTTGTCGAGGAACTTCCTTTGAAACTTGCGGGTCGAATTGTTGCTGAGGCGCAACGTATGAGCAAGACGATTGACAATCTGATGGATCTCTCACGAATTGAGAAAGGCGCTGGGCGTGTAGTTGGTCCAATTGATCTCATAGAAGTGGTTCGAGATGCTGTGCAAAGAGTTCATGCTCTTGCTGAGCGTGATGGCATCAGCGTTGACGTGGAGACGTCCGATAACCAAGTAATTGTTGATGGTGATTTTCGACAACTTGTTTCAGCTGTGGGAAACGTGGTGGACAACGCTGTGAAGTACAGCGATCGTGGTTCAATTGTGCGTGTACGGGTGGTCGCTGACGACGAGACGGCATACGTTCAGGTGGAAGACAGTGGTATTGGCATTAGTGCAGAGCATCTCGACCGAATCTTCGAGCGCTTCTATCGTGCGGACAAGGCACGCTCACGAGACACCGGCGGGACCGGCCTCGGATTGTCGATTGTTCGAAACATCGTCACTCAACATGGAGGACAGGTGAACGTGGAGTCACTTGAAGGTAAAGGTTCCACCTTTCGACTCTCTTTTCCACTGAAGTCAAGGGTTGCGTCAGGCACGATGACAGTTCATGATCATGTCGTCAATCAGTAACCCTTCAGTCCTCATCGTCGAGGATGAGGAGTCATTCATCGAAGCTCTCCAAGTGGGCCTTCGCAAAGAGGGTTTTAGGGTGTCGGTGGCACGCGACGGTGTTCAGGCTATCGAGATGTTCGACATTGTGAACCCTGATCTCGTTTTGCTTGATGTCATGTTGCCGAAGATGTCTGGCATCGATGTGTGTCGACAGCTGAGAAAAAAGACCCTAACCCCGATCATCATGGTCACTGCCAAAGGAGCAGAGATTGACACTGTCGTGGGGCTTGAGGTGGGTGCCGACGACTATGTCTCAAAGCCGTATCGCCTTCGCGAACTTGTAGCTCGTATGCGTGCCGTCATGCGACGCGTGCCAACAGATCGTGGCGGTGAGTTGTCGGGTTCGGTCATTGAAGTCGGCGACGTTCAACTTGACCCCGATGAACATCATGTCGTGGTGAGGGGTGAAGATGTTTCACTTCCATTGAAAGAGTTCGAACTTCTTCATATTTTGATTGCGAATGCGGGTCGTGTATTGCCGCGCGAGACACTCATCGATCGAGTGTGGGGAACCGATTATGTGGGTGACACGAAGACCTTGGACGTGCATGTGAAACGTCTGCGCTCGAAGATTGAGATTGACCCGGCAAACCCCGAGAGAATCGTCACGATTCGCGGTCTCGGGTACAAGTACGAGCGACCACGCGGGGCGTAGCATCGCCGCATGCGCGGCGATGGCAAACATCGAATTGAACACGGCCCCGGGCTGCCCGGTCCGACACCGCTTCAGAACCTTGCGCGAACACACGCCCTCATGGTGGGTGGCGAAGCAGTTATGGCTGTGTCACTTGCTGACTCAATGTTCTTGTCGGTCAGCCCCGACGCTGCCCGCGGGAAGGTGCTCGCATTCCTGCTCGTGAGCATGGCGCCATTTCTTGTGGTGGCACCACTGATTGGTCCTGCCATTGACCGCATGAAGGGTGGTCAACGCCTCGTCATTGCACTCGTTGCCGCGTTACGCGCGGTTGTCATGGTGGCAATGGTCTTCTATGTCGACTCTCTCTCGCTGTTTCCACTCGCTTTTGCAGCTCTCGTGCTGTCAAAGACTTACGCAATTTCAAAATCTGCGCTCGTGCCCAGCACCGTCGAGTCAGAAGACAAGTTGGTCGATGCGAACAGCAAACTTGGTCAGGTGGGAGGTCTCACCGGCTTTGTGGCAGCTGTGCCTGCTGCTGTCTTGCAGATATTGTCCACGCAGGTAGCCCTCATTGGTGCAGCAGCTGTGTTTGCCTTTGCGTGTGCGTCTGCCTTGCAATTGCCCCGTGATGTGGTGACCGCAGCCGAACAAGCGACTCCACTCGAGGTACGTGAGTTGCGTTCACCTCGCGTGGTGCGAGCTGCGACCATGATGCGCATTCTGCGTGGCGCAGTGGGGTTCATGTTTTTCCATCTTGCGTTCTGGTTGCGCCACGAGACAGCTGGAACGGCATGGTTCGGTTTTGCACTCGCGCTGGCCGGACTGTGCACACTGCTTGCCAACACTGTCGCACCCGCCATACGCCGCCGACTAAATGTCGACACGATGTTGATCGTGACTATTGCTGTCGTGGCTGCAGCAGGTCTGATTGCAGGGTGGGTGGGAAGCATCACCGCCGGACTAGTTCTGACGGCGCTCGTCAATGCTGCAGCAGCCATTGGACGATTGGCCTTCGAAGCAATCGTGCAACAAGATGCACCTGATGCCAATCGTGGTCGAGCATTCGCCAAGTTCGAAACCCAGAATCAATTGGCGTGGGTGGCCGCGGGCGTCATACCAGTTTTGCTGTCCATGGCCGGTCCCGTCGGTTTTTACGTCGTCGGAATTGTCGGACTAGCGGGCTGCGCCCTGTTTGTGCGTCAGTCGCCTGGTGGTCGACGTCGGGTCACTGAATCTCGAGGCGCGCGAGCCAGAGGCCGGGGGCTTCAAGCTCGCTAGGCGTCGGCAAGTTGCCAACTTTCTGAATCAACTTTGCTGGTGCTTGCTCGCCGCCTCGTTCAATGACGCCGCGAATGAATTCCGCGCCACGTTCAAGTTGCTGGCGCGTGAGATGCAGCCCCAATAGACGTTCGACGAATACGGCGTCTTTGCCAGCCTCAAGACGGCGACGTCGAACGGCTTCTGCGATGGTGTGACCTGATCCGAGAACTCGTTGTGACGCGTGATCGACGATGTGGTCGATGTAGGCAAGTACTGCTGCGACATGTGCATCAAGAAGTGGCGCGAGTTCTTCTTGAGCACTCGATCTCACCGCACCAAGGATGAGTGTGGGGTCGCTGAACACTTTTTGAATGTGTTCAAGTGCGTCGCTCGAGGAAGCATCGAGGCCAGACAGTGCGTCCATGACGGCACTGGAGTCTGGTTTGAAGAGCGACACGTGGCGGCGAACCAGGTCAGTGATTCCGTCTTCCACTGCAGCCGTATTCAATACCGCATGTGAAGTCAGTTCGTGAATGAGCACCCACATACGAACATCGTCGATTGCCAAGCTCCAGTCAGTCGCGAAGTTCTCGATTGTCGATGGCACAAGAAGCAACTCGCTGGTGTCGGCACGTGGCAACGGAAAGTCGTACTGCCCAAATGCGCGTTGGGCGAGCGCACCGACCATGCCACCCACGGTCATCCCGACCATTGCCGGGGCCATCAGGCCAGACAGGCTTGCCATCATCGCTGCCATCGGGTCGCCGTCAGTGTCGGTATCGACGTCTCGTTGCGACAGTGATGTCGCGAGATCAGTGAAGAGCGGACGGAAGTCTTTCAGAGTGCGTCGCGCCCACTCGGAACGAGTAGTCGTCAGAATTTCAGTCGCTCGACCACCAACATTTGTGTCGAGGCCACTGACATCGCGTACGTGCATGTCGGCAACTCTGGCCAAATCGTTGTAAGCGAATCGAACAGTCGGATCTGGCTGTGAATCAGCGGAATCACCAAGTGCACCAAGACCTGCAAATTGAGTGGCGATATCCCAGTTAAGCGGGCCTTGCGAGCCCATCGCCTTCATCATGTCGCCAAGAAAGCCCATACTCCCGAACATCTTGAACGGATCTGGTGTGTCGTCGCCGCTGGGGGAGTCGTCGGCCATGTGCAGAGCCTACGGTGAGACTGAAGTGCCAAGCATGGTCGTGACAAGAGCTTCGATGGTGTCAATCGGTACGAGTTTTGTCGCAAGGTGATGTCGTAGGGCGATACCAAGAAATTCACCTTGCTCATCTCGCGCGATACCGATGCCGGCCAATGCTCGAGCGCCGTCCAGAGGCAACACCCGAACGTCGCCGGCCATCGACACTCCGAGTGATGCATCATGTCGTGTGCCGCTTGCAACCTCAATGATGACCATGGAACTTGGTAGAGCTCGTGTGGAAGTGTCGCTTGGTGGAAGCGACACATCAGATGTAGCCGATGCAGCGGCAACTTGCGCAGTGGTGAGGAGAGCAAGGCCGGTCGTGGTGTCTATCGAGGCAAGTGTCGCGCTGATTTGTTCGTTTGGCTCTGTGGCGATGCTGATGGAGTCGCCCAAGCCATGGCCTGTCGGCAACTCGTCTGATGCTGCTACGTAGACGCCCTTTGAACTCACTCGTACAGCTGACGTCGCAAGTGAAGTGTTGCGCTGACGCTTCTGTGAAGTTGTTACTGGCTGCGATGAGTTCACTACTGAAGTGGCAACGGTCGAATCGCTAGTCGTCTCTGTTCCTACTCCGCGAGGAACAGTGATGACGATGATTGCGAGCGCAACTGCACCTGCGATGGTGGTGGCAAATAGTGCCAATCGACGTGAGAGTGGCGGTGGGCTAGTGAGAGTTGCGTGAAGTTCGGCATTCCATGACCCGACTTCGCTCGGGTGTCGCCACGTTCGTTCGTGTGGTGGCAACGGTGCCTGAGATCTCTCGATGTCGTCATCACCATGTTCCACAGGACGAGCAGGTTACTTGCGTCAGTCAGAGCGTTTCGGTCGGGCAGTACGCTTGTCGCGTGCTTCCTCCAGACACAGGCGAAGAATGGTTGGCCGTCGGTCACGAATCATTACCCGTGGGCGCGGCGTATGACTGGGCAGTACAGCCTCACTGTGGCGCTGTGGTCTTGTTTTCGGGCACAGTTCGAGACAACGCTGAGGGTCGCAGTGATGTCGAGGCACTCACCTATGAGGCCTTCGAAGAGCGAGTTGTGACTGTGTTCTCCGACATTGCCCGTGAAACTCGGCATCGTTGGCCAGATGTCGGTCGTATTGCGTTGTTGCACCGTCTCGGTCGTCTGCAATTGGGCGAGTCGTCAGTGCTGGCCGTGGTCTCTGCTCCGCATCGACCAGAAGCGTTCGCAGCTGCGAGATACGCCATCGATGCGTTGAAGTCATCTGCCCCTATCTGGAAGAAAGAACATTGGGAGGGTGGCGACGCCTGGGGGACCGGCGCACAGGAGATCGTTCCCCCGAACTCAGTACCGACGGTGCCACAATGATTGCGATGGGATTGGTGGCGTGGGTGTTTGCTGTGCTCGCCGCCGGATGCGGATCTGCGTTGCTTGTGCTTGTGTACCTTGATCATCGAGCCAGCCGCATCGACGACAGCATCGCGGCCTTTCGACGACACATTGATGCACTTTCACCAGAAGCACGCCATGAGTCGATGTCACATGGCAACTCGACACAATCTGACGGTCGGTACTTCTGATGGCGCGTGACCTAGCAATCGACCTCGGTACGGCAAACACTCTCGTGTACATGAAGGGCCGTGGCATCGTCTTGAACGAGCCGTCAGTCATTGCAGTGAATCGCAAGAGTGGAGAAGTGCTCGCCACTGGTCACGACGCATGGGACATGATCGGACGTACACCGAGCTACATCGTGGCGGTTCGACCACTTCGTGGTGGCGCAATCACCGACTTTGACATCACCGAGAGAATGATTCGCCTGCTTCTTCAGCGCGTCGGCGTCTCTCGCTTCACGCGGCCAAAAGTGGTCATCTGTGTACCATCGGCAATTACTGAAGTTGAACGTCGCGCAGTCACCGATGCCGCACGCCGAGCGGGTGCATCCGATGCCCAGCTCATCGAGCAACCGATGGCAGCAGCTATTGGCGCCAATCTTCCGATTGATGAACCAGTCGGCAACATGGTCATCGATATTGGTGGTGGCACAACCGAGACCGCTGTCATCAGCCTTGGCGGCATTGTCGCACTTGAAGCGGTACGCGTAGGCAGCTTCGACATTGATGCGGCGATTCAGAACTACGTGCGACGTGAGCACGGCGTCGCCATTGGGGAACGCACTGCTGAAGAAATCAAGATTCAGATTGGTTCCGCTGACCCGGTTGGTGACGAACGAAGCGCGGACATTCGTGGCCGTGACTTGGTCTCGGGGCTTCCAAAGACCATTCGTCTCACCGCAGAAGAAGTTCGCTTCGCCATTGACGAGCCAGTGGCGTCAATGGTGTTGTCCGTGAAGCGCTGTCTGTCCAAGGCACCGCCAGAGTTGGCACAAGACTTCCTTGCACGTGGCATGTACTTGGTCGGCGGTGGCGGCATGTTGCGTGGACTTGCCGAGCGCATCGCTCGCGAAACATCAGTACCGGTTCGTATGTCGCCACAACCTCTTGAGGCCGTGGTTCTCGGTGCAGGTCACTGCATCGAGAATTACCAGGCGTTGCGCGGCATGTTCATGGGGTCACACCGCTGACGGTGCGTTGAACTTACGACGCCAAGATTTCGTAGATCTTGTCATCGAGACTCGACACGAAAATGCCATTCGATGTCTGATCGACAGACACTGCATTTCCTAAGCCACCGACCAACATGTGTGTAGCGAGGAGTTTCACTCCGTTTAGTTGAAGCCCGGTCAATTCTCCTGAGCAATAGTCGCTGAACACGTACCATCCCCGCAGAGCCACCTGCGGATGATTGCGTGGGACGCGTGCGCCTCCACTGATGGAGCATCCTGCATCGCCATGTTCGTATGAGTGAATGGGGCGCAATGCATTTCGTGCCTGTTGGTCGGACTTGTACCGCTCGGGTCCTTCGTAGGCGGGCCATCCGAAATTGACACCGCGCCCACCTGCAATCACGGTGCCTGCAGCATCACGCTTGGCAGGGGCAACAGACACTTCTTCCCATTTGTTCTGACCAACGTCGGCCACCCAGAGGTTTCCGTCATCGTCAAAGGAGTAGCGCCACGGGTTGCGTAGCCCCAGCGACCAAATTTCTGGCCGTGCGTTCTTGTTTGTGGCGAGCGGATTGTCTTTCGGAATTGAATACGGCGTCGTGCCTGAAGATCGAGGATCAATGCGCAACATCTTGCCGAGTAGTTCTTTGGTGTTCAGTGCACGGCGTTCAGGGTCATTACCACTTCCGCCATCACCCATGCCGATGTACAACAAGTTGTCTGGACCGGTGACGACATCGCCACCGTTGTGGTTGGAGTACGGCTGGTCGATGGTGATCACCACTCGTCGTGAACTTGCCACAAAACGCCCGTCCGGACGCACCGTGTACTCAGCGACCACGGTGTCGCCATCTTTGTTGGTGTGGTTGATGTAAGCCTTGTCACCAATGAACGTGAGCCCCAACAAACCACGCTCAGAGTCGGTTGACGTAAGTGATGAGATATCGAGTACCCGTGAGGTCTTCTTGCCGCCCTTGGTCCACCTCAGCACTTGACCTTGTCGCTGCACTACGAAGACGAATGCGTCTGACGACTTACGTTCGACCACCGACACAGGGTCTTTGACCTTAAGTGCGGTGCGCTTGCGAACTTCTGGTGCATAGGTGGTTGCAGCCGATGCACGACCGGTTGCCGCTTCAACGGTTGCAGCCGACGCAGTAACAGCAACCGTGGTGGTCAGCGAAAGCAGCACAAGGAGTGTTTTGCGCAACGTCATGACTTCTTGACGCGGATGAGACCTTCTTGAACCACGGTGACCGCAAGATCGCCAGAGCGGGTGTAGATGGAACCACCAGCAAGACCGCGTGAATTTGATGTGCTGATGGCCCACTGGTCATATAACAACCAGTCATCAGCACGGAAGGGTCGATGGAACCACATGGCATGGTCGAGACTTGCCATCTGCACGTTTGCGTCACCCCAGCCAAGCCCGTGTGGCAACAATGTGGTGTCGAGCAATGTCATGTCGCTTGCATAGGTGGCAATGCACGCGTGCAAGACGGGATCGTCTGGCAACACATCGACCGTTTTCCACCACACCCGTTGACCAGGTGCAGATGTTCCGCGTCGCGCCATGGGATCAGCGTCGACATAACGAAGGTCAATTGGTCGCGGGCGGTCGTATTCCTCGCCGAGCATTTCTTTGTAGGGCTCCATGCGCGTGCGAAAGTCGGGGAGTGATTCCGGAGATGGAAGATCTGTCGAAGCAGTGATCTGGTGCTCAAGACCCGGCTCGGGCGCATGAAAACTTGCGGTGAGGTTGAAGATGACTTCACCATGCTGCACTGCCATCACACGTCGGGTGGTGAAACTGCGTCCGTCGCGGATGCGCTCGACTTCATACAAGATCGGGATGGACGGGTCACCCGGGCGCAAGAAGTACCCGTGCAGAGAGTGCACTTGTCGCGATGGCTCATCGACAGTTCGAACAGCTGCAACGAGTGCCTGTCCGGCCACTTGACCACCGAACACACGCTGACGATTCTCGTCGGCAGATGATCCGCGGAAGATGTTCACTTCGATTGCTTCAAGATCAAGCAAGCGAAGAAGGTCGTCCAGAGCAGCTTTCACGAGTCCATAGTAGGGTCGCGATGTGCCACTTGCTCCGACTCTGCGCGCTCACGCACTTGCAGCAAAGGGATTCATGCCTGAAGATGAAGGTGATGCGCTGTTCGAAGCGGCAATGTCTGCAGCCTCGTCGGTGCCAAAGCTTCCATTCGTCGAAGTAGGTTCGTACTGCGGCAGGTCGACGGTGTGGTTGGGTGGTGCTGCACGTGATGCTCGGCGCACATTGTTCGCCATTGACCACCACTTCGGAAGCGAAGAAAACCAACCCGGCTGGGAATGGCACGACACGTCGTTGGTTGATGAACACACTGGTCGCATCGACACTTTGCCTCATTTCCGTCGAACCATCTTGGGTGCCGGACTCACGGACAGCGTCGTGACAATGGTCGGTGATTCATGGAAAATTTCTCACACATGGACAACGCCACTTGCGTTTCTCTTTATCGACGGTGGCCACGGTGTCGAGCCAGCATCACGCGATTATCAAGGTTGGACACCGCATGTGGCGCAAGGAGGAGTGCTGGCAATTCACGATGTATTTCCAGACCCTGCAGATGGTGGTCGGCCACCGTACGAAAACATCTATCTGCCCGCAGTTGAGAGTGGACTCTTTGTCGAGGAGTCAGCCACCGGTTCGTTGAGGGTTCTGCGACGACTCTAAATCTGTCGACGTCGTTCCAACCCTCGCTGAGGGCAAACATCAAATGACGGGAATGTTGATGTGTGCGTTCTTGCGCTTCACAGTTGCTGTGAAGATCGATGACGCGGCAGATGGCATAGCGATGGCATCTGCCGCCAAGATAATTGCAGCAGCCGTGTATGCACTGCGTTCGTTCGCTGGGAAGTTCACGATGGTCTTGTGAGGCTCGACTGGGTACACGATGCCAGTGAAATACGCGCCGTCAATGCAACGGTGGGGCATGGTCCACAGCAGCAACTCACGGGCAGTTTCGCGGTCACCGACAGCACAATGTGCGATGGCACACTCGCTTGTTTCCGCAGCAGTGACCCATTGTTCGTCGTTTACGCAGCGCACGCCACGGTCGTCCATGACGAAACGGTCCCAGCCCTCAGCAAGTCGTGCTTTGGCGCGCGCACCTGTCATTGCCCCGGTGAGGACGGGGTAGTACCAGTCCATTGCCCAGCGTTCCTTCGGCTCGAAGGCGCCGAGGTTGGTGTTGATGACCTGGTCGATGACATCAGCGGCACGATTCCATTCAGGTTGCGGGTCGCCGACAAGCGCACCGAGCGCGGCCCCGCAGTGCAATGCGTGGCGGATGCTCGAAGAACCCGTGAGAAGGGCGTAGTCCCAAGGGCAACCGTCAACTTCGCGGGCCCACAAGACCGTTCCGTCGGTGCGTCGATGATCGAGTACCCACTCAAGCGCTGCTTTGACAGTTGGCCACAGTTCGGCCACTCCCTTGGTGTCACGCGTGCACAGCCAGTGATGCCATAAGCCGGTACCGATATATGCAATGACGTTTGAGTCAAGTTTTGCGTCTTCGAGTGATCCGTCTGGCATGTAGTAGTTGTGCCAACTTCCGTCGGCGCGCTGAATGTCTGCGAGCCATTGATACGCACGCAGCGCGGCATCGGGTCGACCCATGATGTCGAGCGCCATTGCAGTTTCGACGTGGTTCCACGGATCACAGTGGCCACCTGGGTACCACGGAATCATTCCGTTCGGTAATTGAAGTGCCTGAATGGAGTCAGCGGTACGCGCGAGGTCAGCTGTGGTGAGAATGCCAGGCAGGTGAGGAAGCGGGAGAGTTGTCATCGTGCACTTCTCGTGTCTACCGGCTGCTTGGTGGCGTACACCACGAAACTCTTTCCGAGCACCGGATTCAATACGCGATCTGCGACCTTGGTCCACGTCGGGCCAGTGACAATGTCCCATTCGAGGAATTTTCTGTATGCGGCGACGGCGCGATGGTCGTCCTTGGTGGGTCCGACTGCGCACTTCAACCACCAGTAAGGCGAGTGAAGTGCGTGTGCGTGATGCGAACCAGTGACCTCAACTCCGGCTGCGCGAAGCTTGGCCTTCAACTCAGTTCCGCTGTAGATACGAACATGACCACCACGACTTTTCGGTGCGTGGTATTCGTCGGACAGCATCCAGTTGACTTTCTCAGGCCACCAAGATGGAACAGTCACTCCCAGAGTTCCGCCTGGCTTCAACACTCGGACGAGTTCCTTGATGGCGGCGACGTCATCTTGGATGTGTTCGAGTACTTCAGAGGTGACCACTGTGTCGAAGGTTCCATCTGCAAATGGCAAACGAGTTGCGTCGCCACGCAGTACTCCGCCGTAGTTGTTTGGTGAGATCTCACCTGCTTCGAGCATCGCTCCGAACGTGGCGCGCGTGCCGACCACTTCTTCTGCGGCGTAGTCAAGTGCCACGACGCGCGCACCTTCTCGTGCCGCTGCAAATGCATGTCGCCCGAAGCCGGCACCGGCGTCGAGGAATGACGTGCCTGGTCGAACGTTGAGTCGGTCGAAGCGCAGCGTCAGCATGGGTTTTCCAGCTTCTTGCGATTATGGGGCATGTCGAGCACCTCGCGGTATTGCGCAACAGTGAGCTCGGCGCAATGACGCCAACTCCACCGTTCGACCACGCGTTGGCGACCTGCAGCTCCGATGCGTTCGCGCAGTGCAGCATCATCGAGACCACGTCGAATAGCGGCAGCAAGTGCGTCGGCATCGCCAGCCGGACAACTGAGCACGGTGTCGTTGTCACGACCGGTGACTTCGGGAAGTGCTCCACCGTCGGTTGCGACGAGACATGTGCCGGTGCACATTGCTTCGATTGCCGGAAGGCTGAAACCTTCATAAAGACTGGGCACCACTGCGAGTTCAGATTCCGCGTATAGCTCGACAATTCGCTCGTCGGACACCCCTGACACGAAATCGATGCAGTCGCGTAGTCCGAGCGAGTCGATGAGGTCAGCACTCTTTCCAGATTTTGGTTTTCCGATGATGGTGAGGCGCACATTACGTTCACTGCGCAACTTTGCGAGTGCTTCCAAGAGGTAGGAGAGACCTTTGAGTGCGACGTCAGCGCTAGCGGTGGTGATGAGTTGCCCTGGTTTGCGCTGCACTTGAGGAAGTGGTTTGAACAAGTCGGGGTCGACACCGACGGGTACGAGTCGCATGCGATCGAGCGACACGCCCATGTCCTTGTTGATGTCCGTGATGCTGTTCTCGCTCACGACAACGATGCGCGGCATTCGGCTGGCCACTTTGCCTTGCATGGTGACGAAGGAATACCAACGTCCGACGCTGCGTCGCTTCCACCAATTAGGGGCGTGACTCATCTCAAGTTCGCGGTCTTTGGTGATGGGGTGGTGCAGCGTGACGATGGTGGGAATCATGCGCTCGACCTTCAACATGTCACGTCCGAGACACTGGTTGTCGTGCACAAGATGAAAATCAAGTTGACGTTCCTTCAAGACGCGACGTACGCGCATACTGAACGCCAAGGGCTCACTGAACTTGCCAGTGAGAAATTGTGCGGTCTCGACGACATCAGGCCACGTTTTGAGTTCCCAGTACGCGGGTAGACGTCCGGGGTAGTGGTCATTGAAGATGTCGAGGCTCGGCAACTTGTGCAGTTCAATGCGCTCGTCAAGAATCGGATACGGCTGACCGGCGAACACTTCGACATGGTGTCCAAGGTCGGCAAGGGCCTTGGTGAGATGCCGTGTGTACACACCTTGACCACCAACGTGGGGTTTACCGCGATAGGTGAGGTAGGCGATGCGGAGGGGACCGTTCGGGTCGTACGGCTCACGCATAGGTCGGTCAGGCTAACTGTGGGTCACTGATTTGACTCCCGACGCAGTGATGCGCTGTTTTGCTCCTTGCAGAGGAGAGCTGGCTCGACTCCTTACGGAGCAGTGCTGATTGTGCGGCGGGTCCACATCGCCGCAGCGAGGGTCAACAACAACAAGCAGATGAGCGGTGCATTGCCCGTGTAGGAGTACACGGTGCGACCTTCGCGAAGTTGAACTGTCGCGACGACGGTCTTTGCTTCCGAGATGCCCGTGCGTTGCAGCACATCCCCGCGGTCTGTGATGTGAGCCGAGAAGCCGGTTGGCGACACTTGAACGAGTTGGCGTCCTTGTTCTCGTGCACGCAGGCGCGACGATGCAACTTGTTGTGTTTGCAGGATTGTTCCGGTGTAACTGGATCCATTGGTGGGATTGATGATGAACGTGGCACCACGTTCGACACCCTCGTCGACGCGACCCCCGAAGAACACCTCCCACGAGATCGCCACACTCGCGCGCACTCCACCAATAGAAAGAACGGCAGGACCTCTGCCAGCGACAGCATCACGTGGCACAAGGTTCGTCGAGTCCGACAATGCGCTCAACACACTTCTGAATGGCATATATTCACCGAAAGGAACACGCCGAACTTTGTCGTAGCGATCCTCAATTGCGCCATCAGCAGTGATAACAAGCTGTGCATTGGTGGAGCCATTTTCACCAATGTCTTCGGTAACACCAACGACGAGCGGAACCGCAAGTCGTTTCGCTTCAGTAGCGAGTTCGTCGAACTCAGGTGAGCTCTCGAAGTCATCGACGTTGATGACATTCTCAGGCCAGATGACTGCATCAATGTTCTGGTTGTTCGTCAAACTGCGAGTGAGTTTCATGTGACGGTCGAACACCACCCGTGGGTCTGTGTCAACTGCGTGCGTGCCTTGCTCGCCACCTCCCTGAATCAATGCGACCGTGTATTCATCGGCGGAATCACTCGTCAAGTCGACATTTGACGCGAGCACGAGCACAAGGACGACGACAAGTGCTCGTCTCAAGCGATGCTGTCCGAGCATCAACCAGAAAGTGCTGACGGTCAACAAGATGACCCCGCCCCAAGGTGCAAGTGCTGCAAGTGGAGATGATGCATTGGCTATGCCAAGAGTTGCAAGTGGCACTCCTCCGAAGGGAAATGACATGCGCAAGGTCTCGGCAAGTGTGTGTGTGACTGCGAAGAGCAGCGGTGTCTGGTGATTACTTCGTCGAGACAGTGTTCCGGCAAGCAACGCCGCACACCCGTGGAATGCTGCAAACAATGCAACAGCAATGACATATCCGGGTGCGGTGAGAAACCACATCCAGGCCATTGCCGGCAAGAACCATCCGACGCCGAAGAGCCAACCAGAAAAGAAGTCTTTCCTTGGCGACGATTCGTTGCTCAACACCGTTGTTCCGTAGAGGGCGACACCAGCGAGAGCAAGAGGCCACCAACCCCATGGCGGCATCGCAGCAGCAACAAGTAGTCCTGCGACAAGTGAGCGTGGAATACGAGCAATCACGGTCTGAGCGCTGCGTGCACGATGATCGAATCGCTGACGCGAAGCTTGTCGATGTTTCGGAATGGTTTGTGTCCACTCGTGCGATGTCCACCAACCACGAAGTTTCCACGTTGACCCGCAAGTGGACTGGTCGGCCACAATCCGACGCCTCGGTCGTACACATCCATCGTCGTTCCAGGGACCACCTTCTCGGTGATGCCAAGTGACGGAATGACAAGTCGGGCAACTTCGACATATTTCGATGGTTTGACAACTTTTCCGCTAGTTGATGAGTCACTCATTGGTGATGGTGATGCCATCGCAGAGACCGGAGCAAGGGTCAACGCAATGATCGACGCAATGATCGACCCCATGGTGATGCGCGCGGACAGTCTGTTCATGACGTCCTCAGTCTGTCATCGTCAGGTGCGTGTTGACCCGACATGCTCAAGCGCTGCATTGGCTGCTGCGCGAGCCTGTTGCACGCATGCTGGAATACCGATACCTCGATAACTCGCTCCGGCTAGAAACACGCCGCGGGCTGCCGATGCCAGGGCCTGTTCTGCCCGAACGAGTGATGCGAAGTGATGTGGGCGGTATTGAGGAAATGATTCAGGCCAGCGCGAGATGCGACACATCAGCGGCTCAAGGTCGACACCCAGATGGTGTTTCAGATCAGCGAGCATGAGATTCACGAGTGTCTGGTCGTCGTGATGCATCACGTCGAGGCCATCACGACCAAGTGATACGCGAAGAATGATGGAGTCGTCGCTTGGTACCCAGTGCGCCCACTTGTTGCTGCCGAACGATGCGGCAGTCACCCAACGCTGATCGGGTTTCGGTACGAGGTACCCACTGCCGTTCAGAGACGATTTCCACTGGCTCTTTGGAACTTGAACGGTGATCAAGGCGACGGAGGCATGCACGCGAGTCGAGAGGTAGTCGGCCACTTCTTTGTCGAGCGACCGCACGATGTCAGCAGTGTGTCGTGCAGGAGTTGCCAACACCACTGCGTGAGCGTCGACCTGAGAGTGACCAGTCTCATCAACGTATGCGACGCTGTATCGACCGGCATCACCACGTGTGACCGATGTGACGCGTGCACCAGTGCGGATGTGTCCTCCGAATGACTCGACGCGCTCGCGTACAGCGGATGTGAGTGCTCCCATGCCACGAAGTGGGGCAGCAAACACAGGACCTGTTGCAGTTGCTGCCGAGCGCGTCTTTCGCGCAGCAAGCAACATGCTTCGTTCGGAGGCAAGCGCAGCCACTTGGGGAACCGCCTCGAGGCTGAAGTTGTCGGTGTCAGCGGCGTAGATGCTTCCGATGAGTGGGTCGACCAGTCGTTCGTTCACCTGGCGACCGAATCGCGCGCGTACAGCAGCGCCAAGACAGTCATGGTCTGTCTTGTGACGCGGGAGAACGACGTCAAGTGCAGCACGAAGCTTTGCTGAAGGGGAGAGCAGCGAACCAAGGGCAACTGATGACATTCCTGCTGGCACACCCAACACCATTGCTGGCGGAATCGGGTGTAGTCGTTCGTGCCATACAGCGGCATGTGCAGATGTCGGCGAAGTAAGGGCAGTGGCAATGCCCACGTCGCGCGCAAGGTCGTGGGCGAAGGGGACTCGCATGAGAAAACTGTCTGCACCCTCATCAACGGCGTCGAGACCAGCAAACGGAGATGTTCGAATGAGCCCGCCTGTCGATGACGACGCTTCGAAGAGGCTCACCGAGATGTTCTCGTTCGCATTGACGAGAATGGAGAATGCGGTGGCAAGTCCGGTGATACCGCCGCCGACGACCACGACGTGGTGGTTCACGACACAGACACCACTCGTGCCGCAAGTGCGCTCATGACGGCGCTGTCGTCATTGACGCAAGCAGTGCGCGCGAAAGCTAGTCCGCGCTCAGATGCATGATGTTGTGCCTCAATGTCGAGGTCATAGAGAACTTCCAAGTGGTCAGCGACGAATCCGCAGGCACACACGAGTACACCGTCGACTTTCTCTGGGTCTTCCGTCGCTGTGAGTTCATCGATGACGGTGAGAATGTCGGGGCCGATCCAGGGTTCTGGCGTGCGGCCGGCGGACTGCCAAGCAATCGACCATTGCGACGGCTGCATGAGACCAACTGCGGTTGCGACGGCCTCGGCGGTTGCGCGCAGTTCGTGAGGATACGGATCGCCTCCGTCAATGATTCGTTGCGGCAGTGAGTGTGCGGTGAACAGCACTTTCGTGTGTGCCGGAAGACCCGCCAACTTTGTGCGCATGTCATCGGCGAGAAAGTCGATGAATGCCGGCTCGATAGCCCACGATTCGACACCTACGACATCGATTCCGTGTGGCGCAGCGGCCTCACGCGTGCGACCAAGATATTGACCAATCGAATAAGAAGAAAAGTGAGGTGCAAGCACGACCCCGACAATGCGAGTGAAACCCTGCGCAGCGATTTCTTCGACCGACTCTTCAATGAAAGGTGTCGCATGCTTTAGACCCAAGAACACGGTGTATGTGCCAGGTTCGATTGCGTCAAGCGCGCTTTGAAGGCCCGTCTGCTGTGCCTCAGTCAGTTGCTTCAGTGGTGAGAGCCCTCCGATGGCGTCGTATCGCGCGGTCAATTCGGCAAGCAACTCTGGTGTCGGCGGACGTCCACGCCGGATGTCGGTGTAGTAGGGCAGGATTTCTTCTTTGGTACGCGGCGTGCCATACGCCATGAGAAGCACCGCGATGCGCTGTGATGTCATGAAGCGGTCCTTTCGTGCACGAGATTCACGACCTCAGTGAGTATCCCAGGGTCGGTGTCGGGTTGCACACCGTGCCCCAGATTGAAGATGTGACCTGCATGACCTGCGTTGTCGGCGAGAACTTGTTCGGCGCCAGCAATGGCGACATCAGAACTAGCGAGCACGAGTGCGGGGTCGAGGTTGCCTTGCACGACAATGTTTGTGCCAAGACGTTGGCGAGCCTGAGAGATGCTCGTTCTCCAGTCGAGCCCGATGACTTTGTTGCCCACTGAGTTCATCGATTCCAGTAAATGATCGCAGCCGATTCCGAAGTGGATTCCGGGTGCATGTGGGTGTGCATCTGCGATGGCACTGAACAGGCGAGTGCTGTGGGGGCGCACGAAGCGGTCGTAGTCGCTACGTGACAGCGCTCCGGCCCAGGAGTCGAACACTTGGAAAGCTTGAGCACCAGCTGACAGTTGTGCAGAGATGAAAACAGAGGCGTGCTGAGTGAGTCGTTCCATGACTTCATGCCACAAGACTTCGTCAGTGTGCATCAGCGCTTTTGTGTGTTGGTACGTGCGACTCGGACGACCCTCAATGAGATACGACGCGACCGTAAATGGCGCACCAGCAAATGCAAGAAGTGGCACCGGCAGTTCCTTCACGAGCAACTCCACAGTGCGCACGACGTAGTCGATGTCTGCCACTTCAAGTTCGCGTAACCGCGTGAGATCTGTTCGTGACCGAAGTGGGCGCTCGGCGACCGGACCTGTTCCGGGGGCCACATCGATTCCGAACCCGACGGCATGCGGTGGCACAACGATGTCGCTGTACAAGACCGCTGCATCGACTCCGTAACGACGAACCGGTTGAAGTGTGATCTCAGCGGCAAGGTCGGGTTTCTTTATTGCCTCGAGAATGCTTCCTTCCCCGCGAATGGCGCGGTACTCGGGCAAACTGCGACCGGCCTGCCGCATGAACCACACTGGTGTGTGCACACTTCGCTGACCCTTTGTGGCAGCAAGGAATGACTGGTTCATCACAGTGTCTCGAACTTGGTCACTTGCGACGAACGCGACCACGAAGTGCTGTGAAGGCGAGCGTGAACGACACCATCGCCACGATGCCAGATGAGAGGAAGGCCTGCAGAATCGCGGTGCTGTCCCAGCCTTGCAAGATGAGAGTGCGCATACCCTCTAGCAAATATGTAGTCGGGTTGAAATTGGCTGCGACCGACAACCAACCGGTGAGTTGATCTTTCGGCACATACGCGGTGGTGAGAAAAGCAAATGGAAAGAACAAGAGGAAGGCGTTGTTCACTGCCGTCGGGTTGCCCGTGCGAAGCGCGATGGCGTACGGAAACCCGGTGAATGCGATTCCCCAAGCTGCGCCGATGAGTATGAATACAAGCATTCCGAGGATTCCGGTTTCGAAACCGACACCGATGATGAATCCCAAGATGAGCACGGGGATGGTCATCACGATGACAACGGCGAGGTCAGCGATCATGAGCCCGATCAGCAAGGTGGTTCTGCTGACTGGCGTGAGGAGCAGTCTGTCGAAATAGCCGTCTTGTACGTCGACCACGAGCGAGCCTGCGCGCGAAATTCCGGTGACTGCGAAGATGACGGACACTGGTAGTTGGAAACCCTTGAAGTCAAAACCTGGTGGCAGGTTTCCTTCAACGAAGCTTTGCAAGCTGCCGATATTGACGATGAGAAAGAACAGCGGCACTGCCATGCCAGGGATGATGGCCTCAAGGTCGCGCGATGCAAGTCGAAGTGCGCGCAAAGCAACCGACGTGAGGTCACTCCAGAAACCCGCGTGGCGAGGCGTGATGCGGTCAGTACGTGTGTTCATGCTGTGACCGCCTCTTCTTCATTTGCATCCATGCGCGAACCGGTGGTGTGAAGGAACACGTCGTCGAGGGTTGGAGTACGCAAAGTGAGTTCGCTCACTTTGATGGAGTTGTTCGCCAATGTGACAGCAACTGGGCTGATTGCCGACGCTCCGTGGGCAGTGGCAATGACGAGTTGGTCTCCGGACACTTCGACAGAATCAAGATCAGAGAGCGCCGCGAGCACTTGCGCAGCACGGGAGCCGTCGCCACTACCAACCTTGGCGATGATGACATCGGCACCAATCGAACGCTTGAGCTCATCGGGAGTTCCTTCGGCAACGATTTTTCCGCGGGCGATGATGCCGACACGATCGGCAAGTTCGTCGGCTTCTTCCAGATATTGCGTCGTGAGAAAGATGGTGATGCCCAATTGCTCGTTGAGATACCGCACCTCTTCCCACACTGCTGCTCTGCTGGTGGGGTCGAGGCCAGTTGTTGGTTCGTCGAGGAACAACACCTCTGGTTGATGTACCAATGCAGCGGCAAGGTCAAGACGACGCTTCATACCACCCGAATATGTAGCGATTCGGTCGTCGATGGAGCCACCGATGTTGACCAATTGGAGAAGTTCGTCGACGCGACGAAGGCGAACGTCTTTTGGAAGGCCATACAAACGACCTTGCATGTCGAGAAGTTCTCGACCTGTCTGCTTCGGATCGAGAGCGGCATCTTGAAGCGCCACGCCGATACGAAGTCGCACATCGTCGGCTTCGGTGTCGATATTGAAACCGGCAACGGATGCGGTTCCGTCGCTCGGGGAGAGGAGAGTGGTGAGCATGCGGACGGTTGTTGATTTGCCGGCGCCGTTCGGGCCAAGGAACCCGAAGATCTCTCCGCTGGCGACTGTGATGTCGATACCCGCCACCGCTTCCTTGTCGCCAAATCGCCGAACGAGCCCTCGAGCCTCGATTGCCGATGCCGTCGTTGTCATGGTGAAAGACGCTATCGGCGCGAGTGCAGTTGCCTTTGGTACGCGTCGATTCGAGCCACCCTTGTGCGGGCCGGTGGGTGGGAGGTCACCATGCGATCACGCCAATTTCGTGGTCGCTCATCGCGACCTTCTTCAATGACGCGGCGAAGTGCGCGCGATAGGTGTTTGCCAAATCCCAATTCGACTGCATTGCGGTCGGCTCGAAATTCGGCTCCCTTTCCTGCAGCGTTACTGAGATACCGCGCGAGTGACAAGTCTGCAAGAAAGATCCAACTGACAATCGTCAGTGTTCCGGCCACTGTGCGGCCAAGAACGTCGAGAGACTTGACGCGCAATGAGTTCGCTGTGACATCAGCGATGTTCTGCAGCATGAACCCGAGTTGAGCGAACATCACCACGGGAAGACTCAGCCATTGACTGACCGTGAGAGCAACAGTGTGCAATCCGAGATGGTGACTCAACTCATGTGCCAACACTCCGCATAGTTCATCGTGGTCGAGTTCGTTGACTGCGTATGACGACACCACCATGAGGTGACCACCACAAGCAAAGGCGTTCACTTCATCACCATCTGCGATGGCAAGAATGAAACGGCTCGCGGGTACGTGACTGGCTTGAGCAACTATCAGCCATGCACGTTGCAGCCGATCTCTTTCATCGCGGTTCGGTACGCGGGCACCAAGAAGTCGCACCAGCACAAATTGTTGAACGGGTCGCACAAACAAAGCAGCCCCCAACAACAAAGCGATGAGAGCGAACACGAAGTATGAGAGTGCATGAAGTGGAGAAGTGATCCACCAAAGAAGCGCGATGGTGACGGCCCACGCAGGAAGCAATGCAAGGACTGGAGCGAGAGCGGTGATGGCCGACCCATCTGCATGACGCGAGCTTTGTGAAGATCGCGAACGTGCCATGGGGGACTAGTCCACCAGTGCAACACGGGGATGTCAACGATGGAGACACCACCCAGATGGCGACCTATTGTTGTTCTATGACCGCTCCCATCATTCCTGGCGCCGAACCCATGTCTCATGTCGGGTCAGGTGATGCCGGTGTTCTCGTGTTGCATGGCTTCACCGGAAATCCGGGAAGCATGCGAGGTCTCGCAGAAGCCTTCGCTGGGGCTGGTTTCCATGTGGAGATGCCTTTGTTGGCAGGTCATGGAACCGCCGTCGACGACATGATTCCCACCACGTGGGCAGATTGGACGGCCGATGTGGAACGGGCGTATCAGGCTCTCACTGCGCGTGCATCGCGCATTGTTGTCGCCGGCTTGTCGATGGGTGGATCTCTGACGTTGTGGACCGCGAGCCAACACCCTGAGGTGCGCGGCATTGTGTGTGTGAACCCTGCTGCATTTCCTTTCGACGACACGATGGTTGGCGCCATTCAAGGAATGATCGATGCAGGTACCGAGGTGATGGATGGCATCGGCAGTGACATCGCCGACCCCGACGTCACAGAGTTGGCGTACCCCGGTACGCCATTGCGGCCGTTGATGTCGTTCCAGCGTGACGGGTTGGGTCCGTTGGCAAAGACGTACTCGTCAACCGAAGTGCCTCTGTTGTTGTTCACGTCGACGCAAGACCACGTCGTACCGCCACAACAAAGCGCCGACTTGTTCTCGATGTACAAAGGCCCCAAAGAACACGTGATGCTCGAACGTAGTTACCATGTCGCCACTCAAGATTTTGACAAGCAGCAGATTTTTGACAAGTCCGTGGCATTTGCGCAGCGCATCACGTCGTGATGCATCGACATCTATCCCTTGCATCTTGATGACATCATCATGAGCGCTTTCGTGGCATCCATTCCAAGCCCCAGTTCCGGAACACTGCACGTCGGTGCGCTGGCATTGAATGCGTACGGATTGATGATTGCTCTCGGAGTTCTCGCAGGAATCTCCCTTGCCGGTCGACGCTTTGCGGCACGAGGTATCGGTGACCGCGACACGATGACATCGATTGCAATGTGGGCAGTTCCTGCCGGCGTCATCGGAGGGCGCGCGTATCACGTGTTCACTGATTGGGAGAGTTTCAGTGGAGATATTGGTTCAACCGTCAAGGTCTGGGAAGGCGGACTTGGGGTATGGGGCGGAATCGCACTCGGTGTGGTCGTCGGTTTATGGCGCGCCAAAGTCATGAAGTTGCACGTTCCGACGGCGCTCGTGTGTGTAACGCCAGCGCTACCGCTTGCACAAGCAATCGGCCGTTGGGGCAACTGGTTCAATCAAGAACTGTTCGGTCGACCAACGGATCTTCCTTGGGCACTCGAAGTGTCGGCCCGCACTGCTGAGAAAGCTGGATACACGCCTGGTACGACTTTTCACCCGACCTTCTTGTACGAGTCACTTGCATGTCTCGTGTTGTGCGTGGTGCTTCTGCAAATTGACAAAAGACGCGAACCGCACGTTCCACGCTTGTTCTATATGTATGTCATCGGGTACTGCATTCTCCGATTTTTCATCGAAGGACTGCGTATCGACCCGGCGCACTCGGCCGGTGGACTGAGACTGAACCAGTGGGTGTCGATTGTGTGTGCGGTCAGTGCAGCATTGTTGCTCATTCCGCGCGGCCGGCAAGTTTCGCAGCAAGAGACTCAGGTGTCATCGGATTGAAGTATTCGCCAGTGCCAACTTCGGCAGCGGCGATGTAACGCATGAGGTTTGGGCCCCGCCACGGCGACACAATTTCGATGTGTAGCCAATGGTTCGGTTCAGCAGTCATGCTGAAGTCGCGCTGATTGATCCACAGCATGTACGGCAAGGGTGACGAAAACAGTTGATCTAGTCGTGACATGACATCGCGCAAAAGATCTGCAAGTCCGCGGCGTTGCTCAACAGATAACGACATCAGGTCAGCAATGCGCGATGTTGGCCACAACTCAAGGGCCACTGGGTATGCACTAGCAAGTGGCACGGCGCACGACCAGTGTTGATTGCCGGTGACGACAAGGTTCGGCCGTGATGGGGGATTCCAAGACAAACGTTCGCCACTGCGAGCGGGCATGTGGTCAAACGCATAGATCTGTCCGTGCGGGTGCTCGATCGTTGCACCAAGCTCTGCGCCTCGATTCTCAAATACGAACACGCATGCCACGTCTTCACGTGCAGATTGAGTGGCGGTGCGTTCGGTCCACAGCGCGATGATCTTCTCGATGTGGTCGACTGCCATTGAGGACCAGGTGGCGGTGTGGTCAGGGGAGTACAACAGCACGTCACAGCGCTCATCTGGCATTGCTGGCCAACGATTCGGAAACCAACGCACGTCGTAGTGGCTCGGGGCTTCGAGACCCCCGACGCAGAACGGGCATGACTGTGAGTCGACATTGGTCGCAAGTACCGGACGGTTCTGTCGTGAACCAACGATGTGCACCTGTGTTCCGTGCGTTGGGTCGGTGCGAAGGTCGTGCTGCACATCGGTCAGTCTCTCACTGTCGGACTACGGTCACCTCGGTGGACCAGATGCTGCACCTCGCCACACAATCGACATCTGTTGTGTTCGACGTGCGGTGGGGCGTGCCGTTCATCGTGTATTGGGGTGGGCACATCGACGATGCCGAAGCGCAACGCCTCGTGAACGATGTGTCACAACGACCTCGAGCAGGAGTCATCGATCGACCTGCACTCGCCACCATCGTGCCGATGCATGGTGACGGTTGGTTGGGGCACCCAGGTCTACTCGGGCGTCATCGCGGTGGCAGCGACTGGGCGCCTCGCTTTCAGACCACCCACGTCGAGTGTCAGAGGGGCATTGACGGGGCGAGTAGTGCGACCGTGACGGCAACCGACGCACATGCAGAATTGTGCCTGGTCACCAACATCGAGCTTTCTGCAATCGGGTTGTTCAGTGTCACAGTTGAACTTCGCAATGACTCGCAGATGAAGTATCTACTGGACGAATTGTCAGTGACGTTGCCGTTGCCTGCTTCAGCTACTCACCTCACCACATTTCACGGAAGATGGTGTGGCGAGTTTCAAACTCAATCAATCGAGTGGCCAATCGGTGCGTGGATTGCCGAAAACAGAACGGGTCGGACAAGCCATGAACAACCACCATTTGTTCTGGCTCACGAATCGAACATGGGTGCTCACGATGGACAGTGTTGGGCAGCCCACCTTGCATGGAGTGGCAACCATGTCATTCGTGCTGAACGACAGGTGTACAACCGTCGCTATCTACAAGTGGGCGAATTATTGAACCCCGGTGAGGTGTGTCTTGAGCCGGGCGACGTGTACGTGACACCAGCGGTGATGGCTGTGTACTCGTCATCTGGCCTGCAACATGTTGCACGCACTTTTCAGGCCCATGCACGCAGTGTCGTCGGCAATCTGTCGGCCCGACCAGTCACATTGAACACATGGGAAGCGATGTATTTCGATCATTCGCCCTCGAAAGTGCTCGAGCTTGCAGACGTCGCAGCATCAGTTGGTGTCGAACGCTTCGTGTTGGATGACGGGTGGTTCAACGGCCGTCGCGACGATTCAGCCGGTCTTGGTGATTGGTACGTGGACACGAATGTGTACCCCGATGGTCTCGGCCCGATTGCACAGGCAGTGACAGAAAAGGGCATGCAATTCGGATTGTGGTTCGAACCAGAGATGGTGAACCCCGACAGCGACGTGTACCGCAAACACCCCGAGTGGGTGCTTGAACGCACGGGTTATGACCACGTTCTTGGTCGCCGTCAATTGGTACTTGATCTCACACGAACCGATGCGTACACATACGTGCTCTCACGGCTCGACACTTTGTTGAGCGAATTGCCTATCGCTTATGTGAAGTGGGACATGAACAGGCCTCACATTGCAGCTGCAGATGAGTCGGGAACGGCGGCGACTCATCGCCAGACGATGGCGTTGTATGCGTTACTAGATGACGTTCGACGACTGCACCCGAACGTGGAGATCGAGTCGTGTTCCTCTGGTGGTGGGCGGATGGATTTCGAGGTGTTGCGTCGTGTCGAACGATTTTGGACGAGCGACACCAATGACCCGGTGCGACGTCAGGTCATTCAACATCACGCGTCGTTGTTCTTCCCGCCCGAAGTGCTCGGCTGTCACATTGGTGCTCCGGTTGCTCACACCACCAACCGTGAGTCGTCTCTTAGTATGCGATGTGCGACGGCATTCTTCGCCCACATGGGAATCGAGTGGAACATCGTCGGCGCGACCACTACTGAACGAGCCGATGTTGCGCATGTAGTTGCAGAACACAAAGCACTTCGTCATGTGCTTCATCACGGCGAGGTGTTGCTAACTGACTCGATGCGTGACACCGGTGCTGCCCGTCTCGTGCACGGCGTGGTGAGTGAGGACAAGCGGACGACGGTGCTCTCGTTTGCCCAACTTGATGAATATTCAGCCGACACCACCGTCAGATTGTTCGGGCTCGATGCGAACCTCATCTACACCGCGCGTCGCATCATCGTGGCCAGCGATGACCCGACAATCGAAAACGAAAATGAGTGGTTGCGTTCTCTGTCACAGTCCGGCAAGTCATGGGCCACCGACGGCGCCAAGTTTCCGACACTGCCGATCGAATCGACAGTGCTGGTCGTGCTTGAAGGCTCGTAACATCTAAGGCGTGACATTCCCCATTTCGGCCGAAGACGTGGCCAAAGTCGCCCGCCTTGCCCGCCTCGACATCGCCGACTCTGACATCACCCACTTCACCGAGCAACTGGCAAAAGTGATGGATCATTTCCGTGACGTCGACGCGCTTGATCTGTCTGCGGTGCAGCCGATGACGCAGCCGTATCCATTGGTCAACGTGTTGCGAGCCGACGAAGAGCAGCCGTGTCTTGATCGTGACGAGGTGTTGGCCGCGGCACCGGCAGCTGAAGACGGCCGCTTCCGCGTCCCACCAATCATCGGGCTGGTGGAGTGATGGCAAACATCCCCGCGACAGCTGCAGGCATCGCCGATGCGGTGCAATCAAAAGAAGTGTCAGCAACCGAGGTGGTTGAGCATCATCTCAATGTCATCGCGCAACGCGACGGTGACATCAACGCATTCAATCTCGTTACTTCTGAACATGCGCGGGCTGCTGCACTGCGTATCGACAATGCCATTGCATCGGGTGCTGCTGTCGGCCCACTTGCGGGTGTCCCCATTGCCATCAAGGACAACATGTGCACACGTGGTATTCCCACCACATGTTCGTCGCACATCCTTGAAGGTTGGAAGCCGCCGTACGACGCGACTGTCATCACCACACTCGGTGCCGCTGGTGCCGTCATGGTCGGCAAGACCAACCTCGACGAATTTGCGATGGGTTCGAGCACAGAGAACAGCGCATTTGGCCCAACTCGCAACCCGCTCGACACATCGCGAGTGCCCGGTGGAAGCAGTGGAGGAAGTGCCGCAGCGGTCGCGGCTGGCTTGGCTCCCGTCAGTCTTGGAAGCGACACCGGTGGTTCCATTCGCCAACCCGCAGCACTCTGCGGAGTTGTCGGAGTGAAGCCCACATACGGTCGCGTCAGTCGCTACGGACTCGTTGCATTCGCCAGCAGCCTCGACCAAATCGGGCCGTTTGCCACGACGGTGGATGATGCAGCACTCATCACGGAAGTCATTGCGGGCCACGACCCCAAAGATTCGACATCGATTCCACAACCAGTGCCGTCGCTTCGCGCCGCAGCACGTGAAGGTGTGCAAGGCATGCGCATTGGTCGCGTGACAGACCTTCCTGAAGGAGCAGAACCGGAAGTTGCTGCACGGCTGAACGAAGCGTTCGCTGCGCTCGAGAGTGTTGGTGCTCGAATCGTCGATGTCACGTTGCCATCGCTGTCGTATGCGTTGACCGCGTACTACCTCATTGCTCCTGCCGAGGCGAGCAGCAACTTGGCTCGTTATGACGGTGTGCGTTACGGCATGCGCACTTCTGCCGCTGACACCAATGCCATGTATGGCGCCACTCGCGCTGCTGGCTTCGGTGATGAAGTCAAGCGACGCATCATGCTCGGCACATACGCATTGTCCGCGGGTTATTACGACGCGTACTACGGCAAAGCGTTGAAAGTGAGACGGCTCATCTCTGACGACTTCGATCGTGCATACGCTCAGGCCGACGTGGTTCTCATGCCAACGTCGCCGATGGTGGCATTTCCGTTTGGCGACAAAGTCGATGATCCGATGTCCATGTACTTGTGCGACATCTACACAATTCCCACCAACCTCGCGGGTCATCCGGCCATGAGCGTGCCGTTCGGAACAGGCGCTCACGGGTTGCCAGTCGGTGTGCAGGTTCTTGCACCAGCACTTGGCGAAGTCGCCATGTTCCGCGTTGGCGGGGCACTTGAGGCCGCCGGAGCTGCGCGATGAGCACACTGTTGCCTGAAGGTTGGGAACTCATCTGTGGCCTCGAAGTTCACGTCGAGCTCGCAACCAAGACCAAGTTGTTCAGCGGCTCGCCGAATCGATTCGGCGATGAGCCGAACACCAATATCGACCCGGTGACGCTCGGATTGCCCGGTGCTCTGCCGGTGTTGAACGAACAGGCCGTCGAGTTGGCCATGCGTATCGGTCTTGCTCTCAACTGCACCATTCAGCCGTGCACGTTCCATCGCAAGAATTACTTCTACCCGGACATGCCGAAGGCGTACCAAATCAGTCAGTACGACCAGCCACTCAACATCGACGGTTTTCTCGATCTTCCAAGCGGAGTTCGCATCGGTGTAGAGCGTGCGCACTTGGAAGAAGACACAGGGAAGAGCACACACATCGGTGGTGCAACCGGGCGCATTCACGGCAGTGAGTATTCACTTATTGACTTCAATCGCGCTGGTGTTCCGCTCGTTGAGATTGTGTCGCGGCCCGACATCCGCAGCGCTGAAGATGCGCGTCAGTATGTGGCTGAGTTGCGTGCCATTCTTCTGGCAATCGGCGCATCCGACGCAAAGATGGAAGAAGGCTCGATGCGTTGTGATGCCAACGTCAGTGTTCACCGAGTTGGCACACCATTTGGAACGCGGTGCGAGATCAAGAATGTGAACTCCATTCGTGCGCTCGGACGGGCCATTGAGTATGAGGCACGCCGTCAGTACGACGTCATCGACTCTGGTGGAACCATTCGCCAAGAGACTCGTCACTGGGACGACGCAGAAGGCCGTACTCACACACTTCGCACCAAGGAAGATGCTGACGACTATCGCTACTTCCTCGAACCAGATCTGGTTCCGTTAGTGCCGAGCGATGAGTGGATCTCACGTGTGCGCGCGAACGTGCCGATGTTGCCGGCCGCTCGTCGTACTCGACTCGCCGATGCAACCGGCGCAGATGTGCAGGGCGAGGCAGTCAGTGTCATCGTCGAACGCGGACAAGACGACTATGTGTTGTCCGTGGGTGAGGTTGGTGGCGACGTCGCGCGCGGACTCGTATACGTGCAGCAAGCTTTCTCCGAGGAGCCATCAACTCCGCGCATTCCAGCGAAGGACATTGCAGCGTTGACGTTGATGGAACGTGATTCCAAGGTGACGTCAACTCAAGCCAAGACCGTGCTCGCAGACATCGTTGCTAATGGCGGTGGTGACCCGGCGGCAATCGCAGCTGCGAAGGGCTTCGAAGCCATCGACACGAGCGAGGTCGAGGGGTTTGTCGATCAGGCCATTGCCGCTGACCCCGACGCTTGGGCAAAGTTCTGCAACGGGGAACAAAAGGCGATGGGCGCTCTGGTGGGGCTCGTGATGAAGGCCTCAAAGGGCAAGGCGGACGGCAAGGTCGTCACCGCCATCTTGAATTCTCGCCGGGGTTGACTTCCGTTAGGCGGTGAACGCAGTGCACGGACCGTGCACTGATATGCCGACTGAAGCTCCGACATCGGGAAGGCGGCGAGCATGAAGACGGACAGTGATGTCCTCTCCGGTTGCCATACGAACACTGATTAGTCCATCGTGCCCGAAATAACGGCTTTGTGTGACGACTCCATGGCACCCATCTTGCGAGACTTCAGATACATCAAATTGTTCGGGTCGAATAATGGCTCGTGCGTGTCCCGCACGGATCGGGTTGACGAGCTTCAATATCCCAAGTGCTGAGTCCGCTTCCGTTTCGTTTGCAGCAACTACGACATCGCAAACGACTGCATCACCTACAAACGTTGCGATGGCGAGGGATGTTGGATGCTTGTAAATATCAAGAGGTGGTCCCACTTGATCAATCGTGCCTTTCAGCAGTACGGCGACATCATCGGCAGTAGAGAGAGCTTCGTCTTGATCGTGCGTAACCCACAGCACTGTTTCCCCGGCTTGCCGCAACACAGATACAACATGATCGCGAACACTCTCCCGAAGCGAGGCGTCGAGGGCAGAGAATGGCTCATCAAGCAACACCAATTCAGGTTCAGGTGCAAGTGCACGCGCGAGTGCGACACGTTGCTGCATTCCGCCGGAAAGTTCTGACGGGTGGTGACTCTCGGTGCCGGCAAGATCAACCATGTCGAGCACTTCAGCGACACGTCGGCGACTGTTTGCAGATCGACGGTCTGCAAGTCCAAAAGCAATGTTCTGACCAACTGTCAGATGAGGAAAGAGCGCGCCTTCTTGCGTCACGATCCCGATACCTCGGTGCTGAGGCGGAACGAAGGTGTCGGGCGAACTCACAACTCTGTCGTTGACGCTCACTACCCCCTGACGCGGTCGTTCAAAGCCTGCGATGATTCGTAACAAGGTGGTCTTGCCCTCGCCGGATGGCCCGAGAAGTGCAGTGATTGATCCGGTCTTTGCCTGAAAGGAGACGTCGCGAAGGACTTCACGATCGCCGAATGAATGGGACACGTTTCGAACTTGTAGTGCGTAGGTCATGAGTCGGACTTGAACTTGATTGAGGACAGAGCACCGAGTATCGCAGTTGGAACTGCCGCAAGCACGATGATGGTGATGGCCGGTGGCGCCACGGCTGCGTAGTCAGACACGGCGGCAAAACGCCATACATCGGTCGACAACGTGTCCCAGCCAGTGGGGAGCAGTAGGAGTGAGGCGGGAAGTTCTTTGACGGCCGCCAACATCGTGAGGGCTGAACCAGCGAGCAAACCAGGCAATGCCAACGGAAGTGTCACGCGAATGAAAGTTGCGACGGAAGAGGACCCAAGGCTTGCCGAGATCTCCTCGAGACGAACCGGCGACTTTTCAATGGCTGTCTCAAGCGTCGTCACCATTGCGGGTATGAACAAGATGACATGAGCAAAGACGAGCATTGGTAGTTCTTGATATAGCGGCGTAACCGCACGTATGCCTAGGTACACAACCGATATGCCAATGACTAGAGCTGGCAATGAATGCGTCACGTACGTGGCAGCCGACAACATTCGACTCAGTCGACTCGGATGTCTTACGGACATGAGCGCCACTGGTAAGGCAGCCAACAAACAAAATAAGGCAGCGGCCACACCAATGCCGAACGATGTCATCGCGGATGAGACCACGTCGGATGTGTCCACGCGACGTGTCGATTCTCGCTGCAACCATGAGACAACACTGATGACCGGAACTCCGACTGATGGAATGATGATCACAGTGGACACAGCGGCAGCCAACGCGCGCACCTTGGCAAGAGATTGACCGCTGCGAAGTAACGTGCGTACTGGCGATACACCCTTGTCTTGTTTGCCACGTGCCTGTGATTCGGCTGCCGTAAGTGCGAGTGCCAACACCAGAAGTACCAGTGACAGACTCGCTGCTCGAGTCGGGTTGAAGCCCGACCGATATGCGCCATATATGACCCACGTGAAAACTTCATGACGCATGACAGCCACGGCACCGAAGTCGCCCAGAACGTAGAGCGCAACTAACAACGCACCGGACAGAGTTGCACGACGTGCTTGGGGAAGTGTCACCACAAAAAAAGTGATGAGGGGTGACCGTCCAAGCGACATGGCAACTTCTTCGTGCGATGGGTCAATGCGGGAGAATACTGCCATCACAGGGAGCATCACATAGGGGAAGCAGGCAAATGTGAGGACTATGAAAGCTCCGGCGAAGCCGGAGAGCGAAGGCATCCAGGACACCCATGTAAACGCCGAGATGTAGGACGGGATTGCCAATGGCATCGAGAAGAGCACAGTCCAAGCAACTTTTCCGCGAAGTCCTGCAAGCGTGGTGACCCATGCGGCAAAGACTCCGATAATGACCGCTGCAACGGTGACAGAAGCGCAGAGCAAGAGACTGCGGGTCAGCAATTCTGCTGTGCGCTGTTGAATAATTTCATCTACGAATGGCCGTACGCCTCGAGATGTGGATTGTACAACGAGGTACGCAATAGGCGAAAGGGAAGCACCCGCAACGATGACAGCGGGCACCACTTGTGCTCGAGGTGCCCGCTTTGTCGTCATCATGCCATTTTGTCAGTCGATGCTCACTTTGTCAGCAAACCAACTTGCTGAAGTAGTTCCTGAGTGATCTCGATTGACTTGAGATCTGAGAGATCAATGGCTGGCGCACCAAGGTCAGAGAGTGCCGGCAAGTCGGCAGCCTGTGTCTCGCCCTTCACGAGCAGATATTCAAAAGTCTTGTCGCTGAAATATGCCTGGCCCTCAGTCGACAGCAAGTAGTCAACGAAGACCTGTGCAGCCGAGCTGTTGTTGGCATTCTTGAGAATGCCAACACCCGCCACGTTCACGAGTCCACCGGGATCTCCGCCGCCGAGGTACTGGTTTTTGGCCTTGACCGCGTCGGCGCCTTCTGCGGCGATCTTCTCGTACAGGTAGTAGTGATTCACAAGTCCAAGTGCAACTTCACCAGAGTTGACAGCATCTCGAACCGCGCTGTTCTTCTCGTAGGCAACTGGTTTGTTTGCGGCAAACGCAGTTAGCCATTTCTTCGCGCCATCTTCGCCACGAAGTACGCGAAGTCCTGTGACGAATGATTGCCAGGATGCATTCGTGGGAGGAAAGCCGACTTGGCCTGACCACTTCGGATCGAGCAATTCGTCGATTGATGACGGCGGTGAATTGACCACATTTGGGTTGTACACAATCACGCGTACGCGACCAGAAACACCTGTCCACTTTCCTTCGGCGTCGCGGTAGTTGGCGTCTACTTTGTCAAGCGTTGTGTCGGGCAGAGTCGAGAACGATTCGCGTACCGCACCGAGAGCACCAGCATCTTGCGAGAGGAAGACATCTGCAGGTGAGTTCGAGCCCTCGGTGAGCAATAACGCAGCCGTTTCTCCACTGTCGCCGTAACGGGCGTTCACTTTGATACCTGTCGTTGCGGTGAAGTCAGTCAAAAGGTCAGCAATGAGCTCTTCACTCCGGCCCGAGTACAAGGTGATTTCACCGCCTGATGGTGCTGTTGTTCCCGCGGTCGCCGTTGAATCCGGAGCAGCAGTCGAACCGCCGCAAGCAGCAACTGCCGCGATGAGTGATGTGAGAAGCCCGAGCTTCCATGTACGTGTGCGATGCACGTTGTCCCTCCGCATCTGATCGGTGACGGACCGTGGGTCCTGTATTAGGGGTACCTAACATCCGTATCTTAGGCATACCTAACATCAAACGCAACTCAATGTCGCGGATTCTCCGTGGGTCCACAGAGGGCGACAAGTACCGTTCTCGCCATGTCTTCACGACCTGACGGAACCCCCATCGACATCAAGCCTCGCAGTCGCGACGTCACTGACGGCGTCCAGAAGGCAGCAGCTCGCGCCATGTTGCGCGCTGTCGGTCTTGGTGATGACGATTGGGTGAAGCCGCAGATTGGCATCGCTTCTGCGTGGAATGAAGTCACACCATGCAACGTGTCACTTCGACGTCTTGCAGCATCATCGAAAGAAGGCGTACGCGCCGCCGGAGGAGTGGCGCTCGAGTTCGGCACCATCACTGTCAGCGATGGCATCTCGATGGGCCATGAAGGCATGCGTGCATCGCTGGTGAGTCGTGAAGTCATCACAGACAGTGTTGAAACAGTCGTGCACGCCGAACGTATGGACGGATTCGTGGGTCTCGCCGGATGCGACAAGAGCATTCCCGGAATGCTCATGGCAGCGGCTCGTCTCAACCTGCCGTCAGTGTTCGTGTACAACGGCTCGACACTTCCTGGTCAACACGGTGGAAAGAACATCGACATCACCACCGTGTTCGAAGCAATTGGTGCGTGTGCTGCCGGAACAATGAGCGAGAGCGAACTGGGTGACATCGAACGGGCCGCATGTCCTGGTGAAGGTGCATGTGGCGGCATGTTCACTGCCAACACCATGTCGTCGATTGCTGAAGCCCTTGGCATGAGCCTTCCTGGTTCAGCGTCAGCACCAGCAGTTGACACGTCGCGCGAGCACGACGCTCGCCGCGCAGGTGAAGCCGTGGTCAACTTGCTTCGCCTTGGCATTTATCCGCGCGACATTCTCACCAAGAAAGCATTTGAAAACGCCATCGCGCTCGTCAACGCACTCGGTGGCAGCACCAACGCAGTTCTACATTTGCTCGCAATTGCAAATGAAGCTGGCGTTGAGCTATCTCTCGACGACTTCAACCGCATCGCCGACAAAGTGCCACACATTGCCGACACAAAGCCGGGAGGCAAGTACCACATGACCGATGTTCACCGCATCGGTGGTGTTCCCGTTGTGTTGAAGCACTTGCTTGATGCCGGACTCTTGCACGGCGACGTGCTCACTTGCACCGGAAAGACGATGGCAGAAAATCTTGCGGAGCTGAATCCGCCAGCACCCGATGGTGATGTCATTCATCCACTGTCAGATCCGATTCACGCAGAAGGTGGCATCAACGTTCTCACTGGCTCGCTCGCACCGAGAGGTTCTGTCGTCAAGGTTGCGGGTCTCACCAAGGATCAGTTGCAGTTCGAAGGGCCAGCGCGAGTGTTCGATGGTGAAGACGGTGCAATGCAAGCCATCATGGATGGCAGCATTCAGCCCGGAACCGTGTTGGTCATTCGCTATGAAGGCCCGAAGGGTGGACCCGGTATGCGCGAGATGCTCGCCATCACTGGTGCATTGAAAGGTGCTGGTCGAGGTGCTGATTGTGCACTCATTACTGACGGACGTTTTTCTGGCGGCACGTGGGGCTTCTGTATCGGACACGTGGCGCCCGAAGCGGTCGATGGTGGACCGATTGCGTTTGTTCGCGACGGTGATCGCATCCGTATCGACGTACCCACCAAGTCTCTTGACCTGCTTGTCGATGACAGCGAGCTGAATCAACGCAAGCAAGGCTGGAAGCCGTTGCCTCCGCGCTACACCAGCGGCGTCTTGGCCAAGTTCGCCCGCCTTGTGCAAGGCGCGGAAAAGGGAGCAATCACCAACGTCAGCTGACCCTGACACACCCCCTTGGCATCCTGTGGCACCTCATGTCACAGCCATCTGATTCCTTCCCATCCGACTCCCTTCCGAACGATCCTTCGTGGTCGCCCGATCAACAATCCATTCAGCACCAAGTCCGGCACTGCGAGCCCATCACTCGCGATCTCAACAGGCATCTCACCGATCTGCTCGGGCGCTGTCCTGTCACCACTGATGGTCGCTGGGTGCAGCTTGTCGAGTCACACTCATACGCCGACGGGGAAGTGGTGTTTCCTGCGCTGCCTGTCAAAGAAGCACTTCGCTTGGCAACTGCATTGCAGACCATCAGCATTGAAGTGTCACTCAGCGATGTGCGCGGTGTCATCCCCGCTCCGGGTGTGTATCACCCATCAGCTCTCGCACTTGCTCCCACCACGGGGCCATCTCGTTTCCATATCTCACGCCGTATCGAAGGGTTTCGCGCCGACTCATGACCAACACAGCTTTGTGGACCATCACTCTCAATCCCGACGACGTCGCACGATTCCAATTCGTGCAAATGGTTGCCCGTGTCGACGAACTCACCAACGAAGCGGTGTGGTTACGCATCACACCGAATGGCGAGCGCAAGTGGGTGGCCTCTGCACACAACGTGTTGATGTGGGGTTCCGTGTACAGCAGCACCGACAAAGGTATCGACGCTCTCGTGCCGGTCACACCTCTCTTTATGCACGCTGTCTCACAACTCATCAGCGATCATGTTGAGTGCACATTGTCGCTCGAGCACGACGGTCCAACAAGTCAAGTGTTGGTGGCGCGCGCAGACAACTCCACCGTTGTGTGCGATTGTCCTGTTGCTTCACCGCCCGAGTTCGACTTCGACCCAAAAGGGCACGTCAATGTCAACCTCACAGGCGAAGACCTGCAGCAGCTCGCCACCGTCATTGGTGCATGGCCCATGTACATGAATGTCAGCGAATATCCGAATTTTCTTCCGCCGTTTGCACACATGCGCATCACCCGCAACTCCATTAGCTGCACACTCAATTGGCGTCGCTACGGTGGAAACGCAGCAACAGTGTCATTGCCTGCAACATCATCGGGTGATGCTTTCGTGTCATTTGAATCACCAGTCATTGGTCGGGCAATGTCGTTGTTGTACGACGAGGGTGACTTTCAGCTCACCATCGACCCAGAGAATGCTCCTGTGTTCTACGTGCACAATCCGTCGTGGGGTTTTGCGGTAACGGTTCGTCGTGAGTGCGTTGCTCGTTGGGGTCAGCGCGTCATCGATGCGCTCGAGGCCCAGGGCGCAGAAGCAAGCACTGCGTGGAGCAACCACGATGCACCCGCATTGCCGGTGTTGTTGCACGGACACCATCTCACGGTGTTGCTCATCGAAGACTCTGTTGCAGCAACCGACACCTTGCGTATCGCATACCGATTGTCCGAGAATTCACCGACACATCCCGACTTTCTCTGTGAGTTGATGCAGTTCAACGAGCGCCTTGTTGCAGCCAAGTGCATGGTGCAAGACGGCCAACTATTTGTTGTCGCAGACATTCCGCTCACTCATCCGGACATGGATGACGACATTGCACAGGCAGCCCGTCGAGTGGTCAGTTACGGCGATCTCTTACAACCGGCGCTCATGGTGTACGCGTTCAGCTGACGCGTTGGCTCAGGCGGTGGTTGTCTGCTGTGCCTTGACGTGACGGCGTGTGGCAATCGTGCGCCAGCCAAGCATGGTGACAGCCAAAAAGATTGCAGCAACGAGCATGAATGAGGTGGCGGTTCCGCGGTCAAACACAAGGTTGCGCAACATCATTCCAATCACCAATGTCACGATCCAGGTCTGCGTTCCAACGGAGATGGCGAATGGGTTTCGCTTGGCGTGACTCACGAACCAGCCAAGCACCATCGCAATCCAGAAGGGTGCAGCTACATACAGAACACCGGACACTCCGGTGTCGGTGTCATGGTTTCGTGTGCCAATCACCACGAAGGTGAGCACGCACAGGGCGTCGAAGAAGAAGCCGAATGCCTTTTTGACAGGTGTCGGTTGGGTAGCTTCGCTCACTGCTCGTCGTAGTACTCGCGGCCCAGGTGCGTGATCTGGTCCTCACCCATCATCCAGCGCAAGGTGTTCTTCAACTTGGTGAGCTGAATGAACAAGTCATGCTCGGGGTAGAGGCCCGGTGCCACCTGTGGGCTCTTGTAATAGAACGACAACCACTCTTGAATGCCGCCGAGACCGGCGCGTTGCGCCAAGTCGCTGAACAACACCAAGTCGAGTGCAAGAGGTGCGGCGAGAATGCTGTCGCGGCAGAGGAAGTTCACCTTGATCTGCATGGGGTAGCCCATCCAGCCGAAGATGTCGATGTTGTCCCAACCCTCTTTATTGTCGCCACGTGGCGGGTAGTAGTTGATGCTGACCTTGTGGAAGATGTCGCCGTACAACTCTTTGTTGCGTGATGGCTCGAGAATCGTGTCGAGCACGCCAAGCTTCGACTCTTCCTTGGTCTTGAAGTTCTCTGGTGCGTCAAGCACTTCGCCGTCACGATTGCCGAGAATGTTGGTGCTGTACCAACCAGACAAACCAAGCATGCGCGCCTTCAGCATCGGCGCAAGAACGGTCTTCATGAGTGTCTGACCCGTTTTGAAGTCTTTACCGCTGATGGCAACGTTTCTGTCAGTGGCGAGCTGACGAAGTGCGGGCGCGTCGACGGCCAGGTTTGGTGCACCGTTGGCGAAGGGCACACCTTCGAGAATTGCTGCATACGCGTACAACATGGCAGGCGAGATGGTGTCGTCATTCGCGTCAATCGCTTTTTCAAGCGACTCGATGTCGAGATGCGCCTTACCTGGTTCAATGAAGATTTCCGTGCTCGCGCACCAGATCATGACGACGCGATCGACTTTGTTCTCGTCACGGAACTTGTTGATGTCGGCGCGAATTCCCTCGAGCATCGCGCGCTTGCCAGAGGCAACCATCACGTGCTCGCCGTCGAGGTTGCGCGCATACTTGCGCTCGAATGCGGCCTTCATGGGGCGCACATCGCGCAACACGTCAGAGATCGACTCGATGTGTTTGCCCTGCTCGAGCACGCCAGCGCGCGATGCGGCGACATAGGCATCGTCGGGGAACACGTCCCAGGTGCCCCACACGATGTCCTCGAGTCCGGCGAGCGGTACGAAGTCACGAATGAGCGGGCTGCGATCCTCGGTGCGCTTGCCGAGGCGAATGGTGCCCATCTGGGCGAGCGAGCCAATGGGAAGAGCCATGCCCCGCTTGGCCAGCTCGACGCCAGCAATGAGGGTGGTGGACACGGCGCCGAGGCCGACGACCAGGACGCCGAGTTTGCCGTCGGCGGGGGCGATGTTACGCGGGGAAGTCACGGGAGCAGGCTAGGCGCAAATTGGGGGTTGCGAAGCGATTCCGACTGGTGGCAGACTTCATGGTGATGACCGCCCAGGCTTCACTCTCAGCACTCGTAGTAGTAATCGTGTAGCGCGCCGGCCTTTGCCGTGCGCGCTCAAAACCTCCCAGTCGGGAGGTTTTTTCATTTATTGCCCACGAATCACCCCGAATCCACCCCAGACTTCACAGCCCACCCGAGGAGACACAACATGTCAGGAAAAGAGACACTCACCGGAGCACAAGCCCTGATCCGCGCTCTTGAAAAAGAGAGCGTCGAGGTCATGTTCGGCTTGCCCGGAGGTTGCATCCTGCCGGCCTACGACCCGTTGCTCACATCGAGCATTCGCCACATTCTCGTGCGCCACGAACAAGGTGCCGGTCACATGGCCGAGGGTTATGCACACGTCACCGGTCGCCCTGGCGTTGCCATGGTCACCAGTGGGCCAGCTGCAACAAACATGGTCACTCCGTTGTGCGATGCATACATGGACTCAGTGCCGATGGTGTGCATCACCGGTCAGGTGTCGACCACAGCGATTGGCACAGACGCATTCCAAGAGTGCGACACAGTCGGAATCACGCGCAGCGTCACCAAGCACAACGAATTGGTTATGCGCGCCGACGACATCCCCATGGCCATTCGTCAGGCATTTCACATCGCCACCACTGGTCGTCCTGGCCCAGTGCTCGTCGATCTTCCGAAAGACGTCTTGCAAAACACCATGACTTGGCATTGGCCAAGTGATGACGAAGTGTCTGACTCGATGCCCGGCTACAAGCCGAACACAAAGGGTCACCCGCGCATGATCAAGGAAGCCGCAAAGCTCATCTTGCAATCAGAGCGTCCACTTTTGTATCTCGGCGGTGGAGTGTTGAAGGCACGTGCCGCTGAAGTTGTGCGCGAGCTTGCTGAGCTCACTCAAATTCCAGTTGTCACCACGCTCATGGCACGTGGCGCATTCCCCGACGATCATCCGTTGTGCCTGGGTATGCCTGGCATGCACGGAAATGCAACCGCGGTCACCGCGATGCAGAAGAGCGACTTGCTCATTGCATTGGGTGCACGTTTCGATGACCGCGTCACCGGCAAGGTTGCGGCATTCGCGCCAGAAGCAAAAATCATCCACGTCGACATCGACCCAGCCGAACAAGGCAAGGTGCGTCGTCCCGACGTTCCGATTGTCGGTGATTGTCGCTTGGTTGTCATCGAAATTCTGAAGGCCATCCGCGAGTTGCTCGATGGAGGCGACAAGCAAGCCGACATCTCGACGTGGCGTAGCCGCGTCAGTGGCTGGCAAGAACAATTCCCCTTGCACTACGAGAAGATGGAACTTGGCGATGCATTGAAGCCACAGTTCTGCCTCGAGAAGATTCGCGACGGCGCACCAGAAGGAACCATCGTGTGTAGCGGTGTTGGTCAGCACCAAATGTGGACCAGCCAGTACTGGAACTTCACCGAGCCATACACCTGGGTGAACTCAGGCGGACTCGGCACGATGGGTTTCTCTGTTCCTGCAGCAATTGGCGCCAAGGTCGGACGCCCCGATCGCACGGTGTGGGCAATCGACGGAGACGGTTGTTTCCAAATGACGGCTCAAGAGTTGATCACCGCATCAACTGAGAACATTCCGGTGAAAATCGGCATCTTGAACAACTCATACCTCGGCATGGTTCGTCAGTGGCAGGAAATGTTCTACGGCGAGCGTTACAGCGAAGTGAATCTTGGTGGTGGCATTCCTGACTACGTGAAGTGGGCAGAAGCCATGGGTTGTGTCGGCATACGTGTCGAAGCACCAGAAGAGGTGGAATCTGCAATCGACAAAGCGAACAGCATCAACGATCGCCCTGTCGTGGTCGAGTTCCGCGTGGACGAGATGGAGAAAGTTTTCCCGATGGTGCCTGCAGGCGCCAGCAACGACGACGTCATCTTGCACCCGGCTCAGAACGACAAGAGGGAGTACCTCCGATGAACGCAATGAACTTCAACAACCCATTTGGTGAGTCGACCAATCACCACATCTTGTCGGTTCTCGTGCAGAACCGCCCTGGTGTGTTGGCACGCGTCGCAAGTTTGTTCGCACGTCGTGGCTACAACATCTTCTCGCTCGCTGTGGCACCAACTGAGAACGACGAGTTCAGCCGCATCACCATCGTGGTCGATGTGGAGTCTGCTCCGCTCGAGCAGATCGTCAAGCAGTTGTTCAAACTGATTGATGTCGTGCGCATCACCGAGCTTGATCCGCGTCGCAGTGTCGAACGCGAACTCATGATGGCCACGGTGCGCGCTGAGTCCGACGTGCGTGGTCAAGTTGTTGAACTAACAAACATCTTCGAGGGCAAAATCCTCGCGGTGGGCGTCGATGCCGTCACGGTGTCTCTTGATGGCTCACCAGACAAACTCGACGATTTCGAAGAGCTGCTTCGCGGCTACGGAATTGTGGAAATCCAACGCACCGGTAGGGTCGCGTTGCCCAAATTGGATCGCGAAGCACGAATTCGTGCCGTGAAAGGAAAGGCAAGCTGATGGCAGCAAAGATGTATTACGAGAAGGACACCGATCCCTCCATCATTCGTGGTCGCAAAGTGGCGATCATCGGTTACGGGTCGCAGGGCCATGCCCATGCGCTGAACCTGAAGGACAGCGGAGTGCAGGTCGTCGTCGGCTTGCGTGAGGGTTCGTCTTCGGCCGCCAAGGCGCAGGCCGCAGGTCTCACCGTCAAGTCCATCGCCGATGCAGCCAAGTGGGCCGACGTTGTCATGCTCACCATGCCTGACACCGAGCAGAAGGCCACCTACACCACACACATCAAGCGCTACATGAAGCCAGGTAAGGCACTTGCCTTCGCGCACGGTTTCAACATTCGCTTCAATCGCATCAAGCCCCCGAAGGGCGTCGATGTCATCATGATCGCGCCGAAGGGCCCAGGTCACTTGGTGCGTCGTACGTACACAGAAGGTGGCGGTGTGCCGTGCCTCATCGCAGTTGCACAAGATGCAACGGGCAAGGCAAAAGATGTCGCGTTGTCATACGCAGAGGCAATTGGTGGTGCACGCGCAGGTGTCATCGAAACAACATTCGCGGAAGAGACCGAGACCGACTTGTTCGGTGAGCAGGTCGTGCTGTGCGGCGGACTCACGTCGCTCGTGCAGGCCGGTTTTGAGACGCTCGTCGAAGCTGGTTACCAGCCAGAGATGGCGTACTTCGAGTGCTTGCATGAAGTGAAGCTCATCGTCGACCTCATGTACGAAGAAGGCATCGCCGGAATGCGTTACAGCATTTCCGACACCGCTGAGTACGGTGACGTCACACGCGGCCCGCGAATCGTCACACCTGCCACGAAGAAGCAGATGCAAAAGATTCTGAAAGAAATCCAGAGCGGCAAGTTCGCACGCGAATGGATCAAAGAGAGCGAGAGCGGTCGCACCAACTTCAACGCATTGCGTGATGCAGGTGCCAAGCATCAAATCGAAGAAGTGGGCAAGCGCTTGCGCTCGATGATGCCGTGGATTTCTGCCGGAAAGCAGAAGGTCAGCGAAGCGTCAGGCGGCTGATTCCTCCCTTGTCGACGAACAACGTCGTCGACACTCAACCGAACAAAGACAAGTGCCCCACACCTATTGGTGCGGGGCACTTGCCTGCTTGGGAGATGTTGTGTGCTGATCAGCAGGTGCCGAGTCGGCGGCAGATCTCGTTGGACGTGGGTGCCGATGGCTGTGTGGGAAGTGATGGGTTGGTGATTCCGCTGAAGGTGCCGCCATTCGACTGCCACGACTTGTACACATCGAGGATGTTCACGTTGGTGGACTTCGCCATATCAAGCAGCCACTGAGGCATCGTTGATGTGGTGCCACTTCCAGACGCGGGCTGCTGCGCAACCGTGTCAGTAGTTACAGCTGGTTGTGACTCCTGCACCGGCTGTGATGCTTCTGGCGTCGTCGCTGCACCTGCTCGCTCGTTCACAGCTGCTGCTGGTTGCTGTGCTGGTTGCTGTGCCGGTTCTGCAGAAGCTGGAGCGGCGACTTGAGCATCTGCTGGCGCTGACTCGACCGGCTTGTTTGCTGGCGCCGGCGCATCGTCTTTCACAGTGACCTTTGCGTCAACTTTTGGTTCGCTCACAACAGCGGCGTCGCTCATGACATCTTTGATGGCACTGGTGATCGGTGAGTTTTCATCGATGATGTCGCTGAGGAACGACTGGAGTGTTCCTTGGTCAATGACTCCGTCTTCGAGCATCGCTTCGAATTCGGCGACCTGTTCAACGGCGGTGGAGTCGTTCTTGTCGGCTCCGTTGGTAGCCACTCCGATGACGAGTGCTCCGGCGACTGCCAGTGCTCCTGCAACGGTGAGGATCTTCTTGCGGGTTGAGGTGTTCATGGTGTTCTCCTTCTCTGGTGCGAGGCCACTGTGGCCCTGCACCAATGAGGAGTCGCTGGCCCCCAGGTCGTGGACACTTTTTCGGACAATGTCCGAGAAATTCCTGAACCCCTCTATTTTCAGGGCTTTCCCAGCGCGGTCTAGGTTCTCATCATGTCCGTGGAACCCCGTTTTGTGCCATATCCGAAGCCGCCATCTGGTGCGCCGAACATCTTGGTGATCGTTCTCGATGACGTGGGCTTCGGCCAGCTCGGCTGTTTCGGTTCGCCAATCAACACACCACATATCGATCGACTGGCGGCAGAGGGTTTGCGATACAACCGCTTTCACGTGACGTCGATTTGCTCGTCAACACGTGCGGCACTCATGACCGGCCGTAATCACCACGCGGTCGGTGTTGGTGCAACGCAGGAAACCTCGTTTGCGTTACCCGGTTACAACGGGCGCATTCCAAAGTCTGCAGCAGCATTGCCACGGCTGTTGCGCGATAACGGTTACAACACGTTCGCAGTAGGTAAGTGGCACCTCACCCCACAAGCAGAGTATTCATCGTCGGGTCCGTTCGAACGTTGGCCACTAGGTTTGGGGTACGAGCGTTATTACGGGTTCCTCGGTGCGGAGACAAATCAGTGGTCACCTGAGCTAGTGCGAGACAACACACCCATCGACATTCCGCAGCGTGAGGGCTATCACCTCACCGAAGATCTTGCTGATCAAGCCATCAACATGATTCGAAATCAGCGACAGGCTTCACCCGACAAGCCGTTTCTGTGTTGGTTCGCAACTGGTGCCGCACATGCACCGCACCATGTGGCACGCAAATGGTTCGCGCCGTACGCGGGTGCGTTCGATGGTGGATGGGAACAGATGCGCGACGGTATCTATGCGCGCCAGCTCGAGATGGGCATCATTCCGAAAGGAACTGTCAACACGCCGCGTCCAGAGTGGGTGCAGCAGTGGTCCAGTTTGTCCGACGGCGAACGTCAATTGTTCTGCCGTTACATGGAAGTGTTCGCCGGATTCGTAACGCACACTGATGCCCAGATAGGGCGAATTCTGTCGTACCTCGACCAGCATGATCTTGCTGACAACACCATTGTCATGGTCATGTCCGACAATGGAACAAGCAGTGAAGGTGGAGTGCATGGCACTCTGAACGAGTCTGCATCGTGGTTGGGTGAGCATGCGACCATCGAGGAAGCGCTTGCGCACATCGACGAGATCGGTGGCCCAAACCACACGAACCACTATCCGTGGGGTTGGGCATGGGCAGGCAACGCGCCGTTTCAGTTGTGGAAGCGTTATTCCTGGTTGGGTGGCGTTCGTGCTCCGCTCGTGGTGCGCTGGCCACATGGAATCACCGACAAGGGGTCGGTGCGCAATCAGTTCATGCACGCTGTTGATCTGACTCCCACATTGATGTCGGCGTGTGGTTTGCCTATGCCCGACGTGGTTGACGGTGTGAAGCAACAACGCATTGACGGCGTCGACGCGTCAGCAACTTTCACAAGTGCCGATGCACCGGAGCACCGATCCACGCAGTACTTCGAAATGCACGGATCGCGTTCGATCTACAGCAATGGATGGAAAGCAACCACGAATTTTGTTTCACCGTTGTTTAACGAGCGCGCATTCATCACCGGAAGTCACAACTACGACGACGACATGTGGCAACTGTTCAATATCGACGACGATTTTTCTGAGTCCACCGATTTGTCGGCGCAACATCCCGACAAGGTACGCGAGCTTGAATCACTCTGGGTTGATGTGGCGACGGAGAACCACGTATTTCCGCTGTTCGACCCGTCGGCGAATTACCCAATGCATCCAGGTGAGTATCCGCTTCCTCGCTCAATGACGTATGAGCTATCTGATGTTCCGGTGGCCGCAGGGCGAGTGCCGATGATGCTCGGTGGTTTCTCAATGACTGCCCGTATCAGTTGTGCGACGTCATCCGAGAGCGGCGTCTTGGCTGCGTTCGGTGATCATCAAGGTGGGTGGGCACTGCGCGTGGTGGGCGGTGAAGTTCGGTTCGATGCTGTGCACGGAAAGCAACGCACAACGTTGCGGGGTGGATCACTTGGTAGTGGTGCTCATGACGTGAACGTGTCGATGGTCCGAGGTGGCGCGTTAACCCTGTCGGTTGACGGTGACGAAAAAGCAAACGGCACGTTCACCGCCATGTTCTTCTTTCCAGGTGTCACCACTGCTGCCGGTGGCATGTGGGTGGGACGTCACGACGGACTCGCCGTATGCGACGACTATGAATCACCAGCTCGCTTCTCTGGAGAATTTTTCTCACTCCATGTCGCTTCGGGGGGTGCCGACCGGCCGACTCTCGCCGTGACGATGAAGGTTGCTGAAGGCTCCGATTAATTGGCTTGGACCTCGGCAGCCCTTGACTGTCGTTGGTCGTACGACGTGTGGTCTGGAACTACAGATCGTCCCACGCGGCGTGATGCCGCCGTAACGGGGAGGGAAAGTCGTGGCGCTCATACAGTGCACCAATCTCAAGAAGGTTTACACCGTCGGTGGCGAAGAAGTTCGTGCGCTCGACGGAGTGTCGTTGGCAGTCGAAGCCGGTGACTTCATCGCGATTTGTGGACCTTCGGGTTCCGGAAAATCGACATTGGCAAATGTCATTGGCGGTCTCGATCAGCCTGACTCGGGTTCAGTTGTCGTGGAAGGCATGGACTTGGCCGAAGCAAAGGACAAGCAATTGTCTGAGTACCGAAATAAGCACATCGGGTTTGTGTTCCAGTCGTTCAATCTTCAGGCCCATGAGTCAGCTCTCGAAAATGTGATCTCACCGTTGGTGTTGGGTGGCGTCGGCAAGAAGAAGGAACGGGTAGAGAAGGGCATGGCGGCTCTTGCTCGCGTTGGTCTTACTGATCGTGCGAATCACAAGCCCACAGAGTTGTCTGGCGGTCAACGGCAGCGTGTTGCCATCGCGCGTGCACTTGTCAATGAACCCTCTCTCATCATCGCTGATGAACCGACCGGCAACCTTGATTCTTCTCGTGGTGCCGACGTCATGAAAGAGCTTGAACGACTGAATGGTGAGGGCATCACGTTGCTCGTCATCACGCACGACCCCACGGTCGCCGCTCGAGCCAAGCGGGTGATCGAGATCAAAGACGGAAAGATCACAGAGACGGCAGGTGCGCGATGAAATTCAAGGATCAATTCCGCACTGGCTGGCGCAATCTCAGCCGCCAGAAACTTCGTACATCGCTGACAATTTTCGCCATTGTCATCGGTGCCGTTTCGGTCACTGTGATGTTGTCACTCGTCACGAGTGCCAAGGGCTTCCTCATGTCGTCGTTCGAAAAGACTGGCGAGGATCGCCGCGTCATCGTGACGCCGGTGACGGGCCTCAGCTACGGGGAAGCTCGCTGACAGACCTGGAGCGATGGCAGCGGTAAGAAAATCGACGACGCTGCAAGTACCGCTCTTGCAGCTGTTCCTGATGTCACATCAGCAACACCCATCGTTGGCGTCATGTTTGCCGATGGGGACGCCATCGACATGACACTAAAGTTCGCACTCGACACAGCGCCAGTATTCGAGCGCTGCGAGGGCGGAGGACCAAACTCGCATCCAACATGCACCAAGGAATCAGATGTGCTGCGAAATGGCTACCCATCTGCGTACGTCAACATCGAAAATAAAGACAATGCTGACGCCATCGTCGATGAGGTGAAGAAGTTGGGTTACGGCGCTGCTGCTGGTCAAGAAGAGATCAACGCCCAGTCCCAGGCATTCACCATCCTTGGGGCAGTGCTCGGCGGCATCGGCGGTATCGCCTTGCTTGTTGCTGCAATTGGCGTCATCAACACCATGGTCATGGCCACTCTCGAGCGCACGAGGGAAATCGGAATCATGCGCGCAACTGGTGCCACAAAGCGCACAGTGCGCAGTCTGTTCACCGTAGAGGCAGGCGCACTTGGCTTCATGGGCGGGGTATTCGGCATTCTTCCGTCGTTCGGCGTCGCGATTTTGTTGAACGGAGTGTTGAACCAGCAGCTCGAGGACGGCGGCATTTCTGAGCGGAACATCGTCAGCATTCCGCCACAGATCGCGATCGTCGTCATCTTGGTGACCACTCTCATTGGCATGATCGCAGGGCGGTTGCCTGCACGGCGTGCGGCCAATCTCGACCCCGTCGAGGCCCTTCGCTACGAATAAACCGGGGAGCGTTCACCCTCCATTCACCTTCCCGAAGGGTAACGTTCAGGCGTCACTGCGAGGATTCTGAGGTGGTTGAGCCCTCCCCAGCGCAGGTCAAGGCAATCACAGTTGTCCGCTCAACTGGCGACAAAGTTTTTCGCGGAATCATGACCGCAGGTGGCCTCACCTCTTTGGTGGTGTTGTCACTCATCGCCGGATTCTTGTTGTATCGCGGTTTCGAGATCTTCAGTGATTTCGGTTTTTCATTCTTGACAACGTCAGAGTGGAACTCCGGTATCGATGACATCGGAACCGATGCGCGCATGGGTGTGGCAGCAATGCTCGTTGGCTCGATTGTCATTGCTGTCATCGCGATTGTCATTGCAGTGCCGTTCGCCATGGGCGTAGCGCTGTTTCTCGAGTACTACGCACCTAAAAGGCTTCGTAACGTGCTCACAGCGATTCTCGATCTGATCGCGGCAGTTCCATCGGTCATCTATGGAATTTGGGGCTATGTGGTGCTCATGCCTCTCGTTGTTCAGTGGTCCAAGACCTTGAATGATTATCTCGGCTGGTTTCCACTCTTCTCGGTACCAGCCCCGATCTTTGAGCGCTCACCCTTTGTCGCCGGCATTTTGTTGTCAATCATGATTTTGCCCATCACCACCTCTGTCACTCGCGAGGTGTACTCCCGTGCACCAAAAGACCAGATTGATGCCGCCTACGCATTGGGTGGAAGTCGCTGGGGTGGCATTCGCACTGTGGTGTTGCCTTTCGGACGAAGCGGTCTTGTTGGTGGCGCAATGCTTGGCTTGGGTCGTGCACTTGGCGAGACCATTGCGGTATTTCTCGTTCTCAATCTTGTCTTCAAAGTCAACTTCAACATCCTGTCCTCTGCAGGTGGAAACGTTGCTTCACTCATCGCGACGCGATTTGGGGAAGCCAGTCGTTATGAATTGAAGGGCCTCATGGCAGCAGGTCTGGTGTTGTTCATTCTCACGCTCATCGTCAATGCCATTGCGACGGCAATCGTGAACCGAAGCGCGAGGGGAGTGGCGTGAGTATGTCGCAAGAGCCCGCGCTGATGGTCCAGCCACGACGCCCATGGCGTCACCCGGCACAAAATGCCTTGACAGTGACCGTCATTTTCACGCTGTCTGCTCTCGGCGGGGCAGCTGTTACCGCGCCAACAGGTCTTGCAGGAAATCTCGGCTGGTTCGTCAGTTTTATTGCTTGCGCGATCATTGTCTCGTGGATCGCAGGTCGTTTTCGAAGCAAAGTGGCTGCAGCAGATTTGGTGGCAACAGTCGTCATTGGTGCGGCTGCTGCAGCAGTGGTCATTCCCTGGACATCGCTCATTTACACGGTTATCTCGAAAGGCTCGAAGGTCATCTATTCGGGTTGGTTCACGACCGATATGTCGGTCACCGCGGCAGACGATGTGTTCACGGTCGGTGGTGTCTCACATGCCATCGTCGGAACACTCATCATCATTTCGATAGCAACATTGATCTCTGTGCCAATCGGTATCGCGTCTGCTGTGTACATCGTGGAGATTCGCGGACGCTTCTCACCTCTGGTGCGCTTCTTGACGCAGGCTATGAGCGGCGTTCCATCAATCGTCGCTGGACTGTTCATCTACTCAACGCTCGTCATCTTGGTATTCGAAAAGTTCAACGCCCTCGCAGGCGCGTTCGCATTGTCGATTCTGATGTTGCCCACAGTTGCTCGTACCTCCGAAGAAGTTCTCAAACTCGTACCCGACGATTTGCGATCAGCGAGCTATGCGCTCGGCGCCTCACAAGTGAGCACAACTTTCAAAGTCACTTTGCCAACAGTGCGAAGCGGGCTGGTGACAGCAGCAGTCTTGGGAGTTGCTCGAATTGCCGGAGAAACGGCGCCGCTTCTGTTGACCTCCTTGTATCTCGTCAGTTTCTCGACGGACCTAGTTGGTAAGCCCATGGCAACACTGCCGACGTACACGTTCGGCAATCTGCAGATTGGCACCGAGAATGCCGTCGCTCGAGCGTGGGGTGGGTCGCTCACACTGCTCGCATTGATCTTCGTCCTGTTCCTCATTGCTCGGCTGCTCGCCGGCAGAGGCCCAGGCAAGTAGGGAAGAGAACAGGAAGTCACCATGGATCAGCCAGACATGACGCAAGGCGAAGTAGTCACACCTTCTTTGCCCGAGACGCCAGTTGTCGAGGACCGCACTCGACGAGATTCTTCGCGGCTACACGAACACACCGACAAGGGTCTTGAAGCGTGCAGTGTGCACGCATGGTTCGGCAAGCACCACGCTCTTGCTGATGTCTCCTTGCATTTCCCAGAAAACACCGTCACTGGCCTCATCGGTCCATCGGGTTGTGGAAAGTCGACGTTCCTTCGACTTCTGAACCGCATGCACGAGTTCATTCCTAACTCCGCGATGGCAGGCGATGTCTTCCTCGATGGTCAGGACATTTACGGGGCCAAAGTGAATCCTGCCGATGTTCGATTGAAGATCGGCATGGTTTTCCAGAAGCCAAACCCATTTCCTTCAATGACCATCGAAGAGAATGTGCTCGCTGGTCTGAAATTGGCAAAGATCAAGACATCGGACAAGGAAGCGCTGCTTGAGGACTGCTTGGTGCGAGCCGGACTATGGAAAGAAGTCAAAGATCGCCTCAAGGCCGCTGGAGCATCGTTGTCTGGTGGTCAGCAACAGCGTCTGTGTATTGCACGCGCCTTGGCCGTGAAGCCCAATGTGTTGCTGATGGACGAGCCCTGTTCGGCACTTGACCCAGGTTCGACCTTGCGAGTGGAAGAGACCATCGTGCAGCTCTCTGAGACCATGACGATCATCATCGTGACCCACAACATGCAACAGGCAGCCCGCGTCTCTGACTACTGCGCGTTCTTTCTGTCTGACGGTGGGCCGGGTCAACTGATCGAAGCCGACCTCACCTCAAACATGTTCAGTAACCCCTCAGATAAGCGCACCGCGGACTACGTACAGGGTCGCTTCGGCTGACATTTCGTTCACCCATTGTTCAGGTTTGTCGCCCAACCTGTTCAACTGTTAGGGGTTTCCACGTCAAGTCCGTTTTCTACATTTCTCCACAGGGAATACACCCGGAGGAAAAAGGAAAACATGAAACTACGTAGCAAGTTGGTGGCCATGGCCACCATCGCAACACTCGGAGTTGCTGCAAGTGCAGTACCGGTGCATGCAGAAGCAATCACTGGTGGAGGCGCAACCTTCATGGCCAACTTCATGGATGTGTGTCGCTCGCTGTACGCCAGCAACACCACAGTGAACCCTGGCAAAGACACAATCTCCTACTCAGCCGTTGGCTCAGGTACTGGCAAGACAAGTTTCGCGAACGGCACATTCCAATTTGGTGGCAGTGAATCTGCGTACTCAAGTGGTGCACCGAGCAACTTCGTCTATGTACCGCTCATCGGTGGTCCAATCGCAGTTGCATACCGCCTCGACGGAGTGACCGACCAAGTTCGTCTCACGGCACCGACGATTGCCAAGATCTTCTCAGGTGCTATCAAAACGTGGAATGACCCTGCAATCGCCGCTGACAACACTGCGGTAACAGTTCCTGCCAAGAAGACTCAGAGTATCGCTGGCGTGAAAGTCACGGTTGCCGCAAAGGGGACCAATGCTGTCATCACCACCACCATGACTGCAGCCGCAATCAAGGCGAACAAGGGAAAGACCGTCATTCTGAAGCGCACCACTGCAAAGGGTGCAGCGTCAAACGTCGGACTTCTCAAGTTCGCGAAGACGCAGGCAAACACCGTCAAGCACGCCAAGGGAACGATTTATTCGATCACCGTTGATGGTGCGACAATCGCATCTGTCAGCCTTGAAGCAACGACCAGTGGAAAGACCATCACTCTTCCTGCTACACCCATCAAGGTTGCATACCGCTCAGGTGGTTCCGGAACGACGAACGCGTTCCTCAACTACTTGAATCTGACTGCACCAACAGTGTGGTCAAAGGTGACGAACGACGACTTCACCAAGTCGATTCCCACATCGCTGCCCACTGATGGCACTTTCCAGGCTGCTAGCGGCAACGACGGAGTATCGAACTACGTGAAAGACAACAACGGGGCCATCACTTACGCTGAGCTTTCCTTCGTTCTTGAGCGCGCTAGCGCAGGCGTGAAGGCAGCAGCAGTGAAGAACGCTGGCGGCGCATTTGTGAACCCAACAACAACTAATGCTGCCGAGGCTCTTTCATACGCCACGGTCGCAGCAGACGGACTCGTCACGTTGAACTACACGAACACGTCAGCGACGATGTACCCAGTCGTAGCCATTTCTTACGGCCTGGCGAGCACCAAAGCATCCAGCACAAACCTCAAGATCCGTAACTTCTTCAACTACCTCCTTGGTACCTGCGGTCCGAAGAGTGCTGAAGCAATCGGATACTCACCGCTAGCCGGAGACATTTACACCAAGGCCGTCGCGCTCGCCGCGCGCATCGGTTCGGGTAGCTGATTCGATAGCCACTGAACTTCCCCCCTCGGAAGTGTGAAGGGCCCGGTGCGAAAGCACCGGGCCCTTTCTCATGTAGCGGTGCTGCAAGACTGTGCGCCGTGCAGACAATTGACATCACCAACCCAGCGACGGGCGCCGTCGTGGGCAGTGTCGACAACACCTCCGTTGAAGCGTGCCTTGTGGCCGTTGACTGTGCACATGATGCATTCACAACGTGGAGAAAGGTGCTGCCTCGTCAGCGAGCAGAAATGTTGCGTCGTGCCTACGACCTCATGATGGCTGAGCAGAAAGAACTCGCAACACTCATCGTGCAGGAAAACGGCAAAGTGCTGTCTGATGCCATGACCGAAGTTGCCTATGCGGCGGAGTTCTTTCGCTGGTTCAGCGAAGAGGCAGTGCGCATCGATGGTGATCTACGGCATGCGCCGAATGGTGACTATTGGTTTGCAGTCACGCGTGAGCCAGTGGGGGTGGCATTGCTCATTACGCCGTGGAACTTTCCGGCAGCCATGGCAACACGCAAGATCGGCCCGGCCCTGGCAGCCGGATGCACCGTGGTGTTGAAGGCAGCGACTGAGACTCCGCTCACGGCACTTGCCATTGCAGATGTACTTACGCGTGCCGGCGTGCCCGATGGTGTCGTGAATGTCGTGACTCCTGACCCGCCGGGCGACGCAGTGGCCGCAATGTTGTCGAGCGGCAAGGTTCGAAAGCTGTCATTCACCGGAAGCACGCGCGTCGGTGCACTGCTGTTGGCTCAAGCTTCTGATCGCATCATCAACTGTTCAATGGAACTAGGCGGTAACGCACCTTTTATCGTGTGCGAGGACGCAGACATAGACGCTGCTGTTGACGGTGCGATGCTCGCAAAGATGCGCAATGGGGGAGCAGCATGCACCGCTGCGAATCGCTTCTACGTGCACGAGAAAGTCGCGGGTGAATTTGTCAACAAGTTCACTGCGCGTATGTCATCTTTGGTGCTTGGTGACGGGCTGAAAGAAGGTGTCACGCTGGGGCCGCTCGTGTCGCGTTCGCAGCAGCAACGTGTGGTTACTGCGGTTGAACAAGCAGTTGCTGAAGGCGCTGTCATCCAGTGTGGTGGTCGTGCAGCCGACGATGGTTCATTTGGTTACCACGCAACTGTTCTCACCAACGTGGCACCGACGGCAACGATTCTGAAAAATGAAGTGTTCGGGCCGGTCGCACCGATTGTGGTCGTCGACGACATCGAGCGGTCGATGGAGTTGTTCAACGGAGTCGAACATGGGTTGGTGAGTTACCTCTACACCGGTGACGCTGCCCGTGGCATGCGTTTGGCAGCGCAGTTGGAGACCGGCATGGTGGGTCTCAACAGAGGGCTCGTATCTGACCCGGCGGCTCCGTTTGGCGGAATCAAGGCATCGGGCCTTGGCCGCGAAGGTGCCCACGAAGGACTTCTGGCATTTCTTGAGACCAAGTATGTAGCAACCCAGTGGTGAGGGCCAGACTATCGGCATGACGATGCACATGAACCCCTCATCAGACGTATCGGTGATCCCTGCAATGGTCACTGATGTTCGTGAGGCGTTTCGCTCAGGAATTACTCGACCCCTCGACTGGCGTCGTCAACAGCTGAAAAAGATGATTGCACTGCTCGAGGAGAACGAGGCTGATTTGCTCGAGGCGCTTCGCATCGATCTCGGCAAGCCGGCAGCCGAAGGCTTCATCACTGATATCGCCTTTGTCGTCGGCGAGATCAAGATGATGCTGAAGAATCTCGCCAAGTGGAACAAGCCAGAGCGCGTGTCAACTCCGCTTGTGGCCCTGCCGGCGAAGTCGCGTCGCATTCCCGAGCCAGTTGGTGTGGTGCTCGTGATTGCACCATGGAATTATCCGATTCAGTTATTGCTGGTGCCAGCAGCCGGTGCAATTGCCGCAGGTAACGCAGTCGTCATGAAGCCATCAGAAGTGTCATCGGCAACGTCTGCAGTTCTTGCGCGACTCGTGCCGAAGTATCTCGACGCACGTGCGGTACGCATTGTTGAAGGTGCTGTCCCTGAAACAACTGCACTACTTGAGCAACACTTTGACCACATCTTCTACACCGGCAACGGAACTGTCGGCCGTGTGGTGATGAGTGCTGCCGCAAAGAACCTGACGCCAGTCACTCTTGAGTTGGGTGGCAAGAGCCCCACGGTGATTGACGAGTCCGCCAACGTTCGCGTGGCAGCCCGTCGAATTGCGTGGGGTAAGTGGATGAATGCTGGTCAGACATGCATCGCACCTGACTATGTGCTCGTGCACAAGCAAGTCGCCGATCGTTTCATTGACGAAATTGGCAAGGCGATCACTGAGTTCTACGGATCTGATGCGCGTACAAGTGACAGCTACGGCCGTGTGGTGAGTGACCGACACTTTGCTCGTCTATCGGCGCTCATGTCTGGCGGAAAGGTCGCCATCGGCGGACAAACAGTCGCCGACGACCGCTACATCGCACCGACCGTGCTGGTCAATGTCGACGTCAACTCGCAACTGATGCAGGAAGAGATCTTCGGGCCGTTACTACCGGTCATCACCATCGACTCGGTGGGCGACGCGGTTGATTTCATTGCATCACGGCCACATCCGCTTGCGCTTTATGTGTTCGCTGAGAACAAGAAGGTGGTTGACCACGTGTTGGCGAACACCACAGCAGGCGGTGTCACGGTGAATGGCACCATCATGCACATTTCAAACCCGAGTTTGCCGTTCGGCGGAGTCGGGGAGAGCGGTATGGGTGCGTATCACGGCAAAACAAGCGTGCGGCAGTTCCAGCACATGAAGCCAGTGCTGGCACGTGGCACGAAACTCGACCCGTCACTTGCCTATCCGCCGTACACCGAGAAAAAAATCAAGCTGTTCCGCAAGCTGCTCTGACGATTTGCAGAACGCTCAGCAGTTTGCGGTGTCAGTGGGCATCGCGGTGATGGCGACCAAGAACATCTGAGCCAAAATCAGCAACAGGGTCGCGCCACACGGTGTGCACATGGTTGCCGTCACGTGTAATATTGTCGTACTCTGCGAGCAAACGGGGGCCTTGCACCCGGTAATAGTGCGGACGACCCACTTGCGTGCTGCCGGCCCATGCAAAGTGCAGGGAATCGAATGACGCCTGAACCTTGGCCCATTCTGCATCGGCGAGTGAATCATGAACTCGGCCGACATAGGTGTGCAGCAGCGACTTCAGAATCTCGCGTTGGGATGAAGTGAATGTCGACGCAGCAAGCCCCTTTGGTGCGGTCGTGAACACAAGTGCGTCGTGATGCTCGCGTGACCACCCAATTTTCGCCTCCTCAGCATCTTGCACGCGCTCAACTACGTCGAGAAGTTCGCCGGTGAACTCGTTGCGCCACACCTTGGCAAGACGAAGAGGTCCGTCACCATCAACGAGGTCAGGTCGATTCGCAGTCACCAAATCAGTAGGGGGCACGTCGGACACAATCGCAACACGTTGCTGTTGTTCGTCGAAACTGAGCAACAACTCTCGAGCTAAGTCTTCGCATGCGCCAAGTGGGCGCAAGTGTTGCCCGCCAAGTAGTGGTGACGATGCGGGATCTGCACCAAGAAAGCAAGGCGTGCCTGAGTGCACTTCGCCGTTGAGAACAGTGAAGTGCACCGATACATGGTGTCCACCAAGGCGCCAGCCCCATTGGGTGGAACCTGGATCGCCGAAGATGCGAAGGAAGTAACGCAGCGGATCGCGACCCCGTGGAAAGTTCCACATTGCACCCCAACCCTCTAACTGGTCGAGCACATTCTCTAGGCCCATGATGGTTGACGCTGTGACATAGCCCGCGCGGCTGAGGCCACTGTCGAGCAATTGCATCACAAGTCGGTGTTGCGCCGGTGACAGTGAATGAAGTGTGAGACCGCCATGATCGGTGGGTGTGTAAAACCACTTGCGCCGCTCGTCCTCTGACGGAAAAGGAAGGTTTGCGACTGCACGCTGTTCGGCAGTGAGACCATTGAGCAACTCTCCGCCGATTTCAGCCATGGCGCGCGCCGTTGCAGATGCTGATGACGTGTTCATTGCCCGGGTGCTTTCAGGCCGAAGATCAGCTCCGGGTCACCTGGGGTCCACGTTCCGTCGAACTGCGAGCGTCGTCCGATGCGTTGTGTTCGCTCCATCAGATTGCGCCCAACGACGAGTTGTTTCGCTTCGTATGCAACGAGGGCCTCTGTGACATCAGTGTATGTTTCGAGGCTTTCGACCAGAGACCACGCATCGTCTGCAGCTTTGGCTGTACCGGCGGCAGCGTGCGGGCGAGCGATGAATGCCGCATCACCAAGTAAACATGTACGTCCGAATGCCATCTTCGAGATTGCCAGGTCGTAAATGACTTGCACGAATGGTTGTTCGGCACCACACACCACATCGGCAATTGGTCGGGGAAGCCGTGCTGCTGCGACCGCGCGCATTTCATTGACGTGCCGAGGAGAGACCGAGCCAGGTGGCATCGAGATCTCGCGCAGTGTCCCGTCGTTGTCGGTCATGAGGTCGTCAAGGTCGCTACCAGACATGTAGTTGCGATACCAGACAAAGTTGAAAAGACGTCTGCCGCGTTCGATTTCACCGTCGATGCCCGGAATCGGATAGACGAGGATGTGGCTGTTCGCATACACGTGGTAGGTGATTGCATCATCGAGCATCTCGAATGTGTCTGTTGAAAGCTCACTTTCATGCACCATGCCGCGCCATGCCACATAACCGGCGTAGTTGGGTTGAGCATCGGGAAGAAGTCGTTGACGCGCCACCGAGTTGACACCGTCGGCAAACACAACCACATCGGCTTCGACTTGTGTGCCGTTACGAAAATCAACTCGCACGGTGTCATCACCACTTTGCCAGTCGATCATCTCGTGACCAAGGTGATACATGTCGGGTTTCACGCATGCGAACAGTTGTCGATACACGGTGTTCCAACTACTGAATCGATAGTCGTGACGCTCGTCGTGCACAACACGTCCTTCACGATCGAGGTAGCGAATATGGCCCGTGGCGATGGCGATGTCGTCAAGTGCAACACCAGCTCGTGTCGTCAGGTAACGCTGACTCTCTGGAAGAAAGCCGATACCTGCACCACGTTGCACGAGTTCGTGTGGAGAGCGTTCATACACATGGATGTCGGCGCCCATGTCGCGCAGGAGAAGCGCCGCTGTGAGGCCCCCGAGGGAGCCTCCAATCACAGCGACCTTCACGAGATTGTGATGCTCAGGACTGACCGAAGGTCGCGACGCTGTCCACCTTGCATACGAACAACACGCGTCGTTCGTTGATGGATGGATCACGCAGACCGTATTCGTCGCCTTGACCGGTGTACTGTTTCCAGATTCGGTTCAGCTGTTCGGTGACCCACGCGCCTTCTTTCGGATCATCTTCAAGAATTTCACGCTCGACGGATACCTTCATGCTCATCCAGTGGTACATGTTCTCTGGGTTCATGATCACAATGGTGATTTGTGGAGTCTTGCGAATCCACTCGACCTTCTTGCGGTGAGACGCGACATTGACGAGCACTTTGTCGCCGTCATAGTCGAACCACATCGGAGTGAGGTTTGGTCGACCGTCGCCACCCATGACAGCCATGACGCATGCGTATGGCTTGTCCATCAGTTGTTTGTACATCGGGTCGATGTCGGAAATTGACGTCACGTTGGTGCGGTCACCGACTGCGAACTGTCCGGCCTGAAGTCCGTTTGCGACGTCACGGAATTTCGCCACTTTGATTGCCATGTTTGCCCCATTTCCCTGTGGTTTCAGGCACAAGGTACTACTGCTGCGTAGTACTGTCTCCACCCGAATGAGTGATCAGACAGACACCCGTACTGCGTGGCTGAGTCCCGAACAGATCGCCGCGGTCCGCAGTCAGGTTCCACTCATCTATGTCGACGCGGTGCCTGTGCGCACCGACCACAGCGGTGTCGTCACCCATGTGGGTCTTCTCCTGCGCCAAGCAGCCGATGGAAGCATCAGTCGCATGGTGGTGTCGGGACGGGTGTTGCTGAACGAGACCATTCGCGATGCCCTCATGCGCCACCTGGAAAAAGACCTCGGGCCGATGGCCTTCCCACGGCTGCCACCAGAGCCATCTCCGTTCACCGTTGCCGAATACTTCACCGACCCCGACATCACTGGGTTCTACGACCCGAGGCACCACGCGGTGGGCCTGGCCTATGTGGTGCCCGTGACGGGCGAGTGTCAACCAACGGAAGAAGCGCTTGACCTCGCATGGTTCACGCCAGCAGAAGCGGTGAGCGAAAAAGTAAAAGCAGAGATGACCGGCGGCGCTGATCGACTCATCCGTCTCGCACTCGCGTCGGTAGGCCAGCTGCCATAGGCGGCAGCCAAGATGCGTCAGCTGCCATAGGGCAGCGGCCGAAACTCAGTCAGCTGCCGTAGGACGTCAGTCCGACATTGGTGAATAATCTTCTCCTACGATTTGGTCGTGCCAGAAGGTGACACCATTTATCGAGCAGCTGCGGCACTTCGCACCGCTCTTCTTGGTCGTTGCATCACCTCTTTTATCGCACCGCGCCTCATCGGCCCGTCACCTCAAGTAGGGGCCGCTGTCGAGCATGTCGAGAGTCACGGCAAGCACCTTGAGATCACGTTTGACGATGGCATCGTGTTGCACACGCACATGCGCATGACAGGTTCATGGCACCTGTATCGACATGGTGAGCGTTGGCGCAAGCGTCGTGCACAGGCCCGTGCAATCATCGAGACCGACGAATGGATTGCCGTGTGTTTCAACGCACCGATTGTCGAGACGTACCGCGTATTCGACGCTCGCCGCCATCCACGTGCAGGCAAGCTTGGTCCTGATCTGTGTCGTATGGACGCTGACCTTCACGAATGTGTCGCGCGTATGCAGCACTACGACGATCCGTCAGCCACGATTGCTGAGGTGTTGCTTGACCAACGGGTGATGTGTGGGGTCGGCAATGTGTTTCGTTGTGAAGTGTTGTGGGCGACCGGAGTTCATCCGTGGGCGCAGGTCGGAACACTGCCACAATCTGCATGTCTGGACTTGGTGCTCACCGCTGCAGGTTTGTTGCGCGCCAACCTGAACAAGGTGCAGCGCATTACGGCCCCCGATGTTTCGGGTGGGCTTGCTGTGTATGGCCGTAATGGGCAGAAGTGTGCACGATGTGGTGACGTGGTTCGCCTCACACGTCACGGTGAGATGGCGCGCCTTCTGTATTGGTGCCCAGGGTGTCAGGCGGCATTTGAGCCATTTCCAGAACCGGATTGGTCAGACCCAATTGCCCATGGAATGGACCCGCATCCTGCAGCCACGATGTTCATCAAGGACGTGCTGCACAATCGCGGACCGCTCGCTAGTTGAGTGACGGCTGACGTCGCGGTCAGCGGCCCGGGTCATCAGTTGGCAACGCGTCCAAGCACGCGATCGACCGCAATTTCAATCACCCAACGGTCCTCGCGCACCTTTGGTTCACGGTAACGACGCGCATACGCCTCGCAAGCCTCGCGAGCAATCGTTGGGTCATTCGTCGCCGACACAATGCCTTCAAGTGTGAGCCAACGACCACCATCAACTTGCGACACCGCTGCGCGACCTCCGCGTAATGCATTTGCAACCTTCTGTGAAGGAGAGAACGTGATGATGCGCACTCGCTTCGCCGCGAGGTCGTAGGTGAAGCCGACTGGAACCACGTGTGGTGAACCATCAGCGCGCATTGTCGTGAGAGTTGCAAGATGCCGTTCAGTAAGGAACTGAACCCAGTTGTCGTCGATCTTGTCTGGAGACATACAACGACACCTAGATCGTGTTGAGTGCTGCCAGCACGTCGACCTTAGTGGCGCGTCGTGCCGGATAGGCAGCAGCGAGAACGCCAACCACAAAGGCGACGATCAGGATGGTGACTGCACTGCTGATTGGTAGTTCAAACTTCGTGATGCCTTGGTCACGCAGCGACAAGATCACTACGTAGCCAAGCACGAATCCCAACAAAATGCCGGTGACGGCACCGATGAGAGAGGTGATGACGCTCTCCCAACGAACTGCAGAGCGAACTTGTCCGCGAGTCATGCCGACGGCGCGCAACAGGCCAATTTCTCGTTGGCGCTCGTACACCGACAGCAGCAAGGTGATGATGATGCCGACAATCGCGATGATGATGGACAAGAACAGCAGGCCATATATGAGCCCGAGTAATTGATTCACTTGCGCGGCTTGTTTGTCGATGTACTCGTCCTTGCTGAGAAGTGTTCCTGAGCCGTACGAGTCGACCAGCTTTTGCAAGTCGGCTCGAAGTGTGCCCGAATCGGTTCCTTCGGACTTCAAGATGTACACACCGAAGTCAAAGCGCGACACCGTGGTTCCCTCGAACAATTCCGAGCTCACGGTGTAGCGGCCTGCCAATTGATCGTTCGCGTACACACCTTCGACCACAAGATCGACTTGGGTGCCGTCGCTCAACTTGGCTGGAATGGTCGAACCGTTGGTCAACTTGTCACGTTCTGCGGTCTTCTCCGACACCAACACGCCGTTCTTCGACAGTGACGTGACCTTCGCATCGCCGAGCAATCCGATGTCGAAGATTCCTTCGACCGTTTTCGGGTTGATGACGGTGAGGAATCGACCCTTGCCTTCAACCTCGACAACTGATTGACCGATGCCCGTGGCTTGTTTGACGCCATCCAACTTCGACACGTCGACTGCGAGCGACGGGCTGAGTCCGCCGAAGCCCTGGGCTTCAGAACTGATGGTGAAATCACCGGTGAACTGTTCGCCAAAGACTCCGCGAATTTCAGCTTGAATCGACGCTGCAAGTGCAGTGACAGCCGTGACGAGCGCAACTCCGATGAGTACTGGTGCAGCTGTACGTGATGTTCGCTTTGGGTTACGCGCAGCGTTCTGTCGTGCCATGCGGCCGGTGACTCCGCGAACACTCGCAATGGGGCGACCAAGTGTGAGCGCAACTGGACGCGCAACGAGCGGCCCGAGTGTGAGGGCACCAATGAAGATGAACAAGATCGCCAGGCCGAGCAACTCGGTGCGAGCTCCACCGATGACTGCGCCAATGAGTGCCATACCTGCGAGCAGTGGTGTTCCGCCAAGCACCAGACGCACTCGTGGTTTGCCAGCAGTGTCGAGTGCGGTGTCGCGCATCGCTGCAAGTGGTGGAACACGTCCGGCGCGGAATGCTGGCAACAAAGCAGATGCGACGGTGACGATGAGCCCGATGAGGATCGTCTGCACGATGGTGTTGGCACCCACCACGAGACCATTTGACGGAAGGTCGACTCCGATGGCCTTCAACAGTGCGGTCAACCCTGCGGACAATCCGATGCCACCGAGAAGTCCGAGTACTGAACCAACGAGGCCGACTGCGAGAGATTCCAGCAACATCGCAATGGTGACCTGGCGTCTGCTCGCACCGATGGCACGCAACAGCGCGTTTTCCCGTTGACGTTGTGCGGCACTGATGGAGAACACGTTGTAGATGACGAACGAGCCGACACCGAGACCAATGAACGCAAAAATCGTGAGCAAGATACCGAAGAAGGAGAGTGCAGTCTTGATGTCGTCTTGTGTCTCTTTGGTGATCTGAGCGCCGGTGATGGTCTCGAGATTCTTTCCCGTCGGAAGAGCAGCCTGAATCTTCTGCGTGAGGGCTTCGTCGCTCATTGTTCCGTCGCCGACAACGATGACCGCATCGATGTAGCCGGGTTTGGCAAGTAGTGACGATGCAGTGTCGACGTCCCACAGCGCGAAAGTGGCACCACCGGGTGAGCGAACGTCGCCGTAGTTGGCGATGCCGACGAGTGTGAATTCTTGGCTGCCAACGGCAGTAATGACCTTGACAGTGTCGCCGAGTACGAACTTGCCTGCTTCAGCACTTGCTTCATCAAGTGCCACTTCAGTTGGCCCCTTTGGGAAACGCCCCTCCGACATTTGCCAAATATCGGCTTTTGAGTCGACCACTGAACTACCGAACGTCGGCGGACCATTTCCCTCATTACCGAGTGGTTTGCCGTCTTTTCCGACGATTCGCGCAAAGGCCTGCAAATTCGCTGCTGCAGCGTCGACACCAGGAACCTTCGCGACAATGTCGACCAAGTTGGTTTCAACGCGCTGACGCTCTTGGAACCCGAAGTCGGTGTCGACGACTTCTGTTGATCGCACGTACGCATTCACGTTCTTGAACACGTCAGAGAACAAGTTGTCGAACGTGCGGTTCAACGTGGCAGTGAAAACCGATGTTCCAGAAAGAAAGGCAGTGCCGAGGACGACTGCGATAGAGGTGAGGACAAGACGACCCTTTCGTGCAAGGACGCCCTTCAGGGCTATGCGAAACATCGTGTTTAGTTGCCCAGGCTCTTCATGCGGTCGAGCACTTTTGCAGCAGTGGGCTCACGCATTTCGTCGACGACTTTGCCGTCGGCGAGGAAGATGATGCGATCGGAGTATGCGGCTGCAACAGGATCGTGGGTGACCATCACGATTGTTTGGCCAAGGTCAGTGACAGCGCGTCGCATGAACGACAAGATCTCTGTGCCGGTCGTTGAGTCGAGGTTGCCAGTTGGTTCGTCGGCAAAAATGATGCTCGGTCGTGATGCAAGCGCTCGCGCTACGGCGACGCGTTGTTGCTGACCACCAGATAATTCACTCGGGCGGTGTGTGAGGCGGTCGGCAAGATGCACGGTGTCGATGATGCGAGCAATCCACTCAGCATCGCCATCTTCGTTGCCGAGCAACAGCGGAAGTTTGATGTTCTCTTCGGCCGTCAACGTGGGAACCAAGTTGAACGCTTGGAAGATGAATCCGATCTTGGTGCGACGCAACACAGTGAGGTCTTTGTCGTTCAAATGTGCCAAGTTGACACTGTCGACATAGGCGTCGCCGCTGGTGAGCTCGTCGAGGCCGGCGATGCAATGCATGAGGGTCGACTTACCCGAGCCCGATGGGCCCATGATGGCGGTGAACTCACCTTTGCGGAACTCAACCGAGACCTCGTTCAGCGCATAGACCGCGCTGTCGCCAGAGCCGTACACCTTTGATGCCCCAACCACTGATGCGGCTGCGTTCGGGCCAGGAGGCGGAGGGGGAGGGAGGGTCGCGGACAAGGACTGATTGTCAATGGGGGACATGCAAATTGTCTACCAGTTCAACCCCCGATTTATTCCCGTGGAGCCGCCTGACGCGACCCCACGGGACAATTCATCGAGTGTCTACTTCGTGTTTGGTTGTGCGAGCACGCGCAAGTACGGCTTCACCGTTTTCCATCCCTGGGGGAACAGTTGCTTTGCTTCGTCGTCTGACACGGCAGCACCGATGATGACGTCTTGTCCGTCTTTCCAGTTCGCTGGCGTTGCAACCTTGTAGTTGGCGGTCAACTGCAATGAATCGATGACGCGCAGGATCTCGTCAAAATTGCGACCAGTTGATGCGGGGTACGTGATGGTGAGCTTGACCTTCTTGTCTGGTCCAACCACAAACACCGAACGAACGGTCAACGTGTCGTTCGCATTCGGGTGGATCATGTCGTAAAGATCAGATACTTTGCGCTCAGGGTCACCAATCATTGGGAAATTCACCGGCGTTCCCTGTGTTTCGGCAATGTCTTCTTCCCACTTCACGTGCGAGTCGACCGGATCAACAGACAAGCCGATGACCTTCACATTGCGCTTGTCGAATTCCGGCTTGATGCGCGCGACGTAGCCGAGCTCGGTGGTGCACACGGGGGTGAAGTCCTTTGGGTGGCTGAACAGCACGCCCCATGAATCACCCAACCAGTCGTGGAATGAGATCGTGCCTTGAGTTGTCTCGGCGGTGAAGTCCGGTGCGGTGTCGCCCAATCTGACGGCCATGGTGTTCTCCTTGTTTTTTGCGACCCACTTGGGTCGTTGTTGTTCACGCCTGTGCAGGTCGTGTCGTTCGATGGAGCCACGCTACCGAGGATTCGCCAAAACCCGACTACTTTGGTCGGGATTTATCTGTGCCCTGTCGGTACGCTGTTTTCCATGGCAGCAGCGGGTCACCAAGCCCTCATCTTGGATGGCAAGGTGGCTCGAGAGCACATTCTCAACGGTCTCGCCAAGCGCCTTCAGCAGGCGGGCGCGCCGGATATCTGTCTTGCCACGGTGCTCGTTGGCGATGACGCGCCGAGTCGCACATATGTGGGTAGCAAGCATCGCACCGCTGGAGCGATCGGCATTCGTTCAGTGGGTGTCGAGCTTCCGAGCGACACCACACAAAGCCGTCTCGAAGACGAGGTGCGGCGTTTGGTGAGTGACTCCACAGTGCATGGAATTTTGGTGCAGTTGCCGTTGCCTGAGCATCTCGACGCTGAAGCGGTGCTGCGATTAATCCCTGCAGAAAAAGATGTCGATGGTCTGACTGATGCGTCGCTTGGTCGGCTTGTGCGCGGTGTTGACGGACACGTTGGTTGTACACCACTTGGTGTGTTGCGTCTGCTTCAACATTACGGCCTCGCGACATCTGGCAAGAACGCGGTCGTCATTGGTCGCTCGACACTCGTTGGTTTGCCGTTGTCAATACTTCTCGCTCAAAAAGGCATCGACTGCACGGTGACTCTTGCGCATTCGCGAACACGCGACTTGGTTGACGTGTGTCAACGGGCCGACATTGTGGTGTCAGCCACCGGTGTTGCTCGCAGTATCGGTGCAACACATGTGGCGCCCGGTGCAGTCGTCATTGATGTGGGCATTTCCCGCACAGAAAAGGGCATCGTGGGAGATGTCGACTTCGATGCGGTTCTCAACATCGCATCGGCAGTGACGCCAATGCCCGGAGGAACCGGGCTGATGACTGTCGCATGTCTCATGGAGAACACGGTCAATGCTGCGCGCATGCAAGGCGTGCAGGTCTGATCAACGCAGTTTGCGCCCCAGCGGCAAAATTGCAGGAAGTTCCTTCATCAACACGTCATATCCAGGGCGACGCTCAAGCGAACGCTTGTCCATGATCGGAACAGATGCGGTGCGTAACAACACGGTCATGAGCACCGGTCCGACAAGTGTCCACCACCATGCGGCCGGATGTCCCGCAACGCCGATGATCCACATACCCCACCATGCGCACAACTCTCCGAAGTAGTTCGGGTGCCGAGCGAGCTTCCACAACCCAGATCGACATGAACCCGTCTGAGTTCTGCGATGCGCTCGAAGTTGTTCATCAGCGATGAGCGAGATGAGTGCGCCACCAACAATGACGACTGCACCGATGATGTCGAAAATGCCAAAGTCGCGCGTGCCCAACGTGAGTGCGGCATACAAACTGATGCTGCCAGTCCACACTTGCAGAGTGGGAAAAACATGCACGACTGTGAGATTGTTCATGAACCACGACATGCCGGTGTCTTTGCGCATCTGTACATAACGCCAATCTTCGTGATGGAATCCGGGCCACCCGCGAGCCCAGTTTGATGTGAGGCGAATGCCCCAGATGGAGACGGCAATGAGTGCGATGGCCACTCGTTCTCCGGGCACGTCGGTACCGCGGACTGCAAAACCCCAACCCAGAAGAATAGGTGCTGTGCTCCAGTACGCGTCGTACAAGCTTCCGTTTCGCATCAGACAAGACAGAACAAAGATGATTGCAGTGGTGATGAAGTCGACGATCAGAGTTGCCCACAGCGGGTGAAGTCCGTCAAAAATCGGGAATGTCGAGATCGCTACCACGATGAGTAGCGCATAGACAGTGGCGACAATGAGAAGGGCCCGCGGCTTCGCTAGATGTGTAAGAGGGCTCACCGGTTCGTTCATACGGCGAGGCTAGTTCTGTGCCCCGACCGCTCTTGACGAGGTGGTTTCCGTATCCTGACAGGGTGAGAATTCGCCGGACGCTCCTTCATGCACTACTTGCATGCGCAGTGTCTTCGGTGGTGGTGGGCAATGGGGCAGCAAGCGCTGATGCGGGTCAACTGTCTGTTGACCTCGACGCTGGCCGGTACATCGTGGTGGTCGAGGAGGGATACTCGGCTGCGTCGGTGGCGGCTCGTTCACCTCATGCGGTCGGCGTTTCAGCGGTGTTCAACGATGCGATTGATGGCTTTGTCGCTGACTTTACTGAACAACAAATTGAGGCAATTGCACAGGACCCCGCAGTCAAGTACGTCGCTGAAGACGCGGTCCTCAGCGTTGCCACGACACAAACGGGTCTCAATCAATCGGGTCAATGGGGTCTTGACGTACTTGACGACCGAACCTTCGCCGGCGATCAGACGTACGAATACACCGAAGACGGGACTGGTGTCGATGCGTACGTGTTCGACACCGGTATTCGAAAGTCACACAGTGAATTCACGCGTCTCGGTCTCACCACCGGTACGTGGGACGTGTGCTCAAGTAGCGCCACTTCCTCAGCAGTTGGTTGTTATGCCTCTCGGTATGCGACAGCTGCCGGCGAGGACCAGAACGGCCACGGCTCACATGTGGCCGCAGTTGTTGGCGGAACTGTCTCGGGTGTCGCCAAAAACGCGCGAATCATTCCCGTACAAGTTCTCGGATCAACTGGAAGTGGTTACCTGAGCGACATCATCACTGGTCTCAACTGGGCAGTGTCGCATCACACCAGCCGTCCGGCAGTTGGCAACATGAGTCTTGGAGTTGCGATCTCTTCCATCACGTCAACGAGCCTCGCTGCACTCGACACCGCAGTAAAAAATCTCATGAACGACGGAATCGTCGGTGTCGCTGCGTCGGGTAACGCGGGAGTCGAAGCATGTGGGTATGTTCCCGCAGCAACTGCAGGAACTATTTCGGTTGGTGCCGTGTGGAATGCATCGGGTCAACTGACAGAAACATCGTGGTCGAACTACGGCGAATGTGTCGACATCTTCTCGCCGGGAGGGTCCATTCGCTCTGTCGACTACACCTCGGACAGCGGATTCAAAGTGATGTCCGGAACTTCGATGGCAGCCCCATTTGTATCTGGTGCTGCTGCCATTTTTTTGCAACGAAGTCCGACAGCTAGCCCGACAGCAATCTGGGAGTCAATTCGGGATAACGCCACGTATTGCGAGGTCGGTTACTACTCAACCTCTCGAACCAAGCAGACTCCGAACCGAATGGTGCATGTCGGCTCTGGTGTTGGGCGCACGTGTCCACCGAAGACGATCTCGGTGTCTAACACCGCAGGGAATGCCACGGTCACTTGGACCGCACCTGAGTACAACAATGGTGCAGCGGCGACGAACTACACCATCACTCTTTCGCCGACTACTGGAAGCACATGCACATACACCGCCCCAACACTGTCGTGCGTGGTTTCAGGGGTGGTGAATGGCACTAATTACACAGCATCCGTCAAGTCGGTGAACTCTGCAGGTGATAGTCAGCCACTGACAGTGTCGTTCGTGGGTAACGGTCCTACGGCGACAAGCGAGTACGTCGTCGGTGTCATTTCCTCGATGCCATCAGAACCTGCGGGAGCGAATCCGGTGACCGTCACTGCGGTACCTGACACGACCACCACGACTTCAACGACGACAACAACCATGGCCACAACCACAACTCTCGCACCGCCCGACGTTCCATTGTCGGCGGCCTTATCAGCGGGCAATGGCACGCTCAAGGTGTCGTGGGTTCCGGCCTCAACTGCAACCACGGGTTATTCGTACATGGTGACTCTCGCCGAAACAGGTAAGACATGCACAAGTGCAACTACTTCGTGCACCTTCACTGGTCTCAAGAACGGCAGTTTCGCGACGCCAAAGATCGAGACATTCCGAGGTGAGACGAAATCCTCAACTGTTATTCAGTTGTCTCGAACACTTATTGGCATCACCATCCGAGCCAATGCGATGAAGGTGAAGTCCACTGCAGCATTGACCAAATTCGTGTCCAGCGTGTCGCGCGGGGCGCGCACGTACAAGGTCACATCGGGGAAGTGCCGAATCGTGCGCACATCACTGGTGACCCCATCGACCACTGGTACATGCGTCGTGCGCGTGACCATTGCGAAGTACAAGACCTTTCCTCGCATGTCCACAACTTTCACCGTGACGCTCCTTCGCTGATTGTCTGCGAGACTGGCGCCGTGAAACACACACGTGCCTCAATCGCCCTCATTGTTCTCTCGCTCACAGCAACCATCGCTGCATGTGGAGGGTCCAGCGAGCGAGAAACAGCCACCTTCAAAGTCACACCCGGTTGGGAGCAAGTTCTCGTCACCGACGCAGTGCCAGGTGATTCATTGTCACTGGTTGCTGATGGCACTGACGATGCCCTTCAGACCGCAGTGGTTGACGCAGAAGGTGTCGCGTTATTCCGCCGGGTCGATGCTGGCTCATACGCCGTGCTTGCCGATGGTTCCAGCAAGTCACAATCTGATGCAGTCACAGTGAAAGACGAAAGCGAGACACCCGCCGCGAGTTTCTATTCATCACAAGAATTGGTAGCACCCGGTTTTGGTTACGTGACGACTCGTGACGGAACGACGCTCTCAATCAACGTGTCGTTGCCCGGGCCTGTGTCTGGTGGTCCGTACCCGACAGTTGTCGAATACTCCGGTTACAGCCCGAGCAATCCTGCTGACACGACGTCGGGTCAGTTGTACAACGCGCTTGGCTATGCCTACGTCGGCGCGAACATGCGCGGCACCGGCTGTTCAGGCGGTTCCTTCAGATTCTTCGAAGTGATGCAGCGACTCGATGCATACGACCTCATCGAGGCTGTCGCGGCGCAACCGTGGGTGAAGTTCAACAAAGTGGGCATGGTGGGCATTTCGTATCCAGGTATCAGCCAGTTGTTCGCAGCATCAACTCAACCACCGAGCCTCGCGGCGATCACACCGCTGTCTGTGCTCGACGATTCATATCGCGCGACGTTGTATCCGGGCGGAATTTTGAACACTGGGTTTGCAGTCAAGTGGACAAGTGAACGCGTCGAGCAATCAAAGCCACTTGGTCAAGGCTGGGAACAGAAGCAAATCGACACGGGTGACACGACGTGTGCCGACAACCAGAAGATTCGAGGCCAGAACCCAGATCTTCTGAAAGAGATCGAGGACAACCCGTATTACTCGGAAGAACTTGGTGCAGAAATCAACCCACGTGCTTTCGTTGGCCGCATCAATGTTCCGGTGTTCATCGCAGGCGCATGGCAAGACGAACAAACCGGTGGTCGCTTTCCGACCATGCTCGATCAGTTCACGTCGGCACCACACGTGTATGCGTACCTCACGAATGGTCTTCACACAGAGTCGCTCATCAGCACCGGCATTCTGCCGCGTATGTCTGAGTTCCTCGACCTCTATGTCGCTCGCAAGGTGCCGTCACTGACTCAAGCGAAATTGACGTCGACACTTGTCGCAGCAGCAATCGTCGGTGTGCCTGGCGCTGACCTCGGGGTCGATCGCTTCAACGGAATGTCGTACGAAGAAGCATTGGCTGAGTACGAGGCAGGCCCGAAAGTGAATGTGCTGTTCGAAGAGGGTGCTGCAGATGGTGTCGCGCCAGGTGCGGCTTCGCCACGCTGGGTCAGTTCGTTTGATTCATGGCCGATATCTACGGCGAAGCCACTTCGTCTCTATGCCGCCGAGGGTGGGCGACTTGGTGTCGCAGAGCCAACTGTCGCTGAAGGTAGTGACGACTACCGCGCCGACCCGACGTCGACTGATGCCACGTACTTGGGTGGCGACCGTGGTGACATTTGGAAGGCAAGCGTGAAGTGGGAATGGGATGTCAACGCGCCCGGTACTGCCGCGGTCTACACAACAGATGCGTTACTGGAAGACACAGTGATCATCGGTAGTTCATCAGCAGATTTGTGGATCAGTAGTACTGCACCCGACACCGACCTTGAAGTGACGGTGTCGGAGGTGCGGCCAGACGGCAACGAGGTGTACGTACAGAGCGGTTGGCTACGTGCATCGCATCGCGCAGTCGATGAAGCAGCAAGTACAGAGCTCTTGCCTGTTCATCGTCACCTCGAGTCTGACGCACAGAAGTTGGAATCGGGAGTGTGGGAATTGGCCCGCGTTGAAATCTTCCCGGTGGCACATGCCTTCCGCAAAGGTTCGAAGATTCGTGTGGCAGTTGATGCTCCTGGTGGAAACCGTGCCGAATGGGAATTCCGCACTATCGCCAATGGCGAAACAGTGTCCATCGCACGCAACTCGGTGCATCCGACATCGTTTGTGTTTCCGGTGGTGACTGGCATTGACGTACCTGCATCACTGCCGACGTGCTCACTACGAGGACAACCCTGTAGAAAAGCATCGTGACCATCGCTGCCACAGCGGCAGAAAGTGTCCACTAGTGCCGGGGTTCTCACTCTGAACACACGGTGAAGAATCATGCAAAAGCGTGTGCCGTAGCATCGGAGGTCGCATGGACGAACAGTCATTCGTGGGGGCGCTGCGCGCCGGCGACCCCAAGGGGCTGGCCGCGTTCTACGACCAGTACGCAGACAAGTTGTATGACTTTGCCCGGCGTCAACTGCGTGATTCAGCATTGGCCGCCGACGTCGTGCACGACACGGTGCTCATCGTGAACTCGCGAATCTCGCAATTGCGAGATGACAGCAAGTTTCGCGCATGGGTCTATGCCATCGCACGAAACGAAGTTCGTGCCAAGGCGCGGGCGCGGTCTCGTGCAGTTCCCACCGAGGACATTCCTGAAGCAACAACCGACCCTGACTTTGCTGGTGATTTCGAGCGTCGCGAGCTTGCGCGGGTGGTGGATGAAGCAGCCGCCGGTCTCACCGAGCGAGAGCTCGAGGTGTTTCATCTGTTTGCCCGACAAGGGCTGAGTGGAGAAGAAATTGCGACAGCGCTAGATGTGTCGCTCGCGAACGCTCACAAGTTAGTGCAGCGAGTGCGCGAACGCATCAGTCGATCGGCTGGTGCACTGCTGGTTGCGCGACAGGGAAGTCGTGATTGTGCCGAACTGGCCGATGTATTGACCGATTGGGACGGCAAGTTCTCGCCACTGTGGCGCAAGCGCATTGCACGTCATGTGGACGACTGTGCTGAATGCGAGAAGAAGCGCGCGGTGCTGCTGGCACCTGGTGGCGCGGTTCTCGCAGCACCGTTCCTGTTGGCACCATCTGCATTGCGCGAGCGCATTCTCGCCTCGGCTGCACGTGGCGCAGTGGTGCAGCCGTCGCCCGCGCCACGCGCCAGACTCTTCGGCAACAGAAAAGTGTTTGTCGGCGCTGCTGCGGCCGTCGTCATCATGGTCGGTGCAGTGTTGACGGTCGGTGCGAATCGCTCAGTTGCACCATCGGTCGATGGCGCAAGCACGGTTGTCGCAACCACAACATCAACAACAGCGGACACAACGACAACAACCGTTGTCGACACAACCGTCACGCCCACAACGGAGTCTCCAGTCACCAATGTGACGCGTAAGCCTGTGACCACGGTGGTGAACACGCAGTCACCGCGCACCACCATCGCCGCAGCGGTCGTTCCAACCTCTCTTGCACCTGCGACGACCATGCCGATGGCGACAACGACGACAACAGCACCGCAGCTTTCGCCCCAGTCCACGGCATCTGGAACAGCTCAACAGGCACAAGTGTCGACCACCACGGTGGCGACTGCTCCGGCGGTGAAGGTGACGCTGCCCACGGTGAACACAAAGCCGGTGTTTGTCACCACCACGACAGTTGCCACCAACGCAGCCCCGGTGATCACACAGGTCTCGTGCAAGTGGGACGGCAAAGGGTATTTCGTGATGCTCGACGTTGTTGACCCGAACGGTGATGCGATTCTGAAGAACTCAGTGCGTGAGAGCAACTCGAACCCCGTGTTTGCAGTCGACGCGTCGAAGACCGGCTCGGCCAGTCGCTACTTCGGCACGGTTGCCACGATGTCGCCCAAAGTGACGGTCACTTACGTCGCCAAAGATGTGAAGGGTGCCCAGGGCACGCTCAAACGGGTGCTGTCGTCGTCAGCCTGTGCCTAACCCCGGTTGCACTTCAGTCGAGGTGTGAAGTTTCGCACTTCAAAAATGTGTCCACTGATGGCCTTATGCCGACTCTGTTCTTGCGACGGCGGGGTGAGACCTGCCGGGGAAGGCAGAAGGACAATGAGAACGCGCACGTTGATGACTGGTGTGCTGGCGACCGTGATGGTTGCTGCAGTGGCATCTGCCGCACCTGTGCGTGCCGCAGACGCAGCACCCGTTGCGGCAAACGGTTCGGTGGCAGCGGGGTTGAACCACAGCTGCGCCATCACCGCTGTGCGCGCGGTGAAGTGTTGGGGCGACAACATGTTTGGCCAGCTCGGCACCGGCGACTTTGACTCATCGGCGACTGCGCGCACGGTGGCGGGACTGGGCGATGTCACGAGAGTTCAAGCGGGGCGAGATCACACCTGTGCATTGACT
>VGCD01000007.1 GCA_016870215.1 Actinomycetota bacterium
AACCACGCGGTCGAAGCGTTCTGGTTGCGCAGCTACGAGGCGAAGTCCGACGAGACCACCCCAGTCTTGGCCAAAGAACGTCATGTGCTCGAGATTCAGCACGTCAAAGATGAGCTCGCTGGTCCATGTGATGTGACGTGCGTAGGAATAGTTGGTGACATCGACCGGCTTGTCTGACTTGCCGAAACCGATGAGATCTGGCGCGACGACGCGGTGACCGGCGTCGAGCAATATAGGGATCATTTTGCGATAGAGGTAACTCCAGGATGGCTCGCCGTGAAGCAACAGCACTGGTGCAGCATCGCGAGGCCCCTCGTCGAGGTAATGCATTCGCAGGTGCCCTCCCTCGGTGTCAGCAATGTCGGCGTAATGCGCAGCGAACGGGTAGTCGGGGAGGTTGTCAAAACGCTCCTCTGGTGTGCGGACGAATTTCATTGGATTCCTTTCGGAGAAACGCGGGTCAGTGGGTGAGCACGTGAAGAAGTGCACTAGTCAGACACGCTTCTATGCGCGCGGGCGACATGGCCTGGTCAAGTCGCAGTTGTTCGACATGTTCAAAGGACAAGAGTGCATCGATTGCAATCTTTGCTGCTTGTGCCGATTCAGAGGTCATGGCGTTCAGCTCTGGTGCAAACAATCGCTCGTGCTGGCGACGTAGTTCTTTGCGCGATGTTCGCACGTGGGTGGCAACTGTTGTGTTCTTCACTGCGTGCATGCGGGTGATGCGCATGACATTCTGCATGTCGAGATACAGCGTCACGCGCCGCGACACCACATGTTCAACTCGCTTGTGGAGTGGTGCAGTGTCGACAGTCGACACCGTCGTGCGTTCGGCCAGCCGCGACCATTGCACTTCGAATGCGGTATGACAGAGGTCGTCAATGTCATCAAAATGTCGGAAGAGCGAACGCTCAGAGACCCCTGCACGTTCGGCAATTTCGGCAGCGCTGGGGTCGGCATGACCGTCGGCGTACAGCGCAACGAGAGCTTCGACTATTGCTTCACGGCTCGCGTGTGCTCGCCGCCGCCGTCCGTCGGTGGTTACCAAGTCGTCGTGGGTGAGGGTCATTGCTGAGTGATCGAATCGAGCGATGCGCGAAGTGACATGACATACACCGAACCTGGTTCCTCGCTGGCGAGACTGCGGGCGATGCTGTCGACGTCTGCAGTGGAGTCGACCTGCTGAAGCTGAACGATGTCCCACTCGCGGCCGTCACCAATCACTGTTCCTTCGGCAAGAAGTGTCTGTGCGCTGAGCATCGAAGTGGTCGCGGCTTCACGGTCGGGAGTGCGTCGCACGACCATCGCGACTGTTCGTGACTCAATGGGGGTGGGACGGTCTGTGGAATCAAGTGTTGTGTCGACTGGTCGGCAGGCGATGAGCGTGGTGCGCAACATTCCGGCGGCCTTGTGCACGTGCTTGTCACCAAAATCTTTGCGCGACTGCATTTCTATGAAAGAGCGACGCGTTGCATAGCGGACAATGGCGATGCGGTCCCAGTCCTCGTCACCGACGTGATTGCTCACGACGTCGGCCACGAACACGATGGATGCCCCGATCTTGTTCAAGATCGACGCTGGGTTGTATTTGTCGTCGGCCTCACGTCCGCTGATGTTTGAAGCGCCACCAGATGCTTCGTCGTACTCGGCAACTTCGCGGTACTTCATGAGATTCACCATGTAGATCGGCCCGTCTTCTTCTGGGGCGCGGGTGGCGAGGGAGAGCGCGTAATCCTTGTTGATGATTCCGTAGTTGTGCTTCAACTTCGGCTTGTCGCCTGACGAGGCATTGGAGGATGAAGTGGAGTCGACCTGATCGGGCATGTGAACCGTCCTGATAATGTATTGGCAGAGAGTCTGACAAAACTTTGTCATCGAGTCAATTGTCGCTCTCAGCGGCCAAGTGGAGGGAAGTGTCATGGCGTCGTTCGAGAAGTTTCAAGGGGTCATTGGAAAGACGGTTGCTGAATCGACGCCACATTGGCCAGAGGTGAAGCACCCACGTGACGGCGCCCCGAACGTCATCATCATCCTCATCGACGATCTTGGCTTTGCTCACTTCAATTGTTTTGGTTCCACGCTCGACACGCCGAACATCGACCGCCTTGCTTCAGGTGGGCTTCGGTACACGAACTACCACGTAACTCCGTTGTGTAGCCCGACGAGAGCCGCGCTTCTCACCGGTCGTAACGCGCATGAAGTCGGTATGCGATCAATTTCGAATTTCAACACTGGGTTCACGAATATGCGCGGCTGTGTCTCGCATCATGCGGCGACCGTTGCTGAGGTGTTGCGCGAAGAGGGTTACGCGACGTTTGCACTTGGTAAGTGGCACCTCACGCAAATGGAGAACGCCTCTGCTGCAGGTCCGTTTGACCAGTGGCCGCTTGGTCGCGGATTCGATCGGTTTTACGGCTTCCTTGACGGCGAGACAGACCAGTTCCATCCAGAGCTTGTCTATGACAATCACCATGTACCGCTTCCAAAAACGGTGGAGGAGGGCTATCACCTCAGCGAGGATCTTGTCGACAAGGGCCTGCACTTCATTCGTGACCTGAAGTCAATACGACCAGACAAACCGTTCTTCACGTACTTGGCGTTCGGTGCCACACACGCGCCGCACCAGGCACCGAAGTCGTACCTCGACAAGCATCGCGGGCGCTACGACGCAGGTTGGGATGCAGCGCGTGATGAATGGTTCACCCGTCAACATGAGATGGGCATCATTCCGCCCTCCACGAAGCTTGCACCGCGTAACCCTGGTGTCGAACCATGGGACTCACTTCCTGACAATCAACGACGTCTGGCGCTGCGACTGCAAGAAGCTTTTGCAGCCTTTCTCGAGCACACCGATGCGCAGATTGGGCGATTGGTTGCAGAGCTCGAACGATTGGGTGAGCTCGACAACACTCTCATTTTCGTGCAGTCCGATAACGGTGCAAGCCAAGAAGGCGGCCCGTTCGGAGTCATGCATGAGATGAAGTTCTTCAACATGATCATCGAGTCACCCGATGAAGCTGTGTTGCGCATCGACGACATTGGCGGCCCGCATAGCCATGCCAACTATCCGTGGGGTTGGGCACAGGCAGGCAACACGCCGTTCAAGTGGTACAAGCAGAACACTCATGAAGGCGGCGTGCATGTGCCACTCGTGGTGCATTGGCCGCGAGGAATCAGTGACACAGGAAGCTTGCGCCATCAGTTCCATGTGGTGAATGACATTGTGCCGACCATCTACGACGTTGTCGGTGTGACACCGCCAGATGTGCACAAGGGTTACGCACAGATGCCGGTGTCAGGAACATCACTCGCATACAGCTTCAACGACGAGTCGATAGAAAGTCGAAAGACTGTTCAGTACTTCGAAAATATGGGCCACCGTGCCATTTACTCAGACGGGTGGAAAGCGGTAACGCGCCATCAGCCCGGAGTGGCATACGACGATGACGAATGGGAGTTGTACGACCTTCGAAACGACCGCTCAGAGTGCGACAACTTGGCAGAGGCTATGCCCGACAAAGTTGCTGAGATGGTGGCGCTGTGGTGGGTCGAGGCCGAGAAGTACAACGTGTTGCCACTCGATGATCGTGGTGTGACGTTGTTTGGTGCGCGCCTTGGTCCGCACGGTGCACACCGCCCCGATCGCCGTTACAGCTACTTTCCGCCGATCACACGTATTCCCACCGCTGCAAGTGCGTCAATCGGAGGCCGGTCGTGGGATTTGCGAGCACACATCACGCGAGATTCAAGTGACAACGGTGTGTTGTACGCAACCGGAACTGAGAATTCTGGGCTCAGCGTGTTCATTCAAGATGACAAGTTGGTGTTCGATTACAACTACTTCGGGGAGCACTTCATCGCAGAGTCAGACTCGCCGGTGCCCGTGGGAACATCCGTGGTCGGGGTGAAATTCCGGCGTGCAAAGAAAGATGCTGATGTCGAATTGCTGGTCAACGAGCAGGTTGTCGGCACCATGCACCTTCCGAAGTTCATGCGCATGATGTCGAGTGTTGGCGCGAGTGTCGGTTATGACGATGGTTCACCTGTGAGTGAGCGTTACTCGAACGAATTCCACTTCTCGGGGCACATCGAACGGGTCGACATCGATGTGATTCCATCAGACAGGGAAGCTGAGCAGGCTGTCAATGACGCTGTGGGACGCAGCATTCAGGCTCGCCAGTAACTGACGGCGACACCCACTGGCAGTGCGCATCTCGCAAGGATGGGTGCATGCGGGCAACTAATCGATCGGAGACCCGTGGTGCAGTGGTGCGCATCTCGAGAACAGACCTGTCGGTGCCTGACGGCGCCGCAAAGTTGAATATGACGAGTCGGTTGATGGCGCGCGACAACACTGAATCGTGAAGTGGCTGGGTAGACACACCGAGACGAGCGCCAAGCTCTGAGATGTCGACTGTGATGCCAATGTGTGACGTGTTGACCTCAGGTTGAGATGTGACCAATCGGGACAAGTGGCGCGCGAGCCACGTGGCCGTCGGCCCGAGAATGCCGAGCCAGAACTGCTCGAGATACCGGCACTCAGCTAGTGGACATGACCGGGTGATGCTGGCCTGTCGCCACGGCGCGACGGTGACGAGACCAGTAGAGGGGAGTAGAAACTCGCACGTGCGCGTTGATGCGCGCCCACTCATTGATTGCTGCTGTGTCTGCATGGAGGTCATGTGTTCCGCTGCGCAAGACTGTCGGCAATGAACGATTCGATATCAATGATGGCGTCGTGGGTGGCGGCAGCCGATCGTGTGGTGGTCGTGACCGGCGCTGGTATCTCAACTGACTCTGGTATCCCGGACTACCGAGGGCCACAAGGCGTGTGGACGAAGAATCCGAAGGCCGAGAAGATGTCGGACATTTCGTTCTACATTTCTGACCCCGAGGTGCGTCAACTTGCTTGGCAAAGTCGCATCACTTCACCTGCGTGGACTGCCGTTCCGAATCGAGGTCATCGGGCGATCGTTCGCCTTCATGAAGTCGGAAAGTTGCACGCTGTGGTGACGCAGAACATCGACGGATTGCATCAGCAGTCGGGGGTGCCAACTGACAAGGTGATCGAAGTGCACGGAACAATTCGCCAATCCGTGTGTTGGGGGTGTGGCGACAAGCGCGACATGTTGCGCGTGCTCGAACGAGTTCGTGCTGGTGAAATCGATCCACCATGTGACTTGTGCGGGGGAATCCTGAAAAGCGACACCATCAGTTTCGGTCAGGCACTTGTGTCAGAGGTCATCGATGCTGCAATGCGTGCGAGCGAGCAGGCCGATGTGATGATTGCCATCGGGTCGACGTTGTCGGTGAGTCCCGCAAATCAGGTGGTGCCTCGTGCTCGCGCTGCGGGGGCGTTGGTGGGCATCATCAACGGCCAGGAGACGGCCATGGACCATTTCGCCCAGGCAACTCATGTCGGAGATATTGCAACTGCACTGTGGTCACTGTTGCGCGAGGCAGGACTTGCCGGAGGAGATGAAACCTGACCAAACCGGTAGGGTTTTGGTATGGCCAGTTTTCGAGACCTTCTTGCTGCAGCAAAGTCACGCATCACAGAAATCGACACCAACGCTGCAGCCGACAAGTTGTCTGCCGGTGGGGTGAGTTTGCTCGATGTGCGCGAACCCGATGAGTACGACCAAGGCGCAATTCCTGGGGCTCTGCACATTCCACGTGGCCACCTAGAGGCACAAGTTGAAGCAAAGTTGTCTGACAAGAATCAGGCCGTTGTTGTGTATTGCGCAGGCGGAGTGCGCAGTGCATTTGCCGCTGACACATTACAAGCGCTCGGTTACACCAACGTTTTGTCGATGGCCGGTGGGTTTGGAAAATGGAAAGACGAAGGCCGCCCCTGGCGCCAACCAGTCACATTGACAGCTGACCAACGCAATCGATATCAGCGCCATTTACTTTTGTCGGAAGTCGGCGTTGAAGGGCAAGCAAAATTGCTCGAGAGCAAGGTGCTCATGCTGGGCGCTGGTGGACTTGGTTCGCCAGCGGCGCTGTATCTCGCAGCTGCCGGCGTTGGAACAATTGGCATTGTGGACATGGACGAGGTCGATGCGTCCAACCTGCAACGTCAGATTCTTCACAACCTTGATCGTGTGGGCGAGCGCAAGGTCGACTCAGCAAAGAAGACTCTCGTGGGGTTGAACCCCGACGTCAATGTCGTCACCTACGACACACGTCTTGCTGCAGAGAACATTCTCGACATCATGAGCGGCTATGACGTCATTGTCGACGGTGCCGACAACTTCCCCAGCCGTTACTTGTTGAACGATGCCAGCGTGAAGCTTGGTATTCCGGTCGTGCACGGCTCAATCTTCCGATTCGAAGGAATGGTGAGTGTGTTCCATCCGTTGCGCGGGCCCACGTATCGCGACATGGTGCCAACCCCGCCACCAGCGGAGCTTGCACCAAGTTGCGCCGAAGCCGGCGTGCTCGGTGTGCTACCCGGAATCGTCGGTTCGATCCAGGCGCTTGAAACACTGAAAATTTTGCTCGACCTGGGCGATTCATTGATCGGCCGAATCTTGTCGATCGACACCACGGACATGTCATTCCGAGTGTTCAAGTTGCGTCCACATCCTGAGAACCAGGTCACATGGGACAACAGAGACCGCATTGAAGTGCGCGACCTCGACGGTCTCTGCGCACCTTGGCTGAGCCACTAGCGGTCCGCCACCTAGTGTTAACCCCGTGCAGACAGTGCGGGGAGCAGTCACATGAGCGGCTCCGTCGTCATTGTCGGGGCCGGTTTTTCTGGCGCGGTCGTCGCGCGGCAACTTGCTGAAGCCGGAATCTCCTCCACGGTGTTTGACGGTCGCTCTCATGTGGCCGGAAACGCCCATACCGAGCGTCATTCAAATGGCGTGATGGTGCATGCCTATGGTCCCCACATCTTCCACACCCAATGGGATCACGTGTGGCAGTACATCACTCGTTTCGGCGAGATGAAGCCCTACAACCACCGCGTGAAGGCGACAAGCGCAGGTCGCGTGTACTCGCTACCTGTGAACTTGTTGACAATCAACCAGTTCTTCGGCACCACGCTGTCTCCGAAGGAAGCAGAAGCATTCATCACCGAGCGAGCAGACCGCACCATTGATGTGCCGGTGAGCTTCGAAGATCAGGCGCTGAAATTTGTGGGTCGAGAGTTGTACGAAGCGTTCTTCAAGGGATACACACAGAAGCAGTGGGGCGTGTCGCCGACGGAACTTCCCGCATCGATCTTGGCGCGACTTCCAGTGCGTTTCAACTATGAAGATTCCTATTTCAATCATCCGTATCAGGCCATTCCGGCACATGGATACACGGCAATTGTCGAAGCAATTCTCGATCACCCATTGATCACGGTGTCGTTGTCAACCGTCAAGAACCCGACTGAATTGCAAGGTGCCGACCACGTCTTCTGGTCAGGACCAATCGATGAGTGGTTCGGTGGAGCTCACGGAGCACTCGGATACCGCACACTTGATTTCGAACAGAGCACGGTGAAGGGCGACTTTCAAGGCTGCCCTGTCATGAACTATTGCGATGTCGATGTGCCTTTTACGCGTATCACTGAGCACAAGCATTTCGCACCATGGGAGCAACACGAAGGATCAGTCATCTTTCATGAATTCAGTCGATTATGTGAGAAGGGCGATATTCCGTATTACCCGATTCGCTTGGTGAAGGAAAAGGAGCAACTACTGCGGTATGTCGACGCTGCGCGCGCTCTTGATGGTGTCACCTTCCTCGGACGCCTCGGCACCTATCGTTACCTTGATATGGATGTGACCATCAAGGAAGCCCTCGATGTGGCCAGCACCTATCTCGCCTCTGTGAAGAGCGGCGATGCGATGCCGGCATTCGTCGTGGACCCTCTCGGGTGAGCTCTGTGACCGTCAACGTTCTCGCCCACATCACAGTTCCCGCAGCCGATTTTCCAGAGCCGCTGCTGTACGTCCGGTCAGAGTCGATCACTCGTGATGGGGAAGCCCTGTCACTGTCTGCAGGTCAGCGCGCAACTTTTGACACGGCATTTGGGTTGTTTCCCGCAGGGCGCTGGCGTCGTTTGACCACGCTTTCAAATGTATCGGCTCGCGTTCATGTCGAAGGGCGAGCGCGCGTCAATCTGGTCGCCGTCTCTGGTGAGCGAGAAGACATCATCGATTCAGTCGAGGTCGACGGTGGCACGGCAATCGTGTCGCTGCCGAATCTTGATACGTCGTCGGTTGGCACGTTGTTTGTCACCGTCACAGCAATCGATGGTCGAGTTCTTGTACGCGGGGGAGAGTGGACCACGACCATGGCCCCCACGCGCAATGTCACTCTCGGAGTAGCAATCACAACGTTCAATCGACAGGAGTACGTGCTGAAGACCATCAGTCGTCTTGTTGAGTTGGAACGAAACGTCGCCGAGTTGAGCGGTCGCTTGAAGGTGGTGGTCGTCGACAACGCACAGAATCTCAAGCCAGAGTTGGCTTCGGATGCGCCAGTGACGGTCATTCCAAACCCGAATCTTGGCGGTGCAGGTGGGTTTGCACGCGGAATCATGACGCTTCGCGACGGTGGCTGGGCAAGCCACATCGTTGTCATGGATGATGACATTCTCCTCGAGCCAGAGTCGGTAGTTCGGACTGTTTCGTTATTGTCGTATGCACGTTCGGCCGACTTGTGTGTGCACGGGGCGATGATGAGCGAAGAACAGCCGTGGATGCAGTTCGAAGCCGGAGCGAACTATGAGTTTCGCTCGGTGTATCCGTTGCGTGCGGTGGGTCGTCTCGACGACATGCGCGACCGCGCTGAGGTCATCCCTGATGTGGCCGAGATCCCGTTCGATTACACGGCATGGTGGTTCACGGTGTTTCCCGTGCATCTAGCAAAAGAAAATCCGTTGCCGGTGTTCGTTCGCGGTGATGACGTGGCCTATGGCCTGATGCACACCGGAAAACACACCGTGACACTTCCGGGTGTAGTGGTGTGGCACGCAGATTTTGCGTTGAAGAACAATCCGTCGTCGTTGTACTACGAGGTTCGTAATTTCGCACTCATCGACACGCTGGTGTTTGACGAACACAAGTGGTGGCATCTTGCGTGGCGATACCTCGGGTTCGGATTCCGCAATTTGTACTCACATCGTTATGCAAGTTGCGAATACATGGTGCGCGGCATGGAGCAATTCTTGGCAGGCCCGAAAGAATGGATGAAAATCGATCATGCTGCATTGCATGACGATCTCCGTCGCGTGGCTGAAGAGAAGGCAATTCCGTTGACCGACGACCAACTTGCTCTTGGCTTTTCACCTCCTCGTCCGAAGATCATTCGCCTAGCTGGGTTTTTGCTGGCTGCACCGACCCTTGGGGGAAGCCTCATCCCGTCGTTCTTCCGCGCGCGACGCATGGGAGTGGCTCAAATTGATGTCCGAGCCGTGGGTCTGGCTATTCGCCACGATGACATTTTGTATCGACACCCGCGTCTGCCCGAGGGCTACATCTGCAGTCGTGACCGCGAGCGATTCAAACACTTACAAAAGCGTGTGTTCCGCTCAGCATGGGTGCTGATGCGTACATACCGACGTTTGAAGAAGGACTTCCGCGCGATGTACCCCCAGCTCGTCAGCGACGGGGCATGGCGGGAGCGCTTTGGCGCGACGCCAGGGGTGTAGCGGGAGCGCTTTGGCGCGACGCCAGGGGTGTAGCGGGAGCGCTTTGGCGCGACGCCAGGGGTGTAGCGGGAGCGCTTTGGCGCTTAGGTACGAGCAGCGGTGGCGGTGAGCACTGCCCACGTCGTGCCATCAACCACTCCGGTGACTGGCAACTGAGCACGCTGTTGAAAGGTACGCACAAGGGTGGCAGTTGCCTTGGAGTACGAATTGGTTGATGCGACCTTCCGTTTCAACACTTTTGCCAAAGCCTGGTGAATGGTGCGCACAGATGGATGAACCGATCCTGTTGACAAGGTCGTGGTCTTCGGGTCGGTTGCCAGTCCGAGCAACTCCCACGTCGCCCGATCGACTTGGCCTGTCACAGTCCACGAACGTCCGGTCTGTAGCGCTCTGACGGCGCGAATGGTCGCCGCACCATAGACGCCGTCGATGCGGAGCGCTTTCTTCTTCTTGAGGCCAAGCGTGGCGTTCAGTGAGCGCTGCAGAGACTTCACCATTGTTCCGGCATGACCTTTAGCAAGTGGCAGTCCCGGAAGCAAAGCTGCGGGTGCTGCAGTGGTGGGAAGTAACCCTTGCTGGCGTAATGAGTCGAGTTGGGTTCGCAACCACCAGACGTATTCGGTTCTGCCAGTTGTCGTGAGGTGGACTTTCGACGAATCAAACCAGCGAGTCTTGCTTGCATCGGCACTTGCTGCATTCCAGTCGAGAACTGTCACGTTTGAGTTAGCCGCAGCAACTGCGGTGAGAACGTCGTTGCTTCGTCGATATGACCTGTTGGTGGAGCGAGTTGACATGTTGACAAACACAATCCTCGGTACACCCTTTGCAACAAGCGCGGACAATAGCTGTTGAACTTCGGTGTCGTACGTGGCTGGGTCGTCGTTGTATCCAAGCGCGATAAGGGCAATCGCCGGGGTCTCAGATGCATTGACAACTGTGACTCCGTCAGTGCAGGTGGTGCCGATAATGCCCCGACCCGTGCAAGCCTGGAAGTTCACATTGGGGTACGCGATCGTGATGAGATTGGCGAATTCGGCGGCAATGCTGAGGCCGGTGGAGTCACTCACGAACAAGATGGATCCGACGATTGGGTCAGTTGGTTCCGCTCCGTACACCGCAGTCGTGTCGAACCACGGCGAATTCAAGTCCCAGTCACTGTCGAATTGACCAGCGGTGCGCGTGACAACTCCGGCAGTGCCGGTGATGGTGACCTTTGTTGCGTACCCTCCGAAATCACCACCTGCGCCGTCGTGGTCCGTGGCAATCGCAGTGAAAATTCCGATTGCTGGGTATTTCGCCTGCAACTTCGCTGCCGACAGTGAGCGACTCCAGTCCTTCAGCGTGGCGTTGGCGGCGATGTCGCCATCGTCGACGCGTGCTGCTATCGGACTTCCCGCAGTACGTCCGCCATTTGATGACGTGTATTCACTGCGAAAAACGGCACCTTGAGCGGTGCGAAGTATGACGCCGGCCGTCTCGGCAACTGCAAGGTTTGTGTTGTTCTCTTCGATGACTTTCGTGGTGCCGCCAATGTCTCGTAATGCAGCGCCGCCATACACCTGGCAACTCATCGAGTCGCAAGTCTTTGCGTAGCTGTAGCGGCTCTCTGACAAGCCATAGCTTCGGGCCGCGACTGCTTGCGCTCGCAGAGCGTTCATGCCCGCCCGATTAGCGGTATCGCCCCAACTTGCTGACATCTCGCGAGGCACGACACCGCGCACATAGCTGTCAATGTCGACTGCATTGACGGTGCGATTCGACTTCGCAGTGTCGTTTACCGCGCGAATGACCCCTCGGTAGTAACGCACTCGACCCTTCGGATACGAAGTCGACGAAGGTTCACACACTCCGAGTAAGTCGATGGGTGATACTGCTGTCGGTGCGGCAGAATTCGCTGCTCGGAATGTGATGGGGCCGGCAATGTCATTGCCAATGAGTGTGAACCCACTTGGTTCACCGCTCGCTGATGGACACGTGGCAGTTGTGGAACCCCAGATGTCGTAGATGTTGTCGCCAACCTCGCGAGCAAGGAGCGATGCGTAACTCTTTGCCGCTGGGTCGGCTTCCCACTGAGCCGTGGAGTTGTCGGACTGAACCGCGGTCTGGCTGTTGTCGAGAGTTTGCAGGCGAACTGTCATGAGGTTCGAAGGCAAGAGAACTTTGTCTGCATCCGCGATTGTCGACGTCGTGTTGCCAGTGCCGCCGTAATAGAAGTCGAGAATCTCCTGCCAGGTCTTGTTGTAGATGCTTGCCCAGCCGTAGGCCCCGTACTGACTCATGCCGCGACCATGACCAAAACCGTGGCCACGAATGATGATGGCGAGTGGCGGAAGAGTCGCTGCTCGAGTGAAGTCCGGCGTAATTGAAAAGGTGGCGGACACAGCGGCAACCATGAGCATCGCTATGTGTCGCACAATGCGACGTGTACCGGCAGAGCGGGGGGGTCGCCTCACTTCGACAACGCTAGGGGGTTTCAGCCACCTTAGGGCGGCGATCGATGACATCGCGTTCCTGAATGGCAACCCCGACAAGCACCAGCACCATTCCAAGCAAGTCAGTTCGGGTCGGAGTCTGGTCGAGAAATACGAACCCGAACACGGCCGCGGTCACTGGAAGAAGTGACAACATCACGGAAAAACGACGTATCGGAATTCGTCGCATCACTGCCTGATCGATGCCGTAACCAATTGCACTTGACGACGCACCAACGAGCACACATGCTGCGAGCAGCCAGGGAGTGGTGAGGACAGTGCCCGCATCACCCACTCCGAACGGTGCTATCACGAGTGCACCGAACACTAAGCCCACGCCGAGTCCGTTCACTCCACGATCTGTCTGTGCGACGCGTGATCCGAGAACGATATATCCAGCCCACATCGCTGAGGCAATGAGTAGAAAGAACAGGCCCAGGGGTTCGTCGGCCAATTCCACGCCGCCCAGAACAACAACGCCACCTGCAGCCAGTACGAGTGCTGCAAAATTGCGTGCGGTCTTCGTTCGCAATGCAGCAACTGCGATTGGTCCGATGAATTCGATTGTGACACTCTTGCCAAGTGGCAGTCGGTCAATTGCTAAATAGAACGTCAAGTTCATGAGCGCAGTGGCAATTCCGAAACTTGCAGCTGCATAGACGTCGTGTTTGGTCCATGGTGAGTGATTGCTTCGCAGCGAGAACAGCATCAGCAGCCCCGCAGCAGATATCACTCGGAACAACGCAATGGTCGGCGGTGATGCATCGTCGAAGAGTCGAACGGCAACAACGGCGCCCGTGTACTGCGCAGCTGCAGACAGCAGGAAGAAGATCTCGGCAGGCGCAGATTCGATGAATCGGGCCGACCGGGTGTCGGTGGCCAACGTCAGTCGAACAAGTCGGGGTCGGTGCGGCAGATCTCTTGCCAAAGGGGCTGGAAGTGCAGCCACGAGACAATTGAGTTACCGGCATTTTCACGCGTGTACTTGGCGGACTCGTGCGGAATCAACTTAGGAGTACCCACTGATTCAGCCAGAATCTGCGCTTGACAGGTGCGTTCCATTGAGATGAAGAGGAACGCAGCCTCGTCGACAGTCTGACCGCTGGTGAAGATGCCATGGTTTTGGTGAATCGCTGCACGGACGCCAACGAACTTCGATGCCAGTTCCTTGCCCGCATCGACATCGAACACAACGGCACCGCCTTGCTCGCTGATGACGACATGGTCTTCGTAGAAATAACACGCATCTTGGGTGATGGGGTCAAGTGAGCGACCGAGAGATGACCACGCCTTGCCATGAACTGAGTGTGAGTGAGCTGCAGCAATAACGTCAGGTCGGGCTTCGTGAATGGCGGAGTGAATGACAAATGCTGCGCGGTTGACAGGACGGCGTCCGTAGACGATGTCGCCATGATGGTCGACGAGGATGAGGTCGCTCACCGTCATGTGACGAAACGACAGACCGAGTGGATTCACCCAGAACAAGTCAGGGAATTCTGGGTCGCGAACCGTGATGTGTCCGGCGACGCCCTCCGCAAACCCCAGTCGACCAAAAATGCGAAGTGCGCCAGCAAGTTTTTCTTTCCGGTGCCGACGCTCGTCTTCCACGTTGTCGAAGACGGGAGGGAAAGACCACTCCACTTCTTTCTTGGTGAGTTCGACACCGTCGATAGAGCGGGTCGGGGCATCAGGTGCGATCGTCATGGGAACCACGCTAGTGGGTGTCCAGACCTAGTGTTGCGGTGTGGCCACGTCTAAGAATCAAGCTGTTACGCGAACGGAATTGTCGCCAGCAACGATGGCGCCACCAGCGGCAAAGTATGCCCACGGTGTGCATGTCGCCGGGGCAAATGATGTGGTGTTTACTTCCGGTGTGGTGCCGGTGCGACGCGACGGCACTGTTCCTGAGCGCATTGAGGATCAAGCACGACTCGTATGGCAGAACATCTCGGCAATATTGGCGGAGGCAAAGTTGTCCGTTGCTGACATTGTGAGTGTCACCACATATGTGGTGAGCGCAGACGAACTGAGTGAACAACTCGCCCTTGTGATGGCGGAACGAGACAGAGCATTGGGCGATGTCCGTGCGGCAAGCACTTTGGTGACAGTTCCAGCCCTGGCTCAGTCGGCATGGAAGGTGGAGATTGCGGTCATCGCTGCACGTTGACGCCTCCATTGGGGAACAAGTACGTCTCTCCCTTAGCCTTGCCTCATGGCTGACGAGAAGCGAACAGATTCGGGCATACCCATCGCCGAGTTGTACACGGCTGATGCACTCACGGGTTGGGATCCGGCGCAGAAGTTAGGTACCCCAGGAATGGCGCCGTACACGCGTGGCGTGTACCCCACGATGTATCGCGGGAAATTGTGGACCATGCGCCAATACGCCGGTTTTGGAACTGCTGAATCCACCAATGAACGATTCAAGTTCTTGTTGCAGGCCGGCCAGACCGGTTTGTCGTGCGCCTTCGACCTTCCCACGCAAATGGGTTACGACAGCGACCACCCGCGGGCCGAAGGCGAAGTTGGAAAGGTCGGTGTGGCAATCGATTCACTCGCCGACATGAGACTGTTGCTCGCGGATTTACCACTCGACAAAGTGTCGACATCAATGACCATCAACTCGACAGCAGCAATTCTGTTGCTCATGTACGAATTGGTTGCGGAAGAGCAGGGCGTTCCAGCTTCAGCAATCAGCGGCACCATTCAGAATGACTTGTTGAAGGAATACATCGCGCGTGGCACATACGTGTATCCACCACGGCCCTCCATGCGAGTCATCACCGATATTTTTGCGTACTGCTCTCAGCACGTTCCGAAGTGGAACACGATTTCAATTTCCGGTTATCACATTCGTGAAGCAGGCTCGACAGCAGTGCAGGAAATTGCATTCACGCTTGCCAACGCGATTGCGTATGTGCAAGCAGCCATTGATGCTGGCCTCGATGTCGACGACTTCGCTCCACGGTTGTCTTTCTTCTGGAACGGACACAACAACTTCTTCGAAGAAGTGGCAAAGTTCCGGGCAAGTCGCCGCATGTGGTATCGCATCATGACCGAACGCTTCGGCGCAAAAAAGGAAGCCAGCAAATTGTTGAGGTTCCACACCCAAACGGGCGGAAGCACCCTCACGGCACAGCAACCACTGAACAATGTGGTTCGCGTGGCGGTGCAATCCCTCGCAGCAGTTCTCGGCGGCACTCAAAGCCTTCACACGAACGGCTACGACGAAGCTCTCGGACTACCTACCGAAGAGGCGGCCCGTATCGCTCTTCGAACCCAGCAAGTCATCGGCTATGAAAGTGGTGTCGCCGACACCCCTGATCCGCTCGCAGGTTCGTACTTCATCGAGTCGTTGACCGACGAAGTCGAGCGCCTCGCGTGGCAGTACATCGAGCGCATCGACGACATGGGCGGGGCTGTTGAGGCCATCGAAGCTGCGTATCAGATGGACGAGATCGAGCAATCCGCCTATGAGTACACCAAGTCAATTGATGATGACGAGCGTGTCATTGTCGGTGTCAACAAGTTCACGGTCGACGATGAGCCAGAACCGAATGTGTTCCCCATTGACCCGAGTTTGCAGACCAACCAAATCGCGCGTCTCAAGGCCTACAAGGCGAATCGCGACCAGGCAAAGGTGCAATCAACGCTGGATGATGTGCGAACAGCTGCACGTGGTACTCAGAACTTGTTGTACCCCATGAAGGAAGCACTTCGTGCAGGTGCGACGCTTGGCGAAGTCAGCGACGCGCTACGCGACGTGTTCGGTACGTTCCAGCCAGGACGCTGATTCGTCCATAGTCACCTTCAAAAGGTGAGTGTCAGTCAAACCACGTCAGGGGTGTCGGCGGTCGCACCGGCTGTTCAACTTCACCGCTCGGGTGTCCGAGGTACACCAAACCGATGACCTCGACATCGTCATCGAATGAGCAGAGTTTGTTGATTGCGTCATTGGCACCGTCTGCGGGTGAGCCCCACAGGGCGGCAAGGCCATGTGCTTCGGCAAGTAGCAACAGGTTCTGTACGCCAGCCGCGACGGCGTATTGGTTTTCCCGCGTGCGTTGATCTGAGTCACCTCGGGCGACGCCGACAACAATGATGTGAGGTGCTCGCAGATATTTGCCGCGCGTCTTCTGTACCTTCACTTCGTTTTCGTTCTGCGCTGCCATCACGTTTGCGATGGTGTCTCCGAGTGCATGGCGGGACTCGCCGCTCATGATTGCGATACGCGCAGGCCAGGTGCGCTTGTGGTTCGGGGCCCACATGATTGCGTCGCACAGCTCTTGTAGGACATCACGCGATACAACGCTCGTCGGGTTGATCTGCAGATTGCTACGGCGGCGACGAATATGTGCGGCGAGCTCGAGTGGTTCCACGGTGTGGTTAGTTCTTGTGCAAGGCACTGTTGAGGCCGCCCCACGAGCCCGATCGAGCGACTGCTTCGACTGCGCCGGTTTGACTGTTGCGGCGAAAGAGAAGGCCACTAGCTCCACTCAGTTCGCGTCCCTTGCGCACGACGCCGTCAGGATCTTTCATCAGAGTTCCAGCCGTCACGTACAGACCTGCCTCGATAATGCAGTCGTCTCCTAGTGAGATACCGACACCACTGTTGGCGCCGAGCAGACAACGTTCGCCGATGGTGACCACTTCTTTGCCACCACCGGACAAGGTGCCCATGATCGAAGCGCCACCGCCGATGTCTGAGCCGTCACCAACGATGACCCCGGCAGAAATGCGTCCCTCCACCATCGATGTTCCGAGGGTTCCGGCGTTGAAATTGCAGAAGCCCTCGTGCATGACCGTCGTGCCAGCAGCAAGATGGGCACCGAGGCGCACACGGCTTGCATCGGCGATGCGAACTCCGCTGGGCACCACGTAATCGGTCATGCGTGGGAACTTGTCGACACCATGAACAACGAGATGCTCGCCCCGACGCGCAATATTCCACGACACGCTCTCGAGTGATTCGAGAGGCACAGGCCCTCGACTGGTCCAGGCAACGTTCGCCAACAACCCGAAGGCACCGTCAAGGTTGACAGTGCGCGGTGCCGCAAGGCGATGTGACAGCAGATGAAGCCGCAAGTACACGTCAGCAGCACTACTTGGCGCAGTTGACGTGTCGACAACGAAGCTCACTGGTCGAAGTGCAACGCCACGATCTGGGTCCGTGTCGATTGCTGTTGTCACAGACGGGGGATCAGTCGGAACTGAATCACCCCAACCCAATGCGCGGAATCGAACATCGAGGACTTCACCCTGAAGCCCGACAGTGGCAAGGCCAATGCCCCATGCAGCACTCATTGTTCGAACACCTCCGGTCGCAATGTGGGGAACAAGATGACGTCTTTGATGGAAGCTGCACCCGCAAGGAGAATGGCCACTCGGTCGATGCCGATGCCAAGGCCGCCTGTTGGTGGCATTCCGAATTCGAGCGCGCGTAGGTAGTCCTCGTCAACGGTGCCAGCCTCCAAGTTGCCAGCCGCCTTCGACTTCTCTTCTTCTTCAAAGCGCTGGCGTTGCTCGACAGGGTCATTCAACTCGCTGTAACCATTTGCCAGTTCACGACCGCCAACGAACAATTCGAAACGTTCGGTGAGATGCGCATCATTCCGGTCAACGCGGGCGAGAGGGCTGATCTCCACAGGATGTCCGGTGACGAACGTCGGCTCACGCAGCGCAGCTTCTGAAGTGGCTTCGAACAACTCCTCAATGATCTTTCCTGGTCCCCATTGTGCTTCGACTTTCACGCTGTGCCGAGAAGCGAGCTCGACCAACTGTGCACGCGGTTGCGAAGGGTGCACCTCGACGCCAGTTGCTTCAGTCACCAGATCAATCATTCGAACGCGACGCCACGGCTTTGCCAAGTCAACGGGTTTCTCATCGATCATGACCACAGACGACCCGGTTGCGTCGACAGCAGCATTCGTAATGAGGGTCTCGGTGATGGCCATGACATCGCTGTAGTCGGCGAATGCTTGGTAGAGCTCTATCATCGTGAATTCCGGATTGTGGCGTGGCGAGATGCCCTCATTGCGAAACACGCGACCGATTTCATACACGCGTTCCATGCCACCGACAATGAGGCGCTTCAGGTGCAATTCAAGTGCGATACGCAGAAACAGCTGCATGTCGAGTGCGTTGTGATGCGTGAGGAACGGTCGTGCGTGGGCACCGCCGGCCTCGACGTGCAATACAGGCGTTTCAACTTCGATGAAGCCTTGCCCGGCAAGAGTGCGCCTGAAGCTCGCAATGATCTCATGCCGCACAGCAAACGCGCGGCGTGACGATTCATTCATGATGAGGTCGGCATAGCGTTGGCGATAGCGGGTATCTGTGTCAGTGAGTCCGTGCCACTTGTCGGGCAGTGGTCGAACGGCCTTCGAGAGCAACACAACAGCAGTGGTCTTGACTGACAATTCACCTTTGCGTGTGGTCATCACCGTTCCGTGAGCACCGACCCAGTCGCCAAGGTCAAGTGCTGCAATGTCGTCGAACTGTTCGTCACCGACGACGGCTTTGGACACAAACAACTGCAACTGATTGGTGCGATCTTGGATGGTGAGGAAGATGAGTTTGCCTTGGTCGCGTTTCAACATGACGCGTCCGGCGAGAGCAACTTGCGCGTCTGTCTCGGTGCCGGCCTCGAGGTGCCCGTGGGCGGAACGCACGTCTGCAAGGGAGTGCGAGCGGTCGAAGCGGTATGGGTACGGCTCGCTGCCAGATGAACGTCGACGCGCAATGTCGTTCAGGCGGCGTTCCTTCTCTGCTTCGAGGCCCGTGGCCGAATGGTCGTCGAGTTCCTCGCTCACAGTCCTTACACCGTAGTTGTTCGGCCCACCAGAGCAGGAGGTCGATTCAGAACTATCGTTTCCGTGTGCGCACGACGGCAAGGCAGATGGCGCGAGGGGCGGTCGTGTTTTCCGTGGTGCTCGCTTCAGTGTCTCCGAACGTTCAGGCGCAAGATCGCGTCTCGTCATCCGGTTCGCCACGATTCGCCGTATCTGCAATGACCGGCCCAAAACGACTGCTCATCGATTGGATGTCGGTGTCAAGTGGCAAGGGATTTTCCACCGCACAAGTCCGAGGTATCCAGCAAATTGCGAAGCGAACCGGTTTCACGGGCTTTGGTGTGCGGTTTCCGACACTGCAGATGCGTGAGCAGCGTCGCGCGGCCGGTTCACGCATCAGCAAGGGTGCCGGTGCATCGGTGAGTGGTGGATGGGTGGTGCCACTCGCAACGATGGCCATCGATGTGACGTTGGCCCGCGTGATCTCAGGTGCTGCGATTGCTGACGTGCTGGCTGACGGCAGGGCGGCAATCGGTGTCACAAGTGCCCGACTGCGAGACGCGCGAGTGGGTGATGTGCTCGTGGTGAATGACAAGTGGGGCAAACCGTTTGACATCGAGATCGGAGCGATTGTTGACGATGACCACGTCGACAACGGCGATCTCTTGGTGTCTACCGAATTTGCTGATGACCTGATGGCGACCAAGGTGCACAAGGTGCTCGTGATTGGGGAAGGGGAACCTGCAGTTTTCCAGCGAGAGTTGCGAGGTGGCACATTCCGAAACGGTGCGGTGTATCGATTGCGTCGATCATGGGATCCACCCGACCCGGATGCCACTTTGGGAACGGCGAAATTCAAGGAATTGCTCGGAGAATTTCGAGTGAAAGATGCAGGAAACGGTCGACTTCACATCAGCAACGACTGGCGTGGTGTGAGCATCAAGTGGCTCCACACGTTCAAGGACATCCCTATTCGCGCTAACTGTCACAAGGAAATTGTCGGACCGCTACAGGGTGCACTCACAGAAGTCTTCAAGGCCGGTCTTGCTAAGGCAATTGATGTGCGCAACACGAATCGGTACGGAGGCTGTTTTCAGGGGCGCATTAGTCGACTCGCCGATGATTTCGGAAATATCTCGCGACATTCTTGGGGTGGCGCACTTGACATCAACACTTCGACGAACGGTCAGGGCATGCGGCCGACGTTGAATTGTCAGGTCGTGCGCATCTTTCGCAAATGGGGTTTTGCGTGGGGAGGAAACTTTGCTGTTGCTGACGGTATGCACTTCGAATTCGTAGGCGAACCACGTCACGATTGGGGCTTCAACTCGCAGTTCTGTCCGAATGAGGCCCCTGTGCCGACCACCTCAATTCCGCGCATGAGACTCACGCCTCGAACCACGCTCGAATCAACGACGACTACAACTGCGCCCGCCACAACTTCAGTCATATCTGATGCGGCATCGACGACCACTTCAACGGCAACAACAACATCGACATCCGTTGCAACGACTGTGACAACTTTGCCGTATGTGTCGACGTCGACAACATGACCAGCAGTAGCGTTTGACACTATGACGAAGCGATTCGTGATCATCGGTGGTGGTCCGGCCGGCAATGCTGCAGCAAGCACCGCTGCCCGACTGGGCGCCGAGGTCACCATCGTCGAACGGGACATCATCGGTGGGGCGGCACATCTGCTTGATTGCGTGCCTTCCAAGGCAATGATCGCTACTGGTGGTGCGCTCACCATGACTCAACGTTTCGCCGGCATGGGTGTCGAGCAGCACGACGTAGAAGTTGACGTTGACACCTTGTCCGAGCGCATCTCCAACATTACTGAGCGCCTGAAGGCAACTACCACCGATTTGCTCATGAGCCAAGGTGTTCGCATCATGAGAGGCGTCGCAACGTTCGTCGATGACCGACACGTGCGCGTCGAGGGCGCCGACGGGCAAGAAGTGCTCGAGGCCGATGCGGTACTGGTGTCGACAGGTTCGCGACCACGAATTCCAGGCTGGGTCGAACCAGACGGAACCAGAATTCTCACCACGCGTGACTGTTATCCGCCCAAAGTGTTCCCAAAGAGCATTGTGGTCATCGGATCTGGCGTCACCGGTGTTGAATTCGTCCACATGTTCACTTCATTCGGTGCCGACGTCACCCTTGTGGTCAGTCGGCAACAGGTGCTCCCAGGAAAAGATCCTGAAGCAGCTGCAGCTCTTGAAGACAGTTTCCTGGCGCGCGGTGTGAAGCTGTTGAAAGGGGCTCGCGCTCAGTCCATTGATGTGGTTGGCGACGAAGTGGTCGTGAGGTGTGACGACGGTCGTGAAGTGCGAGCCACGCATGCAGTGTTGGCCATCGGATCTGAGCCAAACGTAGAAGGGCTCAACCTTGAGGGGGCGGGCGTTGCACTTGATTCTCGGGGTTATATCGATATTGATCAATGGTGTCGCACCAACGTGCCGCATGTGTACGCGGCAGGCGACGTGAGTGGAAAATTGCCGCTGTCATCTGTCGCCACCATGCAGGGACGCAAGATCGCAGAACATCTCATGGGGGTCATTCGCGACGATCATCGTCACCTCGCGTACGACAAGGCAGCATCAGCAATTTTCACCAAACCTGAGATCGCCGATGTTGGTCTGGCCGAAGCAGAGGCGTTTGCGCTCGGTCGCAAGATTCGAGTCACCAAGGTGCCATTCTCGTCAACCGCAAAGGCCCTTATTCACAATGATCCGACTGGTTTTGTGAAGCTCATTTCAGATCCGAATACCGGAGTCGTGCTTGGTGGCACCATCGTCGGACGTCACGCTGGCGAGCTCATCAGCATGATTGCCCTCGCAGTCACTGCACATCTCAAAGTGGTCGACATTCTCGACACGCTTCTCGTGCATCCGTCGCTAGCTGAAGCAGTGACTGAATCCGCCGAATGACCTTTATGAGGTCAGGTCAACAATCTCCGCCGTCAGGCTGAAACGAGTGCTCGGCCCGTCAGAGCGAGTCCATTGGCGAGGCGCCAGCGCGTCGCGCGCACCAAGATGAAGATCATCATCGGAATCGTGATGTAGTTCACGACCGACATCACCGGGTCATTAATCACCCATCCAAATGCCATCCAACTCGACGCTGAGATGATGGTGACCACCCACGATGCGAGTGATATCGCGTGCATATTTTCCGCGCGAGCAACGTGAACTGCCTGCGGCACGAGAGACGACGCACTCACGACAGTGGCGGTCCAGCCAAAAGCGGTTGAGGGAAGTGGTAACAACACCACGAGCACGACGGCAAAGAGAGCGGCAAAGCGGGTGAGCATCACGCGTGGCACGCGGCCGTGTCGCCACATCACCGTGATGATGATCGACTGCGCGACAATGAACGAAGCGTTTGAGAACCAGATTGCAGTGTTTTCTGCGCCAAGTCCGTAGGCGAACCACAAACCGGCGCCCACCACTCCGTAGACAGCTGCGAAGGCCGACAATCCTTGAGTGCTGTCATGTCGCACGGTGCGCCAGACCTGAGGCCAGATGAACGAGAGACTCAACACGGTGCACCACGCCGCGAAGAACGATTCCATCATCAGATTGTCAACGACAAAGCGCGAGCCTTATTCGATGACGACCACCACATCGCCAGCACCGACTGTGTCGCCTGGCTTCACGTTGATGGCCTTCACTGTGCCGGCCTTGTCGGCCTCGATCTGGTTTTCCATCTTCATCGCCTCGAGCACCACCACGCTCTGACCCGACTGCACTTGTTGACCTATTTCGACAAGCACTTTGACGATGGTTCCCTGCATGGGGACGGCGACTTGGCCGCTTCCTCCACCGGACCCGCCGCCACTTCCAGAACCAGCGCGTGCCGGTTTCTTTGCCTTCGATGTTGCTGCAACAGTGCCGACAGTCTCAGGAACCCACAACTTCACATCGAAGCGTCGCCCGTTGACCTCCACTGTCGTCGAACGTTGCACGAGCGGTGTTCCATCGTCGTCTGGTGCCGTTGCGGGTGATGCGTCAACTCCGGACAAATCGAGTCGCTCTTCAACCCACTTTGTGGAGTGGGTGAACGACTTGAAGTCAGGATGTTCCAGAATTGCGATATCTGCAGGGATGGTGGTGGCGATACCTTCGACCACCATCTCTTTCAGTGCGCGGATGGTGCGAGCAATCGCCGTGTCACGATCCTTGCCCCACACGATGAGCTTGCCGACGAGGTTGTCGTAGTACTGGCTAATCGAATCGCCGGCCTCATAACCCGAGTCGAAGCGCACTCCGAATCCGTCAGATGTCACCAACTTGGTAATCGGACCAGGGGAGGGAAGAAACTTCCCGCCTGCCGGGTTCTCAGCGTTGATGCGCACTTCGATGGCGTGTCCACGGCGAGTTGCAAGTACTTGCTTCTGATTCATCGGCAACTTTTCGCCCGATGCGACACGAATCTGCCATTCGACGAGATCGATACCAGTGATGGCCTCGGTGACAGGGTGTTCAACTTGTAGGCGAGTGTTCATCTCGAGGAAGAAGAAGTCGCCATCCTGATAGATGAATTCAACGGTTCCTGCGTTGAAGTAGCCAACAGCTTTCGCTGCCTTGACTGCTGCTTCGCCCATCGCCTCTTCGACACCATCGGGTAACGCTGTTGCCGGAGCCTCTTCGATGAGTTTCTGGTGACGACGCTGTGCAGAACAGTCACGCGTGCTGACCCACACCACATTTCCGTGTGTATCGCCAACCAACTGCACCTCGATGTGGCGTGGCCAAGTGAGGTATCGCTCGACGTAAATCTCGTCACGACCGAAAAAGTTCTTGGCCTCACGCTGGGCTGAGTCCATGGCGTCTTGCACCTGGTCTGCTGAGTGCACCACTTTCATGCCTCGACCGCCGCCACCAAATGCAGCCTTGATTGCGATTGGCCATCCGAATTCATTTCCGAAGTCGGTGATCTCCTTCGCAGTGGTGACGAATTCGGTGGTGCCCGGAACAATTGGTGCACCTCCGCGAAGTGCGGCCTTGCGGCTCGACACCTTGTCGCCCATCTCTTCAATTGCTTCGGGTGGAGGTCCGATGAAAGCCACGCCCTGTGACGTGATTGCTCGCGCAAAGTCGGCGTTCTCGCTGAAGAACCCGTAACCGGGGTGCACGCCATCGGCGCCACTCACTTTGATGGCATTCAGAATTGCTTCAGTGTTGAGGTAGCTCTCTGCTGCGGTTTGTCCGCCGAGTGCGTAGGCCTCATCGGCAAGTCGCACGTGCAACGCATTTCGATCGAGCTCGGAGTACACCGCGACGGTCGCGATTCCCATCTCTCGCGCAGCACGAATGACGCGCACGGCTATCTCGCCACGGTTTGCAATCAGGATCTTGTTCAACACAAGTGACTAGTTTGGTGCGATGGACAGGGCAAATGCGAACCAATCGGACCGCTGGACCCTAAAAGAGGTGGCTGAAACGGGCAGCACGAACGCAGACCTAGTCCGAGAGGCGGAAAATGGGGCTCCGGACCGCTGCGTGCTGCGGACTGACTTCCAAAGTGCTGGTAAGGGTCGACTCGACCGCAGGTGGGAAGCCCCAGCAGGCGTCAATGTCCTCGCCTCGTTTCTCTTTCGAGAGGTACCCGAGCACCCACATGTCCTCATGCAAGTGGTGGCGTTGGCAGTCGTGCAATCATCGGTTGAATTGTTCAGGTGTGATGTGAAGTTGAAGTGGCCGAATGACTTGATGCTCAATGACACAAAAGTTGCGGGAGTGCTTGCGCAGTCTGGGTCGATCGATGCTGCGAGTGGTCGTCCCTCGTTTGTTGTTGTCGGAATTGGCATCAACATCGGCTGGGCACCTGAGGGTGCAGCTGCATTGAGTGCTGGAAGCAGTGTCGAACAACTTCGTGGATTAGGTCAGTCGCCATCTCACATGGTCAGGAACATGTGTCCGTACATTGACGACTTGCTCGATCTCGACCGGAAGACCTTGCATGAGCGTTATCGAGCACATCTCGCGACAATTGGCCGAGAGGTGCACGTGTCACTTCTTGGAGGTGAATTGCTCGCTGGTCGTGCAATCGACGTGGAAACTGATGGTCGACTTGTCGTCGTTGATGAATGTGCGATTACCCATCGATTCGACACGGCGGATGTCATACATCTGCGGTGACATCCGACGAGTGACCACACCTGGCCAGGGTGGTTGATTAGCGTTGGTCCGTGTCGACCAAGTCTTGGACCTCGCGCTGGGTGGCGCCAGTTGTCATTGCAATCGTGGTCGCTGGTTTCGGTGCAAGTGGTCTCGTGCGGGCGACCAAGGCCCACCTCTCAGGGGTCAATCGCATTCCCTCGCTTGCCGCAGTTTTGTCGCCGCCATCTGACGTTGTCGAGAACTATCTGCTTGTTGGCTCAGATTCGCGTGCCAACGCCGATCCGAGCGACGCCGACTATAAGGCGATTGCTGGCACATCAGTGAGTGGTCAAAGATCAGATTCGATCATGGTGCTGCGGCATGACAAGGCCGACGGTTCTGCAAGCATCCTTTCGGTACCTCGCGACTTGTGGGTGAAAATTGGTGACGGAAGCAAAGCGCAGCGAATGAACACTGCATTTTCGCAAGGACCCGAAGTGCTGGTTCGCACACTTCAGCGCAATCTGAACATCCCTGTTCATCATTATTTGGAAGTCGACTTCGCCGGTTTCAAGGACATCGTCGACTCGATTGGCGGCGTGCTCGTGTGTCTCCCAGGTCCGGCACGCGACAAGTATTCAGGTCTGTACATCCCTCGTGGCGGCTGCAACATGTTGAATGGCCAGAAGGCGCTCGCATATGTCCGTAGTCGCCACTTTCAATTGAAAATCGATGGCGATTGGAAGCTCGATGGTTCGTCAGATCACGGTCGTACCGCGCGTCAACGAGACTTCATCTCCTCGCTCATCACCTCTGCGGTCAAACACGTTGCCAAGCATCCACTCGCCGCGGGTGATGTTCTGGCTGGTTTCGCCTCGGAACTGAGCGCAGACCCAGCGCTCGACATGGCCGACATGATCAAGAAGTTGCGACCTGTTGCTGACTCTGGTGCAAAGTCCTATGCGTTGTCGACCACTGGCGACAATGTCGGCGGTGCTTCAGTGCTGCGCCTCACGCAAGAGTCAGATGCCGTGCTTGCTTACTTCGCCGGAACAGGACCGATTCCGGCCTGATAGCGCTGTGCGACCTGCTCTGTTGTGAGCGGCTTGCACACCAAGTTCCCCTGCAGTTGGTCGCAACCAAGCACCTTCAGGCGTTGCAGCTGATCGTCGGTGCTGACCCATTCTGCGATGACCGTGAGATCAAGTGAGTGCGCAAGCTGAATGAGTGACCGAACAATGGGGTCGTCGCCGCCATCACTACGTCCGACATCGCGCACGACGGTTCCATCGAGCTTCAGGCAATCAGCAGGGAAAGTTCGAAGGGCTGACAACGACGAGTAGCCGGCGCCAAAGTCGTCAACTGCGATGCGCACGCCGTGTCGCTTGAGAGTGGTAATGCTACGAAGAATTGCTGGATTGTTGTCGACAAGCGATGCCTCGGAGGTTTCGACGACTAACTGTGCACAGTCAAGGCCAACTTCACGAAGAATCGTGATGGTGCGATCAACGAATGTCGTGTCGGCAAGTTGTCGGCGTGTCGCATTGACATGGAGGGCAGTCTGTTTGCTCACCATGCCCGAGTCGATCCATGAGCGAAGACTCGTGCCGGCAGCGCCAAGTATCCAGTCGCCAATCGGGCCAATGAGTCCGGACTCGTCGGCCAATTCGAGGAAATCTGCAGGGCTCAGTTCGCCACGAGTGGGATGGGCCCAGCGAAGTAATGCTTCAAACGCCACGGTATGTCGCGCTTGAGAATGTTCTATCGGTTGGTACATCACGAAGAATTGGTCTGCAGCGAGTGCTTGTTCAAGTTGACCTGCAAGAACCACGCGTTCGCGCGCAGCACGATGCATGTCGTCGCTGTACAACTCGCTTCGACCGCGGCCGCGTTGTTTGGCTCGGTACATCGCTGTGTCGGCGCAACGCAACATAGTGACCGCGAGGTCTTCGGGTGCTTGTTGCGAGAGTTGCTCGCTGGTCGACATGGCTACGCCCACGCTGGCTCCGGAGTCGATTTCAACACCTTGAAGGACGAGTGGGCCAGTGATTGAGTGACGGATGCGCTCAGCAACGTCCATGGCGACGTGCTCGTCGAGCAGACCCTCGCACAAGACCACGAATTCATCGCCACCGATACGTGCCACAAGATCACTTGGGCGAGTGGCAGCCATCAGGCGCTTGGCGATTGACACAATCAGTTGGTCACCAACGACGTGTCCGATGGTGTCGTTGACATGTTTCAACTTGTCGAGGTCGATGAAGAGCACAGTGACCTGATTCTTTGTGGTCTTGCTGCGCTCAAGTGCTTCAGCTGTCTTGCGCAAGAAAAGCACACGATTCGGAAGTCCGGTAAGAGCGTCGTGGGTCGCCAATCGACCCAGTTCTCGTTGTTGGTTGCGCTCGTCGGTGATGTCTCGAGCGATGGTTGACCAATGGTCGAGGACTCCCTCGCGCGTACGGACTGATTGCACAACAACGGCGAGTGTGCGCGAGAGTCCTTCTGGTGAGCGGAATGCGACCTCTCCTTCCCAACGTCGTTGCGGTGTGCCTCCGGCATCAGGTGAGATGACGTCGCGTGGCAATTGGTCTCGCACGGCCTGCATGAACGTACGGGCGGCTATGTCGTTTCCTGTGTCGCTGTGTTCCTCGATGCCAAGCATGGTGCGAGCAATGTCATTGCAGAACGTCATCGCGCCGACTCTGTCGAACACCACGATGGCGTCACCAGATGCATCAAGAAGACCGACGAGTTGATCTGACAGTCGACGTTGCTCGACTGCTGTCGTGCAGTCAAGTGCAGTGCCGACGTACCCAGTGATGTCGCCACTGTCGCGAATTGGTTGCGTGGCGACTTGCACCCACATGGTCTCGCCGTTTGGTGTGCCGATTCGAAACTCGACAACGAATGGCGCAGATGTTTCTCTTGCTTGTTTCCACGCCCGTTCGCATGCTTGACGTTCATGGGGTTGAGCATTCACCCACGGTGCAGTTCCCGGCACGACCGCTGCGCCACCAAGAACGAGAGTTCGAAATGCATCGTTGCCACTGCGGAGACGACAGTCAGTGTCAGTCTCGAAAATGCCAATCGGCAGGGCAGAGGCTGATGTGTCGATGGCTTCAGTTTCGCAGGTTCCCCACGCTGGGCGGTGGAATGACTTCGCTCGGTGACAGATGCCGGCTGTTCTTTACGCGCCTTTCGCGACGAACTCGGTGCTCGTGGCATCGAGCGCTGCGCTCTCCATCGCAGCCAGCACGGTCGTTGTGTCATCGCCCGTTCCCGCTTCGATCACCTGGTCTAGTGCGTACAACGTGAGCAGATAGGAGGTTCCCTCTGCAGAGTCGGGGCAGGGAGCTGCGTAGCCAATGTCGCCACGGGAGTTCTTCGCTACGACCGCTGTCGCTGGCAGCGGCTCACCTTCGGCGATGCCGGTGAGTGTCGGTTCAAGATTGGTAACGACCCACAACACGTTGTTTGGGTCATCAGACTCGCTGAGCACAAATCCGAGAGATTTTGTTCCGGTGCCAATGCCGGCCCAGGACAGAGCTGGAGTCACGCCGCTGCCGGCACAGGTGTGCTTGGCCGCAATCACACCGCCCTCTTCCCAGGATCCTGAGACAGACAAGAACGTCGCGGGTTCAGTCACCGCATCTTGGGTTGGGTCGACAGTGGTGGCAACGGTGGTTTGCGTGATGGTGTCTGTCTGGTCATCGCGCGGAGGAGACATGTCGCGACCGTCGTTGGTGGAACAACCTGCGAGCATGATCGCCACAGTCGCAAGGAGCGTGACTCTCGTGATTCGAGAACGCATTGTTGGGCGACGTGTCACACGCTCAGCCTAATGATTGATGTGTCATGACGGGCCGTCGGCAAGCACGTCTCACTAGCATGACGATGATGTCGACGCGAGACGTTTCACCACAGGACACGTCGCGGTTGTCGCTGCTCGCAGTGCATGCACACCCCGATGACGAGGCTTCAAAGGGTGCCCCGACCGTCGCAAAGTATGCAGCGCAGGGCGTTCACACTGTGCTTGTGTGCTGCACGGGTGGCGAAGAAGGTGACTTGCAGAACCCTTCGCTTCGTGAACCCGGACAGCCGTTTCATGGTCTCTCGCCAGAAGAAGAACGCCAAGTACTGGCGGATCTTCGACCACAAGAGTTGAAGCTCGCCACTGACATCATCGGTTACCACTCTGTGCACATGTTGGGGTATCGCGACAGCGGCATGGCTGATTCAGATTCGAACAACAATCCTGCGTGTTTTCACATAGCCGATCTCGACGAGGCAACCGAGCGCCTGGTGCGCATCATTAGAGCAGAGAAGCCACACGTCATCCTCACCTACAACGACGACCAAACTGGTTATCCGCATCCCGACCACCTTCGTGTTCACGATGTGAGTGTTCTCGCGTTCCAGCGTGCAGGTGATCCGTTTTGGTACGCCGATGCCGGCGAACCATGGCAGCCACTCAAGATGTATTACACACTGTGGTCGAAGAAACGAATTGTCACCATTCACGAGGCCATGATCAAGAAAACGGGGACATCGCCTTACAACGACGAGTGGCTGAATCGACCGTCACAAGACCATCGCATCACGACACGTATCGACGTTGGTCAGTACCTGTGGGCCCGAAGTGGCGCGCTTCGTGCACACGCCACGCAGGTCGACCCCAATGAGTCGTGGTGGTTTGGTCTTGATGATGCAGAACTTGCTCATGTGTACCCATGGGAGGAGTGGGTGCTGGCGGTTTCCGCTGTTGGCGGAACAGAAGACGGCACCTTTGAAGATGACTTGTTTCGAGGTGTTGTGTGAGTTCGAAGAAGAAAGATGACGTGGTGGTTCAGTACCGTGTGCAATTCGGCAAGGGCGATGAAGCAATCTCAGGGCCCGATGATGCAGATGTAGTTGTGCGTGTTGTATCGAAAGATGCTGCAGCTGACCCGAGCTTGGCTTTCATGCAAGGCAAGTTGAAGGCCGAAGGAAGCACCGGCGCACTGTTCAAAGTGTTGATGTCAGGCGAAGCCGCCAGCGAAATCAGTCGGCTCGCATCGCGTCCCTGAGGGCGCGGTAACCAATCAACACTGCGCCGCTCTTTGCGACGACGTCCGCAAAACCAGTGTCGGTGGTGACGAGAGCAAGGTCATCAACCCAACCAGAGGCGGTTGGCCCCAGTGCGTGAACTTCCGGCGTGTCGATGGCTGGTTGCACGTGAATTTCGGTGACACCCGGCTGCAATGAATTAATTGCGGCGATGACACGGTCGCGGCTTCCTGCACGCCAATCATGATCAAAGTGGTCGGGGAAGATCACGCCTTCATCTGCTGCTAGCGCACGGAATGGGAAACCGGCTTGTGTCTGATCGATGGTCGAGGGCAGCCGTACGGGAAGACGAAACTCAACGGCAAGTTCGAGATAGATGTCGAAGAACTCGGGGCGCAGCGTGATGGCACTGAGATGTGGCGCGAGATGTGTGACGTCGATGCCCCACGCGATGGCGCGTTCGATTTGGGCTCGGCATTCGCGTAACACTTCGCTCGGGTCAGCGTGCTCCCACAAATCGTCGATGGACCGAGGGAAGCCACCTTCACCGGACAACAACGACGGAGCATGGGTGAGTGGGCCCCACCTGTAGCTCAGATGTTCTGCATTCAGCGTGAGGTGCACGCCGATGTCGTCTCCGTTGTACATGTCGGCCGCATGTCTGGCCCATGGGGCAGGGACCATGATGGAGGCACACGTTGCCAGGCCGTCTCGGATTGCCGTGTACACGCCGATGTTGGCCGCGTGACACGACCCAAGGTCATCGCAACTGAGGATGACGAGTTTGGTGTCGGGTGAGTACCCAAGTCGTTCGGCCAGAGTTGACTGGGCGGACTGCGAGGTCATGCTGTGACGCTATCTGTGCAATTAGTCGTCGCACACGGCCCACAGACCAAGTTGTGCGGCGCGTGCTTGCTCGGCGGCGCGCGCGAAGTCGTCTGCATATGCGATGTTTGGCTCGATTCGTAGCGGCGTGGCGAAGCCATCGATGACCAACGATTTATTCACGAATAATCCGTCGTCGACGCGGCGCAGGTAGGCGAGCAGTCGTCCGTATCGATCACGCGCCTCGATGTCGCGTTCAACTCGAACCTTTGTTCCTGCGGGCAGCAATGTCTTCGTACGCTCTGAGGCTTCAGGGCCAAAGCATTCCACCGGTGAGTTTGGCTTCACTGTCTCGGGTGTATCGATGCCGATGAGTCGCACCGTTTCCTCGGTGTTTGTAAAGGCGAGCGCAACCGTGTCTCCGTCGACGACGCGTGTCACCGATGCAACGTCGGGAGAAGAGTTGTCGGACGACGTACATGCCGACAATGCGACAAAAATGGCAGTTGCTACGAGGAGTCGACCACCAATTTTCACACTGCGCGCCGTTGGCTTCGAGATGGTCACGCCACGATGTGTGACGTGACGCGCGTCAGAGACGCTCGATGAGTGTTCCGGTTCCGAGGCCACCGCCGCAGCACATCGAGATAAGTCCGTAACGACCACCGGTGCGCTCAAGCTCGTTCACGGCTTTGGTCATGAGGAAGGCACCAGTGCAGCCGAGCGGATGTCCGAGCGCGATTGCTCCGCCATTCGGATTCGTCTTTTCCAAATCTGCTCCGGTTGCACGCGCCCATGACAACACGACGGAAGCAAACGCTTCGTTGATTTCGAACGTGTCGATGTCACTGATCTTCAGGTTGTTACGAGCGAGCAGTCGTTCTGTTGAGTCGATCGGACCCGTCAGCATGAGAACCGGGTCGACGCCCACGAGGCACGTGTCAACGACTCGCGCACGCGGCTTCAAGTTCAGCTCCTTGGCCTTCTCTTCCGTCATCATCAACATCGCTGCTGCGCCATCGGAAATCTGTGATGAGTTGCCTGCGGTATGCACGCCATTTTCACGAGCAACGGGCTTCAGACCAGCCAGTGCCTCGCGGTTGGTCTCACGGATGCCTTCGTCGCGCTGCACTTTGTGTGTCGTGCCGGTGGGCTTTCCTTCTTCATCGACATCTGGTGCGTCGATAGGAATCGACTGGCCGTCAAAGCGACCCTCTGCCCATGCACGCGCACCACGTTGTTGTGATGACAATGCGAATGCGTCGGCATCGTCACGAGTGACGCCGTACTTGTCGGCTATGCGTTCTGCACCTTCGAATTGTGATGTGAATTCATAGCGACCGAAATAGGTCTTTGGAATCGGAACGCCAAGACCCAATTTCTTCGACGAGTTGATGCCGATGGGGATGCGACTCATCACTTCGACACCACACGCGACAGCGATGTCAACAACACCGGAAGCCACCAGTGAAGTGGCGACGTTGGTGGCCTGCTGCGACGAACCGCACTGCGTGTCAACTGTGGTGGCGGCTGTGGTCATGGGAAGGCCAGAGGCCAACCATGCGATGCGAGTGACGTTGAAGCTCTGTTCGCCGACCTGGCTCACGCATCCACCGACGACTTGTTCAACGAGTGCCGGGTCGATGCCGACGCGGTCCATGAGACCCTTCTGGACGGCACCGAGAAGATCGGCGGGGTGCATGGTGGCGAGACCGCCACCGCGGCGTCCAATAGGGGTGCGGAGGGCGTCGACGATGACAACGGAACGTGGTGATGACATGCCTCGAATCTAGTTTGCGAGGGCTTCGGTCGGCGAGTGCGGTAATCAGCGCGGCGCAGTGACAACTAGTCGTCCGGCAAAGTTGCTGGATACGGTGAGGACATGCCGTCTGCATCGCGAACCACTGCAATCAGTCTTGGAAAAGTGGGTCTCTGGGCCTTTGACCTCGACACCATTCCGATGTCGCAGGCGTGTGACATCGCCGGTGATATCGAAGCAATGGGTTTCCGTGCACTCTGGGTACCAGAGGCTGTTGGTCGCGAACCTTTTGCAAGTTGTTCTGCCTTGTTGTCGGCGACGTCGAAGTTGGTGATGGCAACTGGCATTGCAAGTTTGCATGCGCGAACAGCACAGACGATGCAAGCCGGGTGGAAGACATTGAGCGAGGCCTTTCCAGAGCGATTTCTGCTCGGCATCGGAGTCAGTCATCAGCCAATGGTGGAAGGCGCACACGGCAAGAACTATTCAAAGCCGTACACGACGATGGTCGAATATCTCGACGCGATGGACCGTGGTCTCTTCTTCGCAGCTCCACCAACTGTCGCGCCTCGTCGTGTGCTTGCTGCACTGGGGCCGAAGATGCTCGCGTTGGCTGCAGAACGCACAGAAGGAGCGCATCCATATTTCACTCCTGTCGAACACACAGCTGAAGCCCGCGCGATCATGGGCCCCGATGCGTTGCTTGCACCAGAAGTGGCCGTCGTGTTCGAAACAGACCCCTCACGTGCTCGTGAGGTCGCTCGCCAGTACATGGCGATGTACTTGGCATTGCCCAATTATGCGAACAACCTGAAGAGGCTTGGCTGGGATGAGTTGGATATCACCGGTGCTTCGGATGCGATCGTCGATGCCATCGTGGGTTGGGGTAGCACTGATGAAGTGCTGGCGCGCGTCAAAGCGCATCTTGATGCAGGCGCTGACCATGTGTGTGTTCAAGTTCTGGGTGCCGCTCCAGGCTCGGTGCCCGTCGATCAGTGGCGCGAACTTGCTGCTGCAACCAAGGACTGGTGATGATGCTCGAGACGAATCAGTACCTTGCGAGTCTTCGTGACTCGGTTGACCTCATCGCAAAGGTGGCTCATGGCAACCTGGCGCGACCCGTGCCGTCATGTCCGAATTGGACGATGTCACACCTTGTGTGGCACTGCACACGAGTTCACAATGCAATCGTTCAAATCGTCGTTGACAAAGTTCAAGGTTTCGACAAGTTGCGCCCGTACAAACGAGTTGATGATGACGTGCTTATCGACACGTTCGTCGACGGTGCGACTTCACTGATTGATGTGTTCAAGTCGACTCCACCCGACACCGAAATTTGGTCATGGGTGGGTCCTGCCCCGCTCACGTGGGCGATTCGGCGAATGACGCAAGAAACCATGGTGCATGCCTGGGACGCAGCCACCGCAATTGGCCCAGCCCCGACGATGCCTGGTGACATGGCAAGCGACGGAATAGACGAATTTCTTCACAATTTTCTTCGCCTTCAGCGCGAGTCGATGCCGGCACCAGGCGGGTCGGTGCATATCCATTGCACCGACGTGCACGGTGAATGGTTTATCGATGAGCCCGAAGTGGGGAGCATTGTCATCACGCGAGAGCATGCAAAGGGCACATGTGCCATTCGTGGCGAAGCGAGTCAGTTGTTGTTGGTGTTGTGGCGGCGCCAGCCACTGTCAACGGTCGAAGTCATCGGTGCACAAGATGTCGCTGAGCGTTTCGTCGAACGCACAGCTCTGTAAAACCAGAACCTTTGTCGCTTGTTCGGCGCTGCAGGGTTTCTTATTCGGCGATGCCGACGGGTGAGCCGTCGATGATTTGGTCGAGATACTCACTCAACCCGTAACCCACGAGACCGGCAGCCTTCCCAGACGTCAGAGTCCAACGAGTCATGCCTTCGCTGATGCGGGTGTGTAGCCAGTTGCCCTCGGGGTCTTGTCGACGGTTGCGGAGAGGAATGAGGTTCATGACCTCTCCCTCGAATGTCCATTCCTTGCCACTTCGTGATGAGCGAAGAGTTCCTCTGACTTTCGAGTGATATTTGTCCTCGCCGATGAACTCGGTGCTGACAGTGCAGTCGTCGCACACGTGGATGCGGCCGTCCTCCCAGACGAACCCTCCACGCGTACCGGCAGCGTTCTTTTTCGCCACACGACTCGTCATGAAGCCGAAGTCGCGTCCAAAGTTCGCGGTGAGCCATCGGTAGTACCACGGTGCTTGCCAGTAGCGCGGGCCCCATGAGTGATCTCTCAGACCGTGCCCAGTGATCGCCCATTCTTCGTCGCCTACACGAATCGTTCCATTTGCTGCTACGAGCTGCTCGTAGTGACCGCGGGCGAACTCTTCGCCGGGAGTTTCGTGTGGCGTGTCTGGTTCTCCACCGAACATGGATTCACGACCACCACCTGTGAAGGTGATGTGAACTTCGCCCTCTGCGTAGGGGTTCTTGGTGAACGCTTGCTTGGGGTCGGCCATCTCGAGTGGATCAGTGAGCACGCACAGTTTTCCGCGATAGTCGATACGCAACTCTTCGAATGGTTTCACCATGGTCCATGTCAAACCACCTGCATCAAGCGCATCGTTGCTCGAAATCGATGGTCGTTTGAAGATGAATGCGACTCGACCGTCTGGCAAGTAGATGCAGATGGTCATCTCGGCGTAACCCTCGTTCGCGCGATTGCCCATGCGGAACCATCCGCCCACGCCTTGCTTCGGGTCAAAGCAATTCACGTACATGCTTTCGTTGAAGTTGGGTTCTGGTCCCAACTCGTGCATGAATTCATCAGCAGGTTCGAGGCGCACTCCCATGGCCGAACCCTAAGTCATGGCTGGCGGGTCGTTGTCAGCCGGCGCCGAAGATACGCCGTTGCAGCTTTCGCATGCCCGCCAGCCATTTCTCGCGATCTGCGGTGCGATTCTGCTCGTACATCGCCACTTCGGGATGAGGCAGGATGAGGAAACGCTCGTTTCGAATTGCATCAGCGACGATGTCGGCGACCTGCTCAGGTTCGAGAACTGCGCCAGCAGCCCGCACCACGTCGCCACCGCGCACGTCAGTGCCGTGAGAGTCAGGAGGGTTCAACATATTGGTGTTCACGCCCTGGGGGCACAGGCAACTCACCTTCAAGCCGCGGTCGCCGTAGGTGATGGACAACCATTCGGCAAAAGCCACGGCTGCGTGCTTGGTGACCGAATACGGCGCAGATCCGATTTGCGCGAGAAGTCCGGCTGCAGAAGCAGTGGAGCAGAAGTAACCATCACCGTGGGCCACCCAGTCATCGATGAGATGTTTCGCAGCCCATCGATGTGCGTGAATGTTGATGTCGAAAGATGTCGTCCATGCAGATTCTTCGGTGTGTTCGAGGTCTGTGCCGAAGGCAACGCCAGCATTCGCGAAAAACAAGTGAATGCGACCGAACTTATGACGCGCACTGTCGATGAGTGCTTTGTTTCCGAACTCGGTACCGATGTCGGCAAGCACAGCATGGGCAGAGCCGGGACGACGCGTGTTTAGTTCGCGCTCCAACTCACCAAGCGGAATCTCTGTTCGGTCCGCAAGCACCACTGATGCACCGTCAGCATGAAAGCGGCGAGCCAATGCGCGGCCAATTCCACTGGCAGCGCCGGTGACCACGACTGTCTTCCCATTCACATCCATGAGTTGAGACTGTAGGGCGCTGTGTCAACTCTGGACGGCAGGTGACCAATTGCCACCCGCGTGACGAACGACCTCACTACGATGCGCATCGGGGGGAAGCGGACCGATACCGTACTGGTTACCAGACCAGAGCGGCTCGAGCCGATCGGAAGGGAAAGACGACATGACCAACACGACGCAAGAAGAGGCACCGAAGGTGTCAGTTTCACAGGGCATCGACTCCATGGTCATCACCGACGCGCTCGGTGTCATCGACAAGGCCCTTGCCGAAATGTTGCGCCGTGAATTGGTGTCGTCTGATGAAGTGGCCGACTTGCTGCTTGATGTGCGCACGCTTCTCACCGCGAGCGCCGCCACCACCGCTTCTTAGTCGTCTGGTTCTTCTCCGACGTTGCCGGCTCTGAAAGAGCAGGTGCACTTGGCACGGTTTCTGCCGGTGTCGGGTCGCGTTTCACAATCTGAGTGAATGCCTTCACTAGTTCGTCTCGCAGCAACGCTGGTTCAGCAATTGCCGCTGCATCCATGTTGAGCCCCATGTCCATGCTTCCGTTGTATGACAGCAAAGTCAGGTTGAAAGCCGTACCCGCAAGCGGTCCCAGGGGGTAGTTCTCAAGTACCAAGGCTCCGGCGATGTAGAGCGGAATTCCTGCGGCACGAACATTCGACGTGGCGAAGTCGACGGTTTCGCCTTGGACACGCGCGAAGCGGGTGATGACCGATGTCGGCAACAGGGATGCAACCGATGACGCGGACGCCAGGGCGTCGCTGCCAGAGTTCGTTCGAGATGCCTGGACGATTTCGTTGATTGCCGAGAAGCGTTCGTCGATTGACATCTCGCCAGTTGGTACGAGGAACCTGATGAGAGAAAACGCATTGCCACCCTCACCGGTGTCGTTGGTGCGAGTACTGATCGCCATCGATGTGCGCAGCTCTTCAATCGGTGTGCCAAGGGCTCGGTGATACTCGCTTGCAGCTGTGGCGGCAACAGTGATGAATGCAGTGTTCAGCGTGCCACCGAGGTGTTTGCTGGCCGCGCGAAGTTGTTTGTACGGGGCGCGAATCACTTCGACTTGTCGACGAAGTGAGCGTTCGGTCCACAATGGAGATCGAGCAGGGTCAATCGTCGTCACTTCGTTCATGACACTGCGCACTGTTTGAAGAGTCTCAGGCCCAAGTGAGCCGAGAAGTTTTGGATCAGAAATGACGTCGCGCACTTGGCGCAGCATGCCGAGTGGAATACGCAAGCTGTCTGACATTGCACCACGCAACATCTCAACCTGTGGAGTTTGTCTGCTCTCTTCCTCGACGCGTGCGATGAGATCGGGATCAAGTGGTGGCGGTGGCGCGGGATTTCGTTCGAGGTCGATGAAGTTGAGCGACAGCTCAACACCACCTTGACCATCAGTGACGGTGTGATGGAGTTTTTGGATGAGCGCTCCACGTCCACCGATGAGACCGTCGACGATGAAGAATTGCCACAGCGGACGAGATCTGTCGAATGGGTCAGCAACAGTGAGTGTTGCCAAATCAAGTAGTTGGCGAAGTGTGCCGGGCTCTGGCAACGAAATGTGCCGAACGTGGTAGCGGATGTCGAATGACGTGTCGTCAACCCACAGCGGAGCACCAAAATTTCCGGGCACTGGCTGCACCTTGCGTCGAAGGCGTGGAAAAACGAATGACGTGCGTTCGAGTCGAGCAAGTAGGGCGTCAGAGTTCAACGGCCGGTCGAGCACCGTGATGTTGGCGAAGGTCGAGGCGAGATACGGATCTTTCTCGAGGCGCCACATGAGGGCCTCGGTGTCGCTCATGCGACGCGCCTGATTGGACATGAGTTGAAACTAGTTCGGGATGCGCGTGTGCTTGAACTCGTTCATCTCAGGCCATGTGACGTAATCAAGGATGCGATTGATGGTGGTGGTGGCCACGGTGGCATCACCGAAGGATGGTTTCATGAGCCGCACGAACACGGCAGCGTCACCCATGACAAAAGTGGGGACGCCCCATACTCCGTGGCTTTCTGCAAATGACGTGTGCTCCACCTTGATGACCTGAAGGGGTCGTCCTGACTCAACATCTGAAGTTGCTGCATCAGCATCGCCGCCCGCCTCTGAGATGAATGAGGTGAGGATGCGACGATCGCGCAGGCTTCCACCGCCTGCATGGCGGTGCTCATACAGACGATGATGGAAGTCGAGAAAGACGCTTGGTTGATTGTCGCGCAATGAAATCGAGAACTGCAGCGCGTCGATGCCCGTGTCTGACTGAGGTGCATCCCACACGTCCGGCATGCCCTCTTCGACGTGGGTCTGACCGAGGCAGAAAGGGAGAAAGGTGACGTCCCAGTCGGCACCGGCACGCAGCCCAGTGACGACGTGATCGTGCATGATGCGTCCGAAGGGGCATCGGTAGTCGTACGTGAGAGCGAAGTGGCGGGGCATGGTCGGCTCAACACCCATATTGACGGCGCTATTCCCGAATCGGGACAAGTCGACGAATTGTCAGACGAGCGCGACGATGGGAAGTGCCAGCACTCCGAGTAGACCGCCGACGACGACACCACCAATGACATCGGTGAAGTGATGAATACGCACCACAACTCGGCTGGTAGCCACAACAATGGCAATGAGACACCAGATTGCCGCAAACGGCCAGCCAGTGAACGATGTGAGAACAATTGCAGCGAACGTTGCCGACGATGCATGACCACTTGGAAAGCTCGAGGTTCGCGGTTTCCGCACACGTGTGCGGTCGTCACCATTCCACGTTGGTCGGTCGCGTTTGAACAGTCGCTTGACTCCTTGGTTCACCACCAGGCTCTCGATGCCAAGAGCAGCAGAAAGTGTGAGCGCTTGTTTCAGTCGCTCGATACTGCCGATGGCATACAGAAATGCGGTCACATGCCACACCAAGCTGAAGTCTCCGACATGACTAGCCAGAGTGAAGACACGAGCCACGATGCGCGATTGTCGTAGAGGCTCGAGAGCTTTGTCGACAGAGTTATCGACGGTTGCGCCTAGTTGTTTCACTGTTGTTTCACTTTGGCTTCACGCCTATCACGACTGGTGCTTCCTGCGCCGCTCTTGCTGGATCGCCACCGAATTCAGGACACCACCGTTGATAGTCGCAGTAATTGCACAACGGCCCCTTCTTAGTTCCGAAGTGACCGGTCTCACACGAACGTTTGATGGCACCGTAAATGGCTTTCACGCGCTGAAGTTGAAAATCAACCTTGTTCTGAAGCGGTCTGGTCTCGACTGCTTTTCCATCTTTCAGAAACAGCAGTCGCAGTGCCGCCGGGCTCGAGCCCTTTTCCTGTTTGCAGAGCCACGCGTACAGCATCATTGCTTTCATCTTGTCTTCGACGAAGTTGGGTGCCGGGCTCTTGCCTGTCTTGTAGTCGACGATCACAAAGTTTCCATCTTCATCACGCTCAAGGCGGTCGATGATTCCTGTCAGCTTGAAATCTCCCATCGAATGTTCGACGCGCAATTCCATTGCTTCTGGTTTGACGACGGTGGGATCTTCCATAGAGAAGTACGTGTCCACCAATTTGCGCACATCAACCCAGAACGGATGGTTTGCATCTGAGGTCAACTCGAGATAAGAGAAGTCCTCGTCGTTCGGCGCTGTGTACTGCACAGTGTCGAACAGATGCCGCGCCATCTCGGAGGTACGTTCGGCACTGTCTTCCTTGAGCAACAACTCGAGAATGCGATGAACAATTGTTCCCTTGTATTTCTCGATTGTTGGTGGGTCTGGAAGCTTCTCGATGTTCACAAAGCGAAACTTCAGGGGGCACGACTCGAAAGCGCCGATGCGCGATGGTGACAGAGACAGTGGTGTGGGAAATGTCGGCGAAGATGTCACGGCATGATTCTTGACTATGGGAGCGTGCGCACAGTGCGACCAATGAAGCCGGCAATGGCTTCGGGGTGAGTGAGCGGGCCGAAGTGGCCCATTTCATCCCATTGCACGTAGGTGCAGTTGCCCAATTGTTCGGCCACTGAAGCAGCGAATCGAGACGGTTGAAATGGTTCAGGCTTTCCACACAAGACCCAGGTGGGCACATTGATGGTGGGCAACTCGTGCCATTCCGGGGCGATGCCGCCAGTTTCGTAGGTGCGCGCCTCGTGCTCTGGGGCACATTTGAGCTCCACCATGCCGTCTGGCTGTTCGGCAAATCCGTGACGAACATACGACTCACGAGCAACAGGATGAAAAGCATTCATCGGTGGTTTGCTCGCAAAGTTCTCGAGTGCCGCGTCAAAACTGTCGAACCGGCTTCGACGTTTGCGTGCACCATCAGCAAGGAAGTTCGACGGAGTCTCGCCTCCGGTATTGGCAGGCATCGGTGGGAACACAATCGGTTCGAAGATGAAGAGTGCACGAAACAACGATGACTCGGCATGAGCAGCCATCAAGAGTGTGGCACCACCCATGGAGTGACCAACGCCGATGAGAGAACGACCGCCATGTCGAGCAGAGGTAGCACGCGCTGCAGCCAATGCATCGTCTCCGTATTGCGACCATGTGAGATCGGCTGGATCAATTTTCTGAGAATCACCGAATCCGCGATGGTCGATAGCCACGCAGTGCATGTGTTCTTCGAGCACGTCAACCATTGGTTGCCAACAATGGGCATGAAAACCTGTCGCATGGGAGAACAGCACCACGGGTGCGTCAACATTCGACGGCTCAGTTTTCGACAAGTTGTGCAACGCAAGCTTGGTTCCGTCGGCACTCGTGATGCTCACTGCATCACTACACTTTGCCATGCGTTGCTCTGCGATCTGTTCTAGCGAAACTCAGCTCTTCAGAGCGTTGATGAACATCTTGGTTTCATCAGGAACGCCTGCAGGAATGATGTATCCCTCTGGGTCACGAATCTTGTCCCAGTTATCGCGCACATCTTCGAGCGTGAGGTTCTTGTTGAAGTACCCCTTTCCCTCACCGATGAAAACTCGGGCAACACGACCGCCACCGACTGAGTACACCTCACCACTGACATCGCAGTCTTCGTGTGACAACCACGCAACAATGGGGGAGATGTACTCGGGCTGAAGACTCTGACCGAGATTTCCGAGTAGCGCTTCGGTCATACGAGTAAGTGCGAGCGGAGCGATGGCATTTGCCTTGATGTTGTACTTGGCTCCTTCTTGCGCGAGTACGCGAGTGAGACCGACAAGTCCCATTTTCGCGGCGCCATAGTTCGCCTGTCCGAAGTTGCCGAAGATGCCGGCAGCCGACGAAGTGGACACGATACGGCCGTAACCCTGCTCGCGCATGTGGACCCAAGCTGGTCGCGTGACGTTGAACGCACCCTTCAAGTGCACATCAATCACTGCGTCGACAAGGTCGGGTGTCATGTTGTGGAACGACTTGTCGCGCAAAATTCCGGCATTGTTGATGACGATGTCGACGCGCCCGAATGTGTCGATGGCGGTCTTGACGATTGACTCGCCGCCTTCCGGAGTGCTCACGCTGTCGTAGTTCGCGACGGCTTCACCACCGGCGGCCTTGATTTCATCGACCACTTTTTGTGCTGCAGATGTGCTTGACCCTGTGCCGTCCACTGAGCCACCGAGGTCGTTGACAACCACGAGCGCACCGCGGCTCGCGAGTAAGAGCGCATGTTGGCGCCCGAGTCCGCCACCTGCTCCGGTGATGACCGCTACTTTTCCGTCGTATCCGAGCTTGCTCATGGAGGGGTCCTTTCGTGTGGCGCAGGTGCGCCGCGAGTTGTTCAGCGACCGGTCACGCTAGCCCGAGGCGCTCTAGGGCCTCTGACTTGAGCCTCTTGTAATCGAGTTTTCCGTTGGGGGCGCGACCGATCGAAGAAATCTCAAGCACGCGCTTGGGGGCCTTGTAGGTGGCGAGAGCGGACTTCACGTGTGCAATGAGGGCTGCTTCGTCAACCGTGTGACCAGAGTGAGCTTCGACAAGTGCGGTGATGGCTTCGCCGAATCGTTCATCGGGAACTCCGACGACGGCTGCATCAGCCACCGAGGGGTGCCCCTTGAGAGCTTCCTCGACTTCTTCTGGGTACACCTTTTCGCCACCGGTGTTGATGCATTGGCTTCCACGACCGAGCAGTTTCACGGAACCGTCAGACTCAACTTCAGCCCAGTCACCGGGAATGGTGTAGCGAACACCGTCCACCAAGATGAAAGTCGATGCGGTCTTTGCTTCGTCTTTGTAATAGCCAACTGATGTGCGACCACGTAATGCCACGCGCCCGCGTTCACCTGAGCCCGGAACAACCTCTCGTCCGTCCTCGGTGATGACCTTGGTGTTGGGTGACAGTTTGAATTTCGCAGTTGTCACCTTGTCTTGCGCGGTTGTGGTGGACGAGGCCATGCCGACCGCTTCCGACGAACCCAGGCTGTCGACCATGATGAGTCGCTCATTGTGATGAAGCAGTCCTGCTTTTGTTTCAGCCGACCACATGACACCACTCGAGATGATGACGCGAAGGCTGGAGATGTCCCACTTGCCGGGGTTCTCATCAAGTGCTTTCAGAATTGGTTTGGCGAATGCGTCGCCGACAATCGACACGCCATTCACCTTGTGCTGTTGCACAGTGTCGAGTAATTCCTTCGGGTCGAAACTGCGCGACGGCATGGTGCATACAGATCCGGCAAGAGCCAAGTTCCACATCGCATTGAATGCGCCGGTGCCGTGCATGAGTGGAGCCGCGGGAAGATTCACCGGTCCGGGCCTTGCAACTTTCTCGTCATAGGCGTTCCAGTCGACAAACGTCGGAAGTGGGTTCTTCGATGCGCCGTCGAGTGAAGCGACCATGTCGTCTTGAAGCCACATGACACCCTTCGGCATGCCAGTGGTGCCACCGGTGTACAGGAAGTACATGTCGTCTCCACTGCGACCCCAGGGAGCAACGACTCGATCGGAATGTGACTGAGCAGCAACGTCGTACGAAATGGCAAAAGCCGGGCATGGTTGTGTGCCGTCATTAACCCAAATCCATGTCTTCACATTCGGTAGACGGTCTTTCACGTTGGTGCACTTGTCTGCAAATGAACCGTGGAAGATGACTGCGACAGCATCTGAGTTGTCACAGATGTACACGAGTTCATCCTCGTTGTATCTGTAGTTGATGTTGACCGGCACGAGACCGACTTTGAAGAGTCCGAACATTGACTCGAGGTACTCGGGACAGTTGGTCATGTACTGGGCAACTTTGTCCTGATGGGTGACCCCAGCATCGAGCAGGGTCTTGGCTATTCCGTTTGCGTGCCGATCCATATCGGCCCACTTCACTGTCTTGTCGCCGTGAATGAGCGCCTGTGCGGCTGGAAATCGTCCGGCGACGCGCTCCCAGATGTCGGCGAAGTTCCAGCCAGCGTTGTCAGAGGAGGGAGATGAAGGAGATGCCACTTGTCAAGGATACGAGAGCCACCCGTGAGAGTGAAAACGACCTAATACTGTGGCGTGGTGCTAGAGGTGTCGATGTCTGTGTTGCCAGGCGATGACGACCCGCGTCGTCTGTCGATCCGTGAATGGCTCGCGACGCACCCAAAGGCCACGGCTCGCGAACTCGCCGAGTCCGGATATGTCGCCCCGCACTGGCCAGAGCCGTACGGAGTGAATGCAGACCCGCTTTTGCAACTCATCGTTGATGACGAATTCAAGCGGGCTGGTGTGGCTCGTCCCTCTAATCCGATTGGTATCGGATGGGCGGGACCAACACTTTTGTTCGCTGGGACAGAAGCACAAAAGAAGAGATATCTGCTTCCAATGCTCGCTGCAGAGGAGATCTGGTGTCAGCTCTTCAGCGAACCACAAAGTGGAAGCGATTTGGCCAGCCTCGGCACGAAGGCCGTTTGCGATGGTGACGAGTGGGTCATCAATGGTCAGAAGATCTGGACATCAGGTGCGCACGAGTCGCAATTCGGAATATTGATTGCTCGCACCGACTCGTCGATGCCGAAACATCGTGGCATCACATATTTCATTTGCCCGATGGACTTGCCTGGCATCGACATTCGTGGAATCACCTCGATGGCGGGGGCGGCGTCGTTCAACGAAGTGTTCTTCACCGATGTGCGCATTCCGCATGAAAACGTCGTGGGTGAGGTGAACGACGGATGGCGGCTCGCAAAAGTGACGCTCGGAAACGAGCGCGTGAGTTTGTCGTCTGGCGGGGTGTTGTGGGGCATGGGTCCTTCGGCTGCCGACCTTGTATCAATCGTGCGACGCGAAGGAGGTGTGCGTGATGCCGCAATGCGACAACGTGTTGCTTCGCTATACACCGAGCACGTCATACTCGAATTGATTCGTGCGCGCACGCTGACCGCACGTTTGCGAGGTGAACAACCCGGACCTGAGGCGAGTATTCGGAAAATCATCGCCGATGAACACGGTCAACGAACGATGATGCTTGCACGTGATCTCATCGGCGCTGATGCGATGTTGGTGGGGCATCAGCAAGACTCGTCAACATTGAACACGCGTTCGTGGTACAGCGGGTTCCTTTTCTCTCGAGCGCTGACTATTGGTGGGGGCACAGGCGAAGTGCAGCGCAACATCATCGGCGAGAAGGTTCTGGGACTACCTGCTGAACCAGATTCAACGGTTGGTGTGCCATTTTCACCTGTAGTGCGCTGACTAGCGAAGTAGCTCACCGTGACGACATCAGCAAGATTTACGCATACACTGAGGTAATGCACACTCCTTTAACTTCTCCTTGTCGTTTGCTGCGTTCGACTATCGCACTGTCATGCGCACTGATTCTTGTCTCGTGTTCGTCATCGGGAGGCTCGACTCCAACGTCAGAGTCGTCGGCCGCAAGTGGGTCTGGCCAGGCAGCGACTCATGAGAAGGCAAAAGCTGAATGCATGGGTGGTGCCGAAGTCACTGGGGATGCATTGAACATAGCGACGACGGTGGCGCCCATCACCAACCTGGTGGCACTTGTCGTCGGAGACTCTCCGGCAACTGTGACCGGCATTGTCCCTGAGGGAACCAATTCACACACATTTGAGCCGCCACCGAGTGTTGCAGCGACGCTGTCGAAGGCCGACGTTGTGTTCATCAACGGTCTCGTGCTCGAAGAGCCCACGAGAGATCTCGCTGTCGCCAATATGAAAGACGGAGCAGTGGTGTGCGAATTGGGAACCGCAGTGCTTCCCGAAAGTGACTACGTGTACGACTTTTCCTTTCCTAAGGAAGGTGGCAAGCCGAATCCCCATTTGTGGACTGACCCGCCGCTTGCCCGAGAGTATGTGAGCCTCATTAGGGACGTGCTTGTGTCGCGGGACCCGGCGAACGAGGCGACATACGCAGCGAATCATGACAAGGTCGTGGCAATGATTGACCGACTCGACGCAGCGATGGTGGAAGCAACTGCAACATTGCCTGCCGAGCAACGGAAGCTGCTGACCTATCACGATGCGTATGCCTATTTTGCCAAGACATACGACTGGCAAGTGGTGGGGGCGATCCAGCCGTCATCATTCGAGGAGCCGACGCCAAAAGACATCGCCGAGCTCATCGACCAAGTTCGAGCAGAGAATGTGAAGGCAGTGTTTGGAAGTGAAGTATTTCCCTCGCCCGTACTTGAACAGATTGGTAGGGAGGCCGGAGTTGCCTATGTTGATGTCTTGCGTGACGACGATCTGCCCGGTGAGCCTGGTGCCGCCGACCATTCATGGGCCGGGCTCATGCGTTTCGATTACGTCACCATGGTCGAAGCATTGGGCGGCGATGCCAGCGTCTTGAAGGGCGTTGATATCACGGTGGACTCGGCCGATAAGGCGTACTACCCACAGTGAACTCTCTCGCGATTCCCCAAGCACTCATTGAGTGTCATGAACTGACGTGCGCGTACGACGGTGCAGTCGCAGTTGATGACGTGTCGATGGCAGTGCGTCGCGGGGACTTCGTCGGAGTTGTGGGTCCATCTGGTTCGGGCAAGACCACGCTGCTCAAAGCAATTCTCGGGTCGGTTCAACCAGCGAGCGGTCATGTGCACAGGCTGCAGAACCTGAAGATGGCCTATGTCCCCCAAGTGGAGAGTGTTGACTGGAACTTTCCGGTGACCGTTCTCGAGACCGTAGTGATGACGCGCACTCGCAACGGATGGTGGTCGCGTATGGCGAAGGAAGAACGTGATCAGGCTGAACGCGTCTTGCATCGACTTGGTCTTGTCGATGTTTCTGCACGTCACATTCGCGAACTCTCCGGCGGCCAGCAGCAGCGCGTGTTCATCGCCAGGGCACTTTTCCATCGGCCCGAGTTGCTCGTTCTGGATGAACCCACATCTGGTGTCGATGTGCGTACGCGACACGAAGTATTGCACCTGTTGGCCGACCTGCATGACGAGGGCCTATCAATCGTGCTCACCACCCACGACCTCAACGGGTTGGCGGCCCATCTTCCACGAGTGGTGTGTATCAATCGTCGCATCGTGGCCGATGGTTCACCACGTGACGTGCTCACGCCCGTTGTTCTCGAGCAAACATACGGTGCTGCCATGGAAGTTCTCATCCACGGTGGAATGCCGGTGGTCTTAGAGAGTGGTGCCGACCACGTTGCACGACGACTGTCCAAGTTGACGACTTCCTGACGCGAGATCACGTAGTCATGCTCGCGACACTTTTCGAACCATTCGGCTATTCGTTCTTCAACAACGGATTGGCGGTTGCGACCCTTGCCGGCGCGCTGTGCGGCCTGCTGGGTGTGTTCGTGGTGTTGCGAGGTATGAGCTATATCGGGCACGGACTGTCACATGCAGTATTTGGCGGAGCGGCGGCATCCGCAGTTGTCGGTATCAATTACTTCGTCGGAGCCGGAATCTGGGCAGTGGTGTCAGGTGTGCTCATCGGTCGCATTGCGCGGCGGCGCATCATCGGTGCCGATGCCGCAATTGGCGTGGTGACCACAGCTTCATTTGCTATTGGTCTCGCACTTCTCAATCGATATGGACAGGCAAAAAAGAGCATCGAAGCTGTGTTGTTCGGCTCTGTCCTCGGAGTGGAACGGGCTGACATCTGGGCAGTGTCAATTGTTGCGTTACTTGTCGCAGTTTTCATTGTCGCGTTTTATCGTCGATTGTTGTTTGCCACATTTGATCCTGATGTTGCACAGGTGACGGGCGTGAGAGTTGCTTGGGTGGAAGCGATGGTCATGATGATGCTGTCACTCACAATTCTCGTGACCATGCGCGTGATCGGGACACTGCTCATCTCTGCGTTGCTGGTCATTCCCGCAGCAACATCACGAATGTTGACAAACTCATTCGCACGCATGTTGTGGATTTCGCCGGTGCTCGGCGCGATCGCAGGTTTTGTCGGCATGAACGCGGCGTACCATCTCGACACCTCCGCCAGTGCAACCGTGATTCTCGCAGCTGCCATCGGTTTTGTGGCGGTGTATGCCGCAACCGGCATACGTGGACGTGTCCGCGTGGCACACGTTCACCACATCTAACGTTAGTCTCGCAATTGCCATTCCACGCCAGACGGCGTGTCTCGAACTTCGACTCCGATGTCGGCAAAAGTGTCACGAATGGTGTCGGAAAGATCAAAGCGCTTCTCGGCGCGAACCGTTGCGCGAAGTGACAGCAAGGCTTCGACAAACGGAGCGACCACCTCACGGGGGTCGCGCGCACCACTGACCGCAAGGTCTCCGAGGCTGCTGATCATTGCCCGAAGTGAGGCCCTTGCACGGTCGGCATCTTCGCTTTGCAGAGAATCGGCAGACCATTCATGAATCGCTTGTTCCAGCTCGAGTGCCGCGCGTGCTGCTGCGATTGGGTCACGTGCGTCAAGTGCCTCGTTGAATCGCTCGGTACAAGTAGTGGCCACTTGACCAAGAGAAGTCACTGTGTTGTTTGTTATCGACCGCTGATTGTCACCCGTGGCCACTGCCTTGGCGGACATCTTTCCTGAAGTGTGTTGAGTAGTCGGGTTGCGCAGCACATCGAGTGAGAACACGTCACCAGTTTCAAAGATTCGTGATGAGCCTTTGTGCCGTACGGTCACTGTTCCGTTTCCGGCAACTGTGCATGAGTCTGCGTCGAGGTCGATGACGACTGCAGTGTGCTCGTCGACACCTAGCACGAAAGTGTCTTCATCAAGCATCGATTCGAGCAACGTGAGTCGGGTGTCTCCGAGATAGCAGTACCTCGTGTCGTGATTCCCGCCTTCAGCGTTGTCATAGTGAGGTATGACAACGGCATTAACCCCGATGTCGCCGAGCACGTTCAGGCCATCAACGAGTCGGACATCTTCTCCGACCTTGTATATCTCGTACACGGGGACCGTGTACTTGCCGAGCGTCAGCGCAGCTGCTGATGCGAAGGTGACGATGCCACCGTTTTGCACCTTCGAGCGCAGCACATCAGCAAATCTGCTGCCGGCCCATTGCCGCAGTGCGTACGTGGGCGAGCCAGGCCCGGCAAACAGATACGTGGCCGAGTCGACAAGGCGAAGACCTCGCTCAACCGATACGGGGTCTGCCGCAATGTGTGTGTCGTGAAGTCGCACGAGCCCTGCAACCTTTGTATCAATGTTGACACTGACTTTGAAGTAGTCGATGGCCCGGGAAGCCAGCTCGGGTGCGTTTTCCTGAAAACCAAATGGAGTGTCGACGATGACCGCATCGACCGGTGCCGGCAATGTTGCGACGAGTTTTCGGTGAGTGCTGACCATTGTTGGTGCGGTCTCGCCAGACCCCATGATGGTGAGAATGCGCGGCAATGTGCTCATGCGAAGAAACCTTCTGTGATGGCGTCGTGGATGACATCGGCGAATCGCCGTGGGTGTTGGGCGTGAAGATCATGGTCGGCACCAATGAATGGCACAACTTTGCAGCGACGAATGTGTTGTTCGGCGACATCAAGTGCGCTGCGTTTCCGATTCGAGAAATCTGAGTTGTCAATTGCGGGGGTGAACATCACGGGCACAGAGATCTGCGAAAACTGATCATGAGGGCTGTGTTCCCAGAGGCCGCGAAGAATCTTCATATGACGCTCACGTGTCAACCACGGACGCACCGTTCCGTCCGGTAGGTGTTCCATGTTTGCCAACGTCGCATCAACGGCGTCGTCAGACCAATCGGGGTGTGTTGCTTTGATGGCTGCCCACAGACGGTCATAACGCGTGCCAGCGATGTGTGGCGGAGCCAATTGCTGCGCGCAGTCATCCCAGTGAGGGAATGCAGACTTCAAATCGATGGTGCCGCCATCAACGGCGCACACGCCCCGCACTCTGTATGGATGGCGCGCTGCCAAGTGAATGACGACATTGCCTCCCCATGACTGACCAACCACAAGAGGTCGCGTCCACGATGCGTCACGTTGCGCGAGGATGTCGAGCAATGTTGCGAGGTCATCAGTAACGGTGTCCATGTCGTAGCCGTCATCGGGTTTGTCGCTGGTGCCGTGACCGCGCTGGTCAAGTGCAATGACACCGTGGCCGTGCGTCGTGAGGTGTCGAGCGGAGCCGTCCCACAGCTGGGCGTTCGATGCCAAGCCATGAACCATGACTATGGGAATTCCGTGCTCAGAGGGGGAACCCCACACTCGACATGAGAGTTGAAGATCATCAGCGAGTCGGACTCGTTCGATCATCGGCGACGATGTGTCCTTGTCCGGCGAGTGATGCACCTTCGCATTGTCGCAGGGTGGCACATGAAAACCACCGACGAGCGAGCACGTGTTCAGGGAAAGACTGTCAAGAACCTAGGGTGAAGCGACCAATATGGAGGTGCCCATGAAGTTGGCGATGATGCTGAATTACGCCGGTGGTTTCAAAGAGTCCGTCGACCAGGTTGTCGAGTTGGAAAAAGCCGGACTCGATCAGGTGTGGGTGCCGGAGGCGTACAGTTTCGATGCCATCTCGCAAGTCGGGTATCTCGCAGCACGCACTGAACGAGTGGAGATTGCAACAGGCATTCTGAATGTGTATTCGCGAACGGCCACACTCATGGCCATGACTGCTGCAGGTTGTGACTACGTCAGCAATGGTCGCTTCATCCTTGGGCTTGGTGCATCCGGACCACAAGTGATTGAGGGTTTCCACGGTGTGTCATATGAAAAGCCGATGCAACGTATCAAGGAGTACATCGATGTGTGTCGTGAGGTGTGGAAGCGCGAAGCACCTCTCAATTACGACGGCAAGACGGTGAAAGTTCCCTTGCCAGCAGGCCAGGGAACCGGACTTGGAAAACCACTGAAGATCATCAACCATCCGGTTCGCAAGACGATTCCCATTTGGTGGGCGTCGCTCAAGGACAAGAGCATCGAAGCCACGGCAGCACATGCAGACGGTTGGTTGCCAATCATGTTCATTCCAGAAAAGTACGAACAAGTGTGGGGTGCATCGCTCAAATTGGGTCTCGCCAAACGCGATGCAACGCTTGGAAAACTCGAGATAGCTGCAGGCGGAATGCTCGCAATCGACGACTCGCTCACCGGTGATACCAAGAACAAGATTCTCGATTTCGGTCGTCCCGGTGTCGCCCTGTACGTGGGTGGCATGGGTGCGCGCGGCAAGAACTTCTACAACGACATCGCTGTTGCGTACGGATATGTCGACGAAGCACGCCAGATTCAAGACCTCTACCTTGATGGCAAGAAAGAAGAGGCTGCCAGCCATGTTCCGGCGGAATGGCTCGACTTGTCCAACTTGGTCGGACCCCGATCATTCATCAAGGAACGTGTCGCGGCATTCAAAGCAGCAGGAGTGACGGTGTTGAATGTGAACCCCATCGGTCCGAATGCGACAAAGACCATTGAGACATTGCGCTCGATTGTTGATGAGGCCTGAGGCAATCGTGACTACTCCATTCAGTGGAACTCTCGCCGCAGGGTGGGAGTCCGTACGCGAGGTGTTCGCCGACAACTTTGCATCGCAAGGTGAAGTGGGAGCCGCAGTCAGCATTTTTCACCGGGGCAAGTGCGTGGTGGACCTCATCGGTGGCTTCACAGACAAGACCGATTCCATTCCCTATTCGAAGGACACACTGCAGTTGGTGTTCAGCACCACAAAGGGCATCGCCGCCATCGCACTTGCGATGCTCGTCGACCGGGGCCTGGTGGATTACGACGACCTTGTGGTCGAGCATTGGCCAGAGTTCGGCCAGCACGGAAAGGACGAAGCAACAATTGCGCAACTGGTGTCGCACCAGTGTGGCTTGTACGCAGTTGACGGCCCACTGACAATCGAGGAAGCACTTGATTGGAACACCATCACTGCTCGTCTTGCGGCCACCGCACCGCGTTGGCCAATTGGTACGGCGCACGGCTATCACGCACTCACGTACGGATGGCTCATTGGTGAGGTCATTCGACGTGTCGACGGTCGTTCCCCAGGACGTTTCGTTCAAGAAGAGATTGCAGAACCACTTGGAGTTGAGATGTACATCGGGTTGCCGGCCGAGCAGGAGCCCCGCGTATCTGACGTCACTACGCAGCGGTCGACGAAGAAGGAATCAAAAGTCGATCCGAAAATCGCAGCAATGATTGAAAAGTTCATGGGACCTGGCACACCAGCACATGACGCATTGTCGCTCGGGGGAGTGTTCGGCGACGGCGCCTTCAATCAGCCGCGAGTGCGTGCTGCTGAAATTCCGGCCGCAAACGGCATTTCGAATGCTCGTTCGCTTGCGACCATTTATGCAGCGACAATGCAAGAGGTAAACGGTACGCAATTGTTGTCATCAGCCGTTCGTGAACGAGCCGCGCGGACGGTCACGCCCGAGAATGAACCAGACAAGTGTTTGGTGTTGGGAACAACATTTGGCATGGGCTTCATGACCAGCGGACCATTCGTGCCAATGGCTGGACCCGGAAGTTTCGGTCACCCAGGTGCCGGCGGCTCTGTCGCGTTTGCGCAACCGTCGCGCGAGTTGGCCTTTGCGTATGTGATGAATGCGATGTCAGCGAATCTTGCTGGCGACCTCAGGTCGCAAGCGCTCATCAAGGCTGCGTCGACGGTTGCAGATTCGCTCTGAGCGTGCGAGTGAACATCAGATAGGTGATGCTCGCTGCAGCCGCTGCAGCAGCAAAAATTACGATTGTTGGCCGTACGCCGATGGCGTCAGAAGTGATACCGGCAAGAATGCTGGTGACGCTCAGCATCAATGTGACGAGGGCAAAGTCGCCGGCCATCACGCGCCCACGAAGTGCATCTGGCGATTCCATTTGAAGTCCATAGGTGGACAACGTCCACTGAGCACCGCCACCTAAGTGGGCGAGAGCCACTGCAACTCCGGCGATGATGATGGACGGTGATACCGCTGCTCCGACGTAACAAATGGAAAACACCAAGCCCGAGATGCCACAGATGTGCAGAATGCGTCGCATGTCACCGCCCGCCATCCGTGCGGCAATGATTGGCCCAAGACCGCTGCCGATACCGCGCGCACCAAAAAGCAGTCCGCGACCAGTGTCACCTGCGTTGAATGCACTCGATGCGAGCACGGGTATCTGGCTAACGATGCCAGCGCCAACAGCAAACGTGAGCTTTGAACACATCAGCGCAAAGATCACTTTGTCCTGGCGAGCAAGTTGCACTGCTTCTTTCGTGTCGCGCATCGGTCGCATCTTGCGTGATGCCTGCTCGGGTGAGCGCTCCTCCTGCATCTTTCCCCGCACGAGTGCGACCGCACCTGCTGCGACAAAGAAGGTGATGGAGTCAGTCACAAATGAAGCGGTGCGCCCGAAGATGTCGGCATAGACCCCACCAAGTGCAGCGCCAACCGCGAGCATGACTCCCCATGTGCTGCCGAACAGCGAATTGGCAAGGCGCAGGTCGTCCTCGTTGTCGACCAAGTTCGGTACCGCTGCTTCTGTCGCTGGTCGCACGAAAGCAGCGAGACCCGAGATGATGCACTGGGCAAGAAATGCGACCCAGACACCAACTGAGTCGGTCAAGAGCAAGGCAAGTGCGGCGATACCTTGACCAAGCGACACCAGCACGAGAATTGTCTTTCGATCAAACCGGTCTGCTGCAGCTCCTGCAACTGGAGACATGAGGAACGATGGCAAGGTGAGCGAGACCAACACCAGTGACACGAGAAACTTCGACCCAGTGAGATCTTCCACGAGGCCGGCCAGCGCGACGAACGTAAACCAATCACCGAGGTACGAAACAACTTGGGCGAAGAACAAGTTGCGGACATCGCCATTGCGACGAAGAAGCGAGAACATGTCAGCGCACGTGTCGCGAAGCGTGTGACAGAGCCTGCTCTGCTTCTTTCACAATCGTGTGAACCAATTCACCTGCAGGAACCAACGAAGTGATCGCGCCAGCACCTTGACCTGCTGGCATGAACTCTCTCTTCGGGTCGGCAACGACACCGTCTGATGGTCCCAGGTGATTAACGCCTGCGCGGCTGGAGATAATGAATTGTTCGGGGAAGGACTTCAGCTCTTCCGGATGCTCATCGAAGTGTTGTGTCCATTCGGTGCGCACGACGCGACAGGTCTTGCCCGTATAGGCGCGGGACACAACGGTGTCGTCTTCGGCTATGGAGAGCAGCATCTCTTTGTAACCATTTGCTGTGCGAGCTTCGGGTGTCGCGATGAAACGAGTGCCCATCCACACTCCGTCAGCGCCGAGAGTGAGGGCAGCGGCAAGGCCGCGCCCGTCGAACAGTCCGCCTGCGGCCACGACCGGAACCTTGTCGCCGACCGCATCGACAACTTGTGGCACGAGTGCCATCGTCGCAACTGTGCCTGTGTGTCCACCGGCTTCGGTGCCCTGTGCCACCACGAAGTCACAACCAGTTGTGACGGCTGCAACCGCGTGGCGAACTTTGCCGCACATCGAGCCAACCAAGATGTTGTGTTTGTGTAGTTCAGTGATGACATCGCGTGGCACACCCAGTCCTGCAACGTAGATACGAGCCCCACCAGCAATGATCTCGCGCACGCCATCTTCGACATGTTGGGGCGATGCAGTGAGTAGGTCAACACCAAAGGGCTTTGCCGTGAGCTTCTTCACTTCAGCAATTTCGTTGCGAAGCGTCGCCATGTCCATTGTCGATGCGCCCAATGTTCCGATGCCACCTGCTTCAGAGACCGCGGCAGCCAAGTGGTGGTAAGAGACGCCACCCATGCCGGCGAGCATCACCGGTAGTTCGATGTCGAGGAGTTCGGTGAGTCGTGTGCGCATGAACGACAACCGTAGTGCGCTGACTTCAGTCGATGAATGCCCCGGGTCGTTTAAGAAAGCCTTTGTGCCATCGGTCTGGGGTGAATAATGCAGCGCGTGGCTCGTCCTCGAACATCCACCGAGCAAAATTTCGGCGAGTCCATGAATTCATGTTGACGATTCGAAGTGCACCCTCTGCGCCACGGCGGCGCGCGAGAACCTTCCCGAGCAGTGTTGACATGCGATGGTCTGCGTAGAAGTGGTGACTCATCGATTTCTCGTATGCGCTGCACACCTCCGCCGCACTATTGCCGTGGTTGTGGATTGCTTCGGCAGCTACTTGGCCAGTCAACAGTGCTTGACCGATGCCTTCGCCCGTCAGCGAGTCAGTCGCGCACACTGCATCACCGACGAAGAGCACACGTCCGAGCGTCTTTGTTGCGTCATTGACTCGGGCAGGAATGGGCCACGCTGTATGGCGGTCCTCAAACACCGCATCGGGCCCGAGGGCTGCGATCACGTGCTCACGTTGCTTCAAGTCGTTCCATGCATTCTTCATGAATTGCACGCTGTGTCCGGCGTTGCGCAACACCCCAAAACCGATGTTGGCTCGATTGCCCGGTAACGGGAATGACCACGCATATCCAGGGAGCAGATCTGGTTCGAACCAGACGATGAGTTTGGTGCGTGCATCACCTGTGACGTTGCTGACGTATTGGCGGAACGCGTGCCACTCACCGAGGTAACTGTCGATGCCAACACCGAGGAATTTGCGAACTGGTGACCACATGCCGTCTGCTGCGATGAGGTAGTCAGATTCAAAGGTGACTGTCGCACCCTGGGCATCGATGCATGAGATGCGCACACAGTCATCGTTGCGATCTACGGAGGTGAATGTTGTTCCCTCATGAACAACGGCATCTGCATCTCTTGCTTGATTCAACAATGCTTGGTCCAACTGTTGTCGTGGGGCGATGGCGGCGAAGAGCCCTTGTGAGGTCGGAAGATCTAGCGAGACTCTTCGACCAGACGGTGTGCGAAGTTCGATCTCGTGACACGGCTGCCAGTCGGCGACTCGCGACCGGTCGAACCCGAGCTCGTCGAGGATGCGCAGAGCACCGGTGGTGAGGCCGTCGCCGCAACACTTGTCGCGCGGGAAGGTCGCCTTGTCGATGATGGTCACGCGGTGACCAGTCCGAGTCAGTGAAATCGCGGCTGCACTTCCTGCGGGGCCGCCGCCGACGATGGTGACTGTGAGGGGCACGACGCAAGAGGTTAGGTCTGTGTCGTCGATAAGTCCCGTTGGAGCAGTCGTTCCTATGATGAAAGCCGGATTGCACTCACGCTCCAAGACGGGAGAGAAGAACAATGGCTCGATTGTGTGAAGGACGTGTCGCGGTTGTCACTGGCGGCGCGCGCGGAATCGGACGCGAACACTCGTTGAGCCTCGCGCGTCACGGTGCCAAGGTCGTGGTGAATGACCTCGGTGGAAATATGGACGGTACCGGGGACGACAAGTCACCCGCCCAGCAGGTAGTCGATGAAATCACCGCAATGGGTGGTGAAGCGGTTGCTAACGGTGATGACGTCTCGTCATGGGATGGCGCCAAGCGACTGATCGACACCGCAGTCGACGCTTTCGGTGATCTCCATGTTGTCATCAACAACGCCGGCATCCTGCGCGACCGAATGTTGACCAACATGACTGAAGAGGAATGGGACGCGGTCATCAAGGTGCACTTGAAGGGCACGTTTGCTCCGGCACGTCATGCCGCTGCGTATTGGCGTGAGCAACACAAAGCCGGGAAACCGGTGAGCGGTCGCATCATCAACACCACTTCGGTGTCAGGTATTTATGGAAATCCCGGACAGACCAACTACGGCGCAGCCAAGGCGGGTATCGCTTCGTTCACCGTCATCGCTGCGCTCGAGCTTGCGCGTTACAACGTCACAGTCAACGCCGTTGCACCGGTGGCGCTCACGCGAATGACAGAGAACTTGAGCGCTGCCCCTGCAAACGATGCTGAGCGTGACATGCGCTCTCCTCGATGGATTGCTCCGATTGCAACGTGGCTCGCATCACCTGAGGCAGCCCATGTCACCGGCCGTGTATTCGAGGCAAGTGGGCAGGTGCTTGCAATCGCGGAAGGTTGGCACCGAGGTCCACGCGTCAAGCCGGTTGACGATGCTGAAGCACTCGGCCCGATTGTTGAAGAACTGTTGTCAAAGGCTCGCAAGAACGCCGGCATGAACGGCGAAGACGGCCACCCGCCTCAGCCCGCCTGATTCTGACAGCAACACACCCAAATACATATCGCACAACATCACACAACATCACACACGGAGATACACGAACATGCCACTTAATCCTGATGCAGTCGGTTCAGTAGGTGAACCAGGCGAAGCCACATGGACCAGCAAGGACGCATTGCTTTATGCAGTGAGTGTCGGTGCCGGAACAGAGGAACTTCAGTACACGACAGAGAACACGAAAGATGTGTCGCAGAAAGTGTTGCCAACATTCCCGGTTGTCGTGACATCAGGCGGAATGGGCGCCATGTCGAAGATCGGAACCTTCAACCCAGCGATGTTGGTTCATGGTCAGCAGGCCGTGACATTGCATCGACCGATTCCGGTGTCCGGAACTGCGGTGCTCACCGGACGCATCGTGGCGATGCACGACAAAGGAAAGGCTGCCGTCGTGGTCACGGCTACGGATGCAGTCGACAAGGCTGACGGAAAGACCTTGTGGACGTCGACGAACTCGCTGTTCATTCGTGGGGAAGGCGGATGGGGTGGCGACCGTGGTCCCAGTGGTCCCCAGAACGTTCCACCAGATCGTGCTCCTGATTTCGAAGTGACGTATCAGACGACCAAAGACCAGGCATTGGTGTATCGCTTGAACGGCGACCGGAACCCTCTGCACAGCGACCCTTCATTCGCAAAGATGGGCGGGTTTGATCAGCCGATTCTTCACGGACTCTGCACCTACGGATTCACCGGTCGCGCACTTCTTCATTCACTGTGCGGCGGCGACTCAGACAAGTTCCGTCATATCGAAGGTCGTTTTGCTTCCCCCGTACTTCCTGGTGAAGCACTGACGGTTCGCATCTGGAAAACAGAAGCCGGACAAGCCGTGTTCACGACATCAGTTGGCGATCGAGTGGTTCTCGACCAAGGACTCGTTCGCTTCGACTAAGCGAGAAGCGGCTTCAACTTGGTTGCAATGGTCTGCACATGACGCATGACCATGTCCTCAGGCATGCCTGCAATAGACGCCCACAAGAACATGGTGTCAACGGGGGCATCCGCTGCTGTTTGTTTCATGTGGTCAGCAATCACGTCGGCTATTCCATACGCAAACGACGACATCGATGAGCTCTCAGGTTTGTTGAGCAGTCGTTCAGGGTCAACTGGGCGAGGTGTGGGGTAGTCGGTGCCTTCGACACCTGCTGCCTTGTACGTGTCGAACATGTGTCGAACATGCTCACGCACGACGGGCCAATCACGATCTGGGTCGTCGGACACGAAACCTTGAATGGAACCTCCCATGCGCGCTATCGACACGTCGTGGCCGGCCTCTTCAAGACCAGCTTTGTAGTGCGGCCACATCTCACCCTTTGGTGTGAGCAATCCTTCTCCGAGAATTCCTGCACGGCGTGCGCCTTGTGGTCCTCCGTATCCCATCCAAATGGGAATGTGCTGCTGCACAGGTTTTGGGGTGACTGGCGATTCGGGGGACCACATCGCACGTATCTGTTTCGCGCGATCATCGTTGGTTGAGTAGCGAGTCTTCAGGTTGGCGCCGTACAGATCGAATTCAGGCACTCGGTAGCCGGCTCCGAGCCCAAGTTCGAGCCGACCATTGCTGAGAATGTCAACGATGGCCGCATCTTCGGCGAGAGCTGCAGCCGGTTGTAGTGGGCCCAAAAGGATCGCTGTTCCGATACGTATGGACTTTGTGCGCGCAGCGACTGCAGCGGCCATTGTGAGAGGTCGGGGTAGGTATCCGTCGGCAAAGAGATGATGTTCTGAGAACCACACAGAGTCGATGCCGAGGTGCTCAGCTTCTTGACAGACTTCGATTGCAAAGTCATAGACGCGGTTGATCGGTCGATGGAATTGTTCCGGATTGCGCAAGTCGAATTGAAGACCAATTTTCACGTTTGCCATCTTGTCAGAAGAGGGTGAGATCTGCCGGCTTGTTACCGCGAAGCACGTCGTAGTCCACTTCAACGCATGCGATGTCGCGAGATTCGGCGAGTGTGCGAGCTTGTGGCTTGATGCTTTGGGCAACGAAGATGCCGCGAACCAACCCCAGAGCGGGGTCGCGGCGCAAGTATTCGAGATAGCGAGCCAACTGTTCGACGCCATCAATGTCGCCCCGGCGCTTCACTTCAATCGCGACGGTGTCGCCTTGTTCGTCGCGACAGAGCAAGTCAACAGGTCCGATTGCCGTTTGGTATTCCCGTCGTACGAGGCGCAGTCCACTTTCAATATGTTCCGGTAACGCAGCCAAGAGCTCTTGTAGATGAGCTTCGACACCGTCTTTCGACAAGCCAGGGTCCTCGCCAAGCTCATGTGCCGAATCGCTGAGTACTTCGCGAAGAAAGATCGTGAGGGTCTCACCCTTGGTGTTCGTCACTTCCCATCGATCACCGAATTCGGTGATTGTGTTGGGGGCGTTCATCCAATTGAGTGGTTTGTATGCACCACCGTCAGCGTGAATAGCAACGCAACCATCAGCCTTCACCATGATGAGACGGTTCGCCTCTGGCAATGTTGACTCGAGACGACCGGCGTAAGACACTGAACATCGAGCAATAACCAGCCTCATGTTCGCGTCCTCCTCGTGCACGGCGACCCCGTGCTCGTCTCAAATGTAGAGAGACTGTCAGGAGACGACGTAATCGCGCATGCGCTTCTGAATGAGCTCGCGACGCTTCTGCAATTCGCGGTAGGTGAGCGAGTTAGTCGCGACATCGACTCCAAGGCTCGCTTTGACACTGTCGAAATTGAATTCGACGGCAGTCGGGTCGATGCCCAATTCCTTGCCAAGTCGCTCACCGTGTCGTTGAGTGAAGACGAGGGTGATGTTGGCGACCTCAGCCAAGAGGTCAAGGTCGGGGGCGAGCCGTGCGATTGCGCCGTCGAGAAACACCATGTTCTTCACGTACAGCATGAGTTCTTTTGGCAACTTTGCGCCGTAGGCGAGCAACGACTTCACCACGCGCTGAACTTCCTTCACCAACTCTTCACCCGACAATGTCGTCGGGTCGATTGGTTCTGCGAGTCGCAGGTCGATGATGACGTCATCGATGACGGTGTCGAGGGGTAAGGCGCCGAGATCGCGAAGTGCTGCCACTTGGCCACGAAGATCATTCGTGGTTGCAGCGAGCATGAGTTTGAGAAAAGCGAGACGCCGTACGTCGCTCAGGCGGCCCACAATGCCGTAGTCGAGCAATGCCGTGCGTCCATCGGCCATGACGAACAAGTTGCCGCCGTGAAGGTCGCCATGGAATACGCCGCGGATGAGCGCACCCTCCATGAACGCGATCATTCCGGTTCTGATGACGGCTTCAGTATCGATGCCGGCGTTGTGCATACCAGCCACATCGTCGAAGTTGAAGCCTTCGAGACGCTCCATCACCAGAACTCGTTTCGTGACAAGTTCAGGATGTGGTCGCGGCACGACATATCCGTTCTGGTCCAACTCACGCAGCATCGTTGCAACGTCAACCATGTTCGCTGCCTCCATCCGGAAGTCCAGCTCTTCAACGATGGTCTCGGCGAACAACTCCACCAACGCGGGTGGATTTGCAAGCGCAGCCACAGGAATGCGGCCAATCATCAGAGGTGCAATCCACGACATGACTTTGAGGTCTTCACGCACTCGGTCAGACACCGTGGGGCGCTGTACCTTCACAACCACGTCTTCGCCGGTTCGCAGAGTTGCTCGATGTACCTGCGCAATCGAGGCCGCTGCGAGTGGCGTGGTGTCGAAAGTCGCGAACACATCAGACAGGCGAGCCCCCAAGTCACGTTCGACAGTGCGCAACACATCAGCGAAAGTCTCGGCCGGCACTTGGTCGCGACATTTCTTGAACTCACCCACGAGTTCTTCTGGAAACAAGCCTTCACCACTACTGATGATCTGAGCAAGCTTGATGTAGGTAGCGCCGAGTTTCTCGATGGCCATGCGAAGTCGACGCGAGAGATCGGCACGTGACTCTTCTGGAGTGTCGAATGTTGAGAACCACAAGACGCCGCGTCGACGCAAATACCAGGGCGCAATGGCACGTCCGAGTCGATACACGACGACGACCAAGCGGCGAAGGGGAGGCAGGACACGACGCTTTGTCAAGGTGGGAACTTCACGTTGTGCTGCAGAGCGAAGATCGATGGCGACCTCTGTCCACGCTGACCCAGCAGGGTCGAGAATCCACGGTGGTTGATCAGAGAATGCGCCGAAGGCCAAATCAGCCGCCGGAGCGTGGGGAGTAACGCTCACCTCTGAAGTCTGCCCGTTTGCGTCTGACGGCGTCTCGTCGTGAGGACGATTGCTCATGTGACGAGGGTTATTGTCACGCGAATGAGCAAAGACCATGATGAAAAGCGCACGCCTGGTCCGTTGGCAGGTGTGCGCGTCGTCGAACTTGGTGTGATGGTTGCGGGCCCCGCTGCTGGTGGCGTCATGGCCGATTGGGGTGCTGATGTCATCAAGGTCGAGTCACCAACGGGCGATCCACTTCGGCACATTTTTGCCGCACTAGGCACTGTTGGCGACTTACCGACGCCGCCCTTTGAAATGGACAACCGCGGCAAGCGTTCCGTTGTGCTCGATGTGGCGAACGAAGACGATCGCAGCACGCTGTTGTCGCTCATCAAAGACGCTGATGTCTTTCTCACCAACATCCGTTTGCCATCGCTCGCACGCTTGGGGCTTGACCCCGAAACGTTGACCGAGAAGTTCCCCAACCTCATTTATGCGTTGCTCACTGGCTACGGGCAAAGCGGCCCCGATGCTGCTCGCGCTGGTTATGACGTTGGTGCGTTTTGGGCTCGATCCGGATTGGCACAGAACACGGTGCCATTAGATGCGTATCCGTCGATGCTCGGAGGTGGGGTGGGCGATCACGTCACAGCAATCACGTTGGTGTCTGGCATCGCTGCCGCATTGTTCGACCGCACTCGTACCGGTCGTGGACGCTTGGTGCACACCAGCCTCTTGCGTGCAGGTGTGTATGCGAACAGTTGGACTCTTGGTGTGCACCTTCGCTTCGGGCGAGTTGAGAGTGCACGACATCGAGAAGACAGTCGAACGCCACTCATCAACCCGTATCGCACGGGTGATGGGCGAGGGCTCTGGTTGCTCGGGCTTGAAGCTGACCGACATTGGCCAAACGTTGTTCGTGCCATCGGACGTGAAGATCTCTTCGACGATCCTCGTTTCGCAACGGCTAGGAGTCGCAAAGAAAATGGAGGAGCGATCGTGGCGCTGCTCGATGAAGTTTTTGCTCGCTACACGCGCGACGAACTGACGAAGATTCTCGACGCCCACGATGTGTGGTGGGCGCCGATCAACACCATCGGCGACACCTTGGAAGACCCGCAAGTGATTCTCAATGAAGGCCTTGTCGACATGACACCGCGAGAGGGAGATGAACCGTTCCGCGCAGCGAACAGTCCGATCGACTTTGGTGGTTACATGGTGCGTCCGCGAGCCGTGCCAACTCTTGGCGAGCATGAGCCGCGTTGGTGACTCGCAGCAGCTCGAAGTGTCATCGACTCCGTTTGCCCCAGAGGGACTCGAGTACGGGTTCTGCAAGTTCCTTGCGACACACCAACAAGTCGGGAAGCCACGTGTCGCGATCGTTGTAGATGAGCGGCGTGCCGTCGATTCGACTGACGTGTAGTCCTGCGGCAGCAGCAACGGCAGCAGGGGCAGCTGAATCCCACTGATGCATGCCGCCGTCATGAAGATAAATGTCGGCCTCGTTCATGACGATTGACATCGCCTTCGCACCCGCGCTACCAAGGCGAAGCGCTTCACAGTTCAAGTCTTCGGCCACGATGACAGCGCAATACGGTGCCCGATTGCGAGACGTCACGAGTCGCGGTCGTTCTGACTCTCTAGCACCAACAGTGGGAGCCGGGTCAGTGCAGAACACCTCGTCGATTGCAGGCAATGACACTGCGCCTGCGGTGAGTTGGCCTTGCTCCCACAACGCAACGTGAACGGCCCAGTCGGCACGTCCCTCGCCGTATTCGTTCGTTCCGTCGAGCGGGTCGATGATCCACACTCGATCGGCTGAGAGACGTCGTGCGTCGTCGGCGCCTTCTTCCGACAACACGGCATCATTGGGGCGAGCTTCGCGAAGACCAGTCATCAAGAAACGATGGCCGAGCATGTCGCCGGTGTCTTTGAGCGTCCACATGGTGGTGCCTTTGGCAACGAGAGATGTGCGGTGGGCGAGAAGCTGGCGACCTGCCTCACGCGCAAGCGTTTTCGCTAATTCATGGTCGTTCAAGTTCCGCCACAGCGACATATCAATTGCTTCGTCGGTCACTGCACACCGCGCACCAATGAGATGGTGTCTTTCACCAGTTGGCGCGCTGTTTCTTCGTCAGCTCCTTGTGCCACGAGTTCGGCGATACGTGCCTCGATGCGTTCGGCAAGTGCATCACTGAACACATCAACACGTTGCGTGCGCGTGACGGCAGTGGCCGCAAGCAATACGACCGCAGCGAGCGCAGTTGTGCCACCGAAAGTGAGCACCCAGCCCTCATTGTTGCCGGCAATCGACGACACGATCATGCCGGCGATTCCGCCCACGAAGATAATCGCGCACAGCAGTCGGAGTGACTTCACGGCTCGGCCGATTACCTAGCGAGAGGCTTGTACTTGATGCGGTGAGGTTGCTCTGCGGCAGAGCCAAGTTCCTTGCGACGCCACGATTCGTACTCACTGAAGTTGCCTTCGAACCAACGCACTTGGCTGTCGCCTTCGAAAGCAAGGACGTGTGTAGCGATTCTGTCGAGGAACCAGCGATCGTGACTGATGACAACTGCGCAACCGGGGAACGATTCAAGGGCATCTTCAAGTGCACGCAATGTGTCGACGTCGAGGTCGTTTGTTGGTTCGTCGAGAAGAAGCACGTTTCCGCCACGCTTCAACAGTTTGGCGAGGTGTACGCGGTTGCGTTCTCCACCAGACAAGTCACCAACACGCTTTTGTTGGTCGCTGCCCTTGAAGTTGAAACTGGCCACATACGCACGGCCGTGAATTTCGCGTCCACCGACTTTCATGTGTTCGACGCCACCGGTTATCTCTTCATAGACCGATGCGTCGTCGTTCAATGAGTCGCGACTTTGGTCGACGTAACTGAGCACCACCGTGTCACCGACCGTGATGCTTCCCGATGTCGGAGCTTCTTGACCAGTGAGCATGCGGAACAGCGTGGTCTTACCTGCTCCGTTCGGGCCGATGATGCCGACGATGCCAGCTGGTGGAAGAGAAAAGGAAAGATCTTCGATGAGTAGTCGGTCGCCGAAACCTTTGCTGAGGTTTTCCACTTGGATGACCGTGTCGCCGAGGCGTGGGCCAGCAGGAATGGCGATTTCAAGTCGGTCAGGACCACGTTCGGCGGCGAGCGCCTCGGCGTGCAACTTGTCGTATGCCGCGATGCGTGCCTTGCCCTTTGCTTGACGAGCTTTGGGCGACATTTTCACCCATTCGAGTTCGCGAGCAAGAGTGCGTGCGCGCGACTCGCTCTGCTTTTCCTCTTGCGCAAGTCTCGTTTGTTTCTGCTCGAGCCATCCGGTGTAGTTGCCTTCGAAGGGGAATCCACGTCCGCGATCAAGTTCGAGGATCCACTTAGCCACATTGTCCAAGAAGTAGCGATCGTGCGTGATGGCAACGACAGTGCCGTGGTACTCCTGCAAGAAGCGCTCGAGCCAGTCGACGCTCTCGGCGTCGAGGTGGTTCGTTGGTTCGTCGAGCAACAATAAGTCAGGTCGGCTGAGAAGCAGCCTGCACAACGCCACTCGTCGACGTTCACCGCCTGACAACTTTGTGACATCGGCATCGTTTGGTGGACACCGCAAGGCGTCCATCGCAATTTCGACATTGCGCTCCAAACTCCACGCGTCGGCAGCGGCGATTTTGTCTTCCAACTCGGCCTGGAGTGCACCAACCTTTTCGTAGTCGGCATCGGGGTCACCCCACATGGCCATGACTTCCTCGTAGCGCGCGAGAAGGTCGCGCACTGGAGCAACGCCATCCATGACATTGCCGAGCACGTCTTTGGTGGCGTCGAGTTGGGGTTCTTGTTCGAGCAGGCCGACGGTGAATCCGGGGGTAAGCCGGGCCTCACCAGTGAAGCCGTCATCGATACCGGCCATGATGCGCAGAAGTGACGACTTTCCCGAGCCGTTCGACCCAATGACGCCGATCTTTGCGCCGGGGTAGAAGGACAGCGAGATGTCCGCCAGCACAGTGCGGTCGGGCGGGTAAAAACGGCCGAGTTTGTAACAGGTGTAGATGAACTCGTGAGCCACGGTCCTCCCAAACTACCCGCCGACAGTCCCCGTGGGCTTGTCGATGCGGTGATACCGTCTTTTCGCCCGTCGACAAGGCGGCGCGTCACCAAGGGGGATACCCAACAATGATTGCTCTCGAACTTCTCACTCGCGACTACCTCGGCAACTTCGCCTTCAGGTGGCTGCACGTCGTGGCCGGTGTCTGTTGGATTGGGTTGTTGTACTACTTCAACCTCGTGCAAGTGCCAGGTCTCGCCGGTTACGGCGACGAAGGCAAGGCGCGAAACATCACCATCGACCAGATTGCGCGCCGTGCGCTGTGGTGGTTCCGCTGGGCCGCAATCGCCACGCTCGTCACTGGCATTCTCATCACCGGTTTGGTGGAGAACTACTTCGAGAACTTCATGGGCGAGGGCAGCAGTGCCGGAATCGGACACAACGTCGCAATCTCTGTTGGCATGGTGCTCGGCATTCTGATGGCGGCGAACGTGTGGATGATTATTTGGAAGAACCAGAAGGTTGTGCTCGCAAACGCTGCAAACGTGCTCGCCGGCAAAGAGGCCGACCCGTCAGCTGCTGCCGCGGGACGAAAGGCACTGCTCGCGTCACGTCAGAACTTCATCTTCTCGTTCTCGATGCTCTTCTACATGGTTGGTGCGGCGCACTTCTACAGTGGCGCGTTTGGCGATGCGACTTCAAGCAACGCCTGGACATTCTTCATTGTGTCAGTGGTCATCATCGCAGTTCTGCAGATCAACGCTCTCGGGCTACTCGGCGGAACTGCCGCAACGAACAAGTTGCTGTGGCCATACGAGAGCCACAAGAACGCCCTCATCGCTGGTGGTGTCTTGTGGTTGGTGCTCTGGCTACTGTCAGAGTTCTTGCTCGCCTGATATTTCGCATCACTTTGATGCAAACAAAAGGACCGCCCCACGGGGCGGTCCTTTTCAGTTCTCGAACGACGTCAGCTGAATTTATTCAACGACGAGTGTCGCCTTCATGTTGTTGTGGCCAGGAACGTCACAGATGAGGGTGTACGTGCCGGCCTCGAGCGTGACCGGACCAGAGTCGACGTCACTTTTCTTGTTGACCACCAATTTGAAGTTCGGCACCTTCTGGTCGTCTTCCGCGATGATCAATGTATGGCGAATCGAGTCTTCATTCACGTAGCCGAAGGTGATGTCACCCGCTGGCACGGGTCCGTATTTCTCGACATCAAAGCGAAGTGTCGGCACCGCCTTTACGACGAGCGCACCGGCAGGCACGGTTTCAGCAGGTGCTGATGACCCACCGCCGCATGCCGCAACGGCAGCAACGAGCCCGGCCCCGAGGGTGAAGGTTTTGACGCGAGAAGAGATGCCAGACATGTCCCTAAATTTACAGAAAAGGCGCTCGTGTGGCATGAGCGAGGACAAATTTCACAACTACCATTGACTACGCGGGACAACGACGTTCACGCAACCACATTCGAGGCAGCACATGACTGACACCGCCGATCGACAGCAGGATTTTGGAGCCAATTCATGGCTCGTGGAGGAGATGTACGAGCAGTACACCGCTGATCCCACATCTGTCAGTGACGCATGGCGCGAGTTTTTCAGTGATTACCGAAGCATCATGTCAACGAGCAACGGTGCCATCGCGACGCCTGCCCCTGCTGCGCCACCAACAGCTGCCCCTGCCGCTTCGAACGGTGTCGCAACTACCGCCACCCCTGCACCGTCTGTCGCTACCAATGGTTCGAGTGCGCGCGGAGCCTCTTCTGCGCCGGCACCGGCAGTCGCTACAAGTGTCACTCCGGAACCCATTCGCGGAGTTGGTGCCACCATCGTCACGAACATGGAGCGCAGCCTCACTGTGCCCACCGCGACAAGTTTCCGCAATGTGCCCGCACGATTGCTTGAAGTCAACCGCAAGGTCATCAATGACTACCGTTCGCGACACGGGCTGAGCAAGGTCTCGTTCACGCACCTCATTGCCTACGCAATTGTGCGTTCAATCGCAGATGCAGTGCCGAACATGAACAACTCGTTCGTGCCAGATGCGAATGGAAAGCCGCAAGTGGCGCGCAACCCGCACGTCAACATTGGTCTTGCCGTTGACATGGAAAAGCCCGATGGCAGTCGTTCGCTCGTTGTTCCAGTGCTTCGCGCAGTTGATGTGATGTCGTTCGCAGAATTCTTGGTGGCCTATGACGACATCATTCGCAAGGTCAAGTCCAACAAGCTCACAGTTGACGATTACCAAGGCGCCACCATCAGCCTCACGAACGTAGGCATGATCGGAACGGTTCAGTCCGTTCCACGGCTCATGCCGGGGCAAGGTGTCATCGTCGGTGTCGGTGCCATTGATTACCCGGCCGAATTTCAGGGCAGTGATGAGGCAACGCTGAACGCATTGGGTGTCTCCAAGGTTGTCACGGTCACCAGCACGTATGACCATCGCATCATCCAAGGCGCCGAGAGCGGCGCGTTCTTGAAGCATGTTCATGAATGTCTGCTCGGCGAGCACGAATTCTTCAATTCCATTTTCCGCAGCCTCGACATTCCGTATCAAGCGGTGGAGTGGCGCACCGACGTCAGTCCGCTGAATCGCGAAGAGTCGCTCATGCACAAGCAGATGCAAGTGGGCACCCTCGTGCGAGTGCATCGTGTTCGCGGCCATCTCATTGCAGATCTCGACCCGTTGCACTGGAAAGAGCCAGTGTTGCCACCCGAATTGGACCCAGCTACTTACGGCATCACCATCTGGGATCTTGAGCGGGAATTCCTGACGGGCGGTGTTGCTGGCAGCACCAAGATGAAGCTCGACGAACTGCTCGGTGTGCTGCGAGACGCATATTGCCGCACCGTCGGTATCGAATACATGCACATCCAGGACACCGCGGAACAGAAGTGGATTCAGTCCAAAGTGGAAGGCATCACCTTCACGCCCACACTCGATGAGAAGTTGCGCATTCTTGAGCGCCTGAATGCAGCCGAGGCATTCGAGAAGTTCCTTGCCACCAAGTATGTCGGCACAAAGCGGTTTGGGCTCGAGGGTGCGGAGTCGATGATTCCGATGGTCGACGAGATCTTGTGCTCAGCCGCCGACGATGGAATGCACGGTGTTGTGTTCGGTATGCCACACCGTGGTCGACTCAACATGCTCGTCAACGTGATGGGTAAGGACTACTCACAACTCTTCAAAGAGTTCGAGGGACACTTGAGCCCCGATTCCGTGCAGGGAAGCGGAGACGTGAAGTACCACCTCGGTGCGCACGGCACGTATGTGTCGGCGAACGGCAACTTCATTGACGTCGAACTCGCCGCCAACCCTAGCCACCTAGAGACCGTGAACGGTGTGGTTCTTGGAATGGTGCGCGCCAAACAGGACGCGATACAGCCACCACTGCTGTACAGCGTGATCCCGATTCTCATGCACGGCGACGCAGCCTTTTCGGGTCAAGGTGTTGTGTACGAGGGTCTTGCGATGAGCGACATCAACGGATACCGCGTCGGTGGAACCATTCACCTCGTGGTGAACAATCAGATCGGTTTCACTACGTCACCGAAGTTCGCACGTTCATCGTTGTACGCCACCGATGTCGCAAAAAGTGTGCAAGCGCCAATCTTCCACGTGAATGGCGATGACCCCGAGGCATGTGCACGTGTCGCACGGCTTGCGTACGAGTACCGACAGAAGTTCCACAAAGACGTCGTCATCGACCTGATGTGTTACCGACTGCATGGCCACAACGAAGGTGACGACCCGAGTTATACGCAACCACTCATGTACAGGGCGATTGCCGAGAAGCGCAGCGTGCGCAAGATGTACGTCGAGCACCTGGTGAAGCGTGGCGACATCAGTCTCGACGTTGCCGAGCAGACCCTGCAGGACTACCAGTCGAAACTGCAGGCAGCACTCGACGACACGCGACAAAAGGCCCCGGAGAAAGTCAAAGCAGCCCGTCCGCCGGCACCGCTCGGTGTGTTGCCTCACGTGAACACCGGCGTCGACAAGAACGCCATCGAGAAAATCTTCTATTCGCTCACCAAGTACCCCGACGGCTTCAATGTCCATCCGAAACTCATGCGCCAGTTCGAGGCACGCGAGAAGGCGTACCAAATCGACGGTGACTTTGAATGGGCGGTTGGCGAGGCGCTGGCTTTCGGCTCGTTATTGCTCGAGGGTTTCGACGTGCGTCTTGCAGGAGAAGATTCACGTCGTGGCACGTTCAGTCACCGACATGCATCGCTCGTCGACACTGTCAATGAAGACACTTTCCTGCCCTTGAAACACCTCGACGGAGCAACAGGTCGCTTCTGGGTGTACGACTCATTGTTGTCGGAATACGCAGCACTTGGTTTCGAGTACGGCTACTCGCATGCGAACCGCAACGCGCTCGTGATGTGGGAAGGCCAATTCGGCGACTTCGTGAACGGCGCCCAGATCGTGATTGACCAGTACTTGGTGGCAGCGGAAGACAAGTGGCATCAACAAAACGGTCTCGTGTTGCTGTTGCCACACGGTTTCGAAGGACAAGGTCCCGAGCACTCATCGGGTCGTATCGAACGGTTCCTGCAGATGTGCGCCGAGGACAATATCCAGGTTGCCAACGCCACGACTGCAGCGCAGTACTTCCATTTGTTGCGCCGTCAGTTGCACCGTGACATTCGCAAACCTCTCATCGTCTTTACGCCGAAGCAGCCACTTCGTATGAAGGAAAGCCGCTCGCGTGTCGAAGAGTTCACTTCGGGCTCGTTCCAAGAAGTACTGAACGACCCAAGAGCTGGCGATCCAAACGCTGTCACCCGAGTTGTTCTTTGCAGTGGCAAAGTCGCATGGGACGCCATGGCAGAGCGAGACAAGCGTGGCAGCAAGGTGGCGGTCGTGCGTGTCGAACAGTTGTATCCATTCCCGCTCGAGCAAATCACAGCGATTCTCAAGACATACCCGTCAGCACGTGAAGTGGTGTGGTTGCAAGAAGAGCCAGAGAACATGGGCCCGTGGCATTTCGTTGAGCACCGCATCTGGCGTTTGAAGGAACAGGGCTACGACTTGCGGCATGTCGCTCGTGTCGAATCAGGAAGCCCAGCAACTGGTTCAAAGACCATTCATGATCAGGAACTTGCTGATCTGATGGACGCAACTTTTGAAGGTGCCTGAGTAGTTCAGAGTGGAAGGCCCAGTAGTTTGGCAAGCTCGTTGAGTGCCGTGTCAGGGTCAACCACTTTGATGGTGTGCATGCCTAGCGCTGCTGCTGGCTTCAAGTTGACACCGAGATCATCGAGAAAGACGCAACGGTCTGGCGTTGTGCCGACTGTGGTGCACGCAATTTCGTAGAACTTGGTGTCGGGTTTTCGCACACCTACTTTGCTGCTCTCCACCACATAATCGAACTTGGCGAGTATCTGTTGCATCTCAACTGGACGGTCACTCCGCGAGTCGCTATCTGAGGTGGGGGTCGCGACATTATTGGTGAGGCACGCGATGATGAAGTCGGCATCGCGCACGACGTCAAGAGCACGCACCATCCGCTCGCGAGGTGTGCCATACAGCAGTGCCAACACTTCGCGACCTTGAACACGATGTCCACGAGCTTGGCTCTCTGTCGCGAACAGTTCGTCGAACTCATGTGGCGTGATGTCGCTTCGCTCGAGCCGAGCCCACGCGTTGGAGTCGGGGTTATGGGCGTTCACCGAGCGGATGAAGTCCTGCGGTAGGCCGTGGTCGTTCTCGAATATGTTGAATGCCTCGAAGGGGCTTGAGATGATCACGCCCCCGAAATCCCACAAAATTGCCGAAAATTGGGACCCAGTCACCAGGTCAGCGTAGGGGAGACGGGCCAATGGGGCCTACGGGTGGTTGACTGGCGAGACCATGCAAGAGCACGTGATCGTCGATGGGTCAAACATCGCAACCGAGGGTCGTAGCCAGCCCAGCCTCGCCCAATTGAATGAGGCAGTGCTCGCCTTTATGAAGGAGTTTCCGAAGACAAAGGTGACCGTCATCGTCGACGCCACCTTCGGATATCGCATCCATAAGAAGGAACTGCGCGATTTCGAGGAAGCAATTTCGAACAATGAACTCGTTGCGCCACCTGCCGGCGCAATTGGTCGCGGGGACGCCTTCGTGCTGTCGGTCGCTGAAAAAGTGAAGGGCGCGATTCTGTCGAATGACAGTTACCAAGAGTTTCACGGCAAGTACCCCTGGCTCTTCACTCCTGGTCGATTGATTGGTGGCAAGCCTGTGCCACATGTCGGCTGGGTCTTTGTCGAGCGCCTGCCGGTTCGTGGAGCAACAAGTCGTCGTTCAGTGAAGAGCGGAGCAGTGGTGGAGAAGGCACCACGCAAAGTGAGTGATGCTGCATCGCAACCAATGCCTGTACCCAAAGCACCCCCACCGACAACACGCGCTTCGACGCCCGCGTTGCGAGCCCCCGCTCCTGCCACGAAAGTTGCTGCTGGTTCGTCTCGCACTGGAAACGCATCACGGAGTGCAACACCGTCTCGCGCAGTCAACGAAGTGTTGCCATTTCTCACATTCGTCGAAAAGAGTCCCGTCGGCACACAAGTGAAGGCAGTAGTTGAGGCCTACTCGGCTCATGGTGCCACCGTGTCGATCGGTGAGGTTCGAGGCTATGTTCCGCTTCGACTTCTGGCCTCACCGCCACCGCGCAGTGCTCGAGACCATCTTGTGATCGGACAAGCAGTGCAACTTGTCGTTGCAGGGTTTACGCCTGCGCGTCGTAGTATCGAACTCGGTTTGCCCTCAATGGTCACAGCGTCGACACCATCGGCTCAGAAATCTGTCGCCAAGAGCGCGCCCGGTAAGAAGACTTCGAAGAAGTCGCGGCGTGTCGAAGCCACGAAGTCCACAGAGTCACCCAAGAAAACGTCGCCAGCCAAGAAACGACCTACGACCAAAGCGTCCCTTGCGGGACAGAGAAAGTCACCAACGAAACAAACCGCGAAGAAGCAGGGCGGTCGGCAAGGGGTACCTACAAAGTCGTCGCGCAAGGGTCGTTGAGTAGATAGCCCGTTCACTACGGTTTGAGGGTGCTCATAGCCACCTGGAATGTCAATTCACTGAAGGCACGGTTGCCGCGCGTCGAAGAATGGTTGGCCGACGTGGCACCAGATGTGTTGTGCATTCAAGAGACCAAACTGGCGCAAGACAAATTCCCCACTGAAGCAATTTCGGCTCTTGGCTATGAGAGCGCTCACTTCGGACAAGGCCAATGGAACGGAGTCGCCATCGTCTCCAAGGTAGGTCTGTCGAATGTCATCACAAACTTCGCCTCGGGCATCGAACAAGACGGAGAGGCCCGCATCATCACAGCTCTATGTGATGGAGTGCAGGTGTCATCGGTGTATGTGCCGAACGGACGTGCACTCGATCATGACCACTACACCTACAAGTTGTCGTGGATGTCGCGCCTTCGTGCGCACCTTGACGCCACGGCCAAGAAGACGGACAAGGTGATTGTTGCTGGAGACTTCAATATCGCACCCGATGATCGAGATGTTTGGGATGTGAGCCAATTCGAGGGGTCCACTCATGTGAGCCAGCCAGAACGCGATGTGCTCGAGACGGTCTGTGAGTTCGGGCTGGAAGATACCTTCCGCCGTTTCCATGACGATGCTGGCATCTTTTCTTGGTGGGATTATCGAGGAGGTTCATTCCACAAGGGTCACGGCATGCGCATCGATCTCATCCTCGCGACGCGCGCAGTGGCAGAAGAGTCAACATGGACCATCATTGATCGAAATGCTCGCAAGGGTGAACAACCGAGTGATCATGCGCCGGTGTTGTTGAAAATCGGAAAGTAGAAGACCAATGAGCGAAGAATTCTCAAACACTGCAGAGTCGGCAAACACTGTCGGGTTGTCCTTCCCGCCATTTCATGAACGCGCATCACGGATGAGTGGGCTAGAGCTTGCAAAAGTTGCCTTAACCAACCAGGTGCGTGATCTCATTCGAGAGGCCTTCGTGTCTACAGCTGACCAAGCAAAGTTCGCAGAGGCGACACGCAAAGTCGAAGAAGCACTTCGTCTCGTGTTCACGCCAGAGTCCGACGAAGTGTCACCGACACAACGACAATTCCTCGATCGTTCACCCTTCATGGGGGCCATGAATCCTCTGGCGCCACCAGTGACAGTGCAGATCATTGACGGCGAGCCGCGCTCAGTTGAGGCACGAGTGACATTCACAGCTCCATATGAAGGCCCTCCTGGGCATGTGCACGGAGGTCTAATCGCGGCAGTTTTCGACGAGATCCTCGGCTTTGCTCAATCGTTGAGTGGTCGACCAGGAATGACGGGCAACTTGTCCATCAATTACCGAAAGCCAACTCCGCTCAACACCGAATTGATCTTTCGGGGTCACATGACGTCTGTTGAAGGTAGAAAAATCTTCACCACCGGAACTCTGCATGCGGGCGACACGTTGTGCTGCGAGGCAACAGGAATATTCGTGTCGATGAAAGCAGACACGATGGCACGTCTCTTTCGCGATCGTGAACTCTCGTTGCTTCAAAAGTTTACCGAGCAGGGTGAGGGTCAGACACCTTCATCGTGATCGGCGCCATCTAACGCTGCGATGATGCGTGGGGCCAAACGCCTTCCGCGAAGCTCTCCCACCACGGTCATGATTGACACTTCGTCAATGGTTTGCGTGGCAAGAATGCGCTCAATCTCGGAGTCAGTGATGAGAGATTGTTCAGGAAGTCCTGCAACACGTGCGGCGTGAGCGCGCCATGTCATGACCGCGGTCTTTCGAGGATCCTTGGTTTGACGTCGCTTGGTATTGCGCTCTCTCACAGAGTCAGGTGGCGGAGCAGGCGACCATTCGCCAGTGGGAATGCCACGTATCAGTGGGCTTGGTCCGGCTCGGTTGCCTCCACGAGTGTCGGCCCAAGTGATCAGTAAGCGGTCGGCTGCACGTGTGCACGCAACGTATGCAAGCCGAGCCTCTTCGCGCTTTGCCTCGTCGGTGCGGGCGCTTGAATGCGGAAGGAGACCGGGTTCAACACCAGCGAGTAGCACTGCGGGCCATTCGCGCCCCTTTGCTGCGTGAAACGTGAGTACTTCAACTCCTGTACTTTCGTCCTCGCGACCGGCACCGCTGAACCACGAGGCGAAACTTCGTCCGTCAACCACTCCGTGCCGATTCTCGTCAAGGTATTCGCGCACTTTGAGAGCCACCTCGCGCACAGACTGTTGCACAATAAGTTCGTCGTCTTCGTCGAGGGTTTCCTGATCAAGAATGTCACTTGACCAAGCCGTCATGGCGTGCCGTGAACCGAGCGCGGACGCTTCAGATAGCGCCGCCTGTTCCGCTTGACCGAGCCGACTTTCTTTCAGAGGAATGTCATTAGCAGTAAGGGCACGAGCGATGTTGGTGGCAAGTTGATTTGTGCGGGCCAGAACTGCGATGGAATTCCACGTGAAACCGTCGGAAGCAAGATTCTTTATATGTGATGTGAGTTGGCGTAGTTCGTCATCATCGTCCTGGCAACGAATGAGTTCGATTGCTCTTCCGTCGTGTCGCCGCGAGACGGCGTCAGCATGCTGCGATCCGTTCGCGAGCACGTGCACGGCACCGGTCACGATTTGTGGTGAGCATCGATAGTTCGAGGGAAGGTTGATGATCGTCGCAGGTGTGTCAATGCCAGGCAATTCGTCAAAGAGCGAGTTATCCGCACCGTTAAACCCGTAAATGGCTTGGTTCGGATCGCCCACGAGAAATACATCCGGTCTGTCCCCGAGGAGAAGTTGGAGGAACGCATATTGCAATGGGTTCATGTCCTGTGCTTCGTCAACATGAACATGTCGAAACTGCCAACGTATTGAATCCGCAAACTGCGGTTGCTCGCGTGCTTCTTTGACGACGAGTGAGATCATGTCGTTCATGTCAAGAACTCCACGCTTACGCTTCATGGTCTCATAAGCATGGAAGATGTCAGCGAATGAATTAATCGTGATATTGAGCCGCCATTCGCTGGCGGAGAGTCGCTTCACCACATCTGCAGGGGACAGCAGGCGTGCGTGTGCCCAATCGATCATGTTCAAGATGTCGTAGCTCTCGTCTCCGGGACGTTCGGTGCCGCGAGCTGCCGAGAGAAGTGCGTAACGATTGTTAAGCACATTGGGCATTTGCTTTCCCTGATCCTCTCGTCGTTGCCGAAGTAACGAGAGCGCAACGGCGTGGAAGGTTCCGGCGGTAACGAGATGTGACTCACGTTCGGTCTCTCCGGCCAACTGGCGCAATCGACGACGCAGTTCGCCGGCTGCCTGTCGTGTGAAGGTGATTGCCAGCACGTGACGCGCATTGGCTGACTCGGTGTCGACCCTCCACGCAATTCGGCGGGTCAACACCGTGGTCTTGCCTGAGCCTGCTCCGGCACGCACAACGACGACATCAGCAGTAGTCGTAACGGCTTCATATTGGTCAGGGTCGAGATCGTCGAGCAGCAGATGACGTTGACGCTGGCTAACCAGAGGAAGAGCGTCGACGTCGTTCACGGTCATGCAACTTAGGCGGTGACTACCATGAGCGCCATGCCGTTCCCCGCGCGCCTTTTGCACGACAATGAGGTCATCCAACTCGATATCAACCCACATTGGTGGTACCTCGGGTCACCTGGCCTGGTGACTGTTGCCTGCCTCTTTGGGGCCCTTGTCGTGAATGCGCAGATTGACATCGTTTGGCTGCGAGACCTGCTCTCGTATGTGTTCTGGGCGGCGATGCTCGTGTCGGCTGCATGGCTCATCAAAAGAGCAGTGGAGTGGCGAACCACATATCTGGTGCTCACGAACCAACGCCTTATATATAGACAAGGTGTGGTTGCTCGTCATGGAGTCGAGATGCTGCTCGAGAAGGTATCGAATGTGAACTTTTCGCAGACCATTTTTCAACGAATCGTGAAGGCTGGAAGTCTTCTCATCGAGTCGAGTGGTGAACAGGGTCAACAACAAATCGACGACATTCCCGACCCAGAAGCAGTGCAGAACATCATCCACTCCGCAGTGCTTACGAGGGTGAGAGCAGCGACCACCCCCACAGCAGCGCCATCAGCTGGTGCTGATGATGTGGTGAGTCAGCTAGAGCGACTCGAAGCTTTGCTTGATCGCGGCACCATCACCCAAGTCGAATTCGACCGACAGAAGCAACGTCTATTGAGAGACTGACGTACCGTCAGCTGCCGACACTTGCCAGCCCGGGACGTTGCAACCTTCTTCAACGACGGCAACGACACAACCACCAAATCCTCCACCAGTCATGCGCGCTCCGATGACACCGGGTGTTCGAGAGAGCTCGTCAACAACTGCATCCATTCGAGGTGTCGACACATCGAAGTCGGTGGCAAGACTGCGGTGGCTGTCGAACATCAGTGAGCCTGCAGCAACCAGGTCACCTGTAGAGAGAGCAGAAGCAAAGTCGCGGACTCGACTGTTCTCTGAAATCACGTGGCGTGCACGCTTGCGGAGAGTGACATCCTCAATGGAGCGGACTGCGTCGATGTCGGCCATTCGTAGAGGACCAATCGACTGTTCGGCGAGTGAGCATTGTGCAACTCGATCGGCGTATTCGCTGCCGGCGAGAGTGCGCTCGGCAACAAAGCGAACGACGATGTCGATGCCAGCAGGTATGTGCACGTACGAATGGTCGAGTGTGTGGCAGTCGATGAGTACGGCGTGCTCCTTGCGACCGATGAGGCAGATGAGTTGGTCCATGATTCCGCACGGCACGCCGACAGCCCGTTGTTCCGCACGCTGTAGAAGCTGAGCAAGAGCAATGCGTTCGTCGTGAGTGGAACACGGAGCGCCGAAAGCAAGTGCAAGCGCTGCTTCGAGTGCTGCGCTCGACGACAATCCCGCGCCAACAGGGAGTGTGGTTGACAGTTCTCCGCGAATATTCGGTACGTCAAACCCTGCTTCACGTAATTCGGTTTCCACGGCGCTGACATAGCGTGCGGTGTTGTGGTCGAAGTCGGAGCTCTGAATGTCAGTGGCACGACCAGGAGTGAGTTCGTACGTCAACGTGGTGGCGAGGGTGATCGCCAATGGCAGAACTAAACCGCCGGTGTAGTCGGTGTGGTCGCCAATGAGATTGACCCGGCCGGGTGCACGAACTGTTCGAATCATCGGCGCCATCTGCCACAGACGGTATCTGTCAACGGAAGGGTGAGTCGGTTCAGATTGACCCTGTGGGGTGGGAGAGGTGAGACTGATCGTCATGCCTCGCGCCAGCCTCAGCCACGGTGTCGACCTTGAGTTCGACACGTTCGGAAATCCGGAGAATCCGGCCATGTTGTGGATTATGGGCTTCACCGCCCAGATGATCGCGTGGCCAGAGGAGTTCCTGCAGCAGTACGCCGACGAGGGCTTCTTCGTCATTCGCTTTGACAATCGAGATTGTGGTTTGTCGACAAAGCTTGACGGTGTCGCGGTGGACACAGACGCGGTTGTTGCTGCGGCTCTCATGGAGACCGACATGCCCGAGGTGCCATACACGCTTCGTGACATGGCTGCAGATGCTGTCGGTCTTCTTGATCATCTCGGAATCGACAAGGCCCACATCATTGGTGCGTCGATGGGCGGGATGATCGCTCAGGTGCTGACTATCGAACACCCACACCGTGTGCTCACCCTCACGTCAATCATGTCGGTGTCGGGTGACCCCGCGTACGGCCAATCACAGCCTGAAGCGCTCGAGGCATTGCTTGCGCCGCCACCAGCAGATCGCGAGGACTACATCGAAGGTTCAAAGCGGTGGCTCGTGTGGCAGTCCAAGAAATACGGGGACGCGCAAGTGAACCGCGAGCGCGCCGCGCGTGAATACGACCGCATGTTCTATCCAGAAGGTGCCTCGCGTCAGTTGGCGGCGATTTACGCAAGTGGTCGACGCAATGAGCAGTTGATGAACATTCAAGTGCCGACGCTCGTCATTCACGGACTTGACGACACTCTGCTCGACGCCAGTGGTGGCAAGCACACCGCAGAATTGATTCCGAATTCGCGGTTGTTGCTGGTCGACGACATGGGTCACGACGTGCCAGAGCCGCTCTGGCCGATGTTCGTTGACGAGATCACCAAACACGCACGTCAAGTCTGAGGAGGACGTCATGGCCGGACCGCTCAGCGGTTACCGCATCATCGAAATTGCTGGCATCGGGCCCGGACCCTTTGCCGCTATGTTGCTCGCCGATCTCGGCGCTGAAGTGATTCGTGTTGAGCGCGCACAATCGGTACACGGTCCGGCACCAGAGGAGCCATTTTTCGATTTGCTACAACGTGGCAGGCGCAACGTGGCACTCGACTTGAAGCATCCCGATGGTGTCGAAGCTTTATTGCAGCTCGTGCAGAAAGCAGATGCAATCATCGAAGGTTTTCGCCCCGGAGTGATGGAGCGCCTTGGCATCGGTCCGGACAAATGCTTGGCGCGTAACCCGAAGATCGTGTTCGGTCGTATGACCGGTTGGGGTCAAGAGGGCTGGTACTCGCAAGCTGCAGGGCACGACATCAACTACATATCTCTTGCTGGTGCGCTCGCGCATTTCGCTCGCGCAGGCGAAGCGCCAGTTCCACCGCTCAACATGGTCGGTGATTTCGGCGGTGGGGGAATGTTCCTTGCGCTCGGAATCGTCTCAGCCTTGCTCGAGGCCCAGAAGTCTGGCGAAGGTCAGGTTGTCGACGCCGCAATGGTTGATGGTACGGCAGTGCTCATGACGTTTTTCTGGGCGTTCAAGAGCGTCGGCCTTCATGATGAGAACAAGCCGGGAACCAATCTTCTCGACACTGGTGCGCACTTTTACGACGTCTACGAATGCAAAGACGGGAAGTACGTGTCAATTGGTTCCATTGAGCCTCAGTTCTACGCAGAGCTGCTTCGATTGAGTGGGCTTGATTCTGATCCTGACTTTGCGCCGCAGATGGATCGCACAAAGTGGCCGGCACTGAAGGAAAAGGTTCGTGCAGTGTTCGCCACGAAGACTCGTGACGAATGGTGCGACATCATGGAAGCAACCGACGTGTGTTTCGCACCGGTTCTCACCATGAGCGAGGCGGCCAAGCATCGACACAATGTCGAACGAGAAACGTTCGTCGAGTCCCATGGCCGAGTGCAACCTGCCCCGGCGCCACGTTTTTCGCGCACGAAACCTTCTCTCGATGTGCCGCCAGCCCATCCAGGTCAACACACACGGCAAGTACTGGAAACGTGGGGCATCACAAATGTCGACAACTTGTTGTCATCTGGTGCTGCACGCCAGGCCTAGCCAATGGGAACACTTGTCTGCTTGCACGCTCATCCTGACGATGAGTGCATCTCCACCGGCGGCACCATTGCACGTGCAGCAGCCGAAGGACACCGAGTTGTTCTTGTCGTTGCAACGAATGGAGATCACGGAGAGGTGCCATCTGAGCTCGCACCCGGGGAAAGTCTCGTAGAACGTCGACGCAGAGAAACGCTTGCATCTGCCGAGACACTCGGCATCCATCGAGTGGAATGGCTCGGGTATGAGGACAGCGGGATGACGGGCTGGGCTCAGAACGCGAATAGCGGAGCATTCATGAATGCTGACGTCGACGATGCGGCGAAACGCCTCGCTTCAATCTTGAGTGAGGAACATGCCGACGTGCTCACCTGTTACGACTGGCATGGTGGTTACGGCCACCCAGACCACGTCATGGTGCACAAAGTCGGACACCGCGCAGCACAACTTGTTGGAAGAGTGAAACTGTACGAAGCAACGATGAATCGTGATCGCATGCGCGCGCTGATATCCATGGCGCGAGAGATGGGCATGATTCCAGAAGGCGAAGACGACTTTGACCCAGACGGTCCCGCAGATGATGGCAATCCCATGGGCTCGACTGAGCAAGACATCACGCTCGGGGTGGACGTGCAGAAGTACGCGCCCCTGAAGCGCAAGGCGATGGGTTGCCATGCCAGCCAATTGTCCGATTCGGGTTTCTTTCTCGCCATGGACGAAGAGCGTTTCACCATGGCATTCGGACATGAATGGTTCATTGACCCCTTGGTCGGTGGGCCAGTAAGTGACGGCTGGCTGTTCTCGTGACACGGCTGTATCTGGTGCGTCACGGGCGTGCGGCAGCTGGTTGGAATGTCGATCCCGATCCGTTGCTCGATGACATTGGGTGCCGACAAGCCGCTGCGGTCGCTAACGCGTTGGACAAATTGGGACCGCTCGCGATTGTTTCAAGCCCGCTCTTGCGGTGTCAGCAGACCGCACGTCATCTCGCAGAGAAATGGAATACCGAAATTCGCATCGAACCTGGCGTGGGTGAGATTCCGTCTCCTCCCGAT
>VGCD01000008.1 GCA_016870215.1 Actinomycetota bacterium
CCGAATGAACGGTTGTCAAGAAGTCCGCCATATTCACGCGCAAACGGAACACCTTGGGCGACCATCTGGTCGATGATGTTCACGCTCACCTGTGCGAGGCGATGCACGTTGGCTTCGCGGGCACGGAAGTCACCGCCTTTGACGGTGTCGTAGAACAAACGATGCACACTGTCGCCGTCCCCTTGATAATTCTTCGCTGCATTGATGCCACCTTGAGCAGCAATCGAGTGCGCACGACGCGGTGAGTCGTGGAAGGTGAACGCGTCGACTTGGTAACCAAGCTCTGCGAGTGTCGCTGCTGCTGATGCCCCGGCGAGGCCGGTGCCCACAACGATGACCTTGAACTTGCGCTTGTTATTGGGGTTCACCAGCTTCATGTCGGACTTGTAGGTGTCCCACATGTCGGCCACCGGTGCATCCGGAATCTTGCTGTCGAGTCGCACTGTGTTTTGTGCGAGCAGTTGCTGGGCGAGGCTCATGACTATCTCCGTCCGTCGTCTCAGTAGGTCGCTTTTTCGAGAATTCCAGCCATGACTGCGACTGGGAACGTGACGTTCCCGATCACAACGATGGCCGCGAAACCTGTTGCGAATGCATTGCGCCACTTGTTGAAGCGCGGGTTGTTCCAGCCAAGAGACTGGAAGATGCTCCATGCTCCGTGAAACAAGTGAATTCCGAGCAACACGTTGGCGACGATGTAGAACACCGCGACAACAGGTCGCTCGAATGAATAGATGACTGCGTTGTAGACATCCTTCAAACGCTCGTCACCCTCCATGTAGAACGCGTTCGTCTGTGAATTCACCACACCAAATGTGAGGTCGAGCAGATGCCACACGATGAAGGCCAACACGATGACACCGCTCCAACGCATCGTGCGGCTGGCGAAGTTCGCGATTTGGTAGTCACGAGCGCTCTGGTATTTCACCGGACGTGCCGTGCGGTTCATCACTGTCAGTGAATAGGCGGCGTGCAAGTGCAAGATGAGCATGCCAATGAGTCCTGCGCGAAGAATCCAGAGAACTGTCTTTTCCGGAGCGAGTGGGTAGAGCAACTTCTCGAGAAAGTGCGCGTAGTGGTTGAGGTCAGATGCCCCTAGGAACATCTTCAGGTTTCCGATCATGTGAAACAGAACAAAACCCATCATCGCGATGCCAGTGATGGCCATGACGTACTTCTTGCCGACCGCAGTCGAATACAGATCGAGGAGGAACGGCCGACGTGGCTTGGCCTTTGCGGTTCCCGTGACTGGTCCCCGCCGGCTTGCAATGACCTGTGCCATGTGCGTCTCCTTCTCCTACGTACTTCCGGTTCGATGCATGTCCGGTTCTAGGCGACCGCCGGACGGCTCACTGTCGAGCCCGACTGACGGTACTCCCGACACCGGATTGGAATGCAACTTCCGAGGTCCCTTCAACAGCACCGGAGGCCGGCCCTGCAGAAGACACCGCTCTTATTGTCTCGCCTGTTTGGCGGCTCCCTGCCATCGTCCCCCCTATTTCGCTGTTCGGTGGCCAATTTCACTAGGGTTTCAACGTTCAACAAGGCGGGACGCCGAAACATGGCGCGCCCCCGATACCGCCGGGAGACAAATACGGTGTTTCAGATAATTGCTGCTGAAGGTGGCTACCAGGAGTTCACGCTGAAAGGTGGTGAGTGGACGGTCCTCTTCCTTTCGGCAGCGGCCGCTGTGCTTGCGCTCGCCGTCGGTTTCTACTTGGTCCGCTCTGTCATGGCTGCCGACGACGGCACCCCGAAGATGAAGGAAATCGCTGCGGCGATTCAAGAGGGTGCTTGGGCGTATCTCAAGCGCCAGTTCCGCACCATCTCCGTGATTCTCGTTCCGCTCGCAGTCATCGTGTTCGTCACGTCGACTGCGATCGCGAAGAAGAGTGGCGAAGAGGTGTTGAGCTTCACGCAGGCAGGAATCTGGCGAACAGTCGCCTTCTTGCTCGGTTGTGTGGCATCAGGTCTCACTGGGTACATCGGAATGACACTGGCGACGCGCGGCAACGTGCGCACCGCTGCAGCGGCGCTCACCAACTCGATGCCTCGTGCACTTGACGTGGCGTTCCGCACCGGTGGTGTTGCTGGCATGTTCACAGTCGGCCTCGGTCTGCTCGGTGCAACGGGCATCATCATGATTTTCCAGAACACCTCGAGCGTCATTCTCGTCGGCTTCGGTTTCGGCGGATCGCTCTTGGCTCTGTTCCTCCGCGTCGGTGGTGGCATTTTCACGAAGGCTGCTGACGTTGGCGCCGACCTCGTCGGAAAAGTTGAAGCAGGAATTCCAGAAGACGACCCGCGCAACCCCGCCACCATTGCTGACAACGTCGGCGACAACGTGGGTGACTGTGCAGGTATGGCCGCTGACTTGTTCGAGAGTTACGAGGTCACCCTCGTCGCATCGATCATCCTCGGTGTTGCCGCGTTCAACTCGATTGGCTTGAACCCGGCTCTCGGCCTTGTGTTCCCGCTCGCCGCTCGCGCCATTGGCGTTATCGCCTCGATCGCAGGCGTGTTCGCCGTAAAGGCAAAAGAAGACGAAACCAACGCGTTGAAGCCCATCAACAAGGGCTTCTTGGTTGCTGGTTCACTCACTCTCATCGGCACACTGCTTCTGTCGCTGTTCTACGTCGGCAATGACAAGGGCGTTGAAGGCGAAGGCGTCATGCCACTTGGCGGAGCTGGTTGGCGCGTGTTTGGTGCCGTTGCAGTTGGTCTCGTACTCGCACAGTTGGTCAGCCGACTCACCGAGTACTACACCGCGACCCACTTCTCTCCTGTGAAGGAAATCGCTGAGTCGTCAGAAACAGGTCCGGCAACTGTCGTGTTATCGGGAACATCTGCTGGCCTTGAGAGCTCTGTCTACGCAGTCGTCGCAATCGCAATTGCCATTGGTGTTGCGCTTGCACTGGGCGGCGGAAACCTCACCTTCTCGCTGTACCTCGTCGCACTCTGCGGCATGGGCATGCTCGCCACCACCGGTGTCATCGTGTCGGAAGACACGTTCGGCCCAGTGTCGGACAACGCCGCAGGTATTGCAGAAATGAGTGGTGAGTTCCACGGTGAACCAGAGCGCATCATGGTGAGTCTCGACGCCGTGGGCAACACCACAAAGGCAGTCACCAAGGGCTTCGCAATTGGTTCTGCTGTGATCGCAGCGGTCGCCTTGTTCGCATCGTTCATCGAAATCGCCGGTGCGGAACTTGGTGTTGTCGCCAAGAACCTCGCCGACGGTGTGTTCAAAGCGCCTGAGTTGGCAGTCAACGTTGCTGAGCCGCAGGTCTTCATCGGCCTCCTCATCGGCGGCGCAGTACCGTTCCTCTTCTCAGCACTCGCCATTCGCGCGGTCGGTCGTACGGCCGGAGTTGTCGTGCAAGAAGTGCGCAAGCAGTTCAAGGACGGCGGCATCATGGCAGGAACGAAGAAGCCTGACTATGCACCTGTCATTGACATCTGCACCGCAGCTTCGTTGCGCGAGCTCACAACACCTGCATTGCTTGCCGTTCTGACACCAGTGATCATCGGCTTCGGTATTGACTGGAAGGCGCTCGGCGCATTCCTCGCGGCCGTCATCCTCACCGGTCAGTTGATGGCCAACTACCTCAGCAACGCTGGCGGTGCGTGGGACAACGCGAAGAAGTACATCGAAGATGGTCACCACGGTGGCAAAGGTTCAGAAGCTCACAAGGCAGCGGTCATTGGTGACACTGTCGGTGACCCATTCAAGGACACCGCCGGCCCAGCGCTCAACCCGCTCATCAAGGTGATGAACCTCGTCTCGTTGTTGATCCTTCCTGCAATCATCTCGACTGCCGACAACGACGGAGCTCGAATCTCCATCGCGATTGTCGCCGCAGTGGTGTTGATTGGTTCGATCATTCGGTCAAGCCGCAAGGCGACATCGTTCGCAGCGGCATGATCTGATGCGGTACCTGAGCCTCGATTGGATCGATGCGCTCACTGGTGCCGTCTCACAAAACGCAACACTCGCGGACCTCGCCAAAAACCACTCCATCGCAGTCACACAAGTGGTGACTGACGGACCGGAAGGTGACGTCACGTATCACTTCGTGGTGCGTGATGGCGAGGCCGCGTTTGGTGCGGGTGCTGCGCGCGACGAAGACGTGCGCATGGAGCAGTCATGGTCCGTCGCAGTGTCAGTTGCCACCGGCGAGGTGAACGCTCAAGACATGTTCATCAACGGGTCGATTCGCATTCACGGCGACGTGCAAAAACTCATCGGCGCTGAAGCGTTGTTTGCGGCTCTCGACTCGGTGTTTGAGTCGGTGCGTTCAGAGACGACCTACGGCTAGCGGTTTTACTACTGCGGAGCGGGTGCGGCTTCCGCAAGTCTCAGATCAGGCCGAGGTCGCGCACTGCGGTGCGCTCTTCTTCCAGCTCTGCCACCGACGCATCGATCTTGCCGCGGCTGTAGGCGTCGATATCAAGGCCCTGCACGATGCTGTAGTCACCGTTCTTGCAGACACATGGGAACGACGAGATGAGGCCCTCGGGAACGCCGTAGCTGCCGTCTGACGGCACTGCCATCGACACCCAGTCACCTGCTGCCGTGCCCTGGGCCCAGTCACGCATGTGGTCAATTGCGGCATTAGCTGCAGAAGCAGCCGACGATGATCCGCGGGCCTTGATGATGGCTGCACCGCGCTTGGCAACCGTGGGAATGAACTCACCGTCAAGCCATGCTTGATCATTCACCAACTGTGCGGCATTCTTGCCGTCAACTTCGCAGTGGAAAAGATCTGGGTACTGCGTCGTCGAGTGGTTACCCCAGATGGTCATCTTCTTGATTGACGTAACTGGCTTGCCGACACGCTGTGCAAGCTGAGACACCGCGCGGTTGTGATCAAGGCGAGTCATCGCAGTGAATTGCCGCGGGTCGATGCCCTTTGCGTTGTTCATCGCAATCAGCGCGTTGGTGTTTGCTGGGTTGCCGACAACGAGAACCTTGATGTTCTTCTTCGCATTGCCCGCAATGGCCTGTCCTTGAGGCTTGAAGATTCCGCCATTGGCTGACAACAGGTCAGAGCGCTCCATGCCATCCTTGCGCGGCATGGCACCAACGAGGAATGCGGCATCGGCGTCACCAAAGGCAACGTCGGCCTTGTCCGTGCACACCACGTCGGTGAGCAACGGGAACGCACAATCGTCGAGTTCCATTCGCACGCCTTCGAGAGCACCGAGAGCGGGCGTCACCTCAAGCAGTTGCAGAAGAACTGGGGTCGACGGGCCGAAAACGGCTCCCGATGCGATTCGGAACAAAATGGCATATCCGATCTGGCCGGCAGCGCCGGTGACCGTCACTCGTACTGGGTTCGTCATGGCCTACAGAGTAGGCGCAGAGTGCCGTTAGCGACCTAATGCGCCGAGAATCTGGGTGATGTAGAAATCGCGACCGGCATCACTGAGATGCACGCCATCAGCGGCGAACAATCCCTTGCGATCTGCGGTGAGAGTGAACCAGTCAAGAATCTGAACATTCGGATAGGTCGCTAGTAGCGCATTGATGAGGGCGTTGTTCTTCTTTTCCCAACCCGAACCCGGAATACGATTGGTCAACACCACCACACGGCGGACATCTGCGAGTGGCTTCATTGCCGATGTGACACTTGCCTCGCTCATCGGACCATTCGTTCCGAGGTGAATGACGACATTGTCACCCAACTCACCCGTTGACTTCAGATAGTTGAATATCTGAAGTGACTCACGGAATTGTCGGTTTTTCTGCGCATCAACGGTCACACCTTTTGCGCGAAGCAGATTGGCAGCACCAAGCATGACCGAATCGCCCACAGCAAGCACGTCGATCTTCGTGGACGGGTTCACACTCGGCGTGGTGACATCAGTTGACTGTGTGGGAACCGAGGTCGTCGACGCAAGAACATTGGTCACCGCATCCTCGTTCTCATTCAATGTCGCGGTGATGTCGTCCTGTTTCACATCTGCTGTGGCGAGCGAAGCAACCGCGAAAATGGGTAACAAACTCGTGGCAACAATGCCGATGGTGAGACGTTGGCGAAGTTCAGGCCGTGACCTGATGTTCTTCAGGAAAGCGCCACGGCGAATGGGAACTTCGATGAATCGATACGACAACTCGGTGATCACGAATGTGACTGCCATCAGCCACACGAACTGCGACGTAGTAAGTGGCTTGCCGGCAATCTTTCGATACGCCTGAAAGACCGGCCAGTGGTACAGGTAGAGGCCGTAGGAACGAACTCCGATCCACACGAAAAGTGGGTTGCCAATGATCCACCGCCCGAGATTTGACCTCGGATGGGTGACGGCGACAATCGTGATGACTGAGGCCACACCAATGAGGAAAAAACCTCCCTGGAACAACAGGTCATATCCCTGGCGCCCATTGTCCTCGGTGACAACCACTTCACGGAATGTCCATGCCATCCACGCGAGCGCACCAAGAGAAACAACGCCGAGCATGTCAAGCGGCGCAGCAGCGTAAGCCACTCTCCCACCGATCAATTTCCACGGCCGCCACACACATGCGAGCGATGCACCGAGCAACAGGCCACTTGCACGGCTCACAGTGCTGAGATACAGGAAGTCGACTCGAAGTACGTCGCGACCGAACAAAGTGAAGTACTGCTCGGGAGTTTGAGCGATGGTGCCGATAGTTCCGGGTCGATACATGAGCACCGAGAACACCGTCAGCGCCACGGCAATGGTGAAAAACCACAGACCAAGTGTCGGCAATGAGCGATGGCGAACACGGCGAAGAAGCATGTACATGACGAATGGCCACACGATGTAGAACTGTTCTTCGACAGCTAGCGACCACAGATGGCGAAGTGGCGCGAACGCAAACGCATCTGAATAGGACGACCCCGTCCACACTTGGAACCAGTTGGTGACATAGGTGAATGCACCTATGACGTCTCCGCGCAACATTCCAAGTCGGTCGGAATCAAAGAAAGCGCAGTACACGGATATCCCGACCAGCAATGTCCACAATGCGGGCAGCAAACGTCGTGCGCGACGCCACCAGAAATCGCCAAGCACTACACCACCGGTGCGCTCACGTTCCGCGATGAGAAGCAGCGTGATGAGATAACCAGAGATGACGAAGAAAACCTCGACGCCAATGAAACCACCACCAAGCCACGAGTGATTGGCGTGGTACATGATGACGGCGATGACCGCGACGGCGCGCAGACCGTCGAGGCCCGGAATGTATGGCACGACTGGTCCACGACGTGTGCCCCACGCTGGCGTGCCTTCGGTGGTGGTGATGATGGTGCTCACGATGTTGCTAGCCGACGGGCAGCCCGAGTTGGGCGTATATCTCCCGAGTCGCAGTGGACTTGTTCAGTGTGTAGAAGTGAAGTCCGGGTGCGCCAGCTTCGAGAAGTGCCGCGCACAACTCAGTGGCGGCCTCGACTCCGATTGTGCGCACCTCTTCAGGTGTCGCACCTTTCTCCAAACGCTCGCGTAACCAGTTGGGGAACGCTGCGCCGGACAACTGCGCCATGCGCTCGACCTGGGCGAGATTCGTCACTGGCATGATGCCCGGCAAGATGGGTTTGTTCACACCGAGATCTGCAAGATCGTTCACCAATGACACATAGTGTTCGATGTCGAAGAAGAACTGAGTGACAGCAAAATCTGCTTGCATCAACTTCGTGGCGAGGTGTCGCCTATCAGTTGCCAAGTCTGGAGATCGTGGATGCCCCTCAGGATGCGCAGCGACACCAATGGACATGGGTGCAATCGAACGCGCATGCTCTATGAGGTCTGTCGCGTACGTGTAATCGCTTGGTCGGGCATCTGCTGCGTCTTTCGGCGGGTCACCGGCCAGTGCCAGGACGTTCTCTACCCCTGCACTCACGTACGTCGAGATGATCTCTTCGATCTCGGCGCGTGAATGACCGACACAGGTGAGGTGCGCCATCGGCGGAATGGTGGTTTCCTTGCGCACCCACAGCACCACATCGCGAGTGAATTCACGGGTAGTGCCTCCGGCGCCGTATGTGACCGACACAAAAGACGGTGCCAACGGGGCCAGCTCAGCGATCGTGTGGCCAAGTGAGATCTGCGCTTGCACAGTCTTGGGGGGCGAGAACTCGAAGGAGAAGGTACAACCTGCTGCAAGAAGGTCTGCGATACGCGCCACTGCGTCAGTCTACGACGATGTCACGGCGCTGCCGTGGCAGTCAGATTGTGTGTCAGTGTCGGAAATGTCGCATGCCGGTGTGAATCATCGCCATGCCACGTTCGTCAGCAGCCTGTGTGGATTCATCATCGCGCTTGCTTCCGCCAGGTTGCACCACTGCCGTTACCCCGGCACGAGCCAACTCGTCGATGGTGTCACGGAATGGGAAGAACGCATCGCTAGCAGCGACAGCACCAGCTGCGCGCTCGCCTGCTCGAGCAATTGCGATTCGTGCCGCATCGACACGGTTTGGTTGACCACCACAAATTCCAACTGCCACTCCGTCCTTGGCTAGAACGATGGCGTTGCTCCAAGTTGCAGCAACGACTTTCCAAGCCAGCAACATGTCTGTCCATTCGGCATCTGAAGGAGTGCGCTTGGTGACAACTTCATGTTCGTCAAGAGGTTGATCGACATCATCGATTGTCTGCACCAATACCCCTCCGTCGATGCTGCGTACATCAAGACCAGCATTGTTGAATGGCGCACCAGCCTCGTATACGCGCAAGGAATCTTTTTGCGCGAGGATGTCAAGCGCGCCCGAACTGTACGACGGCGCAATGACGACTTCAGTGAACACCTCAGCGATGGCTCGAGCTGTGTCGTCATCAATTTCCCGATTGACCGCCACAATGCCACCAAATGCACTCACGGGGTCTGCGGCGTGAGCGCGTGAGTACGCATCGAACGCAGACACACCGAGGGCGACTCCACACGGGTTCGCATGCTTCACGATGACTGCTGCGGGCTCTTCGAAAGCGTTGACCAACTGCCATGCAGCTTCCGCATCGAGCACGTTGAGGTAGGACATCTCTCTACCGTTCAGTTGCAATGCACTGTCCCACCAACTCTCGACACCGGGCAATCGATAACGAGCACCAGCTTGATGTGGGTTCTCTCCGTAACGCAACACCTCGTCGCGCTCCGCAACGATCGTGAGAAGAGTCGGCAGAGAGATGTCGACGGTCTGATCGAAGTCAGAGCCCATCCACGCTGCGATTGCTGCGTCATATGCGCTTGTGATGCGAAATGCCTTTTGCGCCAGCTGACGACGAGTGTGAACACCGAAGTCTCCGTGGCGAAGCATGTCGAGCACGGTCTCATAGTCGGCAGGGTCAACGACCACTCCGACACGAGAAAAGTTCTTTGCTGCCGCACGCACAAGAGCCGGGCCGCCGATGTCAATGAGATCGACACTCGGATTCGACTGGAACGGATACAAATTCACGACGACAAGGTCGATTGGTTCTATGTCGTGGCGGGCCATGTCCGCCTTGTGATCTGGGTCATTCAAGTCAGCGAGAATTCCACCGTGAAGAGTGGGATGCAACGTGACAACCCGATGGCCGAGTATCGACGGCACTCCCGTCACTTCCGCGACGTCAGTAACCGACACACCCTCATCTGACAGAACTTTGGCGGTTCCGCCTGAGGAGACCAACTCCCAGCCAAGTTCGACCAGCGACACCGCTAACTCAACGATGCCGGACTTGTCGTAGACCGAGAGAAGTGCACGGGGCACTCAGCGAAGTCCCTTCACGATGTCGGACATGAGGGAGCCGGCTTCAGTCGGGTTCAGACCGACTTTGACGCCTGCGTCACGCAGCGCGTCCATCTTTCCCTGCGCGGTGCCCTTGCCACCCGACACGATTGCTCCGGCGTGGCCCATCTTCTTGCCCGCAGGCGCCGTGACACCAGCAATGTATGCAGACATCGGCTTCGACACACTTGCCTTGATGAAATCGGCTGCTTCTTCTTCAGCGCTGCCTCCGATTTCGCCGATCATGATGATGGCATGCGTCTCAGGATCCTTCTCGAATTCAGCGAGACAATCAATGAACGACGTTCCCGGAACAGGGTCACCGCCGATACCGACACAGGTGCTCACTCCGATGCCAAGCTGCTTCAGCTCGTACAACGCTTGATACGTGAGTGTTCCAGAACGCGACACGATGCCGACGTTCGGACCCGTCGATGATGGCGACTGTGCGATTTCACCCGCGGTGATACCGATGTTGCACTTACCTGGGCTGATGATGCCTGGGCAGTTCGGGCCGAGCAGACGAGTGCTCGCAAAGTCACGCTTCAGCGTGTTGAACGTACGTGCCTCATCTTGTGCAGGAATACCTTCGGTGATGCACACGACAAACCCGATGCCTGCTTGGGCCGCTTCAAGAGTTGCGGCGGGTGCTGCTTTTGGTGGCACTGCTACAAACGATGCGGTCGCACCCGTAGCGGCTACAGCTTCTGCCACAGAGTTGAAGACCGGAATGCCTTCGACATCGGTGCCACCCTTACCGGGGGTCACACCGCCAACTACCTGAGTGCCGTATGCCTTGTTACGCAAACCGTGATACTTGCCTTGTCCGCCAGTGAGGCCCTGGACAATGACTTTGGTGTTTTCATTGACGAAAATTGCCATGACGTCTTCCCTACTTCTTCGCGATCTCGACTGCGGCCTTTGCAGCCTCCAACATGGTGGGCTTGCTCACCAGCTTTGACTCTGGAATTCCTGCATTGCGCAGGATCTCGCGGCCTTCTTCGGCATTGGTGCCGTCGAGGCGAATCACGATTGGTGCGCGAAGATCAACACGGCCGAGCGCTTCGACAATTCCCTTGGCAACTTCCTCACCCCGGGTGATACCACCGAAGATATTGATGAAGATGCTCTTCACGTTCTTGTCGAAGTTGATGACTTCGAGTGCACTTGCCATGACATCGGCATTGGCACCGCCACCAATGTCAAGGAAGTTCGCAGCCTTGCCACCCACTTGGTTGACCACGTCAAGAGTGCTCATTGCGAGGCCTGCACCGTTCGCGATGATTCCGACGAATCCGTCGAGGCCGATGTACTGAAGTCCTTTGTCACGTGCCAACTTCTCGCGATCGTCGAGTTCGACAGTGGCCTTGAACTCTTCCCATTCAGGGTGACGGAAGTCGGCGTTGGCATCGAGGCTGACTTTGGCGTCGAGTGCATGCACTTCGCCAGTTGGCTTCAAGATGAGCGGGTTGATTTCCGCCAGGTCGCAGTCACCTTCGGTGAAACAGTGATACAGCTTCACCAGGATGTCCGCGACGCCATCTTGGGCCTTCACAGGAATCTTCGCATCGACGGCAGCCTTCTTGGCGACTGCGTTCGACAAACCCTCGACTGGGTTGATGTGCAGCTTGACGATCGCATCAGGATCTTTTGCTGCGACTTCTTCGATGTCGACACCGCCCTGCGCACTCAACATGAGCAAGTGCTTCTTGGCAGCGCGATCAAGTGTGAACGAGGCGTAGTACTCCTCGTCGATGTCAGATGCATGCTCGACCCACACGCGCTTGACCACATGTCCCTTGATATCCATACCGAGAATGTTCCCTGCATGCGTGCGAACTTCATCGGCATTGTTGGCGAGTTTGATGCCACCGGCCTTGCCGCGCCCACCAACTTGCACTTGCGCCTTCACCACCACTGGGTATTGCGAACTGTCCGCCACTTTCACCGCTTGGTCGACGGTGTCTGCAACTCCGCCTGCCGATACCGGTATGTCGAAGCGCGCGAAATACTGCTTGCCCTGGTACTCAAAGAGGTCCACTCTTACTCCTTGTTGTCGAGTTCTTGTTCAAGCCACTGACAGATGCTCTTCAATGAAGAGCCAGGGCCGAAGATGTTGCCCACGCCTTGTTCCTTCAACGCGCGAGCATCGGCATCCGGAATGACGCCGCCGCCAAAAATGAGGATGTCGCCAAGATCGCGAGCGCGAAGTTCTTCCATGACACGGGGGAAAAGAGTCAAGTGCGCGCCGGAGAGAAGTGAAAGGCCGACAGCATCGACATCTTCTTGGAGTGCGGTCTCTGCAATCTGCTCGGGCGTCTGGTGAAGGCCGGTGTAGATGACTTCAAAACCGTGGTCCCGCAGGGCGCGTGTGATGGTCTTGGCCCCACGGTCATGACCATCGAGGCCGGGTTTGGCAACGACGACTCGGTAAGGGCGCTTCACAAGTGTTTAACCCTACGCCGTGAGGTGTTTCAGTCACGAAACGACCACAATGGGGTCATGGCTGGCTTCCGCTTGCGCTCCCCCCTTGCCCGTGCCGTTGCTCCGGTACTCGCCGGAATCGCCTTCATCGCAGTGCTTTTTCTCGCCACTTGGGGTGTTGCGGCCTTCATCTCGGATCGCGGGGAGAACATCACAAACCTCGGGACATCGATCTTCGAGGTCGGTCAGGTGGAACGCATCGCAAAGGTCGTAGCCGAAGATGGCCCACTTCTCTTTCCAGACTTGAAGAGCCCCTCAGGGGTGCGCTCGGTAGTTCTCGACCACACCGGCGACGACCCCACCAAGGGCTGGCAGGTGTACTACGGCTTCCCCGGGGGCAAAGATCCGTCGTGCCTTGTCGAGCACATACCGAGCACGCGCACCTTCAAAGATTGTGATGGCAACATCATTGACGTCGAACAACTTGCCTTGCCACCTGATGTGCGGCCAGTTGTCGAAAACCGCGTGCGGCTCTACATCGACCTTCGTGGCTAGCGCGTCGCGAGACTGTCGACGAGACGCACGGCAAACTCTACACAGTGCGCGTCGAGCTTTGCGCGATGCAGTGCAAGACCACCAATGACATCTGCTCCGCGCGATGACACCGCACGTGTCATGCCGTCGAGTGACTTGCCTGGGTTGAGTGCGAACGTACAGAAAACCGCCGCGGTCTTTCCTGCCATCGCAGGCAATGCTCGCAACTTGTCTATTGCCCAAGGTGCTTGACCTACAACGAACAGACCGTGCACCCATGTGCCGACAAGCACGACGTCAGCTTCTTGGATGCCTGCAAAGTCAGGTGACTTCACCGGCGAGAGTGAGGTGATGGACCAGTGCTCTTGTTGCAGGTTCGCGGCAATCTTCTCGCCGGCCTTCCACGTGTTGCCCGTCAGACTCTCAACCAGAATCGCTGCCTTCATGGCATCAAATCTAAAGCATGCCCCAGCTAGTTGACCTTCTTCAGAGGGGCCCACGCGAGAACAAGATGTTTGGTGCCTGCGTCGCGGAAACGAACGGTGGCCTCCATCTTGTCGCCAGCACCCGTGATGTCGATGATGACCCCTTCTCCGAAGATGGCGTGTTCGACATCGTCGCCAATGCGCAACCCCATTTGGGAGGGGTCGAGGTTTCGTGGGGCGGGCCGTCGTGACGATGACTCGCGCGACGAAAAGCCAGCAGAGATGACTTGTTCTTGTCGACGTTTGTACGCAGGCATGTCGTTGTTATGCCAATCACCCGGAGTCCGTCCGTACACGCGGTCATTGTCGTAACCAGCATCAACGTGTCCTTGACGATCGAATAACTCTGCGGGAATCTCACCGAGAAACCGTGACGGAGGGTTGTACTGGGTTTGACCAAACAGCATGCGCTGCCACGCATGAGAGACGATCAGCTTCTCACGGGCACGCGTGATGCCGACATACGCAAGACGACGCTCTTCCTCTAATTCTGCGGGGTCGAGCAACGCACGATTGTGTGGGAAGACCCCCTCTTCGCATCCGACCAAAAAGACCACAGGAAACTCGAGACCTTTTGCAGAATGCAAAGTCATCAGCACAACTCGATTGTCGTCGTCCAAGTCGTCTGTGTCGGCGACCAATGCAACCTGTTCCAGAAACTCGTCGATGACAGTGAACTCAGCAGCTGAACCCACGAGTTCAGAAATATTCTCAAGTCGTCCTGCGGATTCCACAGTGTCCTCTGCCTCAAGTTCAGAGATGTATCCGCTGTCTTCGAGTGCTACTTGCAACGCAGCAGCAGGACCATCTTCAGCGGTGGAAGCCAACTTGTCGACAAGAGCAAGGAACGAATTGATGCCGCGCACAGCAGCGCCAGTGACACCAACTTCTGACGCCCGACGCAAGGCTTGAAGGAAACTTGTGTCGTTGGCTCGAGCCCACACGTCGAGCTTGCCAATGCTGGTGTCACCGATTCCGCGCTTCGGAACGTTGATGATGCGTTTGATGCTGACTTCATCGCTCGGATTGATGGCCAACTTCAGATAGGCGATTGCATCCTTCACTTCCTTGCGGTCGTAGAACTTGGTGCCACCCACCACGCGATACGGAATTCCTTGGCGCATGAATGCTTCTTCTACGACACGACTCTGCGCATTGGTGCGGTACAGCACGCCGATTTCTCGCCATTGACGACCATCGCTCTCGTGCATGTCGTTGGCTGTGCTCGCCACCCAGCCGGCTTCCTCATGTTCGTCATCGGCGTAATAACGAACGATGTGATCACCACCACCATGTGCGGTCCAGAGTTCTTTGGGTTTTCGATCTTGATTGTTAGCGATGACCGCATTCGCCGCATTCAAGATGGTCTGTGTGCTGCGGTAGTTCTGCGCAAGAACTACGACGGTCACTTCTGGGAAGGCATTCTCAAAGTCTGTGATGTTGCGGAAATCGGCACCACGGAACTTGTAGACGCTCTGGTCGGTATCGCCGACGACACAGACATTGTGATGTTTTGCTCCGAGCATGAGCACAATCTGATTCTGAGCACGGTTGGTGTCTTGATACTCGTCAATCAGGATGTGTTGGAACTGATGCTGATAATGCGCGAGAACATCGGGGAAATCGCGAAGTAACTTCACCGTGTTAACAAGTAAGTCGTCAAAGTCCATGGCCCCGGCGCGCTCGAGGCGCAACTGATATTCCTTGTATGCCTCGGCGTGGCGGCGATCAACAATGTGCTGAGCGGAATCGAGCGCAGCTGAGGGAGACACCAATTCGTTCTTCCACAAACTGATGTGCGCCTGAACGGCCTGGGCCGGAAACTTGCGTGGGTCGAGCCCCATGTCACGAATGACATATCCAGCTAGTCGCTTGCTGTCTGATGCGTCGTAAATGCTGAACGTCTTTGGGTATCCGAGCTTGTCGGCATTCGCCCGCAACATACGGACGCAGCTTTTGTGAAAGGTGGTGACCCACATGTTTCGAGCCATCGGCCCAACCAGCACCGACACTCGCTCTTTCATTTCGTCGGCAGCCTTGTTGGTGAACGTGATTGCAAGGATGTTCATCGGGTGCACACCCTGACGAATGAGCCATGCCACTCGCTGCGTGAGGACGCGCGTTTTTCCAGAACCTGCCCCTGCGATGACCAGAAGTGGGCCAGACGGGTGCGTGACGGCGTCGAGTTGCTGAGGGTTTAGGCCCTCATCAGATTCACTCGCAGCACCATTCACCATGACCGAGCCAGTGTAAGACGGGGCTGTGTCGCAGAGCGACTGCCCTCACCTACTGAGCGAAAAGGTCGCGGGAGATTGTCTGCGATGTCAGCGTCGCGCGAGCACGCGAACAGGCAATGAACGAGGGCCACGAACCTGGCCCACACTCCACTTCACCTCTTCAGATGTGTTCAATTCGAAATCAGGGAAACGCTCGAGGAACACGTCGACAGCAACGTTCATCTCGAGACGCGCCAGGTTCGAACCCACGCAACGATGGATACCGAGGCCGAATGCCGCATGTCGATTTTCTGCACGATCGATGACGACCTTGTCGGCATCTTCGAACACATTGGGGTCACGATTGGCTGCAGGGAACGGCAAGAGCACCCAGTCCTCCGCTTTCATCGGGCAACCGTGAAAGTCGTAGTCCTCTTTCACCAGGCGAGCCATGGTGACTGGTGCATAGGCACGAAGGAATTCTTCGACTGCAGTCGGGCGCAAGTCTGGGTTCTCCACCAAGCGACGGCGGTCGACCGAATTCGTGGCGAGGTGCCACAGTGATGAGCCGATGCCACTCCAGGTGGTGTCGATACCGGCGATGAGCAATAACACGATCGTTCCGCGAACGTGTTCTGGCATGAGCTTGTTGCCCATGATTTCTGCATCTAAGAGATAGGAAATCAGGTCGTCACGCGGATTCTCGATGTGGTCCTGCACATGCAAATCGAGATACGCATCGAATTCCTCGAACTTCTTACGACGTGTTTCAGGCTCTTCGTTCACTGCTTCGAGCACGAGATGCACCCAACCGCGGAACTTGTCGGAGTCTTCCAATGGCAAGCCAAGCATGCGCGCAATCACCATCACTGGAATGTGTTGTGCATACTGCGCAGCTGCATCGACAAACTCTGCATCGCCCATCTTGTCGATGAGTTCATTACAGATCTGACGAACTTCTTCTTCCCAAGGCTCAATCTTCTTCGGTGCGAAAGCGGGAAGCAGAAGACGACGCGCTTCATGATGGAAAGGAGGATCACTCGTAATGGGAGGTGCATTGCCGATTGGCGCTGGCGGCGGCGGAATCTCCATCTGGCTTGGCTTCAAGCGACTAACGACAACTGAACGACTGGTGAAGTGTTCAGTGTCGTATGCGACTTCGTGCACATACTCATGTGTCAACGGCAACCAGGTTCCGCCGTAACGCTCTGTGTGCGCTACCGGACACTTCTTGTTCTCAAGTAAATCCGTCCAGATCTCGTGGATGTTCTCGTTGTACTTCGGATCAGCGTGATCGAAGTCGTTCTGCCAATCAGACACTGGGCCATACAGATCAGTCATGTCGGTCACTCCTCGATTGAAATTGCAAACTCAGGACAATTAGCAAGCGCCAGACGAGCCTTGTCTTCAAGGCCAGCAGGCACCACACCATCATTCAATTCGTGCGCATTGCCATAGTCGTCAACATCGAACAATTCAGGCGCCAACGCGTAACAACGGTTGTGGCCTTGGCACTTTGCTGTATCTACTCGCACTCGCATGCCATTAAGAGTACGGCTGAGAGGCAAGAATGAGCACATCAGGGCGTCATCCATTCTCATTCTCCTTCCACCATCTGAGGGAAAAGCACCGGGCGGCAACGACAATCAGTCATGGGATCCGACAACTGGAACCTTCAGTGAGACACTGCAGGACAAGTGTCTCACTGTCGTGAAGGCTTTGAAAAAAGTTCGTGGCGGTGATGCCGCACTTCTTGGCGTGAAGGGTGAGCACCTCGAACGAGCTCGTCGCGTCAATACATCTCTCATTGGTTCTCCTTCACTTCCTGCTTGGCAGCGCTACACCGGCGTCGTGTGGGATCACCTCGACCTTGAGTCACTCAGCGCAGCAGAGCGCAAACGGGCAGTGTCGTCAATTGCGATTGTGAGTGCACTCACAGGACTGGTGATGGCGAGTGATCCACTCCCCGACTATCGATTGAAGATGGGAGCGCGCCTTGACTCGATTGGCTCACTTGCCACTTGGTGGCGCCCTGAAGTCACAAGTGCTCTCCTTCAAGTGTCACGACGCCGCACAATCATTGATCTGTTGCCACAGGAGCATCGAGGTGCCGTCGAGTGGGAGAAACTGGATGGCGCCATCAGGCTCGAACTGATTGCCAAGAGTGGTGGCAAGGTCGGCGGACACAATGCAAAGGCAGCAAAAGGGCTGCTGGCGCGTTACCTGTTGTCTGCGATGTCAGGCGGTGCAACAGTGGCAAAGGCCGCAGGCTCCTTCAAGAACGCCGAGTACTCAGTGCGTGTCGTGGCACTCTGAGCCGGCGACAGTTTTTCGTCAGAGCAACTTGGATGCGAAAAAGTCCAACACCTTGACAACTGCTGCGTCATCACGTTGCTCCGTAAGCACTGAGTGGTCTTTCTTATCTTTTGACGGAAGCTCAATTGCGATAAATGCATCGCCGAGCATGTCGCGCAATGTCGAGAAGCGGTCACCGACCAGCTTGTCCTTGTCAAAACGAAGTCCGAGCACTTGACAACCTTCTGATGCGCGACGCTTGATGACGAGTGCATCATCAGGCGACAAGTTGAGGTCACCTGCGCGCTTCCTGCCAACTGCGAATGGAAGTGAGGGCTGCGAGAGCACTGGCGCAACCATAATGTCGTCGACCATCATGCCGAGAGCAAACCCTCCGCTGAAACACATACCGACTGCGCCGACGCCCTTTCCACCAACCTCGTTGTGCAGGGAACGAGCCAAGGCACGCAGCCACGAGATGATCGGTGACGTCTTGTTCATTGCCATCGTGGTGAATTCGCGCGAGATGCACACCTTCAACATCGACGACCCGATGTACCCACCACTCACTGCTTTGCCTGGCGTACCGACAAGGTCTGGCATGACCACTGTGAAACCGCGAGCAACGACGTCTTCTGCGAAGCGTGCGACAGCTGGTGTGATGCCAGGAATTTCATGCACCACGATGACTGCCGGCCCTGATCCTTTTCGATAGGTGTCCCGAGTGAGTCCACCCACCGAAAAAGAACCTCTCGTCCATCCATCCAACACACTCGTCATGACATCCCCCTTACGGCTTCCAAGGCAGATTCTGCCAGCACCTCAGTGCTCGCCTTCATGAGCGACATGTCTTGGCCTGTATCGCCCATAACGCCTTTAGAGAACCGCGCGAAGACACCCTCGCTGATGATGGCAAGTCTCCAACTTGAAAACGCTCGGTAATACCCCACATTGGACACGTCACGGCCGGTTCTCATGGCATAGCGCTGCACCAAGTCGGCGTAGTTGGGGAATCCTTCGATGCCAGAGGGGTCAACTTCGCGTAACAACGGATGCCCGTTGTCGGTCCAATACACACCGATGTATCCGAGGTCTGCCAACGGGTCACCAAGAGTGCAGAGTTCCCAATCCAACACAGCAACGATGCGACCAGTCGACACATCGGTCAGGCAGTTACCAAAGCGATAATCCCCGTGCGCCACCACCACCCCTTGTTGCTCTGGAATGTTGGTTGCGAGAATGCGACCAACTTCGTCGATGGATTCAAGATCGCGTGTCTTTGAATTCTCCCACTGAGTTGTCCAACGCTTCACCTGTCGCTCGATGTAACCAGTTCGCTTTGCAAGGTCACCCAGACCGATGTCGTCAACATCAAGGGAATGAAGATCAGCGAGAACATCGACGAGGTGGTCTGCCGCTGGTCGTCGAAGGTGAACCGGCAGGCTCTCACCCTTTGCCGGCGAGTCGAGGACTGTGCCCTCAACGTATGACATCACGTAAAAGGGCGCGTCGTTCACCGAAATATCGGTGCACAACCCGAGTGTTTTCGGAACCGGCACTTTCGATGACCCGATAGCCGAGATAATTCGATGCTCTCGCGCCATGTCGTGGGCAGTTGCCAAGACATGTCCGAGAGGTGGCCGACGCAAGACGACTGCCCGCCATCGCGCATCGACCACTTTGTACGTGAGATTGCTGCGTCCACCCGCGATAAGAGTGAATGAATACGGTGATGTCAGCTCTTCAATGTTGTCGTCAAGCCAACGACTGACATTGACTTCGTTGATTCCGGCCACCACAACTGCGAACCGTAGTACGCGCGCGGCACGTGCGAATCAGCCGGGGCGAACGACTCCGACGACCTTGTACCAACGAACCGGTGACACTTTCACCACATCGCCAGTTTGTGGTGCGTGCACCATCTGTCCGCCACCAAGATAAATACCCACGTGGTGAATCGGCGAACCTGTAAAGACCAAGTCACCAGGAGCCGTTAACTCAGTCGGAATCTTCGGAAGACTCGCATATTGCGTGCGTGAACTTCGCTGCAAGCCGACTCCGGCACGACCCCATGCATACGCGGTGAGACCAGAGCAATCGAATGCGACACCAGGTTCGCTGCGCGCATACTGATACTTCACACCCAATTGGCCAAGCGCAGCATTGATCGCAGCCTGTGCACGAGCAGACACCTTCGGAATGTTCTTGTACTTCAATTGGGCCGATGAGTACTTGCTCTCATAGCCGGCCGCAATGCGACGAGCTTCTTCCAGCGCCTGGGCGTTGCGACGCTCACGTACTTGTCGCAGCAACACCGCTAGTTCACCCTGAACACTTCCGAGACGATCTTGATATCTCGACGCAAGTGATTCAGCAGAACCCTGGCGCGTAAGAACTGTCTCAGCAAGATTCTGTGCTTGAGCTTGTTTCTTCTCGAGTACTTTGCGTTGCTTGTTCAGCTCGGTCGATAGTGACCCGAGAGAGTCCGTGGTCATCGCACCTGTGTTCAAGGCGATTGCCGTCAACTCTTGACGCTGAAGTGCGTCTTGCACTCCACCCGTACTCGTCAGCAAATTCGTGAGAGTGCTATTTCGACCACCGTTCATGAACTGACTGACAGCTGCCGTGTACAGAGTTCCTCGCATTTGCGCCAACTTTGCCTCGTTTTCAGACACCTGCAACTTGGCTTGTTCGACTTCCACCCCCAGCTCTTCCTGGCGGGCAATCGCCTCAACGTAATCCTCACCCAACGAATCCATCTGTTCAGACAGTCGCTCAAGTTCGTCGGCAATGGCTTCGGCCTCACGCAACTTGTCGTCAACTCCTGTAGCTCCCGCGCGCTGTCCCACGGGGACAGCCACAGACGCCGCAACGAGAAGGGCGCAGACAATTCCGTTCGAGCGGACACGGTGCAGACGAGGACGACCTCGGGTGCCAGTCATGATGCGATAAAGGGTAATGAGTACCTGGGTGCTTTGGACATCGCCGTTCAAATCCTTGTGGGATAACGGTTTCGAACTATTCCCACTCGATGGTGCCAGGTGGCTTCGATGTGACGTCGTAGACGACGCGATTGATGCCATCTACTTCGTTGATGATGCGACTCGACATCTTCTCGAGTAACTCATATGGCAGACGTGCCCAGTCGGCAGTCATTGCATCATCGCTTGTCACCGCTCTGATGATGATGGGACGGCCATACGTGCGCTCATCACCCATGACACCGACGCTTCGAATATCTGCAAGCACCGCAAAGGCTTGCCAGATGTCGCGCTCGAGGCCGCCCGCCCGCACTTCCTCGCGCACGATTGCGTCTGCATGCTGAAGGGTTACGACTTTGTCTGGCGTCACTTCGCCAATGATGCGCACGCCCAACCCAGGACCTGGAAATGGCTGCCTCCACACGATGTCATCAGAAAGTCCAAGTTCTGAGCCGACACGACGCACTTCGTCCTTGAAGAGATGGCGCAGCGGCTCAACAAGTTTCAGTGTCATGTCCTCGGGAAGGCCACCCACATTGTGGTGACTCTTGATGACCGCAGCAGTCCCGTCACTTCCACCGCTTTCGATGATGTCGGGATACAACGTTCCTTGCACCAAGAACTTGGCGTCGGTCAAACCCCCGGTGTGCTCTTCGAAGATGCGCACGAACAACTCACCAATTGCTTTGCGCTTTGCCTCAGGTTCTGTGATGCCCTTCAATTTGTCGAAGAACCTTTGCCCTGCGTCGACGTGGATGAGTTCAATACCCATGCTGCGGCGGAATGTGTCGACAACTTGTTCGCTCTCGCCTTGGCGCATCAGGCCGGTGTCCACATAGATACATGTGAGCTGTGCACCAATTGCACGGTGAACCAGCGCAGCTGCAACTGAAGAATCGACCCCACCGCTCAGACCACAAATTGCTCGTTCACTTCCCACTTGGGCTCGTACTGCGGCAACTTGATCCTCGACGATGGACGACATGGTCCAGTTGGGCTCACAACCGGCAACGTCAACGAGGAACTTACGCAAGAGTGCCTGCCCACCAACTGAATGCACAACTTCTGGGTGATGTTGAACTCCGAAGATCTTGCGGGCTGCGTTCTCAATGACTGCCATTGGCGCATCGGGGGTTGCTGCAGTTGCCACAAAGCCAGGAGGCAAGGTGCGCACCGCATCGAAATGGCTCATCCATACATCACTCGACTCGCCCATGACGTCGGGCAAGAGATCGCTCTCACCTGTACGTGTCAGAGTGGCGCGACCATATTCACCCCTTCCACCGCGCTCGACGCCGCCACCAAGTTGCTGAGCAACCAATTGGCACCCATAGCAAATTCCGAGAATCGGAATTCCGAGGTCATACACCGCCGGATCAAGTGTCGGTGCGCCTTCGACATGAACGCTCTTCGGCCCACCCGAAAGAATGATCGCCTTCGGCCTTTTTGCTGCGATTTCTGCTGCCGATAGACGGTGAGAGACGATTTCTGAATACACCTCAGCCTCGCGCACACGGCGAGCAATGAGTTGGGCGTACTGGGCACCGAAATCAACGACAAGAACGGTGTCGTGTGTGCTCATAACTTGTTTCACCTTAGTTGGCGTGTGACGATGGAGCCATGTCGACTCGTCGTGCATTCACAGTGGTCTCGCTTGCAATGTTGTTTTCTGCCTTGCCACCGACTGACGTAGCGCGGGCCAACTCCGGTCTGACAAAAAGTCAAGACTCATCCGACGCCACGCTTCCCACTACACAATCCACGTTTGTCTACGACCTTGAAGAAGAGCCTTCCCAATGCATTGGTCTGCTCCCAAAGCCAAACTGTGGCAAGAAGCCTGAGCAAGCCGGTGACCGAGGCGGTGCGCTCCAGTGGCTCGTCTTCGCGATCCTCATTGCGGCAGTCGGGACGATTGCAACAGTGGTTGTGCGCAATGTGATCCGCCGTGACCGCGAGATTGCAGCTCGACTTGAGAGGGAATCGGCCCCGAAGAGTTAGCGCAACAGGTCAGCACAGAACGCGACAGCGCCTGACACAAACTGATGTGGTGCCTCCCACGGCACAAAGTGGCCGCAGTCACGCAACAGAAATGGCCCGACATGATTCGTGAATACCAGTGCGGCCATCTTGTCGAAATCGGGATACAGCACACGATCGCTTGGCCCGAACAGAATCAATGTTTTCGTGTGTTGGTTCGGACCAAGTTTCACGTGAGCCGAGACGCGAGCACCCGGAATCGATGACTCGTAGTTGGCGAATGTGGCACGCAACTTAGAGCCATCAGCAAATGGTGCGACATGGAATTGGACATTGTCGTCAGAGAAGGATCCTGGGTGCGCCCAGTAACGCGACGTGTAGAACGTGGCGATGTAGTTCATTCGCGAACGTTCGGTCTGCAATTCACTGATGAGGCCATCTGCGTCGGTGGCTTGGCGGATGAAGTAATCCATTGATGCACGCGGCGGCCGCGTATCGAGATGCGACATCGTTGTTTTGTCATATGGCAGTGGTGAGTTGAAGAGCACCATGCGGTCGACCCAACCAGGCTCTGTGAGCGCCAAGTGCTGAATGATCGGGCCACCAAGGTCGCCACCAGCCAGCACGACCTTGTCGTATCCGAGATGATCTCTCACGAGAGCAACGACGTCACCAGCGTGTGCTGCGACGTCATTGAACCCGTCAGGCGCGACATCTGAGTCTCCGAAACCTCGCAGGTCTGGAACGACAACGTTGAATCCGGCTTGGCGCAACGGCGCAATGACTTTCCAAAAAATGCGTTTTGTCTCTGGCCACCCATGCACACACACGATTGTTGGTGCATTGGCACCGACCTTTTCATGAATGAACGCTTGTGCGAATCCTCGGGGTGAGGCGGTGTGCGTATTGAAGTCCTCAGGACTCACGTGGAGACTCAGTTGGAACGATGTGGTGCGAAATACCGCTCGAGCGTGGAAAGCATGTCTGCGTAAACAGTCTCCATCTTTTCCTCGCGCGTTGTCTCCCACCAGCTGATGCGCATCGCGAGCACAAGCAGAAACGCGAGCACTGCAGCATCAGTCAGAGCAACGTGACTCAACACATAGAGATCAGAAAATGAGTTGTCAGGGTTTTGCTGCCAGAACCAAAGGAAGTTTGCACTCGCTTGCACGTTCTGCAGATACAAAGCGAAGGGCCCGATGACCTGAGACAGGGCAAGCCACGTGAGAAGAATTGGCAGAAAAAGACAGCCCGCTCGGACAATGTGCAGTAACCGAGGTGTTTCAGTTCGAAAGGGAATCAACTGTATGAAATTGACCCGAGACCACGATGCCAAATTGCTTTCATCGCGAATGTCATCGGTCAGTTCTTTGATCACTGGGCTCATGTGGTTCTTTTGCTTGGACACCTTCAGCCATTGGTCAATTGACTGAAGCGCCACTTTGTTTGAGATTCTTTCCAAAGACATACGTCGATTCCCTTCCCTACTTTTCGCAATTCTCTTCGAGCTTCTCGCCGCTGTACACCAAGTACACGATGAGCACGTAGCTGCCGGCCCCACCAACGCCGACACGTTCACCATCTACGCGCAATGACGAGGCGCCGATTGTTCGGACTTCTACGCCGTTCAACAACGGAGTCGAGCTCCGCACGCTGGGCACCTTCCCTTGCGCTCTTTGATCACCCTCGCCTGGTTGTTCGCTCGAACTGAATCCTCCAGCAAGAATGACAAGTCCGGGCTTCGCTTGCTCTTCTGACCAACCACGATCCTTGATCTCAGCTGCGATGCCACTTTCGATTGCCTTACCAATGGCGGCTCGTCCACGTTCCATGATTTGGTTCGGCAATTTGATTCCGAATTCAGCACAACTCAATTGAAAAGTCGGCTGAGTGGTGGTGGTGGTGGTGACGGCTGGAGTTCCCGAACTCAGTGCGATGCCCGATGTGATGATGGCACTTCCCAACCCGACGATTGTCAGGGCGAGAAAGAGGTCGGCGTAGATCCAGCCTGCGCCGTCTTCCCCAGAGCTTCGTCTGCGGCGAAATCCGAAGTGTGACGGCACAGAGGTTGACTCTACGCCAACTGGACTTTGCGTCTACGTCTTGCCGGAATGACCAACGCGAAGAGCACAGCAAGCGCAATCGGGATCGCAATGAGCACCTTGCCAGCAGTTGACACACCACCAGAGTTCGAGCCAATCACAATGCCAACTGCAAACGATGCGTCGTCTCCTGCAACGTTCTTGCCGTTCAAGGCCACACGGTGATTACCACTCTCAGCCCCACGTGGAAGCGGGAAAACCGCAGAAGCGGTGCCCTCAGCGTTCACAGTCACTGTGCCAAGCAAAGTTGGGGTCGAGAACAACCACACTTCAACATCTGAGTTCGGTGCGAACCCAGATGCTTCAACCTGAATCTGGTCACCTTCGCTCAGTCGAATGTTGCCCTCTGAGTCAAGTGGTGCGACAGCACCATCGGATGTCAGACCTGAAATCGTCGCCGCCATGTCGCCGGCTGAGATAACTAATTGATCATTACTTCGCGACAGCGTCGACTTCACAGATTCTCCACCGACCAAAATCGCAGCCTCACCAGGAGCAGCTTCAGCAATCTCAGGAACCGTCGTGGTGGTTGAAGGTGTAGCAGCAGTTGCAACTGGTCGCGCAATAGTTGTTGATGTCGAAGTGGTAGTAGCAGGTGAAATCGAGGTCGTCGTGGCAGATGTTGACAGTCGTGGCACTGTTGTAGTCGTTCCGACACGTGCTATTTGAGTCTGGCTTAAAAGAGTTGTAGTCGTAACCGCTGCACTAGTCGATGTAACTCCGACAACCGTGGTCACCGGAGCGATTGACGTTGATAAAGTAGAAGTGGTCGCCGGGGAAACTGTTGTGGTCGTTGACGACGGAGTGGTGGTCGTTGACGACGGAGTGGTGGTCGTTGACGACGGAGTGGTGGTCGTTGACGACGGAGTGGTCGTCGATGAGCCGCTATAGGTGTACGTACCGGCCTTCATAATTCGATTATTAGTCCCGTTACTCGAATACGCAACCAACATCGATGCTCCTGCAATCACTGCAGTCCAGTTATTTGAAGCGGCCGCTGTTCCAGCAGTCCAAGTGACACCATCAGGAGAAGTCATTACTGACGAGTTACCAACAGCGACAAACTGATCTCCAAATGCATCCCAGGTCACGTCATTCCATGCAGTAGTCGACAAAGGTGATGCAAGTGTTCGCGCAACCCAAGTAACACCATCAGTTGAGGTCATCACTCGATTTGTGCCAACCGTAGACACAGCAACAAAAACTCCATTTCCGAATGCAATATCGTATGCACTTACGGGCAAGGACGAAGTCAGCGTCCAGTTGACTCCATCGGTGGAAGTCAACGACCTAGCGAAGTGCGAGATTCCGACGAACCGTCCGTTGCCGTAAGCCACATCGCGCCACTGCGTATCGTTAGTCATCGAGCTTGCTGCGTCGGCATCAATCGCCGTCCATGTGACAGCATCTGTCGAACGCAAAATCTTGCGACCAGGGAAATAAGACACTGCGATGAATTGTCCCGCGCCATAGGTAATGCCGGTCCACTCTGCGGAATTGGCCGCACCTGGGTCGATAACGGTCCAAGTGGCGCCACCATCACTAGAAACATGTATTTTTCGGTCATATCGTGAAGTCGCTACGAACTTGCCGTTTCCAAATGCAACCGACGTCATACAGATGTCCGTTGCTGTTCCTGAACCGATCCAAGTTGTTCCATTTGCCGAACGAATGAACTCGTTACCTGTGCCGGTGGTGCAGTTTGTGCCAACAAATGAACCATTGCCATAAGCAATTCCAGAGCCATCCACGACTAGTCCCGTCGTATCAGTCGTGGTCCAGGTCTCTCCGGCAGCGAGAACGTCTCGACCGACAAGTGCAACTGCCATCACGAAAGACACCATTGCGACGACGAGGCTGGTGGCCGCGGATACCGATTTGATTTGAAGACGATGCATTTTCGTAGTTTAGTGCCAACAGTCAATGACTATTAAGAAATAGACATCGACTGTGCTTTTTGTCTAGTGAGGGATTTTCAGAGAAACCCGTGCCGCTAAGTTGGCGCCGTGGCGGCGAAGAAGAAAACCCCCCCGCGTAAGGCTGCAGCGAAGAAGGCGCCTGCCAAAGGAACAAAGAAGACATCGAGCACGGCGAAGAAAGCCAAGCGGCGTTCGCCGGTTTCTCGTGCCGAGGGTGAACTTCGCCTCATTAATGCCGCTATCGAACTGACACGCCAGCAACCATTTTCGGTGGTCGGCATTCGCGACATTGCGGAACGCGCAGACATCAACCACGGTTTTGTGCACACCTGGTTTGGTGGGAAGACAGAGCTGTTCCTTGCAATGCGTGACTACCTCACGCGGAGCATTGCCGGTCGAATTGGTGCACATCAGCGAGACTTCGTGTCTCCTGCGGCAATCATCGATGACGATCTTGTTCACCTCATCAAGCTGAATGCATGGCTGGCATTGGAAGGCGAAACGGATCGTCTTGCAATTCAGGATCGACCCGTCATCACCGCGATGGCCGCCAACCTTGAGAGTGTCCTTGGCTTGACCCCCACTGACTCGGTCAGAGCAGCCCAGATTTCATCTGCGCTCATGTTCGGTGCCCTCATTTTTGGCCCAGCCATGGGAATCGAAGAAGACCCCGACAAGTTGATTTCCTTCTGGCGTCACGTGCTCGGGTTGCTGGCCAAGAACCCCTGGTCGTAGCCTCACCCTTGGCAGATTCGTCTGCCGACAACACACCCCTTGCAGGGTCGGGTGAAAGTCCCAACCGGCGGTTACAGCCCGCGAACCCCGTCATCTCGGTGGCGGGGCCGACTCAGTGAAATTCTGAGGCCGACGGTCACAGTCCGGATGGGAGCAAGGACACAACATGAACAACCACGAGACGCTGATGCGTCGTGCCATTGCCATGGCTGAGACCTCGCGCACTCGCGCGCGTCCAAACCCATGGGTCGGAGCCGTGTTGGTGTGCGCCGATGGATCTGTTCATGAAGGCGCTACTTCTGAGCCGGGTGGGCCACACGCCGAAGTTGTTGCACTTGAATCTGCTCGCCGTGCCGGCAACTCCACTGTGGGTGCAACCTTGTACTCCACTCTCGAGCCGTGCTCGCACACTGGTCGCACGGGCCCATGCACCACAGCAATCATCGATGCAGGAATCACTCGCGTCGTTTCAGCACTCGAAGACCCCGACATCAAAGTGTCGGGACAAGGTCATGCCGCACTTCGCAATGCTGGCATCGATGTCATCACAGACGTGTGCGCAAGTGATGTGCGTGAACAACTTGCCGCGTACATCTGCCATCGCAGAACCAAACGTCCGTTTGTGACATTGAAGATGGCCGTGACGATGGACGGATGCGCGACTGTTCCCGGCCGTCGGTGGATTACCGGTGATCGTGCGCGCACTCGCGTTCACGAACTTCGCGCAGATGCCGATGTGATCGTCACCGGCATAGGTACTGTGCGCGCAGACAACCCAGAGTTGACCGTTCGCCATGTTGCTGGACGTTCTCCGCGCCGCGTCGTTCTCACACGCTCTGGCAGCACTGTTCCATCTGATGCTGCGGTGCAACCGTGTACCCAGTGGTCGGGTTCGCTCAATGAGTTACTCGATGAATGTGGTTCGAATGGCGACATTCACATGATGGTGGAAGCCGGCCCCAAAGTTGCTCGTTCATTCCACGAACAGAGGCTCGTTGATCGCTACGTCTTCCATATCGCTCCGGTGCTGTGCGCAGATCCTTCAGCACTCCCCGCCTTTGACGGGCTGCCAGCGCACACAGCCACCGACATGTGGCGTGGCGCACTGACCGCAATCACAGTTCTCGACCAAGACATCGAGGTCATTCTCGAGAGTCGAAAGGAAACAACATCATGAGCGAACACCCCTTTGCCCCGATTGAAGACGTGGTTGTCGCCATCGCACGCGGTGAGATTGTCGTGATGGTCGATGATGAAGACCGCGAGAACGAAGGTGACCTCATCATGGCGGCACAGTTCGCCACCCCCGAGAAGCTTGCCTTCATCGTGCGCTACACGAGTGGTGTCGTGTGTGCACCGCTCACCGAAGAGCGCTGCAATGAATTGCGACTACCGCTCATGGTTGAGCAGAACACAGAAAGCCAACGCACAGCATTCACTGACTCTGTTGACATCATCGAAGGAACAACAACTGGCATCAGCGCTGCTGATCGCGCTGCCACGTTGCGCGGATTAGCCGATGGCACAGTTGGCTTTGCCGAATTCGCGCGGCCGGGCCACATCTTTCCGTTGCGCGCTCGTCAAGGCGGAGTGCTGAAGCGTGCCGGTCACACCGAGGCTGCGGTTGACCTCGCGCGTCTCGCCGGTTGCTCACCAGCAGGCGTCATCTGTGAAATTCAAAACGACGACGGAACGATGATGCGACTTCCCGAGCTGCGAAAGTTCTGCGCCGAACACGGTCTCTTGTTATCGTCGATTGCAGAGCTCATTCAATACCGTCGCCGCCATGAACGCCTCGTTGAACGAGTGGGTGAAGCAAAAGTGCCAACCGACTTTGGTGACTTCACTTGTGTCGCTTACCGCAGCACGATCGACCAGGTCGAACACCTGGCATTCGTGCAGGGTGATGTTGGAGACGGCAACCCAGTGCTCGTGCGTGTTCACAGTGAATGTCTCACTGGCGATGTGTTCTCATCTCGTCGATGTGATTGTGGGCCTCAGTTGGAAAGTGCGATGTCGCTCGTTGCGAAGGAGGGTCGCGGCGTGGTGGTGTACTTGCGCGGACATGAAGGTCGTGGCATCGGAATTGGTCACAAGATTCGTGCATATTCATTACAAGACGAAGGTCTTGACACTGTTGATGCGAACTTGCAGTTGGGCCTGCCGGTCGACTCTCGCGAATACGGAATTGGCGCGCAGATCATCGCCGATCTCGGGGTCCATCAACTTCGCCTCATGACGAACAATCCGTCGAAATATGGTGGTCTTAGCGGTTACGGATTAACCGTGGTCGACCGCGTTCCGCTCAACACTGTTCCAACGCCAGAAAACGAGGCGTACCTGCGAACGAAGCGTGAACGCATGGGACATCTCATTGAATTCACAGACGAAAAGACCTCGACAAAGGAGAAGTCATGACACGAGCAGGATCTACAGGAAGTGGCCCCACACTCGACGGTACGGGTCTTCGAATTGGCATTGTTGCCGCGCGGTTCAATGACCACATCGTCTCTGCACTCCGTGACGGAGCCCGTCGCGGGCTTTCACGTCTCAATGTTGCTGACACTGATGTGATGGAGGCATGGGTGCCAGGTGCTTTCGAAGCCCCACTAGCTGCCAAAGCAATGGCGTCAAGCGGCAAGGTCGATGCTGTTATCTGCCTCGGCTGTGTGATTCGCGGCGACACTGCGCACTTTGACTTTGTCGCAGGTGAAGCAGCGCGTGGCATTCAAGATACGCAACTCGCTACTGGAGTGCCGATCATGTTCGGCGTACTCACTGTCGACACCGAACAGCAAGCGCGTGACCGCAGCGGGTCCGGAATCGACAACAAGGGTGATGAGGCTGCGGTAGGAGCAGTCGAGATGGCCCAGTTGATGCGCTGCCTGAAGGGCTGAATCGCACACACATTCGGGTAACCGACCAGACACAACACACAGTCCGTGATGTGTCGGAAAGGACAGCCCGATGTTTCCATTTCTCATGTCGCTGGTGTTCGCCGCCTTTGGTGCCACGACACCTCATCAACCAGACGACTCAGTGTCGCTTGCGCGTCGGCTGGTGTTTTCAACATCTCTTGCGAACTTCATCACGTCGACAGAAGTAAGCGAGCGTGATCCGCGTCTTGACTGGACCAGTGACGGCTGCTCGGCTCCACTCGTCGGGGGCACAGGTCGCAGTTTCGACTTCACCAACGCCTGTCGACGCCATGACTTCGGATATCGCAATTTCTCGCGCATTGATGCTGGAATCTGGTGGGACGCACCGATGCGACGGCGCATTGACGACAAGTTTCTCGCTGACATGCGCACGAGTTGTTCGCGCCGATCCACAAGAGACCGGCTGATCTGTCGTGGTTGGGCATTGGTGTTCTACCGAACAGTGCGCGCCTATGCCGGCCCTTAGCGAGTGACGGCGTCGATGAGCTGTGCGAGCAGGTTTCCGGTGGCGCCCCACACGGTCTCGTCATCGAGCTCGAAGAAGTGAATCGTGATCTCACCAAATGGCGTGGTCCAGAATTCGTGTCGGTATGTGTCGGTGCGCACAAGCTCAGTGAGCGGAAGAGTAATGATTCGTTCCACCTCGGCTGCGTGCGGTGTGAATTCGGGTTCTTCCTCGACCGCACCCACGATTGGCGTGATGGTGCTGTTGCTCACTCTTGTGGTGACCAAGTCGAGTACGCCAAGTGTGCGCACATGGTGTGGTGGCAGCGCTATCTCTTCATGAGCTTCGCGCAACGCCGCAGCTTCATGGTTTTCGCCGTCTTCCACTCGCCCTCCGGGAAATGAGATTTCACCTCGGTGGTTGTTCAGCCTGACACTTCGACGAGTGAGCACCATGTGGGGAACTTCGTCTCGCTTCACAAGTGGAAGCAATACTGCAGATGGTCGCGTTCCCTGAGCAGGCGCATACGGTGCGCGGATGTCTACGGGCGTTCGATCTAAGAAATAGTGCTCGAGTCGTCGAATGCATTCGTTGAAGTCGGTAAGTACGTCGAGGTCACGACCAGCCCACGGAGCCGATTCACCGACTCGAAATTCATCGGGGCGAGGAATTCGTTGGTCGCCGCCCGGACGCCGGTTCATGCGGTCGGTGACGAAGGAGTCCAACCAGATGACTTCAGTTGCGCGAGAACGTCAGCCAAGCCAGCAGTCTTCAAGTTGGCGAGTGTCCGACCAGGGCTTTCAGCGCCTTTTTCCCATTCTTCCCATGCCGCAACGAGTTTGTTCAGATCAGGAGCAGGACGTTCAAATGCCATGTGCGTCAGCGTACCGACGTTCACGCTTCAGTGTTGCGTCGGAACCACCGAGAGATGAACCCTGATCCAAGAAGAGCAATGACAATCGCTGCGCCGAACAGCGTCACCGACGTCGAAGAAGCCACATCGAAGGTGAACGCCACCACGAACATCAGGCCTGCAATACAGATGTCGATGAAACGATGCACATTGACAGTGGTGAGTCGATACGCCCCGAGCATTCCTTCAGTCGTCGCTGCATTCACGAGAACTGCAAGTGCTGCTACCGACAACACAGCAGTATCTGCGGATTGCGCAGCAGAACTGACGAGAGCGAATGCAACGAAATACTCAGCCAACTGATGCAGCCAGAATCCGCGTCGGCGTCGCAATTGCGGAGAGTCGCTCACAAGTAACGAACGCTATGCGCCGAGACACCGGAGCAACCTGCCCCAGAAAACACGTGAACCCGGACCTGACGGTCCGGGCTCACATCGGGGGTACCGGGAACAACCACGAGGGGGGGTGAGTTATTCCCGGCGATCCGAGGGGGATGTTGTTACATCATCCCCATTCCACCGGGCATTCCGCCCCCGCCGGGCATTGCTGGTGGGTTCTTCTCTGGCTTGTCGGCCACGAGGCACTCGGTGGTGAGCACCAGAGCGGCGATTGAGGCCGCATTCTGGAGGGCTGCACGAGTGACCTTGGCTGGGTCGATGATGCCGGCCTTGACCAGGTCGACGTACTCACCTGTCGCGGCGTTGAGGCCGATGGAGCCCTGTTCGCTTTCGACGCGCTGTACGACGACTGAGCCTTCGAGGCCCGCATTGTCGGCGATGTGCTTGGCAGGTGCAACGAGTGAGTCGTACACGGTGCGTGCGCCAGTGGCTTCGTCACCAGTGAGACTCTCGACAACCTTCAGCACTGACGCGCGCGAGCGAAGAAGTGCGGTGCCGCCACCGGCGACGACTCCTTCTTCGATAGCTGCACGCGTTGCAGACACTGCGTCTTCGATGCGGTGCTTCTTTTCCTTCAGCTCAACCTCAGTTGCAGCGCCCACCTTGATGACGGCAACGCCGCCAGCAAGCTTGGCAAGGCGCTCTTGCAACTTCTCGCGATCCCAATCGGAATCGGTGTTGTCGATTTCGGTCTTGATCTGGTTGATGCGTCCGGCGACATCTTCCTTGGAACCCGCACCATCGACGATGGTGGTGGTGTCCTTGGTGATGATGACGCGCTTCGCCTTGCCGAACAGGTCGAGTGTTGCGTTCTCGATTTTGAGACCGACTTCTTCGCTGATGACCTGGCCACCGGTGAGCACTGCCATGTCTTGCAGCATCGCCTTGCGACGATCGCCGAAGCCAGGAGCCTTCACTGATGAGGAATTGAACGTGCCGCGGATTTTGTTGACCACGAGTGTTGCGAGTGCTTCGCCTTCGACATCTTCAGCGATGATGAGCAACGGACGACCAGTCTTCATGACCAACTCGAGTGCTGGCAACATCGACTGCACCGACGAAATCTTTGCGGCGTGGAAGAGGATGTATGGCTCTTCGAGTACTGCCTCTTGACGCTCTGCATCGGTGACGAAGTACGGCGAGAGATAGCCCTTGTCGAATTGCATTCCCTCGGTGAAATCGAGCTCGATTCCGAAGGTGTTGCTTTCCTCGACTGTGACGACGCCGTCTTTGCCGACCTTGTCGATGGCATCAGCGATGACGCCACCAATTGCTGCATCGGCAGCAGAGATGGTGGCGACGCTGGCGATGTCACCTTTGTCGTCGACGTCTTTTGACTGACCCTTGATTGACTCAACGGCAGCTGCAACAGCCTTTTCGATGCCGCGCTTCAAACCCATCGGGTTTGCTCCTGCAGCGACGTTGCGCATGCCCTGGTGAACCATGGCCTGTGCGAGCACTGTTGCAGTGGTGGTTCCGTCACCGGCGACATCGTTGGTCTTGGTGGCGACTTCTTTCACCAACTGTGCACCCATGTTCTCGAACGGATCGTCGATTTCGACTTCCTTCGCAATGGACACACCATCGTTGGTGATGGTCGGTGCGCCGAACTTCTTGTCGAGCACCACGTTGCGACCCTTGGGTCCGAGCGTGACCTTGACTGCGTCGGCGAGCTTGTTGACGCCGGCTTCGAGCGCGCGTCGAGCCTCGTCGTTGAACTTCAGTTGCTTAGCCATGATTGGTTCACTTACCAACGATCGCGAGTACGTCGCGGCTGCTGAGAATGAGAAGGTCTTCTCCTCCGTGGCTGATTTCAGTTCCGCCGTACTTGCTGTACAAAACGGTGTCGCCAACCTTCACGTCGAGTGCGAAGTGCTTGCCTTCGTCATCACTCCAGCGTCCTGGACCAACAGCAAGAACTGTTCCCTGCTGTGGCTTTTCCTTTGCGGTGTCGGGAATGACGAGACCAGATGCAGTGGTCTGTTCCGCCTCGCTCGGCTTCACGACGATGCGGTCATCAAGTGGCTTCAGGTTCATTGGTGTTCCTCCATAGACAAGGTGGAAAGGGGTTGTTCCCGCCCCGGAAGACCCGGTTCGGGGATTTAGCACTCGGCGAGTGCGATTGCTAAGGATAGAGACTCAAGGCGCCTCTTAGCAACCGGAGCCCGAGAGTGCTAACGGGCGGTGTCGGGCGGGGCTTGCAAGCCGAGAAGCCGTGCCGCGCAGGCAAGCGGTAGGCCCACCACGTTCGACATCGACCCCTGCACTCTTTCGACGAGGACTGAGCCTTGGCCTTGAACCGCATACGCCCCGGCTTTGCCCACAGACTCCCCCGTCGCCAGGTACCACTCGAGGGTCTCGTCGTCGAGGGGTTGGAAGGTAACGAGCGAGGTGACGACATCAGAGGCTTCACCTTCAGAGTTGATGACGACAACAGCCGTATGCACGCGGTGTGTGCGCGCACTCAAGGAACGCAGCATCGATCGCGCTTCATTCAGGTCGGCAGGTTGACCGAGGATGCGACCATCGATGTCGACAGTGGTGTCGGCGGCGATGACTGTGGCGTCGGCATGGCGCTGCGCAACGCGACGTGCTTTGTCGATGGCGACGCGACGCACATACGCAACCGGGTCTTCATTGACATGCGGTGTCTCGTCGACATCAGCCGAATCGACGAGCGGTTCGACTCCAAGTTCGGCCAACAACTGCACTCGACGTGGTGAACGCGAGGCAAGAACGATGCGCTCAGCCACCACTAAGTGCCACCACGTCGGCATCGTCTGGTGGTGTGAGGTCATCAAGATCATCCAAGTAGCCCTGTGGCAACACGACGCGAATGGGTCCGTTGGTGTGACCACGCGCCAAACGCTCACCACCAGGAACAACGGTCATCGAAGGATCAAGCTCGCTGACAATCGACACGAGATCTGCGTGCGAAGAAACCAACGCCATTCGTCGACGCACGTCGGAACCAACTGGATAACCGGTGAGATACCAGCCGGTGTGTTTGCGGAAATTACGAATGCCAGAGTCATGCCCCGCATGCGTGCAGAGAGCATCTGCATGTTCAACCATCACTTTTGTGACATCACCCAATGTTGGTGTCGCGCGCACCTCACGACCTGCAAAAGCGTCGACGATGTCACGAAACAGCCACGGCTTTCCGAGGCACCCGCGACCAACCACTACGCCGTCGCAGCCAGTGGTGCGAACCATCTCGAGAGCATCTGTTGCTTCCAAGATGTCGCCATTGCCAAGAACGGGAATGCTGGAGACGTGACGCTTCAATTCGGCAATGGCCTCCCAACGCGCCTGCCCTGCATAGTGCTGCTCTGCAGTACGCGCGTGTAAAGCAATCATCGCGATGCCTTCTTCTTCTGCTGCTTTGCCGGTGTCGAGGTAGGTGACGATGTCGTCGTTGATACCGATACGGAACTTGCAAGTGACTGGAATGTCGAACTTCGATGCTTCACGCACTGCAGCAGCCATGATGGCCCTCATCAGTTGGCGCTTCACCGGGACTGCCGCGCCACCACCTTTTCGAGTCACCTTGTTGGCCGGACAACCAAAGTTCATGTCGATGTGGTCGACAACATCTTGCTCGCACAACGCACGCACTGCCCTGCCGACAAACTCCGGATCACTTCCGTAAATCTGGAGACTACGAAACTCCTCATCAGGTCCGAACGCCACCATGCGCCGCGTTTTGGCATTGCCATGCACGAGTGCGGCGGCCATCACCATCTCGTTCACGTACACAAGACCAGGCGCGAACGACCGACACAGTGAACGAAACGGCGCATTCGTCACCCCGGCCATCGGTGCCAGAACAACTGGTGGTGACACGGTGGCGCGACCCAACTGCAACGGCTTCATCTCGTGGGCCATGCTCATTTCGACGATGCCCCAGATGAATCAATTGGCAAGCGCAGGTTCGGATACGCACCAGCAGCAAGCGAGGTTGGCCCATCGCTACGCAGGCGATGCCAACCTGCCGCGGCGATCATTGCGGCATTGTCGGTGCACATTGCTCGACTTGGTAGCGCGACACGTAGCCCCTGTTCTGCACCAAATGTCGACATGTGCTCACGCAGGCGTGAGTTCGCTGCGACGCCACCACCAAGCACAATGCCCTTCGCGTTCGTCTGCTGCGCTGCTCGCACCGTTTTCGCCACGAGCACGTCAACCACTGCCGCCTGAAACGAAGCTGCGACATCGTCGTTGGACACATCAGGATTCTTCTTGACATGGTTGATGACAGCGGTCTTCAGACCACTAAACGAGAAATTGAGACCGTCATGCAACATGGCACGTGGGAAGTCGACTGCTTCCGCATCGCCACGAGCCGACGCCTTGTCGATTGCTGGCCCGCCCGGATATCCGAGATCGAGATAGCGAGCCACTTTGTCGAACGCTTCACCGGCAGCATCGTCAATGGTGTGACCAAGCACGCGATAGCGACCGTGGTCCTGCATGTCGACGAGCATCGTGTGTCCACCGCTCACCAACAACACGATCAGAGGAAACTCAAGTGTCGGGTCATCCAGAAGTCCGGCATAGAGGTGTGCCTCCATGTGATTCACTCCGATGAATGGCTTTTGCCATGCGAGTGCGAGCGACTTTGCGGCAGACACTCCGACGAGCAACGCACCAATCAGACCTGGCCCCACGGTTGCTGCCACTGCATCGACGCGCTCTGGCTGAATACCGGTCTCTTCAATGGCACTCGATACCACAGGCAAAAGGTTTTGAAGATGTGCCCTACTGGCAACTTCCGGAACGACGCCACCGAACTTGGCATGGATGTCGATTTGGCTGCTCACCACCGATGACAACACATCATTGCCACCCATCACGACTGCAGCGGCGGTTTCATCACAGCTAGTTTCAATCGCCAGCACAACCGTCGACTCGTCAACGTTCAGTGCACTGGTTGCCGAGGTGAACGAAGTGGTGCTCATCGACGTGACTCCTTGATGTGAGCCAGTCGTGACGCAAAGTCAGCGCCTTGCAGGTCATGACACCACATGACGATGGCATCTTCTGAGTTTTCGTAGTACTTCTTGCGCACGCCCGCGGGCACGAATCCGAAACGCCGATACAGCTTTTGCGCAACGTCATTCGACGCACGCACCTCCAACGTCATGGCTGTGCATTCGTTCAACACCGCCAGATCACACAGATCCAGCATCAACTCGGTTGCAATGCCACGACCCTGCCATGTGGGGTGGGTTGCGATGTTCGTGACATGGGCGTCACCCGCGGAATAGAAAAGCCCTGCATACCCAACCAAGGTGTCGCCGACGTACGCCACGATATAACTGCGGCTTCCCGTACGAACCTGAGACAATTCGTCAACGAACACACGGTGTGTCCATGGTCGTTTGTGCACTGACTCTTCGATGTCCAGCACACGTCGAAGATGACGTCGGCGCATTGGTTCCGTCGTCAATTCATTGGTGGGAGATGTACGAGTGATGCCCATCATCGACCCTCTCTGGTGGCCCAGTTGATCTCTGCATCTGGCACACGCAGATACAACGGTTCGAGCATGTGAGCTTCCACCCACTCTTCGCGAGCTGCTTGTTGACCGGCCAATACCAAGAGATCGTCGATGCTCGGCCATGTCGCCTGATCGGCCCGCATAGTTGTGCGGGTCAATGCTTCGAATGAATCGTGATGGCGCACGAACCCTGAGCCGACACAAGTGACGTACTGGTCGCGTTCAGCGAGATGGATGGCGCAATCATCTGGGGGTGTCACAACAGGTTCAGTAAGCCTCATCATGCGGCCGTCGCCTGGTTTGTACACCGCCCAGTACATTTCGCCGCGACGCGCGTCGAGGGCGGCAGCAACCACATCATCTTCAGTTCGTGCTGCTTGCTGTGCCAGCACATCGAGGCTGCACATGGGAACAACCGGAATATCGAGCGCCCATGCCAAGGACTGGGCTGCTGCAATGCCGACTCGCAGACCAGTGAAGAGACCAGGACCCACATCAACTGCCACGGCATCGAGTTGACGAAGAGTCATACCGGCATGCGCACACACGAACTCGATCATCGGCGCCAGGCTTTCTGCATGCCGACGATCGCTGTTGACCGTGGCCGTGGCAAGCGTGCCGCGATGATCACCGAGAGCAACACCCACGTGTTCAACCGCTGTTTCGATACCAAGAATCAACATGTCAGTTGCCCCACTTGGCAAGTGCGCGCTTCAATTGTTCCCAGCGTGAATCCCATGTGTGTCCCACCACGGACACCACGACATGACGCGTGTCCTCTTCGTCGTCGTCGACTTCGAGAGACACAACAAGATGGTCACCCAGAACTTCTTCGGCAACATTGCCCCATTCAATAACCACGACATCTCCAAGATCGGCTAGCTCACGCAAACCGAGGTCTTCCACGTCGGACAATCGACCGAGGCGATACAAGTCGGCGTGATGGATGACAAGCTTTCCCGTGTCGTAGGTATGCACCAATGTGAACGTGGGCGATGACACCGTCTCATCTGACGACACACCCATACCTGTCGCAAAACCTCGCACAAAAGCGGTTTTCCCGGCTCCCATCTCGCCCGAGAGCACGATGATGTCGCGTGGTCGTACGAGTGCTGCAAGTGCAGCTGCCAACTCTTCTGTCTGCTCGACGTGGGTGGTACGTGCGTCAATCACAGATATCGACGCTCCATTCGTGCACTGATTCCGCAGACAATTTCGTAATCGATGGTGCCCACAGACGAAGACCAATCAGACACAGTGATTGTCTCGTTGTTGTCGGTGCCAATGAGGGTCACGACATCACCAGGCTGCACCCCATCACAATCTGTGACATCGACCATCAACTGATCCATGGTCACTGTTCCGGCAATAGGACAGCGCTTTCCGTGAACCAGCACATCTTGTGCAGTGGCCCACAGTGCACGGGGAACTCCATCGGCGTATCCGAGAGGAACCGTGGCAATCGTCGACGGGCGCGTCACCGCGCGACGGAGGCCATATGACACCGCATCACCAGCAGCAATCATTCGCACAGCACTTACTCGTGCTTTCACTGACAATGCGGGTGTGAATTCGCCGCAAAGTTCTGCCACCCCTGCACCTGGCACCAAACCGTAAGTAACGATGCCAGTGCGCACCATGTTGAAACGGGCCGACGGCATCGCAAGTGTTGTTGCGCTGTTGGCAGCATGAACGACACCGGGGTCTATTCCCTGGCCACGTATCTCATCGAGCACCACGTTGAATGTCGCAAGTTGCCGTGCGTTTGCTTCGTGGTGAGGCTCATCGGCGCAAGCAAAGTGTGTGAATACTCCGGCGAGAGCGAGGTGCCCTGCACGATGCACTGCCGACACCAGATCGACGGCATTATGTGGATCGACACCGGCGCGATGCATACCACTGTCGACTTTCACGTGTACTGCCGCTTCGACACCCGCCTTCGTTGCAGCGTCGTTCAATGATGCGAGCCCCTCATGTGACGTGATGGTTGCGATGAGACCATGGCGCACGATGTCCGGGGCTTGCACTGGCGGTTGCTCGCTCAGAATGAGTATCGGCGCATCGACGCCGGCTTCACGAAGACGAACACCCTCTTGCACAAGTGCGACACACAAGCCACTTGCACCTCCGGCAATGGCAGCCCGCGCAACCTGTACTGCACCGTGGCCATAGCCGTCTGCCTTCACGACGGTCCACACTTCACTCGGCGCAACCAATTCGCAAAGACGTACAACATTGTGTTGCAGAGCTGTGGTGTCCACTTCAACCCACGCCCACCGAGTAGCTGACGATGTCATTGAGGGCCACACATTTCAGCCAGCACATGGGCGATTTCGCCGACGACGTCGCGTGCAATGGTGCCTTCGGTCGAGCACAACGAGGCTGCAACGCCGTGCACCACCGCAGCCGCAGTGGCTGCCGGAGCTGCATCCATGCCACGCGACAAGAACGCCGCGATGATTCCGGACAACACATCGCCACTACCAGCCGTCGCCAGGCGCTGGTCACCTGAAGCAACAAGAAATGTGGGCCCGTCCGGAGACGTCACGATGGTGGTGGGACCCTTACGAAGAACGACACACCCGGTGCGCTCAGCAAGCTGACGAGTTGCTGAGATTTTGTCAACTGCGTGGACATCGCCACCGAGAGATGCGAACTCACCGTCGTGCGGTGTGAGCACCGTTGGGGCAGTGCGTGTCGTGATACTGGAGGAATCACCATGGGCGTCAACGACCGCAGCCAAACCATCCCCATCGACCACCACCGGAATCGACACGGAGCGCACGACATCGCGCACCAACTCTGAGACGTCGTCACCACGACCAAGACCTGGCCCAATGACGAGGGCTGCAAAACGATGCGCATCGGCTGCCACTTGCGCTCCCCAATGAACTGATGTTAAGTGACGCTGCACCACTTCAGTAGGTAGAGCATTTGAACTCTCAAATGATGAATCGCGCATCGACACATGCACGATGCCCGCACCGGCGCGCATCGCAGCCGCGCAAACAAGTGCGGCGGCTCCAGTCATACCGCCGCATCCGGCGATCACGCGAACAGCGTGAGACCACTTATGCGCATCACGATTGCGTGGCGGAATCCACGCAGCAACATCTGTGGGTTCAACCAGATACGTCGCGACATCATCACAATGATCGACGACATCGACACCAATGTCAGCAATTTCGATGTCTCCGCACACTTGCGGCCCGTCGTTCATCAAGTGACCGACTTTCAATGCCGCGAAAGTAATAGTGCGATCCGCGCGCAACACATCGCCAGCACATGTACCGACATCAGCGTCAAGCCCACTCGGAACATCAACCGCGAGCACAGGCACACCAAACACCAGCGGTGGCTCCCACGTGCCGCGAAACCCAGTGCCGTATGCGGCATCAATGACCAGATCAGCGCGTTGCGAGTCGACCACTTCATCTGCTGCTACGTCTGCAGCGATTACTTCGACCGCTGCTCCCCTGTCGGCGAGTCGGCGAGCTGCCACCTTCCCGTCAGCCCCATTGCTGCCCTTTCCGGCGATCACCACGACACGCTTCCCATACGCCCCGCTCAACATCCGAAGCGCTGCGAATGCGACTGCAGCACCTGCTCGCTCGACCAATACAGCGTGACCATGTTGACCATGACCATGTTGATCAAGAACGGCAATCTGCGCCTCGTCGGCACGACGCATTTGGGTGACGGTGACGACCGGAATCACCCTTCAAAGCGTACGGAGGAACTGAGCAGAAGGCTCTTAGAGAGCAGCCACAACCGCAACTGCGACCGAATCGGTATGGCTGATGGACACCATCCAACTCGACACTCCCGCTTGGCGTGCGAGTTCTTCCGCACGGCCTTCGACATGCAGCACCGGTGCACCAGATTCGGCTCGGTCGAGCCACACGTCATGGAAGCCGAATGCACCAAGACCCACGCCGAGCGCCTTCATGGTCGCTTCGCGTACAGCAAATCGCGCAGCAAGTGATCGTGGATCATCGGCGCGTTCCTCGAGCTTTGCCAACTCAGCAGAAGTGAACAAACGCTCGCGCATGCCAGGGCGTCTATCCAATAACGAACGGAATCGTTCGACATCGACGGCATCAATACCGATACCACGCATGGTGGTCAATTCGTGCGCCAGTGATCCGCGGTTTCGGATACCGGCAAGATGAGCAAGTCGGCAATCGAAATCTCGGCAAGTCGATCGTCGCGGAACGAGCCCTCCGTCTCTGTCACCCAGTCGACCAGTCGGTCATAGCGTCGGTCGTAACCCTGCAACACGTTCTTCACTGCAGTTGAAGTCAACTTGTCATGGAACGACACATGCAACAACGTGAGTCCGGTTGTCTGTGAGCCCTTTATCTCCGGAACGAGAATGACGGTACGACCGTCACTTCGCCCACGAGCCACCAACACTTCTTGTTCGCTCGCAACACGTCGCTTAGTGCCCACAAGAGAGTTGCTCGCGTCAACTCGCGACTTCAACTCACGAGCAAGACCACCTCGATCAACAATCGAGATACTCGCAGAACCAGCAGCGACATCGCCTTCAATGCGATACCGCGTGTAGCCATTCACTGCAGTCACCGCACCGTCTAGTGCCGCGAGAACTTTCATGGTGCCGTATGACAAACGGTCTCGTGACGCACCTGCATCAATGACGGCGCGAACAAGTGCGCGGTCGAGCAGACCCTCTTCACTCCGTGAGATACCAACAGTGATGGTCTTGGCTTGGTGTTTGATGGCATCGACAGGACGAGTCAGTTCGTCGATACCACGTGTCAGCGCAGAAATGAGATCGTCGAGGAGCACTTCAGGTGATGCGACACGACCTGTGTCGCGTTGGTACGACTCAAGTGGCGACGATGCAGTCACTGTTCGCAACAACGACACAATGCGCACTGCAGTTGAAGCCTCAAGGTTGCCGTCATACTGACCGGTCTGCAGTGCATTCTGAAATGCCTGCATTGGAGCACCGATTGCGTCATGCACCCGGGCAAGTGCATCATCGGCTTGCGCCCCACGCTCAACGACATGCTCGATTGCTTCACGAGCCTCGCGAAGTGGTCGGGCAAGTGCATCAATGGCAAGAGCTGCTTCGTAACCAAACAAATGCCCCGCCATGGCGGACAGTACAAATGCCAAACTCGACTCAACGACCGGTACAGAAATGACGGCGCTCGCACTATCGAACCGGGACTCGCCCTCAGAAGCCACCACTATTGGTAGTGCCTTGTGAGCCCTATAAATAGCCACTTCTTTGGCAACATCAGTGGCAGTGCCGTCAGCAAGACCTGCAGCGCACACAAGAATCATCGGCTCACAGGACAAGTCGATGTGTTTCTTGTCTTCGGTTACGTCGCACGAGATCGACTTGTAACAGAGCTCGGACAACTTGATACGTACCTCGTGCGCTGCAACCGTGTTCGGGCCGTTACCCACCACCGCCCAATATCGACGAGACGGTGCGAAGCGATGTGCCGCATCGGCGATGGCGGGTCGCAGGGCGATGACTCTTTCCATTGCGGCTGGCATGTCGCGAAGTGACCGCACGACACGGTCGGTGACTTCGCGGTTCACTCGTCCGGATGCTTCTGCAATCGCGCACGACAACAACGCGCCAGCAGCCACCTGGGCATAGAACGCTTTCGTACTTGCCACACTCATCTCGACATCGCGCCCGTCGGAGGTGTAGAGAACACCATGGGCTTTGTTGGCCAATTCAGAACCGCGACGATTCACGATGGCAATAACCGATGCCCCACGATTCTTCAACAGATCAACGGTGCGATTGGTATCTGTCGTAGTACCACTCTGGCTGACCGCCACCACCAACATGTCGGACATGTCAGTGCGCATGTCAAAGCCGGACAATTCAGTTGCCGTCAGCGCGTCGACGTGAATGCGACTATCTGACACGGCAGACAGCACAGCAACCATCGAAGTGCCGGCTACTGCAGCTGTACCTTGGCCAATCACCCGAATACGCGTAATTGTGCCGTTCGCCAACTTCTGTCGGATGTCGTCGGGAAGACTTTCCACCGGAAGATCCGCATGAAAACCACCGTCACGCTCGATGATTCGACCGCGCAACGTCTTTCTGAAACTCCGCGGTGCTTCGAGTATTTCTTTGAGAAGAAAGTGCGGTGAATCTCCACGATCGATGTCACGTGTCGTGACTTCTGCGGTGATGACAGAGTCAGTAGCAATCGCAAGTGCCGTGCCGTCGTAGGCGGACATTGAAAGACCATCGATGCTGCCGGCACCATCAGCATCAAGCACCATGATCTGACCACGGCTTGCAGGTTGATCGGCATGCGCAAGTGCCTCCCCGTCCATACGCACGTACTGCAATGTCTCTTCGACCACCCCATAGGGCTCACTGGCCACGATGTAGCGATCTTCCGCAAGACCAATACACAGACCCTGACCGCTTCCGTGAAGCGCAAGCAACATCTTGTGAGGGTGATCGGCGCTGACTAGACCAATCGCCACAGACCCCTCGAACGACGACACGGTCTTTCGAAACGCTTCAGTCAGTTCATTCTCCGCGCGGAACCTCTGCACGAGAGCCGGAATGACCTTTGCATCTGTCGTGATGGGATCAGCGATCTTCAATGAATGGCGAACCTTGAGATCTGCATGATTGTCAACGTCGCCGTTCAACACTCCGATAGCAATGGTTGCTGCAGCCTCACCATCTTCTTCACTGGTGACGGGGTGGGCATTCGGTTCAGAGATAATGCCGACACTTGCCCACCGTGTGTGTCCGAGAACGGTGGTTCGCACACCAGGCAATGACAGAGCACGACGCAGCAATTCATCGTCCATGATTGATGAACGCATCTTGCGAGTGTTGTCACCTAATTCACCGATTTCAGCTGCCGCTTTGTAGACGAACACCAATGAACGCCCTTGAGCACGGACGCTGTTGTTGGTGAACAGCGGGTCGCCACTTCGCTCGCGCAGCATCGATGCGAACGGTTCCTGTGCAGGGTCGAGAGCTTCGCCCCACACGATGACGCCAACTCCGGCAGAGTCGCGTCCACGTACTTCCAAACGATCGAGCGCAGAAAGCGCCTGTTGGATGCTGTAGTAACCACACAACGCCGACGAAGATGCATGACGACCAGCAAGTGCTTGCACTGCATCGGCGGTACGAAGTCGATCACGGCGAATCGACCAGAGCGGGTCTCGCACCGCAGCCACCAAGGCGGCTTCCGCCTCGATATACGCGGGGTTGCCGGTGAGCGAGTCAACACGTTGATCTTCTTCAACTGCGTATGCGTCGAGTGCGTCGAGCCGTGAGGTCATCGCAGCGACAAGCTCGAGGTTGCCCGCCATCGCTTGCATTCCTGCATCGCCGCGCAACAATTCGTCGACTCGCTGCAAGTGCTGGGCAACCAATGCATTGTCGCCGCGAGCTGCGATGGCCGAATCGAGGCCGTTCAACACCTCTTCACGACTGGGTATTGCACGACCCGTCGGGCGGGACACGATTCCGATGATGCCGCACATGGTTCGAGATTAGTGAGCCTCGTCGGCCGCACGGACCGCATCGGCGAGACTTCCTGCTACTTCTCGGGCGAGCTCGGCAGTCTCAGCCTCAACCATGACGCGAATCACAGGTTCGGTACCCGAGGCGCGTAGCAACACCCGCCCGTTACCAGCAAGCAAACGTTCGGCGGTCGCTACTTGTTCAGCGAGAACGTCAGCCGGATCTGCAATCTTGTTGTTCGTTCGCACATTGACCAACACTTGCGGGTACGAGGTCATCACATCTTTTGACACGTGGGAAAAATCAGACTTGGTGCGCTGCAAGTACTCCGCAAGCATGAGGCCAGCGAGTAAGCCGTCGCCCGTGGTGGCGTGTGCCGCGTAAATGATGTGGCCACTCTGTTCACCACCCAAAACCAAATCGCTGTGCTCAAGTGCTTCGAGAACATGTCGATCGCCAACTGGCGTGACCACTACGTCAATGTCGTGCGATTGCATCGCTCGATGAAAGCCAAGGTTCGACATGACCGTGACGGCCACAGATTTGTTACGAAGGAGACCGCGCTGTGCCAAGTCGATGGCTGCGAGTGCAATGAGACGATCACCATCGACAATGTCTCCTGTGGCAGTCACGCCGATGACTCGGTCGCCATCGCCGTCAAAGCTGAGGCCAAGCCCTGCGTGTGCATTCGCCATGTGTGCTGCCAGGGCTTCCGGATGAGTGGCTCCACAACGGTCGTTGATGTTGGTGCCATCGGGCCCAGCGTTGATGACGTCGACGGCGGCACCAGTGCGGGAGAAAACCTTTGCTGCCACTTCTGACATTGCACCGTTGGCACAATCAAGCGCGACCGTGACCCCAGACAGGCGACCCTCACCGATAATCGACACGCGATGGTCGATGTACTCATCAAGCAGTTCGGTCGCAGAGTGCACCATCGCCTCGGGAATGCCCTGCTCAGCAGTGCTCACTGCGTGCCATTCACGTTCGATGTCAACCTGTTGTGCATCGGACAACTTGGCTCCACCAGCAGCAAACACTTTGATGCCGTTGTCTTTCCAGGGGTTGTGCGATGCGGTGATGGACACGCCCACCCAGTCGTGCGTTTCTGCGATGAAAGCGATTGCAGGTGTCGGCGCCACACCAAGTAGGTGAACCTCTACGCCTTCAGCAGTGATTCCTTGCACAAGTGCAGACTGAAGTGACGGACCGCTCTGACGTGTGTCGCGACCAACGACGACCGCAGTAGGAGAAAGCACGCGTGCGATTGCACGACCGAGATCGCGGACCGATTCGACGGACAAATCCTCGAACGCCGTGCCACGAACACCATCTGTTCCGAAGTGAAGCATGACCTTGGGTGTTGAAAGTTGCGCGCACACGGTGCACGCGGCGCGGTTCAGCGCTTGGTGTACTGCGGAGCCTTACGGGCCTTCTTGAGGCCGTACTTCTTGCTCTCTTTGCGACGTGAATCGCGAGTGAGCAGGCCGGCCTTCTTCAGTGCCGGACGAGTTTCAGGGTCCATCTCGACGAGTGAGCGGGCAATTGCCATGCGCAACGCACCGGCTTGGCCGTTTACTCCGCCGCCGTAGATGTTTGCATCGACATCGAAAGTTGTTTCGTTGTTCGTGACACGCAGTGCCTCGATGGCGACCATGCGTTGCGTTGGCGTGGTGAAGTACGCCTCGATTGCTCGACCGTTGACGGTGACCTTGCCAGTTCCGGTGCGCACGTTTGCGCGTGCGACGGCTTCCTTACGGCGACCTGTTGTCTGTGTGAGCGGTGCAGTTGCCACGAATGACTCCTTGAATTTGTTCAGCGCGCCTTGGCAGCGCTGACGTCGAACGGAACGGGATTTTGTGGTGCGTGCGGATGCGTTGCTCCTGCGTACACCTTGAGCTTCTTCACCATCTGGCGACCGAGTGGGCCTTTCGGCAACATGCCTGCGATGGAACGACGAATTGCATCGTCGGGCTTGCGTGCCAACAATTCGGCATACGACTCGCTCTTCAAACCACCGGGGTATCCGGAGTACGTGTAGATCATGCTCTTCTCGGCCTTGTTCGACGTCATGACGACCTTCGAGGCGTTGATGATGATGACGTGATCACCGGTGTCGATGTGAGGAGCAAAGATCGGCTTGTGCTTGCCGCGGAGCAGACGGGCGGCTTCGGTACAGATGCGACCAAGCACCATGCCCTCGGCGTCGATGACGTGCCAAGTGCGTGTGATGTCGCTCGGAGTTGGTGTGTAAGTGGCCATGGAACTTCCTTGACGACGGCGGACGACCCGCCGGCTGACCGGTTTGCACCGGAACCTCGAAAGGATACGGGCAGGGTTGGCCGGCCTACAACCGCCCCCGCCTGAAATCGGGTCTATTCCGCAGGGCAGCGGGTGCCCTGCCCCCACCTCGTCAGTAGCCGACTTCCACAAGGCAGAGCCCGTGCGGCGGAGCCAAGGGGGCGTTCAGCGTGCGGTCTTTGGCCAGCATGATGCGGCGCATATCGCTCGGTAGGTGCTTGCCCTGACCAATATCGACCATGAGGCCGACAATCGACCGCACCATCTGATGGCAAAACGCATTTGCCTTTATATGAAAGGTGAGCACATCGTCGTGTTGCTCCCACTTCGCCTGCATGACATACCGGCCCATCGAGGCCGGTTGCTGCCCAACTTCGGTCGGCGGGCGCTTGCAAAACGACGTGAAGTCGTGTTCACCAATGATTGCATCGCATGCAAGACGCATGGCGTGCACACGCAATGGTTCTCGTATGTGCCATGCGGTGTTCAACAGGAATGGATCAGGCGTGGGTGCATTCAACACGGTGTATTCGTAGCGCCTCCATTTGGCGCTGAAGCGGGCATGAAAATCTTCGTCAGCCCAAGCGATGTCGCGCACGACGATGTGCGGCGCACACAGTGCGTTCACGCTTCGTTGCACTTGTGTGAGATCAGCGTCTGCTGGCACATCAGCGCTCACCACTTGCGCACGTGCATGTACTCCGGCATCAGTACGGCCTGCTCCGACTATGGCAACAGGTGTGCGCACCACCGTTGACAACGCTTCGTTCAGCCGCCCCGCGACAGTGTCGACTCCGTCGTTGGCAGCAAAACCTCGAAACGGTGTGCCGTCGTAGGCCACATGCAAACGGACCCGCGCAAGCGCGGGTCCGTCAGTAGATGTCGTCATCTCTCGACCGGTTCACTCACCGGCGACAGTGGTCAGACCAGTTCGATGCGCGCCATCGGCGCAGCGTCACCCTGGCGAGTTCCGAGCTTCAAGATGCGTGTGTATCCACCGTTGCGTTCGAGGTAACGAGGTGCAACCTCGTTCACCAACTTGGTGGTCATCTCTTTGTCGCCCAAGTAACCCTGGATCTGACGAATGCGGTGGATGCGCATCGGCGACTCACTCTGAGCCTTCTTGGCTTTCGTGATGAGCTTTTCTGCGATGGGACGTAGAGCTTTGGCTTTGGCCTCAGTGGTGACAATTCCTTCAGCGGCAAAAAGTGACGCAGCAAGGTTCGCCATGAGAAGGCGCTGGTGAGCGGCGCTTCCGCCGAACCTTGGCGCGCGACGTGGTGTTGCGGGCATGTGACTACTCCTTAGACGTTTCTCAGAGGCGCAGCGACAGGCCGCGCTCGTCGAGCTTCTGAATGATTTCGTCGAGGCTCTTCTGACCAAAGTTGGTGATGTTCAGAAGATCTTCCTCACTGCGCTGGAGCAACTCACCAATGGTGTTGACCTGCGCGCGCTTGAGGCAGTTGCGAGGACGCTCGGACAGATCGAGGTCTTCGATTGGGTGATCAAGATCGGGCATGCCGACATTTGCACCGAGCACTTCTGACAACTCGAGACCTTGGGGCTCGTCGGACAACATGGCAACGATGTCAACGAGTGAACGCAAGGTGGCACCGGCAGATGCAAGTGACTCACGTGGGGTCATCGAACCGTCGGTCTCGATGTCGAGAACGAGACGGTCATAGTTGGTGCTCTGACCAACGCGAGTTGGCTCGATTTCGAACATGACGCGACGCACTGGCGAGAAGATCGCGTCGATCGGCACAACACCGATGATGCGGTTCTCGAGGTCGCGCTCGCTGGACACGTATCCACGACCACGCTCGACAGTGAGGTCGACAGCGAGGTGTGCACCGGAGTTCAACGTTGCGATGTGCAAGTCCTTGTTCAGGATTTCAATTTCAGCGGGGCACGGAATGTCGCCAGCCTTCAACTCGGTCGCACCCTTGACATCGAGACGCAACACCACTGGCTCATCGCTCGTGCTGGTGATGACGATGTCTTTGAGATTGAGGATGATCTCGGTGATGTCCTCTGTGACTCCGTTGACGGTGGTGAACTCGTGCTGTGCGTTGTCGAACTTCACGGTGGTGATTGCAGCACCGGGAATAGACGACAGAAGCACGCGACGCAGCGAGTTTCCGATGGTGTGTCCGAAGCCGGGCTCGAGCGGGCCGACAGCGAAACGCTGACGGTTGTTCTGCTCTTCGCCGATTGCTTCGACTGTGGGGCGCTGAATGACAAGCATGGTGATCTCCTGGGCCTGGAGGGAAGGGTTACTTGGAGTAGAGCTCGACGATGAGCTGTTCGCGGACGGGGACGTCGATGTGTTCGCGCTGTGGCAATTCACGCACGGTCACGTTCTTGTCTCCGGCCTCGAGCCAGCCGACGAGCGGACGGTCGAGAGTGTCGATGTTGTGCTGAATTTGGATCATGTTGACGGCCTTGGGTGACAAGGACACCACCTGTCCACGCTTCGCGCGATACGACGGGATATTGACTCGCTTGCCATCGACCTGAATGAGACCGTGGCTGACGAACTGACGCGCTTGCGGACGGGTGCTGGCCCATCCGGCGCGGAAGACGATGTTGTCGAGACGCTGCTCGAGCAGACGAAGCAAGTTCTCACCGGTCGGACCCTGGAGGCGGTTGGCCTCTTCATAAGTGCGACGGAACTGACGCTCAAGAACGCCGTAGATGTACTTGGCCTTCTGCTTCTCTTGCAGCTGGGCGAGGTATTCGCTGCCGGCATTGCGACGACGAGTACGACCGTGCGCACCCGGAGGGAACGGACGACGATCGAGAGCCTTGCTTCCCTTCGCGTTCTCAAACAGGTTGGTGTTGAGACGACGGGATAGGCGGACTTTGGGGCCTGTGTAACGCGCCATGATCAGCTCCTACGACGCTTCGCTTGACGACAACCGTTGTGCGGCACTGGGGTGACGTCTTTGATTCCGGATACTTCGATGCCGACGTTCTGAATGGAACGCAACGCGGTGTCACGACCAGAACCTGGGCCCTTCACGTACACCTCGGCGCGACGAAGACCATGCTCCATTGCTGCACGCGCTGCTTTCTCGGCTGCCATTTGAGCGGCGAACGGAGTGGACTTACGTGAGCCCTTGAAACCGACGCCACCAGATGACGCCCAGGAAATGACATTTCCTTCGGTGTCGGTGATGGACACGATGGTGTTGTTGAACGAACTCTTGATGTGAACGACACCGTTGGTGACGTTCTTGCGCTCGCGCTTACGCGGACGACGACCGCCTGCTGCTGGCTTTGCCATGACTGGATTACCTCACTGCCTTCTTCTTGTTGGCAACCGTCTTCTTCGGACCCTTGCGCGTACGAGCATTTGTGTGGGTGCGCTGACCGCGCACTGGAAGTCCCTTGCGGTGACGAACGCCCTGGAGGCAACCAATTTCGATCTTGCGCTTGATGTCTTGCTGCACGTCACGACGAAGGTCACCTTCGACGGTGACGTTTGCATCAACCCATGCGCGAATTCGGTTCACCTCTTCTTCGGTGAGATCACGGACGCGGGTGTTCTTGTCGAGACCTGTGTCGTTGCAGATGCGATTAGCGGTCGTGCGACCGATACCGAAGATGTAGGTGAGCGAAACTTCCAAGCGCTTTTCGCGCGGGATGTCGACGCCAGCAATACGTGCCATTGAACTGTTGATCCTTCGTGTGTCTCTCAGCCCTGGCGCTGCTTGTGCCGGGGGTTCTCGCAAATCACCATCACACGCCCATGGCGACGGATGACTTTGCACTTCTCACAGATTTTTTTGACGCTTGGGCGTACCTTCATTGCGATCTCACTTGAAGCGGTATGTGATACGACCTCGGGTGAGGTCGTATGGGGTGAGCTCAACTTGAACCTTGTCACCAGGAAGAATTCGGATGTAGTGCATGCGCATCTTTCCGGAGATGTGCGCCAACACTTTGTGTCCGTTCTCGAGTTCGACCTTGAACATGGCGTTCGGTAGCGACTCGAGGATCGTGCCTTCCAACACAATCGCGTCTTCCTTGGGCTTGGCCAGATGAGTCTCCTTATTAGTGACTTTGGGTTGTCCCGCCGGCGAACCCGCCATAGGGACAAGTGACAATGCTATCGGCGGGGTTCCGTTGTCCCACGAGGCGCTTCCGACCGATGTGGCCGAAAAAGGGGCTTACCTATGGCGTTCGATGGCTGAGGTCAGCCTGCCGAAGACCACGTCGGGGTCGCCCACGCCATCGACAGACTCGAGTCGCCCACTACCTCCGTAGTAGTCGATGAGCGGTTGGGTCTGGGTCTCATACAAGTCGAGTCGACGGTTGATGGCATCAGGAGTGTCGTCGGCGCGCTGCACCACGTCTCCACCGCACATGTCGCACACCCACGGGCTGCGATCAATTCCGGTACTCGTGTAGTTGGCACCACAGTCACGACACACACGACGTGATGTCAATCGCTCAAGCACCAGTTCGCGTGGAACTACGAGGTCGATCACCACATCAAGGGGACGTGCCTTCGCCAACTTGTCGTGTGCCTGGGCCTGCGCCACTGTGCGTGGAAAGCCATCGAGGATGTAACCACGGGTACGAGCATCGTCCATTCGAAGGCGTTCATCGACGAGAGCAACCATGATGTCGTCACCCACCAGACTTCCTGCCTCGATGACAGTCTTTGCTGATTTGCCGAGTTCTGTTCCCTCGCGAACAGCTGCGCGCAACATGTCACCTGTTGAGATATGCGGTACTACGAAGTGGCGCGACATGCGCACGCACTGTGTGCCCTTGCCCGCACCTTGGCGGCCCAACATCACCAAGCGAACTCCGGGAATCATGTCGCTACCTGATCAGTGCCTCGACGGCACACCGATCACCTGAGGAATCCCTCGTAGTTGCGCAGCATGAGTTGACTGTCGATTTGACGCATCAATTCGAGCGCAACACCCACTGCAATAAGAACGGTTGTTCCGGCGAATGGGAATGACTGAACATCGCCCACCCACAAGATGATGTACGGCGTGATGGCAATAAAAGCAATGAACATTGCGCCTGGCAATGTGATGCGATTGACAGTCTTTCCGAGGAACTTCTCGGTTTGCGGCCCAGGGCGAATGCCGGGGATGAACCCACCTTGTTTGCGCAACTGATCAGCTTGGCGCACAGGGTCAAATGCGATGGAGTTGTAGAAGTAGGCAAACGCGACGATGAGACCAAAGAACAACACGATGTACACGAGATTCTGGCTATTGATGAGGTATTGATCAACAAATCGAGCAATAGAACCGCGCCAGCCCTCACCACTACCAAGAATGTTTGAACCCAGAACGGGGAGCAACAACACGGACGACGCGAAGATGATCGGCACCACACCGGACTGATTCACCTTGAGTGGAATGTAGGTGTTCTGACCACCGTACATACGCCGCCCAACGACGCGCTTGGCGAACTGCACCGGGATACGACGCTGACCCAACTCGACGCGCACGACCGCAAAGAGAATGGCAATCGACACGATGATGAGCAGTGCGAACACCACGAACTTCTTGCTCTGCAAGATCGAGAAATAGCCGTACGGAAGACCAGATACCACCGAAGCAAAAATGAGAACAGACATGCCGTTGCTGATGCCGCGCTGGCTGATGAGTTCTCCGAGCCACATCAGGAAAGCTGTTCCGGCAACAAGTGACGGAATAACCAGCAATGCCTTGGGCATAAACGGATCAAGGAGCACCACGTCGGGAGCCTGTGCCGCAGCACCAAAGAACGCAGAACCATTGCCCTGACCGAAGATGAATGTGAGACCAGCACCTTGCAAGGTGGCAATCGCGATGGCCACATAACGAGTCCACTGAGTGATCTTGCGCTGACCAACAGCGCCCATTTCTTGCCATTCCTGCAACTTCGGAATGACCACGTTCAAGACCTGCATGATGATGCTTGCCGTGATGTACGGCATGATGCCCATCGCGAAAATCGAGAACGAGCTAAACGCACCACCCGAGAACAAGTTCAAGAAGCCCAATGCACCTTGGGTGCGTGCAGATTCACGCAACTGTGCAACAGCGGCGGCGTCGACACCGGGTACTCGAATGGCGGAACCGAATCGGTACACCATGATGATCGCCATAGTGAAGAGAACCTTCTTACGAAGATCCTCCACCTTGAAGATGTTCTTCATATTCGCGAACACTGGCGACTCCCTCTAGATCGAGCGGCGACGTGGATAACAGCCGCTGAAATCAGCGGTTGGTGAACTGGTTGCCCTTTGCCGCAGGACGAACCTTGTGCGGCAACGGCAAGATGGTGACGCTTCCGCCAGCGGCGACGATGGCCTGTTCGGCCGCCTTCGACACTGCATGAGCCGAGACCTTCACCGGCTTGGTGATGGTGCCACGTGCAAGAACTTTGACGAGCGTGCCTTTGTGGGCAACGCCACGCTTCACGAGAATCTCTGGCGTGACTTCGCTCTCGCCGATTTCCTCGAGTGAATCGAGATTGACGGCGTAGTACTCGACGCGGAATGGGTTGTTGAAGCCCTTCAACTTCGGCACGCGTTGCTTGAGTGGCATCTGTCCACCTTCGAAACCACGTGCAACGGTGTTACGCGCGTATTGACCCTTGGTACCACGACCTGCGGTCTTTCCGCCCTTACCGCCGATACCGCGACCAACGCGCTTGCGACGCTTGGTGCTTCCTGGTGCTGGTGCGAGTTCATCGACGCGCATGATCAGTTCTCCTCTACTTCAATGAGGTGCGGAACGCGCGAGATCATTCCCCGAATTTCGGGGCGATCAGGCAGCGTGTTCGTGTCGCCGATCTTGGTCAAACCGAGTGCGCGCAGCGTGCCGCGAGCCTTCGGCTTGTTGCCGATCTTCGAACGCTTGAGAGTGACTTTGAGTGTCTTCTCAGCCATGGTCAGTGTCCTCCACCCGAGGCGATCGCCTTCTGGCGCTCGTTGTAGGCCTTCAACATTCCCTTTGGAACGAACGAATCTGCGGGAATGCCGCGGCGCTTCGCCACAACATCGGGGCGCTGCAGTTGCTGCAGACCTGCGATGGTTGCACGAGCAACGTTGATTGCATTGGCCGAGCCAAGTGACTTCGCGAGCACGTCGTGAATTCCGGCTTCTTCCAAGATGATGCGAGCTGCACCACCAGCGATAACTCCGGTACCAGGAGCAGCGGGCTTCAACAGCACGCGACCTGCACCCGAGATGCCTTCGATGGGATGGGTGATGGTGCTGCCGGCAAGTGCGACTGAGAACAAGTTCTTCTTCGCCTCTTCGGTGCCCTTCTGAATAGCCAACGGAACTTCTTTAGCCTTTCCGTAACCGAGACCGACTCGACCATTGCCGTCACCGACAACGACGAGGGCAGTGAACGAGAAACGACGTCCACCTTTCACAACCTTCGCAACGCGATTGATGTGAATGACGCGTGACTCACGCAATGCACCCGGCTCAGGTGTGGTTATTGCTTGAAAGTTGCTCATCAGAACTCCAGTCCTGCTTCGCGGGCGGCTTCTGCCGCTGCCGCTACGCGACCGTGGTACCTGTAGCCACCGCGGTCGAACACGACCTTGTTGACACCAGCTGCCTTGGCGCGCTGTGCGAGAAGTTTGCCCACCTGTGCGGCGGCCGACACTGTGGCTCCGCTCGATGAACGCATGTCAGCTTCGACTGACGATGCAGCAGCGACAGTGCGCCCTGCTTCATCATCGATGAGCTGCAAGTTGAAGTGCTTGTTGGTGCGATGCACTGCAAGACGTGGACGCTCTGCGGTGCCGTGAATCTTCTTGCGCACGCGACGGTGGCGACGAAGACGGCCTTCGCGGCGGACCTTGGCGATGTTAGACATGACGACCTACCACTATTTCTTTCCGGCTTTGCCGGCCTTGCGAATGATGCGCTCGTTCACGTAACGCACACCCTTGCCCTTGTATGGCTCTGGCTTACGAATGGAACGGATGTTTGCCGCGACCTGTCCGACAAGTTCCTTGTCAATGCCCTTCACGATGACTTTCGTCTGTTGGGGCACTTCAAAGGTGATTCCTTGCGGTGCAGGAACGATGACCGGGTGCGAGAAACCAAGTGCGAGACGCAGGTTCTGGCCCTGAGCTTCGGCGCGGTAACCAACGCCGACGATGTCGAGTTCCTTGGCATAGCCATCGGTGACACCCACCACCATGTTGCTGATGAGCGTGCGGGTGAGTCCGTGCAGCGACCGATTGACACGATCGTCAGCGGGACGCGACACCGTGATGGTGCTGTCTTCCTTGGTGACGATGATGTCGCCGGGGATGTCGCGGGTAAGAGAACCCTTTGAACCCTTCACGGTGATGGTGCGTCCGGCAATGGACACCTCGACACCTGAGGGAATGGAGATCGGTGCTTTTCCGATTCTTGACATGGTCAGTTCCTCTCGTTCACCACACGAAACAGAGCACTTCACCACCGACCTTGCGCTGACGCGCTTCACGGTCGGTCATGAGGCCCTGGCTGGTGGACAGGACGGCGACTCCCAAACCACCGAGAACTCGGGGAAGGGTTTTTGAATTGCGGTACACGCGCAGGCCCGGGGTGGACACACGCTTCACACCAGAGATGGTGCGACGACGATCGTCGGAGTACTTCATAGAGATGGAAAGCACGTTGCCCGGACCCTTCGGGTTCGGATTCACGCTGTAGTCAGAGATGTAACCCTCTTTCTTCAGCACTTCGGCAAGTGCCACCTTCTGCTTGGACGAGGGCATGTCGACCGTCTCGCGCAACGACTGGTTGGCGTTACGGATGCGGGTGAGCATGTCGGCAATGGGATCAGTCATCATGATGCGTACCTCACCAACTTGCCTTCGTCAGACCTGGGATCTCACCGGCATGTGCCAGCTCGCGCAGACACACTCGGCACAGACCGAACTTACGGAACACAGAACGAGCGCGACCACAGCGACGGCAACGCGTGTATGCACGCACCTTGTACTTGGGCTTGGCGTTCGACTTGTTGATCAGAGACTTTTTGGCCATGTCTTCCTCACCTACTTCTTTCCACCGCGGGCACCAGGACGGCTCGAACGCTTCTTGCGTGATGCCGCCCCTCCCTCGTTGCCCTTCTTGAAGGGGAATCCGAATGCGTCGAGCAGCGCTTTACCCTGCTCGTCACTTGTTGCACTTGTGACGATGGTGATGTCCATGCCACGAGGTGCATCGATCTTGTCGTAATCGATTTCTGGGAACACTGTTTGGTCGGCGAGACCAAAGGTGTAGTTACCACGGCCGTCCCATGACACAGCCGGCAAGCCGCGGAAGTCGCGGATACGCGGGATGGCCACCGAGATGAGGCGATCGAAGAATTCCCACATGCGGTCGCCACGAAGTGTGACCTTGCAACCAATTGCTTGGTTCTCGCGCAACTTGAAGTTGGCGATGGAGTCACGTGACTTGGTGACCACTGGCTTTTGACCGGCAATCAGCGTGAGGTCGGCGACTGCACCTTCGAGCAGCGACGGCTGCTGAGTGGCTTTGCCGACACCCATGTTGATGACGATCTTTTCGAGCGTGGGAACCTGCATCGGGTTGCTGTATCCGTACTGGCTCATCAGCGCAGAGCGAACATCGGTCGCATAGCGCTGCTTGAGACGCGGAGCAGTGGTGGTTGTCATCAGACTTCCTCCCCTGTCTTCTTGGCGACGCGCACCTTGGTGCCGTCGGCGTTGATCTTGAAACCGACGCGCGTTGGCTTGCCCTTACTGAGCAACATGACGTTTGACGCATCGATCGGCAATTCCTTTTCGATGATGCCGGCCTGCTGCGTCTGCGAGCGCGCCTTGGTGTGACGCTTCACGGTGTTGACACCTTGAACAATCACTTTGTTGTCTTTGGGAAGAACGGACTCAATGACGCCCTTCTTTCCCTTGTGCTTGCCTGCGATGACAACCACTTCGTCGCCTTGACGCAACTTCATGTCACAACACCTCCGGTGCGAGCGAGACAATTCGCATGAACTTCTTGTCACGCAGCTCACGACCGACTGGGCCGAAGATGCGTGTTCCACGCGGCGTGAGGTCATCTTTGATGAGAACGGCAGCGTTCTCATCGAAGCGAATGTACGAACCGTCGGGGCGGCGCTTTTCCTTCTTGGTGCGCACGACGACACAGCGGACGACTTCGCCCTTCTTGACGCCGGCGCCAGGAATTGCGTCCTTGACGGTTCCGATGAAGACATCGCCGATCGAGGCGTAACGGCGACGTGTACCGCCAAGCACCTTGATGACGAGCACTTCACGTGCACCGCTGTTATCCGCAACGCGGAGACGGGACTCTTGCTGGATCACTTTGCACGCTCCAGAACTTCGACGACGCGCCAGCGCTTGGACTTTGACAACGGGCGGGTCTCCATGACGCGCACTTTGTCGCCCACTTGGACATCGTTTGTTTCATCGTGTGCGTACAGCTTCTTGGTGCGCAACACGAACTTGTCGTACTTGGGGTGACGAACGCGCTCGACAACAGCGACAACGGCGGTCTTGTCCATCTTGTTGGACACGACGACACCATCGCGCACTTTGCGCGTTGTGCGTTCGGCAGATGTGGTTTCTTCAGCCATCTCTGTGCTCACTTCCCTGCTGCCTCGGCCGCGGCGATTTCACGCTGACGGATGAGAGTGTTGATGCGTGCGATTTGACGACGCACGTTGCGCAACTCGGCGGTGTTGTCGAGCTGGCCAGTGGCGTTGCGGAATCGCAGATTGAGTGCTTCCTGCTTGGTGGCGCGCAGCTCGGAAACGAGCGTTGCGAGATCCAAGTCGCGAAGGTCATCGAGTGAACGAGTCATCGTTGTCTCCTTCTCAGATCGGCTCGTCGCGTGTGATGACGCGAGCCTTGATGGGGAGCTTCTGCGCGGCACGCTCAAGAGCGGACTTTGCAATCTCCGGGGTTGGATACGACAGTTCAAACAACACTCGACCAGGACGCACAACTGCGACCCACAATTCGGGGTTGCCCTTTCCAGAACCCATGCGAGTTTCCGCAGGCTTCTTGGTGACCGGCTTGTCGGGGAACACGTTGATCCAGACCTTGCCACCACGCTTGATGTGACGGGTCATGGCAATACGTGCCGCTTCAATTTGGCGCGCGGTGAGCCAGCCCGGCTCGAGAGCCTGAATGCCGTACTCGCCGAATGCGAGAGCGTTGCCGCCCTTCGAATCGCCCTTCATACGACCGCGCTGTTGCTTGCGGTGCTTGACCTTGCGAGGCATCAACATGATCAGTCATCTCCCCTGAGCTTGGGTGTCTCGTGTGCGTCTTGCATGCGACGCTCGATTGCCTCTTCCTCTTCGAGCAAGCGCTCGAACTCGGGGTCGGCTTCCTTCACGAGTGGTGTCACTTCTGCTTCAACGAATTCAGTTGCACGCGGACCGCCCGACGACACCACGCGGCGTGGCTCTGCCTGTGACTGACCAGAGGTTTCACCGACAGCCATTGCTGCTTCGCGTGAGATCTTGTCTTGAGTCGAGCTCTTGTACGGCAAGATGTCGCCCTTGTACAGCCACACCTTGACGCCAATGCGTCCGGATGTTGTGCGAGCTTCGCGGAAGCCGTAATCGATGTCGGCACGAAGCGTGTGCAACGGCACGCGACCTTCGCGATACCACTCTGTGCGGCTCATTTCTGCGCCACCAAGACGACCAGAACACTGCACGCGAATTCCGAGCGCACCGTACTTCTGTGCGTTCTGCACTGCACGCTTCATGGCGCGGCGGAATGCGATGCGGTTGGCCAACTGATCAGCGACACCTTGTGCGATGAGCGCTGCATCAAGTTCAGCCTGCTTGATTTCGACAATGTTCAACTGCACGCGTGGGTTACCCGTGATGCGAGTGAGACCTGCGCGAAGCTCATCGGCTTTCGCGCCTTTACGACCAATGACGATGCCAGGACGTGCGGTGTGCACGTCGATACGCAACTTGTCGCGAGTGCGCTCGACTTCGATGCGGCTGACTGCTGCATCTTCGAGTGAACCCATGAGGTACTCGCGAATCTTCCAGTCCTCGGTGAGGTAGTCCTTGTATTCGCGGGTGCTGAACCAACGGCTCTTCCAGTCGGTGGTGACACCAAGACGGAAGCCGTACGGATTGATCTTCTGGCCCATCAGTTACCCGTTTCCTCTGAAGTTGCTTCGGTGGTGGCTGCATCGGTCGACTCGATTGTTGGCTCTGTCGACTCAGCGGCCTTCTCGCCACCAGAACGTTTGCGGCTTGCTTCGACGCGCGCACGACGTGTCGAAAGCGCGCTTCCGCGAGCACTCGACTTTGCGTCGCGCTTCGCCATCATGTCGTCAGACATTTGGTCAACAACGACCGTGATGTGGCAGGTGCGCTTGTTGATATGACCTGCGCGACCACGAGCACGTGGGCGCATGCGCTTGAGGGTCGGGCCCTCATCGGCAAAACACGCCTTCACGTACAGGTCGTCGGCATCGAATTGAGTCTTTTCGTCGTTGACGGCATTGGCGACGGCCGATGCGAGAACTTTGCGCACCACACGAGCTGCCTCGCGATCGGTGAACTGCAGAATCTCGTCGGCGCGCTTCACGTCGACGTCGCGAATGAGGTTGAGCACCACTCGCGCCTTTGACGCGGACATGCGCACGAAACGAGCAGACGACTTGACGCCGCTCTTCGTGCCCGCCACGCGGTTTGCTTCGTTCAGCTTGGGACCAGTCATGACTACTTCTTCACGTTCTTTTCTTGGCCGGAGTGGAACTTGAATGTGCGTGTTGGCGCGAACTCACCCAACTTGTGACCCACCATGGACTCGGTGACATACACCGGTACGTGCTTGCGTCCGTCGTGCACGGCGATGGTGTGACCGACCATGTCGGGCACAACTGTCGAACGACGCGACCAGGTTTTGATGACCTTGCGATCACCAGATGCATTTGCTGCATCGACTTTCTTCAGCAGGTGCTCGTCCACGAACGGGCCCTTCTTCAGACTGCGAGACATTGATTACCTCCGACCCTTGCCTGTGCGGCGACGGCGAACGATGAGTGATTGAGACGGCTTGTTGTTGTTACGAGTACGACCCTCGGGCTTGCCCCACGGCGACACGGCGGGACGACCACCAGAGGTCTTTCCTTCACCACCACCGAGTGGGTGGTCGACCGGGTTCATGGCGACACCGCGTGACTGCGGACGAACGCCCTTCCAACGGTTACGACCGGCCTTACCGATCTTGATGAGTTCGTGTTCGCTGTTGCCTACTTCACCGACAGTTGCGCGACAGTCGAGCAACACGCGACGCATTTCTGTACTTGGCATACGCAAGGTGGCGAAGTCACCGTCTTTGGCGACGAGTTGCACTGCGGTGCCAGCAGAACGACCGAGCTTGCCGCCCTGACCAGGACGCAACTCAACGTTGTGAACGGTGGTACCAACCGGCATGTAACGCAACGGAAGTGCGTTGCCTGGCTTGATGTCAGCGCCTTGACCGCTCTCGACGCGCATTCCGACTTCGAGACCCTTCGGCGCAAGGATGTACGCCTTTGTGCCGTCGACGTAGTGAAGAAGCGCAATGCGACATGTGCGGTTCGGGTCGTATTCGATGGCGACGACCTTGGCCTGCACGCCATCTTTGACGCGCTTGAAATCGATGATGCGGTACTGACGCTTGTGCGCGCCACCGCGGTGACGTGCGGTCTTGCGACCATAGGCGTTGCGTCCACCAGAGTTCTTGGTGGGTGCGAGCAGCGTCTTTTCCGGTGTCGACTTCGTGATTTCGCTGAAGTCGGCAACGGTCTGGAAACGACGACCTGCACTCGTTGGCTTGCGCTTGCGAATACCCATGTTCAGCTCAGCTTTCGAACAACGGGATCTTGCTTCCCGCTGCTAGAGTGACGATCGCGCGCTTTGTTGCAGCGCGCTGACCGAGACGGTTGGTGTTACGTGTGCGGCGATACTTGCCGCGACGGTTCAAGGTGTTGACCTTGAGAACCTTGACGCCCCAGATTGCTTCGATGGCGTCATGAATTTCAGGCTTGCTCGCATCGGGATGAACCTGGAACGTGTACACGTCTTGTTCCATCAGTGCGTAGCTTTTCTCGGAGACCACGGGGGCCAGGATGATGTCGCGTGGATCTTTCATCACGCACCTTCCTTCTGTGCCGGGAGACTGGCTGAGGTGAACACGATCCAGTCGTTGCACAGCACGTCGTAAGCGTTCAGTTCGCCCACCGAGATGATCTGCACTTCAGGGATGTTGCGGAAGCTCTTTGCTGCTGCTTCATCGGCGTTGGTAAGAACCACGAGTGCGCGACCTTCGATACCGAGGGCGGCCAGCGCTGCAACTGCACCCTTGGTGCTGGGCTCTGCGAAGCCCCAAGAATCGACAACAACGATGCGACCCTCTGCGTTGCGGTCGGACAATGCCGAATGCAAAGCGAGACGCACCATCTTGCGTGGTGTCTTCTGTGAGTACTTACGTGGCTTGGGTCCGAGTGCAATACCACCACCGCTGTAGTGCGGGGCGCGCGTCGAACCTTGACGGGCACCACCGGTTCCTTTTTGACGGAACGGCTTCTTGCCACCACCGGCCACTTCGGCGCGAGTCTTGGTGCTCTGCGTTCCGGCGCGACGATGTGCAAGTTGTGCAGTGACTACTTGGTGCATGACCGGCACGTTCGGCTGAATGCCGAAAATCGCGTCAGCGATTTCGACCTTGCCGCTGTCTTTACCGGACGCTGTTTTGACTGTGAGCGATGCCATGGGAATCACTTGGCCTTTACTGCGTTACGAACGATGACGACGCCGCCGTTGGGGCCGGGTACTGAACCCTTCACCAACAACAAGCCGCGCTCAACATCTGCCTGTACAACTTCAAGATTGAGAGTGGTGACTTGCTCCTGACCCATGTGGCCAGCCATGCGCAAACCCTTGAACACGCGACCAGGGAAAGAACATGAACCGATGGAACCAGGTGCACGGTGGTGCTTGTGGTTACCGTGGCTCGCGCCCTGACCATTGAAGTTGTGACGCTTCATGCCACCAGCAAAACCCTTGCCTCGGCTCACTGCCGTGACATCCACCTTTTCGCCAGCAGCGAGTGTGTCGACGGTGATTTCCTGACCAACTTCAAAACCATCGACAGAATCGAGACGCAGTTCGACGAGACGTCGACCGGGCTCGACACCAGCTTTGGCAAAGTGTCCGACTTCTGCTTTGTTGATCTTGCGCGCGTTCTTCGTACCGAAGGTCACCTGAACTGCCGAGTATCCGTCACGCTCGCTGGTTTTCACCTGAACGATGCGCGCCGGCTCGACGCGAAGCACTGTGACGGGGATGACGCGTTGGTCATCTCCCCACACTTGTGTCATGCCGACTTTTTCGCCGACGATCGCTTTTTGTGCCATGGCGGCAACCCTTTTCTTGTTCGTGTGTGTTGATCTGTTGTCTTCACGCAAATGCTCCGCACAACCAGAGGTCGTGGCGGAGCACCGTGTTGGGTTGTGCCGTGCGGTTCCTCAATGACCTTGCGGTCATGTCGGCCTTCACGGACGTCGATTGTTGGAAACAGGTTCGACGATCGATCCTTGAGCCAAGGGCCGAAACCCCAGACGCATGAGTTGATGACGCTATCGGCGGGTCTGGCCGACCCCACCTGGGTCAGCCCGGTTCTGAGGCCTCCTTTCTATGACCTGGCTCTGGTCCATCCACCGTTCGCCGGCCCTTTTGTGCGTTTGTGAATTCTCTGGCCAGGGTTGGCCTCATCGCAGCCGTCGAACGGGGCGGTGGGTGCCTACGCTGACCCGCGATGCATGAGGTCACTGCCACCGACATCGAGACCTACCGCCGCCAGGGGGTCGTAGTCATTCGCCAGGTCCTCGATGCCGATCTACTCACCCAGATTGGTGAAGGCATCGACGACAACATGGCATCCCCCAGTTCCTGGTCGAACGACTACACGGTGGAGGGTGCCGGCGGGCGATTTTTCGATGACTACGTGAATTGGGAACGCATCGAGCAATTCAAAGATGCCGCCACGACCGGCGCACTGCCCCACATTGCTGGTGCGCTCATGGGCACCCACCGACCTCGTTTTTTCCACGAGCACGTGCTGGTGAAAGAACCTGGCACCGTCACTCCCACTCCGTGGCACCACGACGATCCGTATTACGGAGTCGACGGTATGGACAATGTCAGCTTGTGGGTACCACTCGACGACGTTCCCGAACATGTCGCACTTCGTTGTGTCGCGGGTAGCCATCGCCTTGGTCGACGTTTCATTCCGAATCGGTTCATCGACGACTCGCCTTATGTTGATGCAGCTGCGGGTTTCGAGAGATTCCCTTCAGTTGACGAACTTGAATCGCTGGGTGACATCGTCTCGTGCACGGCATCGCCAGGAGATGTCGTCGCATTTCATTTCCGCACGCTTCACTCTGCGCCTGGTACCGAGCACCATCGCAGTCGTCGTCGCGTTGCAAGCTTTCGTTACGTGGGTGACGATGTGCGATGGACGACGCGACCGTGGAAGACATCACCACCGTTCGAGCCGAATGGACTGAAAGATGGTGATGTGCTCGACGAGCAACGCTTCCCGTTGATCGCGCTGTAACGCTGTACTCAGCCGTTTTCGCGCGCGACAAGTGTGGCTTTGAGTGCGAACTCTTCTTTGCCACGGATCACTCGCATCGAAATCGTGTCGCCGGGCTGGGAATCACGAATGACTCCGATCAGCGCACCTTGACCGGTGATCGGAGTGTCGTTGACTTCCAAAATCACGTCGTCAACCTTCAAGCCAGACTTTTCTGCCGGTGAATCCGGAGCAATCTGCGTGACGACTGCGCCAGTGCCACCGTCGCTGCGATCACCTAGTGCGACACCGAGGTAACCCTCGGCCTTCTTCTCACCATTTGCTTCCGCTCGCAGCACTTCGATGTTGCGCAACACTTCTTTCACTCCAATAGCGAAACCGATGTTGTTCGCTGCCGTCGAGAAATCATCTCTAGCGACAGCAGTATTGATACCGACAATTTCGCCCTTCAGATTGACGAGTGGACCTCCGGAGTTGCCAGAAGAGATTGCTGCATCCGTCTGAACAAGACCATTCAATGCGCCATCATTGAGCGTCAGCGTGCGGTTGAGTGCGCTGATGATTCCTGTGGTGACGCTTGGTCCACCGTCAAGATCAAGCGCATACCCAACAGCCACAACCTGGTCACCCACGGCCAAGCCTTCCGGATCTGCGAACACGGCCGCAGTCAGGTCTGCGGGGTTCTTCAACTTCACCAGTGCGAGGTCGTTGCCTGCATCACTTGCGAGTACGTCTGCTTCGACCGTGTCGGTGGCGCCGGCCAAGCGCACTCGGACAGTGTCGGAACCTTCCACCACATGGTGATTAGTGACAATCTCACCGTCATTGGAAATGACGACACCAGTTCCGACCGCCTCACCGCCATCTCCAAACGCATCGATGGTGACCACGCTGGTGGCGATGACAGCGGCCGCCTTCGCGACATTCGTGTTTCCGACAGTGTCGGGGTCAACGGGATCTGCGGTGATGACAGGACCAGCAGTCGACGATGAGTCATCACTCAACTGACTACCAACGATGCCGCCGACGACGCCACCGCACAGGGCCGCAACGAGCACAAACACGATGCCGACGCCCCGACCCTTCTTCTTCCCATCTTGCTGAGGAGGAGCTGGCGGACTCCAATACGACTGTTCAGATGCGGATGGCGATGTCACCAACGTGTCGGCAAACGAGGGTCGCTCTGGCGTTGTGACTGTTCCACTCGGGGACCGCCACGGGTTGTAAGGGGAGTTGTCGGGCATGTCACTCATGGCCACATTCTTGTGCAACTTCGACGCAATGTGACACGCAGGAACCTAAGAAGTTCTCAAGAATCAGCCACTAACAGACGTCGCCGGGAATGACAAAGGGCGACCCGAAGGCCGCCCTTTGCGAGTTCATGGTCCGGAAGTTCTCCGGATGTACTCAGTTCTGAATCTTGATCTCGATGTCGACACCGGCCGGCAACTCGATGCGCTGCAGCGAGTCGATGGTCTTGGCGTTGGGGTCGATGATGTCGATAAGACGCTTGTGGATGCGCATTTCGAAGTGCTCTCGCGAGTCCTTGTCAACATGCGGTCCGCGGATGACCGTGAAGCGATGCTTGTCGGTCGGCAACGGAATGGGTCCACGCACAGTGGCGGCGGTACGAGTGACGGTCTCGACGATCTTGCGTGTCGATTGGTCGATGATCTCGTGATCGAACGCCTTGAGGCGGATGCGGATACTGCTGTTAGCCATGTTGATCAGTGCTTACTACTTGATGATCTTCGTGACGCGACCCGCACCAACAGTGCGACCACCCTCACGAATAGCAAAACGAAGACCCTCATCCATAGCAATCGGCTTACCCAACTCAACAGTCATCGTGACATTGTCACCAGGCATCACCATCTCCGTACCCGACGGCAACTGAACAGTGCCAGTCACGTCAGTCGTACGGAAAAAGAACTGCGGACGATAGTTATTAAAGAACGGCTTATGACGGCCACCCTCTTCCTTCGTCAACACATACACCTGACCCTCAAAATTGGTGTGAGGAGTGATCGAACCAGGAGCACACAACACCTGACCACGCTCAACTTCTTCCTTCTTCGTTCCACGAAGAAGCGCACCAATGTTGTCACCAGCCTGGCCCTCATCAAGCAACTTACGGAACATCTCCACACCAGTACAAGTGGTCTTTTGAGTGTCACGCAAACCAACAATCTCAATTTCATCACCCGTGTGAACCTTGCCCTGCTCAACCTTGCCAGTCACCACAGTTCCACGACCAGTGATCGTGAACACATCCTCGATCGGCATAAGGAACGGCTTGTCCAACTCACGAACCGGCTCAGGAATCGACGTGTCACACGCAGCCATGAGCTCCATGACCTTGTCCTGCCACGCCGAATCACCCTCAAGAGCCTTGAGCGCTGACACACGAACCACCGGTGCATCATCACCAGGGAACTCGTACTCATTCAACAACTCACGAACCTCAACCTCGACCAGTTCCAACAACTCTTCGTCATCAACCATGTCGGACTTGTTCAACGCCACAACGATGTAAGGAACACCAACCTGACGAGCAAGCAACACGTGCTCACGAGTCTGAGGCATCGGACCATCCGTCGCAGCAACCACCAAAATCGCACCATCAACCTGCGCAGCACCAGTGATCATGTTCTTGATGTAGTCAGCGTGACCAGGCATATCAACATGCGCGTAGTGACGCTTCTCAGTCTCATACTCAATATGAGCAATCGAGATCGTGATACCACGAGCCTTCTCTTCAGGAGCCTTGTCAATCTGATCAAACGGCGTGTAATTAGCCAACCCACGATCAGCCAACGTCTTGGAAATAGCAGCCGTCAACGTGGTCTTGCCATGGTCAATATGACCCATCGTTCCAATATTCACGTGAGGCTTCGTGCGCTCGAACTTTGCTTTGCTCATTGTTCTTCTCTCTTTTTCTTTTGCTGATGTTGGGTTGTCAAGGAACTTCCGCTCGTGTGGGACTACTCGCCCCGCACTCGCTTCACGATTTCGGTTGCAATTTGTCCTGGTACCTCTTGGTACGAGTGGAACTGCATGGTGTAGGTCGCGCGCCCTTGGGTGCGTGACCGGAGGTCGGTACTGTAACCGAACATTTCCGAAAGCGGAACCTGCGCCCGCACCACCTGGGTGTTGCCGCGAGCTTCCATGCCTTCGATACGTCCACGACGGCTGGACAAGTCGCCCATCACATCGCCCATGTACTCATCTGGCGTCACCACTTCGACGGCCATGATCGGCTCGAGCAAGACCGGCTTTGCCATTTCGGCAGCCTTCTTGAAGCCCATCTGCCCGGCAATCTTGAACGCCATTTCGCTCGAGTCAACGTCGTGGTACTGACCATCGACGAGGCTGGCGCGAACATCGACAGTTGGGTAACCGGCGAGCACGCCATTTTCGAGACCAGCCTGGATGCCTTGGTTGACCGGCTGGATGTATTCGCGAGGAATACGACCACCAGAGATCTTGTCGACGAATTCGTATCCGCCGCCAGGACCAGTTGGCTCGAGTGTGATCTTGATGACTGCGAACTGACCAGAACCACCGGACTGCTTGATGTGGCGGTACTCCACCGACTCAACCGTCTTGGTGATGGTTTCGCGATACGCAACTTGCGGCTTACCGATGGTTGCGTCGACATTGAACTCGCGTTGCATACGGTCGACGAGAATTTCCAAGTGCAACTCACCCATTCCGGAGATAACGGTCTGGCCGGTCTCTTCGTCGGTACGCACACGGAATGTCGGGTCTTCGTCTGACAACGACTTGAGCGCCTTGCCCAACTTGTCTTGATCGTCTTTGGTCTTTGGTTCGATGGCGACGTGGATAACCGGCTCAGGGAATTCCATGCGCTCGAGAATCACCAAGTTCTGACGATCGCAAAGTGTGTCACCAGTGGTGGTGTCTTTGAAACCCAAACCTGCGACGATGTCACCTGCCATCGCAACGTCGAGGTCTTCGCGCTGGTTGGCGTGCATGAGAAGAATGCGTCCGAGGCGCTCTTTCTTTTCCTTCGTCGAGTTGTAGACCTCGTCACCTTTGTTGATCTGGCCCGAGTACACGCGGAAGTAGGTGAGTTTTCCAAAGGGGTCAGCCACGATCTTGAATGCAAGTGCTGCAAACGGACCATTCTCGTCGGCATTGCGCTCGAGAACTTCGTCACCTCTCATGTTGGTGCCCTGTGCTGCTGGAATGTCGAGTGGGCTCGGCAGGAAGTCGACTACTGCGTCGAGCATCGGCTGCACACCTTTGTTCTTGAACGCTGATCCACAAAGAATCGGCACGAACTCGAATGCGAGTGTTCCCTTACGAATGGCACGCTTGATGTCGGCCTCGGCGAGATCTTCGCCAGCCAAGTACTTCTCCATCAAGTCTTCATCGCTCGTTGCGATGGTGTCGAGCATCTGCTCGCGATAGGTGTTGGCTTCATCGATTTGGTCGGCCGGAATATCGACTTCGTCCCACTTCGCACCGAGTTCTTCATCGCGCCAGATGAGGGCCTTCATCTTGATGACATCGATGAGTCCGGCGAAGGGCTTGTTGCTTTCTGGGCCACCCGCACCGACTGGAATTTGGATGACGAGCGGAACAGCCTGAAGGCGGTCGCGCACCATGTCCACGGTGCGATAGAAGTTTGCACCAATGCGGTCCATCTTGTTGACGAAGCACATACGAGGAACGCGGTACTTGTTGGCCTGACGCCACACGGTTTCAGTCTGCGGCTCGACGCCTGCGACCGAGTCGAACACAGTGACTGCACCGTCGAGCACGCGCAATGAGCGCTCAACCTCAATGGTGAAGTCCACGTGGCCAGGGGTGTCGATGATGTTGATGCGGTGGTCGTTCCAGATGCAGGTTGTGGCCGCCGAGGTGATGGTGATGCCGCGCTCTTGCTCTTGCACCATGTGGTCCATGGTTGCCGCGCCTTCGTGCACTTCACCGATCTTGTAGCTCTTGCCGGTGTAGTAGAGGATGCGCTCGGTGGTCGTGGTCTTACCGGCGTCAATGTGCGCCATGATCCCGATGTTGCGGGTTCTTTCTAGTGGGTATTCGCGCTTAGCCATGTGTGTTCACCTGTTATGTGGGGGTCTCGTCGGGATCTGGATTGTCAAGGAAACTGCGCGCGCAGCAACGAAGAAATCCGTTGCTGCGAGTGCGAGGGGTTTGTAGTTGTGTCGAAGAAGCGACGGCTACCAGCGGTAGTGCGCGAAGGCCTTGTTGGACTCGGCCATCTTTTGCATGTCGTCACGTTTCTTCATTGATGCACCCAAACCGTTGGCTGCATCGAGAAGTTCGTTGGCGAGGCACTCGGCCATCGTCTTTTCACGACGATCACGCGAGTAGTCCACGATCCAGCGAATGGCGAGTGTGGTGGCGCGACGGGGGCGCACTTCCACAGGAACTTGGTAAGTGGCACCACCAACGCGGCGGCTACGCACTTCAAGTGGCGGCTTGACGTTCTCAACCGCACGCTTCAATGTTGCGATGGGCTCGGAACCGGTCTTTGTTTCGACCATCTTGAGCGCGTCGTACACGATGCGGTCGGCGATGCTCTTCTTACCGTGAAGCATGACTTTGTTGATGAGCTGCGTAACAAGCAGCGAGCGATACACCGGATCGGCGCTGAGTTCGCGACGTTGTGCTGGACCCTTGCGAGGCATAACGGTTCCTTCTACTTCTCGCGCTTTGCGCCGTAACGGCTACGAGCTTGCTTGCGATTTTTCACACCCGCTGCGTCGAGCGCACCGCGGATGACCTTGTAACGGACACCCGGCAAGTCGCGAACACGACCACCGCGCACGAGAACGATGCTGTGCTCTTGGAGGTTGTGTCCTTCACCTGGGATGTATGCGGTGACTTCGACACCACTGGTGAGACGAACACGAGCAACTTTGCGAAGCGCCGAGTTCGGCTTCTTCGGAGTAGTGGTGAACACGCGCGTGCACACGCCGCGACGTTGCGGCGAACCCTTTAGCGCAGGAGTCTTGGTCTTTGTCGACTGCGAGCTGCGACCCTGGCGGATCAACTGCTGGATTGTGGGCACGTATTTACCTTCTTCGTTCGTTTCGTTCTTGGCGTTCGTTCAATGCAAGGACCCTGCAAGGTTAGGGGTGGTTCTTCCCCGCTCCCAACCCCCGGGCACACCCCAAAGTGGGGTGCGACCCGATGGTGGATCAGGAACCGAAGTCGACCTCGGGGGCCGCTTCGGACTCGTCTGCTGAATAGCTGCCGTGGATTCCGGCCAAGAACGCAGCCGGATCGGCCTCGTCACTTGAGAAGTACTCCATGGGCACATAGTCGGGCGCATCGACATCGAAGTCGCGGTAGCGCTCCATGCCGGTACCAGCCGGGATCAACTTGCCGATGATGATGTTTTCCTTGAGGCCCACCAAGCTGTCGGCGCGACCGTCGATGGCGGCCTCGGTCAACACGCGAGTGGTCTCTTGGAATGACGCTGCCGACAACCATGACTCTGTGGCAAGCGATGCCTTGGTGATACCCATGATTTCTGGGCGACCTTCGGCGGGACGCTCACCCGACTCGACCATGACACGGTTCGTGTCGCGGAAGACCTTCGCATCGACACGCTCACCGGGCAAGAAGCCCGTGTCGCCGGGCTCTTGCACGCCGACGCGACGTGTCATTTGGCGAACGATGAGTTCGATGTGCTTGTCGTGGATCGACACACCCTGGTCGCGGTACACCTTCTGCACTTCTTCGATGAGGTACATCTGCGTACGACGGATACCGAGAATCTCCATCATTTCCTTCGGATCAAATGGTCCGTCGGTGATGGGCTCGCCAGCGGTGATGTCTTGTCCTTCGGTGACGAGCAGACGGCTACCAGTTGGCAACACAATCGGATGCTCATCGCCCTTGTCGTCGATGACATTGACAGGAATTCCCTTGCCTTCATCTTCGCCGATACGAACAACGCCGGTCGCACGTGCGAGACGTGCGGTTCCCTTCGGAGTGCGCGATTCGAACAATTCGACGACGCGCGGCAAACCACCGGCGATGTCCTTACCGGCAACACCACCGGTGTGGAATGTACGCATGGTGAGCTGAGTACCAGGCTCACCAATTGACTGAGCTGCGATGACGCCGACTGCTTCACCAAGTTCGATGGCCTTGCCAGTGGCAAGTGAACGTCCGTAGCACAGTGAGCAGACACCGAGGACTGCGTCACAGGTGACGACTGAACGCACCTGCACACGCTCAACTGCGGAATCGTCACGCAATGCGTCGAGTTCATCATCGCCGACGATGGTGTTCTTCTCGAGCACTTTGCCGGTTGACAGTGTGACATCGTTCAGCAGAGTGCGACCGAACAACTTCGTGTCGAGGTGACCACGGAATGTTCCGGTGTCAGGCTTGACGTTTTCGATCCACACGCCGAGGTGAGCACCACAATCCTCTTCACGCACGATGAGTTCCTGTGCCACGTCGACGAGACGACGTGTGAGGTAACCCGAGTCGGCGGTACGAAGAGCGGTGTCGACAAGACCCTTACGTGCACCAGGAGTTGCGATGAAGTACTCGAGTGTTTCGAGACCTTCACGGAAGTTGCTCTTGATGGGACGAGGAATCATGTCACCACGTGGGTTGGCCACGAGACCGCGCATGCCTGCGATCTGACGCATCTGCGTCATGTTTCCACGAGCACCCGAGCCGACCATCATGTCGATTGGGTTGAAACGCTGTGCCTTGAACTCGGCTTCCATTGCAGCCTGAACTTCGGCGGTGGCGTCGGTCCAAATGCGCACTTCCTGCTGACGGCGCTCACCATCGGTGATGATTCCACGACGGAACTGAGTTTCAACCTTGTCGGCCTGCTTCTCGTATCCGTCGAGAATGCTGCGCTTGCTCTTCGGCGTCTTCACGTCGTCGATCGAGACTGTCAGACCTGACTGCGATGCGTAGCGGTAGCAAACGGCCTTGATGTCATCCAGCGACTGAGCGATGTCTGACTTCGGGTAGTGGTCGGACAGACGCTCAACAATGAGACCCATCTCGCGCTTCTTGATAGGAGCTGTGATGTGACCGAATCGCGCGGTGTAGTCCGCCGGCAGTGCCTCTTCAAACAAGAGACGACCAGGAGTGGTTTCAAACTCGCCGCGAGTGCCATTGACACGCTCGACAACCTTGATTGCAGTGTGCAAAGTGACCGCACCTTCATCGAGAGCGCGAAGCACTTCCCAACGATGACGGAAGACCTTGCCTTCACCCTTCGCGCCTGCGACATGCTCGGTGAGATAGAAGCCACCGATGATGAGGTCCTGCGTCGGTGTGACGATCGGACGGCCAGATGCCGGCGACAAGATGTTGTTCGCCGACAACATGAGCACGCGTGCTTCGGCCTGGGCCTCGGCTGACAACGGCAAGTGGACTGCCATCTGGTCACCGTCGAAGTCAGCGTTGAACGCCGTACACACGAGCGGGTGAATTTGAATGGCCTTGCCTTCGACGAGCACCGGCTCGAACGCCTGAATACCAAGACGGTGCAGCGTTGGTGCGCGGTTCAGAAGAACTGGATGTTCCTTGATGACATCTTCGAGCACGTCCCACACTTGCGGACGACGGCGCTCGACCATGCGCTTTGCATTCTTGATATTCTGTGCCAACTCGAGGTCGACGAGACGCTTCATAACAAACGGCTTGAACAACTCGAGTGCCATCAACTTCGGCAGACCACACTGGTGCAGACGAAGTGTCGGGCCAGCCACGATGACCGAACGACCTGAGTAGTCGACGCGCTTACCGAGCAAGTTCTGACGGAAACGTCCTTGCTTGCCCTTCAACATGTCGGACAACGACTTCAACGGACGGTTACCAGGACCAGTGACCGGACGACCGCGACGACCATTGTCGAACAATGCGTCGACTGCTTCTTGCAGCATGCGTTTTTCGTTGTTGACGATGATTTCTGGTGCACCCAGATCGAGCAAGCGCTTGAGGCGGTTGTTGCGGTTGATGACGCGGCGGTATAGGTCGTTCAGGTCGGACGTTGCGAAACGACCACCGTCGAGCTGCACCATCGGACGCAGTTCCGGTGGAATGACCGGAATGGCATCGAGAATCATGGCGCCAGGGCTGTTGACACGGCGACCGGACTCGTCACGCTGGTTGAACGAAGCGACGATCTTCAGACGCTTGATGGCCTTCTGCTTACGCTGAGCCGACAACGGCTTGCCACGCAGACCATTTTCTATGGCGTCGCGCAACTTCACTTCTTCTTCATCGAAATCAAGTCCTTCGATGAGCGACTTGATGGCATCGGCACCAGTGCCGCCTTCGAAGTACTCGTCGTAACGGTCGCGAAGCTCGCGCCACAACACTTCGTCTTCGATGATCTTGCGTGGGTGCAGGTCCTTGAACTCTTCCCATGCACGCTTGGCAACGTCGAGTTCTTGGTCGAAACGATCGCGAAGGCTCTGCTCTTCCTTGTCCATCGCACGCTGGCGGGCGCGGACATCGGTGTCCTTTGCGCCCTCCTTTTCCATGCCCTTCAGTTCGGCTTCGAACTCTTTGAGGCGCTTGGCAACAGACTTGTCGCGATCCTTGATGATTGCGTCGCACTCTTCGAGGAAATACTTTTCGAGCTGTGGCAAGTCGGTGTGACGACGATCTGCATCAACCGCAGTCACGAGGTACGCAGCAAAGTAGATGACCTTTTCGAGCTGCTTGGCCTTCAACTCTTCCTTTGGCTCGAGGCCTCCGAGAAGATATGCCAACCATGAGCGGGTTCCGCGCAGGTACCAAATGTGCACGACAGGTGCAGACAACTCGATGTGTCCCATGCGCTCACGACGCACCTTCGAACGAGTGACTTCGACGCCACAACGTTCACAGATGATGCCCTTGAAACGGACACGCTTGTACTTGCCGCAGTAGCACTCCCAGTCGCGAGTTGGTCCGAAGATCTTCTCGCAGAAGAGTCCGTCCTTCTCAGGACGCAGCGTGCGGTAGTTGATGGTCTCGGGCTTTTTCACCTCGCCGTTTGACCAGAGGCGCATTTGATCGGCCGTGGCCAGACCAATGCGAAGTTGTTCGAACATGTTGACGTCGAGCATGGTTTTCTTCCGTTCGTTCCTCTAGTTGCCCTGCAGATCAGTACGCCCGTGCGCCGCGGCGCTCGCGCTGGTTGTCATCGTCTTCAGAGCCACGCTCTGGTCGGCTGATGTCGATGCCGAGTTCATCCGCTGTGCGGTAGATCTCATCGTCGAATTCGTGCATCTTGATTTCTTCGCCTGCATTGTCGAGAACTTCGACATTGAGACAGAGAGACTGCATTTCCTTCATGAGCACCTTGAACGACTCTGGAATTCCTGGCTCAGGAATGTTGTCGCCCTTGACGATTGCTTCGTAGACCTTGACGCGACCGAGCACGTCGTCAGACTTGATGGTGAGCAGTTCCTGCAAGCAGTACGCAGCACCGTAAGCCTCGAGTGCCCACACTTCCATTTCACCGAAACGCTGTCCACCGAACTGCGCCTTGCCGCCAAGTGGCTGCTGGGTGATCATCGAGTATGGACCCGTGCTACGTGCGTGGATCTTGTCGTCGACAAGGTGCGACAACTTGAGGATGTACATATATCCGACAGTCACCGGGTTGTCATAGATCTCGCCAGTACGACCGTTGCGGAGCGTGGCTTTTCCTGTGGTCTTGATGAGACGCTGACCATCGACACCATCGGGATTGAGATTCTCGAGGATGTTTTGAATGGTCGGGTGCTTGCCTGAATGCTCTTCTTCGTCCCAGTGGGCACCGTCGAACACCGGTGTCGCGATGAACGTTGCGGGGTCCGTGGTTGGGCGAGTCTTGGTCTCGGTTCCGCGAATTGCCTTGGCGCCAACGACCTTCGAGTTCCTCGAATCGGTCCAGCCCCAACGAGCGGCGTAACCCAAGTGCGCTTCGAGCACCTGTCCGACGTTCATACGGCTCGGAACACCAAGTGGGTTCAAGATGATGTCGACTGGTGTGCCGTCTTCCATGTACGGCATGTCTTCGACAGGGAGAATCTTGGAGATGACACCCTTGTTGCCGTGACGACCAGCGAGCTTGTCGCCCACCGAGATCTTGCGCTTCTGCGCCACGAACACACGGACCAACTGATTGACGCCCGGTGGCAATTCGTCACCAGCGTCGCGGGAGAAGACCTTCACGTCGATGACGCGTCCACCTTCACCGTGCGGAACCTTCAATGAGGTGTCGCGAACTTCGCGAGCCTTCTCACCGAAAATTGCACGCAGGAGACGCTCTTCTGGTGTGAGCTCGGTCTCGCCCTTTGGCGTGACCTTGCCGACCAACACGTCGCCAGTTCCGACTTCGGCACCAACACGAATGATGCCGAACTCGTCGAGGTTGCGCACGATGTCGTCGGACAAGTTCGGAATGTCGCGTGAGATTTCTTCTGCACCCAACTTCGTGTCGCGTGCATCGATTTCGTAGCTATGGATGTGAATTGACGTAAGCACGTCGTCCTTCACCATGCGCTCAGACAAGATGATGGCGTCTTCGAAGTTGTAACCCTCCCATGGCATAAGTGCCACGAGCAGGTTCTTTCCAAGTGCAAGCTCGCCAAGATCGGTGCTGGGACCGTCGGCAAGAAGTTGACCCTTCGTCACCTTGTCACCTTCGCGTACACGAAGCGTCTGGTTGATGCAGGTGTCTTGGTTCGAACGATGGAACTTCGACAGACGATGCTCGACCTTCTTCGACTTGCTCGCGTACTTCATGACGAGTGTTGCACCAGTGATCTCGACAACTTCACCGTCGTCCTCCGCGAGGATGACGTCGGCACCGTCGAGTGCTGCACGCTTCTCGATGCCAGTTCCCACGTACGGTGCTTCGGCGCGCACGAGCGGAACTGCCTGACGTTGCATGTTGGCACCCATGAGTGCACGGTTTGCATCGTCATGTTCGAGGAACGGAATGAGTGCGGTAGCAACCGACACGATCTGCTTCGGCGACACATCGATGAAGTCGACTTCAGCTGGTGTCACCGACGCGATGTCGGTGGTTGCACCGAAGAAGCTTTCTGCTTCGAGCATCTTGCGAAGGTCGTCGAGGCTCGCTGCTTGTGGCGAACGACGCACGAGAATGCGCTCGTCTTTGAAGGTGCCATCTGCATTGAGAGGTGTGTTCGCCTGGGCAACGACGTAGTTCTCTTCTTCGTCGGCAGCCATGTACACGATTTCGTTAGTGACCTTGCCGTTCTTCACACGGCGGTATGGGCTTTCGATGAAACCGAACTCATTGACACGGGCGAACGTGCTGAGCGCACCAATAAGACCGATGTTCGGACCTTCAGGAGTCTCGATCGGGCACATACGGCCGTAATGCGAGAAGTGAACGTCACGGACTTCGAAGCCTGCGCGCTCACGTGACAAACCGCCAGGTCCGAGAGCCGAGAGACGGCGACGGTGCGTGAGACCAGACAACGGGTTGACCTGGTCCATGAACTGCGACAACTGCGATGTTCCGAAGAACTCCTTGATGGCAGCCACGACTGGGCGAATGTTGATGAGGGTCTGCGGTGTGATTGCTTCAGTGTCTTGCGTGGTCATGCGCTCGCGAACGACGCGCTCCATACGTGACAGGCCGATACGCACCTGGTTTTGAATCAACTCGCCTACTGAACGGATACGGCGGTTTGCAAAGTGGTCCTGGTCGTCTAGACGGTAACCAGGAGCCTGCTTGACGAGATGCAGCATGTAAGAAATTGCAGCAAGAACTTCGCAACGCGACAGAACGTCTTGATCGTCGGTCGGAAGATCGAGCTGGTCAGGTGTGAGACCGAACAGTTCGGTGAGCTTGGCAACTTCGCCACCGAGCTTGCGATTCAGCTTGTAACGACCGACGCGGCTGAGGTCATAACGACGATTCTCAAAGAACGCACCATCGAAGTATGAACGTGCCGACTCAAGTGTCGGCGGTTCACCTGGACGTGCACGCTTGTAGATCTCGACGAGCGCATCGTCTTGAGTTTGTGCGACGTGACGCTCTTTCTCCCACTGCCCTTCGAGGAAGTCGAAGTACGCGACAAAGCGCTCGAGGAAACCGGGTGCATGGTCTTCGTCGAAACCGAGTGCGCGCAGAAGCGTGAACACACCGAGGCGACGCTTACGTGCGACACGTGTTCCGGCGGTGACATCTTTGCCTGGCTTGTGCTCAACATCGAATTCGAGCCATTCACCGCGGTAAGGATGGATGGTGCCCTTCACCAACTGATGCTTCGACAAGTTACGCAGGCGGTAGCGCTCGCCTGGTTCGAAGATGACACCAGGTGAACGAACAAGCTGCGACACCACGACACGCTCAGTGCCGTTGATGATGAAGGTTCCCTTGTTGGTCATCTTCGGGAAGTCACCCATGAAGACAATCTGCTCTTTGATTTCACCGGTCTCGCGATTTCCGAAACGCGCGCGCACGAACACTGGCGATGCATATGTCATTTCGCGTTCGCGACACTCGGCCTCGGTGAACTTCGGACCTGGGCACAGGTCTTCGTCGTTCGGATCAAATTCAAGATCGAGTGTGAGACCACCGCTGTAGTCGCTGATGGGAGAGATGTCGTCGAAGGTTTCTTTCAGACCTTCACGCATGAACCAGTCAAATGACTCGCGTTGAATAGCGATGAGATCTGGCAACTCGAGGGACTCCTCGAGGTTTGCAAACGAATAGCGCTCACGGGACGACGAACGAGAGGTCACGAAAAACTCCTGGGCAGCAAGGCGGGCACCGTAAGACACCATGAATTTGTGCAGACCCGTATTTGGGGACAGCAAAAACTCAGGGGGTGACGCACGACAAATTACAACGCTACCGGCGAAACCGGCCCTTGGACAAGCAGAACAGGACCCCGAAGGGGCCCCGCCCGTTTGGGGGGCACGGTACGCCCCTTCGACCCGAAGGTCAAGGACCGTCCATAGATATAGCCAAGGACCGTCCATAGATATAGCCAAGGACCGTCCCAGCAAGT
>VGCD01000009.1 GCA_016870215.1 Actinomycetota bacterium
TCTGGTCCGCGTCGTGATGATGATCGTCGTCCCCGTTTTCGTGATGGTGATGATCGTCCGCGTCGCTCGTCTGGTCCGCGTCCGATTCGTGATGGCGGCCGTGATAGTGGGCAGCGTGGGGATCGTCGCCCGCGTCGTGACTTTGGTGATGATCGCGGTCGGCGTGACAGTGATGAGCACAGACCACGTCGCGATTTTGGTGATAACCGACGGCGTCAGCGAGATGATGGTGCACGTCGTCGTGATGATCGCGGTCCGCGCCGTGAAGATAATCGTCGCCCACGACGTGACTTTGGTGATGATCGCGGTCGCGGTCGCGGCGAGGGGCGTAGTGAAGGTCGTGGTGAGGGTCGCGGTCGGGTGTTCCGAGATGGTGGACGACCAGTCCCGCAGACCGCAGCACAACGCAAGCGAGAGGAAGTGCGCTCCCGCACTGGCGGACGTCGCACCAAGGACGTTCCTGACAGAGCCCCAGATCACACTTCGGAGCAGTGGATTGACGAGGGGTCAACACGTCAACGTCGTGAACGAGCTGTGGCCTCAGTCTCGAAGAAACGCACCAAGAAGGTGCGTGCACTTGACTCGGTGGTCGCAGAGTTCGAGAAAGCTCTTGGCAAGCGTCACGGTAAATATCTGCAGCGCTACGAAGCGGCCCTAGCCGCCTTTGAGGCGCAGCGTTACAAGGAAGCACGAATTGCCCTGACCCCATTGGCAAAAGAGTGCTCAGACATTGCATCAGTTCACGATCTACTTGGCTTGTGTCTCTATCGCGAAGAGAATTTCGCTCGGGCAATCGAAGCATTGGAAGTGGCCCAACGGATCAACGCACATCAGGTGTTCAACCATGCAGTGTTGGCTGACTGTCACCGTGCTCTGAAGAGCTACGACAGAGTTGATGAATTGTGGGCTGAGTTGCGAGATGCGTCGCCACATCCAGAACTTCTGGCGGAGGGGCGAATTGTGTTTGCAGGGTCACTTGTCGACCGTGGCCGTCTCGAAGAGGCGCGAGACGTCATGGAGAAGGTGTCGCCAACCTCATCGAAGCCATCTAAGGGCCTCAATGAGTACCACTTGCGACAGTGGTACGTCCTTGGCGACATATACGACCATCTCGGCGACGTCGTCAATGCGCGACGAGTGTTCGAAACAATTTTGTCTGTCGACACCCATTTTGCTGACGTCCCAGAACGTCTCTCCACACTGGGCGCCTGACGCACACACCATCGCTACCGCCGCGCAACCATGCACGGCTTGGCTGAAAGGTGATCGTCATGGCAGCACATTCAAGTGAAGATGTTCTCGAGGTAAGTGGCGTCAACTGTGTGGTGCTGCGCGGCACGGTTTCCAATGATCCAGAGGTTCGAGAGTTGTCATCTGGAAAGGTGGTGACGTCGTTCAATGTGTCGACCACCACAGGTGCTGGCACGTGGTCGGTGCCAGTGTCGATTGAAGGAACGCTTGCGAACTCCGTGATCGAAGGGTCAGACGTCGTAGTTGTAGGTGGGGTGCGTAGGCGCTTCTTCCGAGCAGGTGGTGTCGTTCAAAGCAGAACTGAGGTGTCAGCTTCCAAAGTTGTAACTAGTCGAAAGCGCGCGACAGCTCGACGCCTTGTCGACACGATGTTCGACGATGTGCTCGCTGTGTTGGATCTTTAACGAACCCGCACGCTGAGTGTGTCAGGGGCATCGCCGCGCATCTGCGTGAGGAATGCGTCGAGGGGTGCGGGTGCTGGTACTTCGGAGTCACTCGGTCCGTGTTCCCAGAATGTCTTCCACGTCGGCCAATAGTGCTCCCAGCCACCCTCGTAGGGTTCGCGATCGGGCCAGCGCATCTTGTTGGGCCCAATGGGCGGCTTGTTGAGATCGACTGCGTACCAATAGAGCGGAAGACGACGGCGAAAGAACCACGAGCCATCAATCCGCTCGTAGTTGTCGATGTACATCATCGTCATGATCACCCACTCATCACCTGTCTCATGTTCGTTGCGCGAATACACAACGCCACGGGCGTGGTCATAATCATCAAACTCAATGATGTGATTGCCGATGAAGTGCGCCGTGCCGGTGAACTGCTCGCGCAACGTCGTGTCGAACCAGTCGCGCAGAGCCCATCGTCCACTCTGATCCCGACTGACCCGTACATCCTCGGGGAACAGGCCGACGAGCGAATTGAGGTCGCGCATGTCCAACGCCAACGAGTATTTGGCGGCCAATTGCCGTATGGCATCGAGGGACTCAAGGCGGTCGATTCTGTCGTTCACTTCAGGCATGTGACGACCGTACCTTGCCGTGTGACGGGGGGCCTGGAAAGTCGGGTCGCAGTATGCGGATGACTACTGTGGTCAAGGTTCTTCCCTCAGGGATGCGGGCGAAAGGAATGGCATGAACCAGGAACAACTCACGCGGATGCGCGACGGTAAAGGATTCATTGCTGCATTAGACCAAAGCGGTGGCAGCACTCCGAAGGCCCTGCGTTTGTATGGCATTGAAGAATCGGAGTACTCCGGCGATGCTCAGATGTTCGATCTCATTCACGCGATGCGCACGCGCATGATCACGAGCCCAGCGTTCTCAGGCGAGCGTGTGCTTGGCGCCATCTTGTTCGAAGGCACCATGGACCGTGACATCGAGGGAATGGGAAGTGCCGAGTTTCTCTGGTCCAAAAAGAAGGTCATCCCATTCTTGAAGGTTGACAAAGGACTTGCCGATGAGGAAAACGGCGTACAAGTCATGAAGGCGATGCCAGAGCTTGACGCGTTGCTGTCAAAGGCCGTGTCAAGAGGTGTCTTTGGCACGAAGATGCGCTCAGTCATCAAATTGGCAGACAAGAAGGGAATCGAAGCTGTTGTGACCCAACAGTTCGAGGTCGGTCGTCAGATTCTGAATGCCGGGCTGGTGCCGATCATCGAGCCCGAAGTCGACATCCACAGCCCGAACAAGTCCGAAGCTGAGTCGATTCTCAAGCAATGCCTCCTTGCGGAGTTGGCGAAGCAACCCGCGTCGTCACCGGTGATGCTGAAATTGACACTGCCCGAGCAAGACGGGTTCTACTCCGATGTCATCTCGCATGCGAGCGTGCTTCGAGTTGTTGCATTGTCGGGTGGCTATACACGCGACGACTCAAACGCACGTCTGTCAAGAAACAAGGGCATGATCGCCAGTTTCTCGCGAGCGCTCACCGAGGGTCTTTCGGCGAAGCAGTCCGACGCTGAATTCAACAAGGTGCTCGACCAATCAATTGAGAGCATCTTTCAGGCCTCAATTACCTGATCGTCTGAGTCTCTCCGACGAAACCTCGTACGACGCGGCTTACGCGTCAAGGGGTCGCATCACTAGTCCCGTTCTGAGTTTTGGCGTGAAGAAGGTTGACTTCGGGGGCATCAACTCGCCACTGTCGGCGACGTGGCGAATCTGGTCGATGCTGACGGGCCTGATGAGAACGGCAGCTGAGCATCGTCCCTGACGAAGTGCCTTCAACACGTCGGTCACGCCATGTTGATAAGCAACTTGGTGGGTGATGCCCTGAAGCGCATGTTCGAGGCGTGCGCTGTCCAAATCTCGAACACCTTCGAATTTCTCCATTCTGGGTGTGAGGAATTGTCCTTGGCCATCCGGACCGACGAGACACAGAGCTCCGCGTCGTCGCATCTCGGTGAGTGTGGATGCATCAACGCTGCCAGCGTCTGTCGCGGTGAAGTAGTTGCCTAGCGCTGTCTGTAACTGGTCGGCGGTGATGTCTGAGTAGATGCGATGAATGGCCGCAATACTCAGCTGTTCTTCGACTAATTCAGCGACGTAGGTGAGAGCGGTTGCTGCGCCCGTTGCCTGAGGCGTGCCAGCAACTTCATCGCGGTATGTGCGGGAGATGGCGTAACGATGGTGTCCGTCGGCTATGAGCACTGGTTTGTCGGCAACACATGTTGCGATCAGTGCGAGGCGAGCCGAGTCGTCGACACGCTCAATGACGTGGACGACACCTTGTTCATCGATACAGCGCGCTACTTCGGTTCCTGAGTCCTTCAAGAGCGCAGACAGTCCTTGGTTGAGAGAAAGACCCCACACCGGGCTGAGATTGGTTCGTGTGGCACGTGTGAGATCCAGACGGTCAGTCTTTGCCTTGGGTGTTGTCTGTTCGTGGGGCAGAACTCCGCCTGCCCCAGCGTCAACGACTTCGAGAGTTCCGAGTACTCCGACGGTCGTTCTCGTAGACCCTGCCTCGTCGGTGAATGTCATCCGGTAGATGTAGAACGAGGGTTCGTCGTCGAGAACAAGCACCGAGGTCTCGATCCAGTTGCGCAGCAGTTGTGCGGCCGCTTCGTAACGTCCGTCTCCGTCGCGCTCGACGGGATAGTCAACTCTCACGATGTTGCGCTCTTCGCTCTTCGCATGGTTGTCGCGTGTCTGCACATCGAACACGTCGTAGGGAGGCGACGTGAAGCGACTGACATCGGTTGAGGTAGATGTCGCGTAGCGAAGACCACGAAACGGTTCAAACTTTGGCATACGTCAAGGGTGGCAGGTTCAACAGTGTTCGACAAAGGTGGACAGTGTGCTCGGTACGCTGAATGACAATGCGCGCTCGCCTAGATGTCGAAATGGTGCGTCGTGGCCTCGTTGCAAGTCGTTCCGAGGCTGCCGACATGATTGCCGCCGGAGTCGTGACGGTGGCAGGGGCCATTGCCGACAAACCGTCGCGATTGGTGGCAAAGGGTGATCCGGTGAATATCGCCGGCCCGGCACCGCGTTATGTCTCGCGCGGTGGAGAGAAGCTGCACCACGCACTTGCTGTGTTCGATGTGTCGTTAGTTCACCGGTCTGTACTCGACGCTGGTTCGTCCACCGGTGGGTTCACAGATTGCTCCCTGCAACACGGTGCTCGTCGTGTCGCCGGTTTTGATGTGGGGAAGGCGCAACTGCATGAACGACTCGCCAACGACGAACGAGTCACTCAGCGCGATGGCGTGAATGTGCGAAACATCACGACAGATGAACTGCCATTCCCGTGTTCTTTGTTGGTGGCTGACGTCTCGTTCATCTCGCTCACCAAGGTGCTTCCGGCTCTGCTTGCAGTGCTGTGTGGTGAGGAAGGATTCGACACCCCCGAAGCGCTGGTGCTTGTAAAACCTCAATTCGAGGCCGGCCGACAAGAAGTGTCAAAGGGCCGGGGCATCATCACGGACCCACGCATCTGGATGGAGGCGTGCGATGCCGTCGCAGAGTGCTTCAGCACACACGGATATGGCGTGTGTGGGGTGGTCGAATCTCCAATCAAAGGCGGCGATGGCAACGTGGAATATCTCATGTACGCACGCCGTGGCGTGGTGGGGCAGACTTCTCACGTGGTGGCATCGCCGACTTCTGGAGACATGGCGTGACTGTCGTCGGCGTCACCTTCCACCGCTATCGCGACGATGCGGTGGCTTCAGTCGACACAGTTGCTGCCTGGGCGCACGCCAACGGTGTGAGGGTGGTTGCACAGGCCGATGATGTGGAGGCGCTGCGGGGCCGAGTGGCACACGAGCCTGAGTCAGTCGCTTCGCTCATCGACGTTGACGTCGTGGTGTCGCTCGGTGGCGATGGCACGATGCTGCGAACGGTGCGGGCGCTCAATGGGCACCCGACACCAATCATCGGTGTCAATATCGGAACTCGTGGCTATCTCACTCGAGTAGAGCCACACGATGTCGCAGAGGCCTTGAAGAGGTTTGTGCACGGCAGGGAAGGAGTTGACTTTTCCTTTGATGACCGCATGATGCTCTCGGCCGTCGTCAGTGCTCCCTCGTCGGGCAGCGAGAGCACGTGGTTCGCATTGAATGAAGTCGTCTTTGAGAAATCAGAGAGCGGTCACACAGTCAAGCTCGATGTCTCTATTGATGGCGTCGATTTCGCCACATACACGGCAGACGGCCTGATTGTGGCGACGCCAACTGGCTCAACGGCCTATGCGCTGTCTGCGCGGGGTCCAGTGTTGTCGCCTCGACTTCGCGCAGTGTTGCTGACACCGGTGTCACCGCACATGGTGTTTGATCGCTCGCTGGTGTTGGACCCCGCTGAGGACGTGGTCGTCACCGTCGGTGGGTATCGACCTGTCGAAGTGTCAGTCGATGGTCACCGATGCGTCGAATTGAATGTCGGGCAGTCGATGAAGGTGTCTGCTGCGCAATATGTGGCACGACTGTTGCGCTTCGAAGATCGCCGTTTCCACCAAATCTTGCGGCAGAAGTTTGGTTTGGTCGAGTAAGCGATGTTGGCAGAGCTGCATATCGAGAACCTCGGCGTCATCGAATTGCTCGATCTGCGCTTTGGTGCAGGTTTCACTGCGTTCACCGGCGAGACGGGTGCCGGTAAGACCATGTTGGTGGAGGCCATGTCTCTCTTGGTCGGTGGTCGCGCTGATGGGGCAATGGTTCGACCGGGCGCGGAGGAAGCACGTGTTGATGGAAGGTTCATCGTGCGCGGCACCGACGGCGATGATGAAGTGATTCTCAGTCGGGTTATCCCCGCCGATGGGCGAAGTCGGGCATACGTCGATGGTCGCTTGGCCACGGTCACACAACTTCAAGACATTGGGTCGCGCATTGTCGACATACACGGCCAACATGCACACCAACGTCTGCTCACCGCAGCCACTCAGCGCGCCGCCCTTGACCATTACGGAAAGGTTGACCTTGGTGATGTGCAGAAGGCGCGCGAGGACATTGCTCGTATCGACGCGTCGCTTGCAGAGCTTGGCGGAGACGAACGCTCACGTGCTCGAGAAATTGATCTCCTTCGCTTTCAACTGACTGAAATTGAAGCTGCTGCGCTGGTTGATGCTGACGAGGATGTGCGATTGTCGTCTGAAGAAGATCTCCTGTCGCGCGCCACGGCATTTCGTGAAGCCCTCGGCGGCGCATACGACCTCATCGCCGACGACAACGGTGTACGCGACACCTTGGGTCGAGCAAGTGCACTGCTTGGCGGCGCTGCTGGCGGGTCTCATCTTGCTGATATTGCCGGCCGCATAGAAGCTCTTCTTGCCGAGGTTGACGACGTTGCCGCTGAGCTTCGCCGGGGCGCTGAGACCATCGAGGAAGACCCAGAACGTCTGCAGGGCATCCGACTGCGACGGCAATTGTTGGTTGATCTTCGTCGCAAGTATGGAGATTCGCTGACAGATGTCATTACTTTCGCTGATGACGCTCGTCGACGGCTCGATGACCTCGAGAGTCACTCCACCCGGGTGGCGGAGTTGACGTCGGCTCGTGCGTCTGGCGTCCAAGCATTTGCTCGCGCAGCCACCATCGTCGGGAAGGCTCGCCGGGCGGCCGCACCGCGGCTCGCGAAGGACATCCAAAGCCGACTCAGGTTGTTAGCCCTGCCTCATGCCGAGGTGGCGGTGGCAATTGGAGGCGACGAGGCATCCGATGCCGTCGATGCAGGTTCGGAGGTTTCTTTTCTCATCTCCACCAATCCCGGGTCACCATTGGCTCCACTCACCAAAGTTGCATCTGGTGGCGAATTGGCGCGCACCATGCTCGCAGTTCGCCTGGTGTTGTCCGACGAACCCAGCACGATGGTGTTCGATGAAGTCGACGCTGGCATCGGTGGTGCCGCTGCGTTGGCAGTTGCTCAGGCACTCGGTGAGCTCGGAACTCACCATCAGGTTTTTGCCGTGACGCACTTGGCTCAAGTAGCCGCTGCCGCCACGACTCATGTGGTGGTCTCGAAAGAAGTGATCAATCGCGCGACATATGGACGAGCCGAGGTTGCATCTGGGGACGACCGAGTGGCTGAGATTGCCCGAATGCTGTCTGGCGGGGTGGCCGACGAAAGCGCGCGCCGACACGCCACCGACCTTCTCGCGGAACTGGCGACAGACGTCAATTCCCGATCCACATCCCAATCCACACCGCAAGTCCGTGGCACCAAAGGAACCCCTCAATCTGGAAAGGCGGGCCCGCGGCGCAAAGCGGGTTAGGATGAAATCCCGTTGGCGACGCACAGTTGACGGGAGAGCCGATGCCTAAGCACATCTTCGTGACGGGTGGCGTCGCAAGTTCCCTTGGTAAGGGTTTGACCGCATCGTCACTCGGTCGTCTTCTCAAGATGCGTGGATTGCGTATCACCATGCAGAAGCTTGATCCCTACATCAACGTTGATCCGGGAACGATGAATCCTTTCGAACACGGTGAAGTGTTCGTCACTGACGATGGTGGAGAAACCGACCTTGACCTCGGCCACTACGAACGTTTCATCGACGAAAACTTGACGCGCTCATCGAACGCAACGACGGGCTCCATCTATCAAGCTGTGTTGGCTGCAGAACGACGTGGCGACTATCTCGGAAAGACGGTGCAGGTCATTCCGCACATCACCGATGAAATCAAGCGCCGCATCAGGCGACTCGCCACAGAGGACGTCGACGTGGTGATCACAGAAGTTGGTGGCACTGTCGGCGACATTGAGATTTTGCCGTTCCTAGAGGCCATTCGGCAGTTCCGCAACGAAGTGGGTCGCGACAACGTCTGTTACATCCATGTCACCTTGGTGCCGTTCATCGGCCCGAGCGGTGAGCAGAAGACCAAGCCGACGCAGCACAGTGTGAGTGAGCTTCGCGGTCGTGGAATAACTCCGGATGTCATCGTGTGCCGCAGTGAAGAGCCGCTCTCGCAGAATCTGAAGCGCAAAATTTCCAACATGTGCGACGTCGAGGAGCGTGCCGTCATCAACGCGGCGGATGCGCGCAATATCTATGAATTGCCGCTGATCTTGCACGAAGAAGGCCTCGATACTCACGTGTGTCGCACTCTGCAGTTGAACACCGACATCGACCTGTCATCGTGGGAGACGTTGGTTGGTCAAGTGGAAGCAGCGGTACGACCCGTGCGAATCGGGCTCATCGGGAAATATGTCGAACTGCAAGATGCATATTTGTCAGTAGTCGAGAGTTTGAAACACGCCGGATTCCATCATGGGGCCAAGATCGAGATTGATTGGATTCAGGCCGAAGATGTCGAAGGTTTGCTCGCGTCCGGTCGTCTCGAACACCTTGACGGCATGGTTATCCCGGGTGGTTTCGGCCCACGCGGAATTGAAGGAAAGATTGCTGCGGCAGCTCATGCACGTGAGAACAAGATTCCGTGCCTTGGCTTGTGCCTCGGCATGCAGGTGATGACTATTGAGTTTGCTCGCCATGTGCTCGGTCTTGCTGATGCGAACAGCAGTGAGTTCGATCCGGCCTCGAAGAATCCGGTCATCGACTTGATGGTGGATCAACGAGACGTCACGAACAAAGGTGGCACCATGCGTCTTGGTGCCTACTACGCAGTGCTTCAGCCCGGCACCAAAGTTGCAGAGGCGTATGGCGACAATGTCGTAAGCGAGCGACATCGGCATCGCTACGAATTCAATTACAACTTCCGTTCCCGATTCGAATCTGCCGGCTTCATCTGTAGCGGAACATCCCCGGACAAACGTCTTGTGGAGTTCATCGAGGTCACTGATCATCCGTTCTGGGTCGGTACTCAGGCGCATCCAGAGTTCAAGAGTCGCCCCGATCGTCCACATCCGCTGTTCCGTGAACTTATCGGTGCATCGTTGACATATCGCGAGGCGCGCTCGAAGACCACGAGTGCGGTCGGCGAATAAGACAGCCGAGCCTCGACCACTTGTCGGTCGCGTGATGCAGCAGTTCACTCGCGTATCGGCCGACGTGATTCATCCGTGGGCCATGTACTCACTTGTTCATGCAGTCATCGAATCGCCATCTGGCGAGCAGTTTCATCGCACCTTTGTCGATTCACCTGGCGCTGTAGGGGTCGTGGCACTCACAGCGGAGGGAGAGGTCGTGCTCGTGACCCAGTATCGAGCGGCGCTGGGGGATGTCCTCACAGAGATTCCCGCCGGACTTCGAGATGTGCCAGGTGAGGAGCCATTGGTAACCGCTCAGCGCGAACTGGCGGAAGAGGCCGGCCTGCAGGCATCAGAGTGGCAGTGGCTCGGTCGAATCGCTTCGGCACCAGGTGTCACCAACTCGACTGTTGAGATTTTTCTCGCTCGCGGCCTGACCGATGTGCCGACCGACCCTCATGGCCCAGAGGAAGACCACATGACCATCAGTTGTGTACCACTTAGTGAAGCTGTTGAAAAAGTGGTGCGTGGCGACCTCACAGACTCAAAGACATGTGTCGGGCTGTTGCTTGCAGACAAAGCTCTTCGAGACGGCACCGCGTAGGTCGTTGCATTGAAGAAGGTTGTGGGTCTGTCCGAAGAGATGGAGGCCTTCCTGGTGTGGTTGCGCGTCGAGCGTGGCCGAGCAACAAACACGCTTGCTGCGTATCGTCGAGATTTGGTGCACTTCAGTACGTGGATTACCGATTCTTCTCTTGATGCTGAATCTCTGACTGCCTCCGACGTGGACGACTACATCGATGAATGTCGGGGAACCGGTGAAGCCGTTGCAACAACTGCCCGACGTATGGCAGCGATGAGAATGTTCTTTTCCTATGCAGTGGTCGAAGGAATGCGAGCCGACGACCCGACTGCGTTGGTTGAAGGAGTTCGCGTTCCAACAGGCGTGCCAAAACCACTCTCTGAAGACGATGTGGAAGCACTACTTGGTGCTGTCACCGGTGATGACTCTGCGGCCAGGCGTGACCGTGCGATGCTCGAGTTTTTGTATGCAACAGGTGCGCGCATCAGCGAGATGTGTGGGTTGAACCTCGACGACCTGGACATGCGCGGGCGCCTCGTGAGGTTGTTCGGTAAAGGCTCAAAAGAACGTGTCGTGCCATTTGGTCGTAAGGCTTGTACATCACTCGAGGAGTACTTGGCGCGCGATGGTCGAAATCTGTTGGTGCCCGATTATTGGGCTAAAAGCGACGATCGCGATGCAGTTTTCTTAACCAATCGTGGACGTCGCATGAACCGGCAAAAGGCTTGGGATGTCGTCAAACGTGCAGGCGCAGCGGTGGGACTCGCAGATGATCTGTCACCTCACTCATTACGACATAGTTGCGCCACTCATATGTTGGAACATGGGGCCGATCTGCGGATAGTGCAAGAAATGCTTGGCCATTCCACCATTTCCACCACGCAGATCTATACGAAGGTGTCGCAGGAGCGACTGTTCGAGGTGTACAAGACTCACCATCCGCGAGCCCGGAGCAAGCACAAGTGACGACATTTGGCCACCTAGTCCGGCGAACTCTTCGTTCAGTCCGCCCGAGGTTGTCTCCGGCTGACGTCGATCTGGCTACTCGGACGTTGTCATCTGGAGAACTTGCAATGTGGTCGGCGATGCAGATGGCTGACAAAGTTCATTCTGTAATGGTCCTTCGTCGGTTTATAGAAGTCCGACCGGCCGCCACGACTGCTGAGAAGTGTGCTGTGCTGTTGCATGATGTTGGCAAAAGCGCTTCGCGGCTTTCCACGTTTGGTCGAATTATTGCGACATGTATTGGTGGACGAACTCCGCGGATGCGTATGTACTTGGCTCACGAAGCAATCGGAGCTCGCATGCTTGAAGGCATCAGCAATCAACTAACGATTTCATTGGTGAGGGGCGATGGGCCGGAGGACATGCAAGGCGCTCTTCGAGTCGCTGACGACATCTGACAAGCGTCAGAAAAAGACGAACTCACTCCAGCGATTCAGGCACGGGGCAAGAGCCCGATGGCTGAGTGCACTCTGGCGAGCGTCTGTGATGCGACCGCTCTGGCTCGGTCGTTTCCTTTTGCCAGTAGGCGGGCAAGCTCTGCAGGATCTTGCAAGAGTTCGTTGTAGCGAGTGCGGATTGGCTCAATGAGCGCGATGACTGCCGCACCTGTGTCTGCCTTTAAGGGGCCGTACTGCTGGTAGTGACCTGCCAAGTCGGACGGGTTGCCTCCGGTGCATGCGGCGAGAATTTCGAGCAGATTGCTCACGCCCGGCTTCGAGTCACGATCGAAACGGACGACACCTTCACTATCGGTAACCGCACGCTTGAACTTCCTCTCGATGGCCGAGTTGTCGTCAGTGAGGTACACGATTCCGAGGTCAGATGACGCCGACTTCGACATTTTTGCTGCCGGATCCTGTAGATCCATGACGCGCGCACCTGCGGCTGGGTGCACGGCCTTGGGTATGACAAGAGTGTCTCCGAAGCGATGATTGAAACGAATGGCGATGTCGCGAGTGATTTCGATGTGCTGCCGTTGGTCGTCACCGACAGGAACTTCCTCTGCGTCGTAGAGCACGATGTCTGCTGCCTGCAAGGCGGGATAGGTAAAGAGGCCTGCAGACACGAAGTCGGCCTCTCGCTTTGCGGATTTGTCCTTGAACTGAGTCATGCGGCTCAACTCTCCAAAGGAGACAGTGCACTCCATGATCCACGCCAACTCACTGTGTTCATGGATGTGGCTCTGAACGAACACCGTCGCGACGTCCGGGTCCAATCCGACAGCGAACAGCATGGCCGCAAGTTCGAGAGTCTGGCGACCGAGTACCCCAGGCGTATCGGTGACGGTGAGCGCATGTAGATCGACGATGCCGTGGAAAACGTCAGCCTCGTGTTGTCCGCTCACCCAGTTGCGTAGGGCGCCGAGATGGTTGCCAAGGTGGACCACGCCTGTTGGCTGTATGCAAGAAAGCACCCTGGTCACGGAGCAGAAACTAGCCTGTGAGCGTGGCAATCGATGTGGCAACTCCTGTCTACGAGGGCCCATTTGATCTTCTCTTGCACTTAATACTTCGCGAGGAAGTGGACATCCATGAGATTTCGCTCGCGACCATTGTCGATGCGTACCTGCAGGAATTGTCTCGGATGCAGGAGCTGGATCTCGATGTCGCAACGGAATTCCTGCTGATTGCGGCGACACTTGTCGAGCTAAAGGCTCGCCGACTCTTACCTGGTCGGGAAAATGTTGACTTAGACGACGACTTGGCGCTGTGGGAAGAACGGGACATGCTGCTCGCCAGGCTCTTGGAATGCAAAACCTTCAAAGACGTGGCCCGCATCCTCAGTAGGTATGTCGATGACGCCGACCGTACGTATGGTCGCATCACAGGGCCAGAGGAATACTTCACAGCTTTGTCGCCTGACCCGCTCGAGGGAATCACGATTGCAAAACTGCAGGCCGGATTTGTGCGAGCCATCACGCCACGTACCGAACCATCGCTCGATCTGTTCCATGTGTCACCAATTCGTTTCACCGTGGCAGAAGCTGTCAGTGGATTGATGACAACGATGCCCTCCATCGGCCGAACGACTTTCCGTCGAATGGTCGACCAGTTGGTTGAGCGATTGGATGTGATCGTGCACTTCTTGGCCATTCTCGAGATGTACAAGCAGGGATACATTGAGATTGACCAGTCAGAAAAGATTGGTGACATTCACATTGAGTGGACTGGTCGCGGTCCGGAACTTGGTGACGAATCTATGCAGATTGATGATTACGAGGGCTGACATGTTGGATGCAGATGTCGTACGCGCAATCGAAGCCATGATCATGGTTGCTACCGAACCGGTACGTACCGAGTTGATGGCGCAACTGCTCGAGTTGCCGACGGCAGACATCGAGGCATTGTGTGTCGAATTAGCGCGCACTTATGAGGAGGCCGGACACGGCTTTCAGTTGGCAAAGGTTGCCGGTGGCTGGCGTTTTCAAACCCATCCCGATATGGCGCCGTATGTCGAGCGGTTTGTTCTCGATGGACAACGCGCCAGGTTGTCTGGCGCCGCACTAGAGACGCTTGCAATTATCGCGTACAAGCAACCCATCTCTCGAATGCAGATTGCCTCCATTCGCGGAGTTGACCCAGATGCAGTGATGCGCACGTTGCACGGCCGTGCCTACATTGCACCTGTCGGTCGTGACAGTGGGCCTGGGCAAGCGGTGATGTGGGGAACGACACAGTTGTTCCTCGAGAAGCTCGGCATTGCCACGCTCGACGACTTGCCTCCGATTGCGACGTTCGTTCCTGATGCATCGATCGTGGAAACACTTGAGAAGACGTTGCGTGCTGCCGCTGAAGTTGAAGAGTTGGCTTCTGCGAGCGACTCAGGTGATTCCACCCATCAATCTGGTGAGTGACGTCTCCTCACCGGCGAGACAGGTCGTTGCCTGACATGAGCACAACATCCGGTGGTGTTCCTGGTGAGCGCTTGCAAAAAGTATTGGCTCGCATCGGGTACGGGTCGCGCCGTGTGTGTGAGGACATCATTGTTGCCGGACGCGTGACGGTCAATGGCGAAGTAGCGGAACTTGGTCGAAGAATCGATGAAGAATCTGATGCTGTGTGTGTCGACGGGGCACCCGTTGGTGTTCGTCCCGATGTCGTGTACTACTTGCTGAACAAGCCACGTGGAGTCGTGACGACCGCCGATGACACGCACGGGCGACAGACAGTTCTTGATCTCGTGCCAGCCAGTCCGCGGGTGTTTCCCGTTGGACGCTTGGATATGGACACAGAGGGACTGTTGATCATCACCAATGACGGTGACCTCGCTCACCTCGTGACACACCCGAGCAAGGGAGTGGAAAAGGAATATCTGGCCGAAGTTCAATGTGGAAGCGAGGGAGTCTCGAACTCTGCGATTCGGCGCCTTCGCGAGGGAGTGGAGCTGGACGACGGGCTGACTTTTCCAGCGACAGTGTCTCAACCAGAGAGCGGGGTCTTGCGAATCACGATTCATGAGGGTCGCAATCGGCAGATTCGTCGGATGTGCGAGGCGGTGGGTCATCCGGTATCACGACTCGTGCGCGTACGCATCGGACCAATTCGTGACCAACGGACACCCCCTGGAAGGTTTCGTCACCTGACACCGCACGAGGTAATAACTCTCAGGAACACTGCAGCTGGCGTCGGTACGCTCTGAGTCTGTGTCTGGTACTTCACAAGCGACCACCGCTATCGATCGCGTGATGCCAGCAAGGGTGGCCAACGTCGTCGGACTGGGTCTCATTGGTGGCTCGGTGGCTCTTGCGCTTCAAGAACGTGGATGGACAGTGTGGGGTAGAGACCTGGATGCATCGCGTCAGGCCGAAGCGTACGAGCGCGGCATCATCCACGAGGTAGGCACAAATGCAGATGCCTCGATCAGTTTCGTGGCTACTCCAGCAGATGAATCCGAAATGACAGTCAACGACCTGTTGCATAACACCCATGGGGTTGTCACCGATGTTGGCTCGGTCAAGTCTCGCCTCATGTCGGCGGTTTCATCTCCGCGCTTCGTGGGCGGACATCCGATGGCGGGTTCTGAGCTCGATGGTCTCGACGGCGCAGATTCTTCGATGTTTGAAGGTGCAATCTGGGTGTTGACGCCCGGCGCGTCGTCTGACGACACTTTTGCGACAGTTGCAGCGGTGGTGAACACGCTTGGCGCTGAAGTCGTCGTGCTGCCGGCGGATCGCCATGACGATCTCGTCGCGGTCATCAGCCATGTACCGCATCTCACCGCAGCAACTCTCATGGGCCTCGCAGATTCTCGAAGTGAGGAACATGTCGCACTGTTGAAACTCGCTGCTGGTGGATTTCGCGACATGACGCGAATCGCAGGTGGTCGACCAGAAATCTGGCTCGACGTTTGTTCTCAGAATCAAACGGCGATTGTCCGTGCGCTGAGTGAGCTCATCGACGGACTCACGAGTATGCGCGATGTCGTCGAACACGGCGATCGAAATGAACTTCTCGAACGGTTGTCTCGAGCTCGTAGGGCACGAATGAATTTGCCATCTCGCGTTGGCCCGAGCACTGAACTAACTGAAGTTCGTATTCCCATTCCAGACCGACCTGGTGGTGCCGCTGAAGTGCTCACGCTCGCTGGTGAACTTGGGGTCAACGCCTATGACTTTGAAGTGGTCCACTCGGCAGAAGGAGACCGCGGCGTGATCGTGCTGCTCATCGAAACGGCACACGCCGAGCTCTTTAGAGGCGGGTTGTTGGCTCGAAATTTCAAGCCAGCCCTGCAACGCCTTTCGTCATGACCTCCACCAGACGTGTTCGTCGCAACGGTGGACCGATCAATGCGACTGTCGTGGTGCCCGGCTCGAAGAGTGCAGCCAACAGGGCGCTTATCATCGCGGCCCTCGCACCTGGCACTACAACTCTCACAGGGGTTCCAAACAGTGATGACGTCAATGCGTGTCGAGATGGTTTGCGCGACATGGGTCTTTCGGTCACCCTCGAAGGTGATGGTGTAGCAGTAAGAGGCGGAGCTCTCGGTGGTCATCCAGTGACTATCAATGCTCGATTGGCAGGAACAACCTCGCGATTTCTCACCGCGCTGGGTGCGCTTCGCGAATCCCCGTTAACCGTCACTGGTGAAGAAGCATTACAAGTGCGTCCGATGGCACCGCTACACAATGCCCTTGAAACTCTTGGCTTCGTTGTCGAGCGCCGGCCTGATGGTTACGGGTTGCCTGTCACTGTGTCTCGTCCGGTCGAGGGGGCCATTGGCGACCACGTCCGACTTCCTGGTGATGTCAGCAGTCAATTCGTGTCTGCACTCATGATGATCGCACCATTGCTTCCGAATGGGTTGATCATCGAGATCGATGGACCGACAGTCTCTGAGTCCTACATTCAGATGACGGCAAGCATCATGAAGATGTTTGGGGCACACGTGGACCTATTGGGTGGTTCGATCCATGTGAGGAAAGGCGTTTATGTTGCTCGTGAGTTCGCAGTCGAGCCAGACTTCTCCTCTGCGGCATTCCCCATCGCAGCGGTAGTCATTGGCGGTGGGTCTGTAAGAGTGCCCGAATTGGCCTCCGCCTCGTTGCAGGGGGATAGTCGAATTCTCGACATCGCCGCCTCGATGGGTGCAGCCGTGGAGGTGAACGGTGCGGATGTGATCGTCTCACGGTCCGTCGATTCGGATGTAACGGCAATCGATATCGACATGTCGGATTGTTCAGACCTTGTCCCCGCAGTGGCGATGATGTGTGCCTCCGCTGCGGGTACGAGCACGCTCTCGGGCGTTGGCTTTATTCGACACAAAGAGAGCGACCGTCTCGGGGATCTTGCATTGGAGATGCAGGAGATCGGCGCCCGTGTCGATGTACTCGCTGACGGTTTGGTTATTCATGGCGTGCAGTCGCTCGAAAAAGGGCGTTGTGAGACCCACCATGACCATCGACTTGCGATGGCATTGAGTCTCGGAGCGTTGACTGCCGAGTATGTGGACGTCTGCGACGCTGACGTCGTGAGCAAGAGTTGGTCCTCATACTGGAGGGCGATGGGCGACATCATCACCTCCGAAACAACTACGAGTTAGCCTTCCGACATGACCGACGTTGTCGCATTCGATGTCGACGGAACTCTCACAGTGCGAGATTGCGTGTTGCCCTTCATGAGTCGAGTGGGCGGCATGGGTGCACTCATTTCTGCATCAGCGGCATCAGCGCCAGCGCTTGTGACCAGACGTCGAGATGAGGTCAAGGCCCACTTCTGTCGCAGGGTGTTCTCGGGACGCGATGTGGCTGAGGTCGATCACATCGCACAGGACTTCGCCACGAAGGTCGCACGGTCGTGGTTGCGCCGAGATACCCTCGCACGACTTCGTTGGCATCAAGAGGTGGGCCACGAAGTGGTTCTTGTGTCGGCCTCGTTACGTCCGTATCTCACACATCTCGCAACCCATCTCGAAATCACACATGTGCTGTGTACAGATCTTTCACAAAAAGATGGGGTCTACACCGGTGAATTGGAAGGCGCCAATTGTCGCGGCAGAGCAAAAGTCTCACGCTTGCAATCGTGGGCGTCTGATCGGGGCTTGGCCGCTGACTTGGCATGGCTAAGCCACGCGTACGGTGACTCTGCTGGAGACCGTGAGATGTTGAGCCATGCCGCTCGTGCCCATGATGTGAGTCGAGAAGAGCTCGAACAAACATGCTGAGCGCTTACATCAAAGAAGCTCGACCAAAACAGTGGCTGAAAAATGTACTGGTGTTCGCTGCGCCGGGGGCGCTCGGTGCACTCGACGAACCTGACGTGTTGTCTCGCACGCTCCTGGTATTCCTGGCGTACTGTCTCGTCTCTAGCGGGCTCTATTTCTGGAATGACATACTCGACGTAGCTGCCGACAAGCTCCACCCGAAAAAGTCGCAACGGCCGATTGCGAGTGGACGCATCAATCTCGTATCGGCTCGACTTGTGGGGACAGCGCTCATCGTCGGCGGCATTGCACTCAGCACTGTTCCGCGTGGGGACACCGCAATTGTGCTCGGGCTTTATGCGGCTCTCACCTTTGCTTACAGCGTGAGACTAAAACACGTGGTGCTTCTGGATCTGGCGATTGTTGCTTCAGGGTTTGTGTTGCGTGCTGTGGCTGGTGCGGTCGCAACGGAAACGAACATGTCTCAATGGTTCGTCATCTGCATCACCTTCGGTTCACTGTTTATCGTCGCAGGTAAGCGATTCGCAGAGCTACGTGAAATGGGAAGTGACGCGTCTCGAACGAGAGCGATTCTCGCTGAGTATTCAGAGCCATATCTCCGGATGATTATCGGAATGGCTGTGACGACAACGATGGTGGCCTATTGCCTGTGGGCCTTCGAGAGTGCCGACAATGCAACAGGAGTGTCCCGGTTTCCCTTTTATGAACTTTCGATCGTGCCAATGATTCTGGCGGTGTTTCGCTATGTCTTGGTTCTCGAGTGGGGCCTCGGAAGTGCCCCCGAGGAAGTCTTTGCGCGCGATCGCCATATTCAGATTTTTGCCGTTGTGTGGGTCGTGGTCTACGGCCTCGGGGTCTATGCGTCTGCGCTCTGACGTCGAACTTCGTGGTCAATGACCCGAAGAATTTTTTCTGCGCACGCATCCCAAGAGAAGGTTTGAGAGTGAGCGAATGACGCTGTAGCCATGTCGGCCCACATCGCTCTGTTGTCCAGCACATTGGCGACGGTCTGAGCAAACTGAGTGTCGTCAGCAACGAGCAGACCTGTTCGCCCGTTGACGACGGCTCCTCGATGGCCGACATTGTCCGTGACGACGCACGGAGTTCCACTTGCTGCAGCTTCGGTGATTGTCATTCCCCAGCCTTCCGAGTGGGACATGCTCACCAGTAGGGCCGCGTCACGGTAGGTGGCCACCAGTTCATCCTGGCTAACTCGACCCGCAAGGGTGACTGATCCGGCGAGGTTGCGGTCTTTTACTAGTTGCGTCAGGACATGGTCGTCGGGACCTTCCCCGATAATGACGAGACGAGCATCTGGGCGCTGGTGGTGAAGCTGCTCGAAGGTATGGATGAGGAGATCGAAACGTTTGACAGGAGCAAGTCGTCCGACTGCCACCAGCAGAGGTGCCGTGAGACGTTCGACGCCTTTGGGCTGCGCCGCAAAGAAGTGAGCGGAGATGCCTGGGTGCGCCACGTGAACTTTGTCGGGATGAAAGCCTCGATCAATCAATTCATCTCTCGTCGAGTCGGCCAAGGTGATGAGTGGTGCATCTTTGTAGAAGGGTGGTGCAATGCGAACTTCGAGTATGCGTCCGAGAGGTGCGAGGAGTCGGGGAAGCGAGTCGCGCCACATGTCCTCGTGAATGTGGTGCATCACTGTCACCCTTGGGCCACGTGCCCACAATCGTGCGAACCACGGAACACCATTCCAAATTTCTAGGGTGATCGATGCGTCGCGCCGCCGACGAAAGAGGTTTCGCAGTATCACCCGAGGAAAAACGCCGTAGCGAGAACCCCGTTGCGTGACGTGATAACCGTTGCGTTCGAATTCGCGCGAAGACCTCTTGCATGACGTGCGATGGGAGACCGACAGCCCAGCTTCGCAGATGAGACGAAACACATGGTCTGCATGAACTTCTGAACCGCCTGCATCTGGGTCATCTAGGTCGCGCCATGCATATGAGTCGATGTGGTTAAGCCGTGCGCTTTGATGTCTTGAACGAGTTCGGCCAGTCGCCGTGGGGTGTCGGCGAGGGAAGACATCGCCTTTGTATACTAGGAAATCAATGAAGCAAACAGGCGAGCGTCCGATCAAGGGCAGCACGCCGGCGGCTTTGGTGGCGCTTCACGATGCCGGATATCGAGAAATTGTCGAACGCCTAAACGATGGTGTGATTGTTGACATCGGTTGTGGCGTGGGCGACGAGACAGGTCGACTGACTGGCCCAGGACGTACGGTCGTCGGAGTCGATTACTCGTGGGAGGCCGCTCACTCAGCGACGTCCCACTCTGTGAAAGCAACGTGTGCCGACGGTTCGGTGCTGCCATTGCGTGGGGGAAGTGCACAGGTGGTGTGCTCTAGTCACATCATTGAACACTTCGTGGACCCCACCGACCATGTTGTGGAGATGGCTCGAATCACCGCCGCAGAAGGAACCGCTCTTGTCATCACTCCCAATGCTCCAGCTGACTTTGAGAACCCATTCCACGTGCATCTCTTCACCGCAGACTCACTTCACAAGATGCTCAGTCGTCACTTTGCCGAAGTTGAGGTGTTTGGTCTTGACGGAGATGCCGAGGTGCGAGCTGACTTTGCCGCACGGCGGCGAACAGGTGCCAAGTTGCTAGCTCTCGACGTCTTCAACCTGCGCCATCGGCTTCCTCGTGGAATGTTCGTGGCACTGCACTCTTTCGGTCGTCGTCTGGTGTATCCGTTCACTAATCGGCGAGAGCACGGAAAACCGCCCATCTCCGCTGATCGGTTTTCGATTGTTCGACACATCGACAATGACACCTTGGTTCTGTTTGCAGTCGCGAGAAAGCCGATTCGTCAATGAGTCGTGAACGCATCTCGGGGTGGGGGCGCACAGCTTGGACATCGGCAGACGTGGTTGAGGTGCGTGATGTCGGCACGTTAAAGACGGTTGTTGGCTCACAGCATCGACGAGGTGTGATCGCTCGCGGGCTTGGTCGCGCATACGGAGCCGCGGCTCAGAATGCCGGTGGCATCGTTTTGGCTTGCGCTGACGACAGCAGAGTAGACAACATCCATCTGGATTCCAGTTCAGGTCATCTCACTGCTCCGGCAGGATTGAGCCTCGACGCTGTCTTACGGTTCAGCGTGCCGCGTGGTTGGTTTATTCCTGTGACACCTGGGACTCGATTCGTGACGCTGGGGGGCGCAGTCGCATCAGATGTTCATGGAAAGAATCATCATGTTGACGGCAGTTTTGGTCAGCACGTGGAATCCATGAAGATCCTCTTGTCTTCGGGGGAGGAAGTCGTTCTGTCGCCCAGCGTCAAGCCGACGTGGTTCTGGTCGACGGTCGGAGGAATGGGTCTGACCGGAGTCGTCACTGAGGTGACCGTTCGAATGTTGCCAGTGGAGTCATCACTAGTAATGGTCGAGACAAAGCGTTTGGGCAATCTTGATGACGTCATCGCTTCGATGTCAGGCAAGTCAGACGATGAGTTCCGATATTCAGTCGCATGGGTGGACATGCTTGCCTCTGGTCGGTCGCTCGGTCGCGGAGTACTCACCAGAGGGAACCATGCAACTGCATCAGACGTGGGTGGCTCAGAGCCGTGTCGATATGACCCAAAGGTGAGGCTCGCAGCCCCACCGTGGGTTCCCAATGGGTTGTTGAATAAGTTCACGGTCCGGGCGTTCAATGAAGTTTGGTATCGAAAGGCGCCGGCCGATGCCCACATCGGGCTAGAGACGATTCCAGCGTTCTTTCATCCGCTTGACGGCGTACGTCAGTGGAATGCGCTCTACGGGTCGAATGGCTTTATTCAGTATCAATTCATCGTTCCTCTCGAGAGGGTCGATGTTCTTCGCACTGTCATTGGGAAATTCTCTGAGGCTGGGGTTGCTTCATTTCTTGCAGTGTTGAAGCGCATGGGGAAATCAAATTCTGCCCCCATGTCTTTTCCCACTGAGGGTTGGACTCTGACGCTCGACTTGGCCGCAGGTTCGTCGCGATTACCAGCATTGCTAGAGCACATCGATGAAATGGTGCTCGATGCAGGTGGACGTCATTATCTGGCCAAGGATGCACACGTGTCGGCCCTTGCGGTTGAACGCGCATACCCACGGCTCGAAGAGTGGAAGCACATTCGGGACGAAATGGACCCTCGTCGACTGTGGGTCAGTGATTTGGCACGTCGGCTCAGACTCGTGGAGGAAGCATCATGAAAAATGGCCTTGGAGTTCCGCAGAACATCGTTCTCTTTGGTGGAACGAGCGACATCGGATGCGAGATTGTTCGACAGCTGATCCAACCTGGTGTGGCGAACATCGTGCTCGTGAGTCGTGACATTGAAGCAGCGGAGACGAGATGGAATGGCCTTCTCAACGATGACAACCAAGTGAATGTCCATCATGTGCGCTTCGACGGTGCCGATGCCAACGGCATGGTTGATGTCGTGAACGGAATTGTCGACGACATAGGCGACCTTGATGTGGTGGTCGTTGCCCACGCCGTATTGGGGTCAGAGTCCGATTTTCTCAAAGACCCTGTGGCAGCCGCATCTGTCGCGAGTATCAACTATGGCGCCACCATGGTGTTGCTACTCGCCCTTGGTGAGCGAATGAAACAACAGGGATATGGCCGACTCTGCCTTCTCTCGAGTGTGGCTGGCATGCGTGTTCGCTGGTCCAATGCAGTGTACGGATCATCGAAGGCAGGAATTGACGGATTCGCTCTCGCTCTTGATGGTGAGCTTCGTCAGTACGGGGCATCGCTCCTCGTCGTGCGACCAGGTTTTGTGAGTACAAAGATGACAGCTGGCATGAAGAAGGCACCGTTGTCGACGACAGCCGATGCAGTCGCAAGCGTAACTGTGAAGGCAATACGAGGCAATGGGTCTGTTCTGTGGACGCCGGCAGCGTTTCGATTCATTTTCGGTGTATTCCGACTGCTACCAGAGGCCATCTGGCGGCGCCTACCACTTGGCTAAAGATAGCGGTGTCTGTCAGGTTTCGCGGCTGATGATCGTGGGTGATGCGCGTCGGCCACGAAGAATGTCGCGTAGTCCCCACATCGTCACAAGTAGCAGTGCTTCCCGCACGATTCGTCCACTCATTTTCGATGCGCCGACTGTGCGCTCATGAAAGACAATCGGAATCTCAACGATGCGTGCGCCACCACGAACAAGGCGATACGTGGTCTCTACTTGGAACGTATAGCCGTCTGAAGTTGTGGAGGCGAGATCGAATCTTCTCACCGTCTCTGCTCGAAACGCTCGAAACCCACTAGTTGCATCATTGATGGCGAGTCCGAGGAGAAATGCCACGTAGCGATTACCCCAGCGGGAGAGAAAGAGGCGATTCTTCGGCCATCCGCGAATTGCACCACCGGGGACATAACGCGAACCAATCACCAGATCGGCACCCATCGCAGCAGCGCTGACGAGCTGTGGCAGCACCTCTGGCTCATGGGACAGGTCGGCATCAATTTCGCAGAGAATGTCGAAGTCGTGTTGAAGGCCCCACTCAAAACCTGTTCGATACGCATTGCCTAATCCGTTTTTGGTTGGTCGACTCAAGATCTCGATGTTGCCGAGATCTTCGCCCAGGGCGCGTGCCACATCACAAGTTCCATCTGTACTGGCATCATCGACAACCAACACGTTGGCATCGGGAAGTGCCCGGCGTAGGCGACGCAACACATTCTCAATGTTTCCTGCCTCCTGATGTGTCGGCAAGATGACGAGAGTTTTCATCGTCGTGAAGATTACTTCTCGTGGACACAGTCATCGGGGTCACTGTTCATCCAGCCCGCAATTGCGACCAAGCCGACGCTGACCCATGCGAGAGATCCCCACGAGTCGAATCGACCTGGCCAATCGAGGGTCACTGGGTATCGATGAACTATTTGAGACACGACAGTCCATGTGATGAGTAACAAGTATGAAACAGCGGCCACTGTCACCAGAAGTTGGCGCGTCAGGCGTGTGATAAAGACCACCCCAACAATGACCACAGCAAGAACCACAGTGGCTACTGGTGGCGTAGCAACGAGTAACACGACCACAGCCAACGTCGTGACAACGGCGCGACCGTGGACATTCGCATCTTCCGAGGACCGTACTGAGCCGCGGCGACGGGTGAGAAGCACAAGGGCCAACATTGTCGTCAATGCACTGACGAGACTCAGCCACATGGCTCTCGAGTACCACCTCTGCGGTGTCCATTCGAATGTGACGACTCCTGCTCCGGGTGCAATGACCCCATGCGCAATTCCATTTGTGACGAATGAATCTTGAAGTACCTTGGTGCCCTCGGTGCTGGTGAACGTCGCTTTCCAGCCGCGATTGTTGCTGGCGTTCAGACTGACAACTGAAGGACCCGCGGAACTCACTTGAGCAACGATACGTGTGCGTTTAGCAGAGAGAATCTCAGCAGTCGCAGGTGTGTCTGGCCCGGCAGATGGACGTGCGGGGGAGAAAACGATGCGATCCACATTCCAGCCAGTCGTGCGCCCGGAAGTCGACTCAATGAAGGTCCGCCCAGACTTCAGGGTGAGAGAGGCGCAGGCTTCGAATGCAACGTCCCCGCCCGCCCAGGGTGATGCAGATTCCATGGTTGTTGGGAGCAGACGTATAGCCACAGGATTGTCGTTCAACGTCAAGAGGTCGGTACGGCACTCACCGTTTTGCAAGACCATGTTGGTGGAGTCGAGAGGTTGAATGTCGTCACCGCGCACCTCGGTGAGTGCGACAGGTAGTTCTCGATCTTGTCGGGAAAAGTAGTCGGGGTAATGCCGAGGTGTGACCTTCGTGATTGTCAAGCCCCTGAGTGCGCCACTCGAGGTAGGCCGTCGAACAGTCACCGAATCACCAGTGGCGGGCACTTCAATGAGTGTCGAGGTGTCATCGTCGAAGGCCAGCTCGATTTGTTCAGGTCGTGAGTGCCACTGATCATCGAGAAATGAAATCGTGATCGATTGCGATGCGGCGAGTCCGGCAAAGGTAATCCGTGAGCCGACGGCTTCATCGAGTGGTGTGACCCAGGCCGATAATGCATCACCGTCCAACGTATTCATTGCCGAGGTGTACGGGCTGCCCTTCAGTCGACGGTTCGATATTGCGGTAACCGGATGGTTACCTGTGGTCCTGACGAGGGTGGCATCTTCAACCGTGCCATTCAGCCGCACAACGCCAGACACCTTGACGTCGGCTTCGCTGGTGCGATCAAGGGCGCGCAGTAGGCGCGCTTCAGGATCGTTGCGATTCGGCGTTGCCTCGTCGAGGCGCCAGCGTGAGAACACATACGAGGTGTCGGGGACTTCGGTTGCATCTTGGCTCGGCGTTGGCACCAGCACGAACTCTTTGTTGCGAACGCCTGGGAGAGTGATCTCCGCAATACCGGTACCTGGAAGTCCGTCGTAGATGGCTCGTTCTCCGAAAGTGTCGTCGTCAATGATGATTCGGAGTTGAGTGAAAGTTGTTGGTGCAAAGGTGACGGTGGTGTCACTCTCGTCATCTGTGACTTCAAAAGGCACTGAACGCTGAATGGCAGAATCTTTTCCGTAGAGAACAACTCGTCCCTTGGTGATACGCCGCTCGGTATTGCCGACACGTGGCCAAGCAATAGTGACTCGTGGAGCACTGATTGGCCTGCGAAAAGTGGCGTCGATGTATTGGCCGATTGAGCGTCCGATGATGCCGGTGCGCCACGAAGTGTCGGGATCACCATCGAAAGCGTTTTCAGGTCGATCCTCAGGTGTCGACACGATGGGATGACCGTGGTTAGATGCGGCCACAGTGTTGATGTCCCCGACAAGGAGCGAGACGGACTGAGTGGACGGGTCTGCTCTAACTGAATGGTCATCGACAAACGGCATCAATCTGTTGTCGCTCGGGTCGTCTTCATGCTGTTCGTCCGCTCTCTCAGTCCGGCCGAGATTGGAGCCAACCGAGTACCAACGTCGTGACTGACGTCTGTTGCTGTCAGTCACGACGACACGGGCTGGCATCCCGAGTGGAGCGCGCGAGAGACGGGCAGTGTCGTCATAAATGAAACTGCCCAGCGACTGCCTGCCAAGTGCGGTGACCGCATCGATGACTCCGTCACCGCTTCCCACAAGCCGGGTGTATTCGGCCACAGGGGACACAGACACGAGCGGTTGAGGGTCAGTCTGGAGCACCGCAGTCGCAGGAAACGTTGTCGCGCGTGGGTGTGCGAGAACGGTTGCGTCGGCGATGGTCGTGGCTTCATTAGTTCGGATCGGTGGAGATTCATGACCGACTTCAAGCCCTGCCATCGAGATCTCGCGCCACAATCGTCCGGGGTTGGGCGTTCGGTATGTGTCGTAACGCACGTCGCCGCGGAACGTGACTGTGTTGGCGCCAAACAGCGCCGCAACTTCCTTGAGTGCTGATGGCTCAAAGCGACCCTCTTGAAGGCGTGATTCGAAGGCGTTGAGGAGATCTGCGGTTGCATCACTTCCATACGGAACCAATTCCCGCGCTAGGTACTGAGAATCGATGAGGCCAGGGGTGACTGGGTCAATAGTTCCGCCCCAGGTGTACGTGGCGAAATCCACCCCGGGAAGTTCGTACGTGCGTGACACAGTTGATGCGGTCTGCGGAGCTGAATCGATTGCTCGGGCAGCATCACTCCAGTACGCCGGAACCACCTCGTCACGAGAGATTGACGGAGTGAGTAACCGACCAGTCATCCACGGATAGTTCTGCGCGACGAGTATGAGCACAAAGAGACTCACGGTTGCTGGCTTGGCAATGCGAATACGAACGCTGTTGACGAGGGGCACATAGCGATCCCATGCAAAACCCAATGAAATAGCAAGTGCAACAAGTACGACTGGAGTTGCCCGTGGGCTAGAGCGAAGCGCAAAGCCGGACTCATTGTTGACGACTGATTCAAAAAGACGACCGTAGAGAGACGATGCACCCTGAGGATTCGAGCCGACGGCAATCGCAAGACCCACTACTAACAGGGCGACACAATGACGTGAATGGCGGTGGCGTGCGAGGCCAACCGCCACGAGAGCCACTCCCGAGATAAGCATTCCAAGTGCGAGAAGAGGCGTGGTACCGATGAGGCGTGTGCTGGCATCAACCCAGGCGCCGCTGTGGTCGTTTCCATAGAAAAACCAATACCCAAGTCCGCGAAGAATCTCTTGCGGTGTTGAGGCCTTTGCCACTGTCTCGTACGTCTCGGTGTAACGAAGAATCGGTAAGCCGTAGCGACCCTGCACCACCAGAGCTGTAATCCACCACGCACCACAAACCAACGATGTGGCTAACGTGCCGGCGAGAAGAGTTGCGTGTTGCCGAAGGCGAACGGTGCCAGTAGCAATGTCGACCACCATCCAAGTGACCACGCCAAGGAACACCATTGCAAGGGCTGTGACGTTCACCGATCCGGCAGTTGCAATAAGTACCCCGAGTGTCAGGCTCCATCTCAGGGTGTTTCCATTGCGTACTCGAACGACACATAGCAACATCCATGGAAGTAGTGCCCAAGGTGTGAGAAGCCCCGAGAGTCGAGCCAAGTATTGAAGCGAATAGGGACTGAATGCATATGCGAGGGCCACGACGCATGCGGCCATCTCGGACAAACCAAGGACGCGAGCGAGGCGAAGCATTCCAAACGATGCAAAGAGCGCGAGTAGAGACCACCACAGGCGTTGGGCAACCCAATCAGGACATCCGAGTTGCTCCATGATCCAGAAGTAGGGACCCATCGGCCAGAGATAGCCAGCCACTTGGTGGGCAACAGTCCCTGCCCCGACAGTGGGATCCCACAGTGAGGTTGCGCGAGAGAGAAGGCGCCCCGGATCGAGAAACAGGTAACTCTTGGTGTCCGCGCTGACGCGACCAGGGGAGCTCCAGAGGGGAGGCAGCACGCAAAGAACGGCAATGAAGAAATTGAGACGCCAACGAAGCGACGTGAGAGCCGGCGATCTGAACGACTGTTGAGTCTCAACCATTGGGAACTGACGTCTTCCATTGGCGCACGACAAATTCAACAGAGGAGGAGATGGCGAGTGCCGCAAGCATGACAAGCATGGGGTCCGCGCTGGCCCGATAACGAGTGATGCCCGCCGAAATTGCCACTGCCGTGAGAGCAGTCAAGATAGGTGTCGCACATACGAACGCGACATATCGCTGCTGTCTAAGGGTCATGATGAAACCAGCCAGAGCAAATGGAATGAGTGCGTAGTAATTCACCCAGCTAAAGACGGCGAGAATTCGGTCCTTGCCCTCGGGAAAATGATCCAGGCGCATCTGTTGAAGTGGTTTATAGATTCCGAGAACACGTAGTTCTCTGAGTACCGCAATTTGTGCAGCACGACGCTTGTTGTCCTTGATGAAGTCCACACCGATGCGCCGAATCTCTGCATTGACCACCGACTCATCTGCGTTCGGGAATCGGCCTTCAGCACTGTCAATCGCCTGTTGAGCGCATTCAATGTCCCAGTAGGCGACCAACGGACCTTCATACGTACTCGCACAATTGTCTGTGGGTATCACGATGTCTAAGCCGTTTGAAAGGATGACCGTTTCATCGAATCGTGAGAGATTGAACAGCACCCACGGGGAGAGAACGGCGAGCATGCATGCGCCAGCCACAAATGACTTGAAAACGGAGCGGTGATGCACAAAAAGCACCAGTGCAATGCACAAGATTCCACAGAGCAACAGCTCGGCGCGTGCCAATGTGGCACAACCTGCGACAGCCCCGAGTAAAACGACGTTAACCGTGGTTGCGTGGCGCATGGCCTTCAAAGAGGTGTGAACGGTCAGAACGGCAAAAAGCATTGCAAGGGGTTCGGACCACAGCATCTTGTCCCAACTCCAGAGAAGTGGGCAGATTACGGCAAGCCATAGGGCAAACTTGCCCACACGTTCGCCAAAAGCAAGACGCGAGAGATGAGCGATGGCGAGCACAAGTGAGACGCCGATGATGGCTGTTGCGAGTTGATGAGCGACCATCGATTGCAGGCCAAGTAACGAAAAAACTGTCAGATAGATGATGAACAGCGGCGGGTGGTCGGCGGCCTGAGCGATAATTCCAAACTTGTTGAATTTCAGCGGGTTGACGAAACCGACACCTTCAGCCACCAGGTTGGCACTGTGGTGATAGAAGTAGGCGTCACCCCAAATTTGCAACTTGCCGTCGGCCATTATGCGTATGTCCTTGGTGGCAAACACGAGCCACAATCTCAATACGACGGATAGCACAGTGGCCATCGCCAAGTGCTTTCTCCAGTTCGTCATGGGCAATCTACTGACTTAGCGATGTCGCGAAATTGTGTGCGCTCAGTAAATGGCTTGGTGAAACGCCGAAGAAGCGGCAACTCAAAAAGGTAATAGCTGATTGCGGCCACCGCGACCGTGATTGAGATTGTGGTGAGAAGACGGTTCGCAACGGCGCCATCGAAGATTTCATAGGGCATCTGTTGTTCTGCGAAGTTTCCTGAGATGAAGACTTGGTGCCAGAGATAGATGCCATACGACACGACGCCGAGCCAGGCGAGAGGACGCCAACCGACCACCACTGCTGTTTTTGTTTGTCTCTCGGTGAGAGCAAAGGGAGCCACGCAGAATAATCCGATAAGCCCGTACAGCCCTTGACGGATCGTCTCTCGTTCGAATGTCGAAATCTCAAGACCTACTGCGAGCCCGAACTGCGTGCTAACCCACCAAAAAGTGAAGAGTGCCAAGAGCAGCAGTAGCCATGAATATTTGGTGACAGAGCAGCACAGGGCACCGATGTCCTCGTTGAACCGAGACCATTCACGCAGTACCGCGAGTGCAATTCCAAGGGCGAAAATATCGATGAGGGATGGAAGCCAATATGGGGTGACATTGTCAAATGGTGGTTTAGCGACGTGAACAACCACTCGGAACACGACACTGAACACGTACAGACAAGAGAGAGATGCGAGCAATGCGAGAGCACGCTGGTCGACTGACCAGAGACGCGTGCGACGACGCATGAAGGCTGCATAGATGGGCATGAAGACATAAAAGGAGACCTCAGTTGCGAGGCTCCAAGATTGAGTGATACCGGATATAGCGCGGTCTGGGTGATACACGTGGAGGAGAAAAAATGAGAAGAAGAATCCCGTTGGACCGCGCACCGCGACTGCGCCGATGACGAGCATGGTGATCAATGCCAACCAGTACGCAGGAAAGATGCGAAGAAATCGTTTCCAGAGAAAGTCCTTCGTCGAGGGCGCTTCTGTGTCAGCAAGAATCGAGCGCACGAACGGTCGGGCGAGGAGATAACCGCTCAACACAAAGAAGATCGGTACGCCTACGTCCATGCGGCCCGTAAAGACGCCATACGCCTCGTTCATCGTGACGCCAGCTGCATAGGCGACGTGGTGAACGACGATGAGCAGGGCAGCCATCGCTCTGACACCATCTAATGGAAGATTTCGCGTGCCCGGCGCGTTCGCCTTGATGGGCCAGGTCCTCACCTGAAAGAGGCTAGTTCTGACTCAGGCTGGGAAGCCTGACTTCGCACTGGGTGAACTGGGCAAGTTCGTGATGATTGCTATGAGTGCTGTTGACGCGAGGAGGTGCCAGTGGACAGCGGCCGTCTCGTGAGTCCAGTCGAATCGAATCGGAGGATCGGTGATGAGTATTCGAAGCAGGCCCAACCCAAGCCCGGAGAGCGACCACATCACCAATACGAATCGTGGCCAGTGAGAGTTGCGATTGCGCCAGATGAGTGCAAGCACCATGCATGCCGGAATGAAATAGACCGGCTGTGAAACTAACGCAACGGTTACCGCACCAGCAATGAGGAAGAACACAAGTGATGGGGTGTGGTTCGACGACGGTCGTTTCTGCTGTGAGCGAGGGGCGGCCAATATGACGTCATGTCCAGACGAACGCTTGCGGGTGCCGCGCATGACCACGATGATCATGGCGACCACTGTGAACGCAGTGATCAGTAGTCCAGCAGTGAGCCATCTCTGTGGTCGAAACTGCAGGGTTATGGACCCTGCCTCGGCGCCAGCTGGTAAAAGCCAACCGTTGAATCCGCCATTCACTTGTTGAGGAGTGCCTAAGTCGACTCCGTCGAGATGTGCCGTCCAGCCAAGGTTGTGACTTTCCCCGAACACGAACCAGCATTCACGTGGGCAACCTGGAAAAGAGATCTGGCGTGATGTCGGCCCTCCGGTCATTGTGAGGCGCGTCGCACTTGCGGATGAGTCTTCCCGCTGACTCCATGGCTCATTGGTCAAAACGACATCATCAACACTGATGCCTGTTGTCAGCAATGATGAAGAACGAAACACGGACCGTCCGCCACTAGTGGCTGTCTTTGGAAAGGCAGCGGAATATTTCGGTCGCTCGGCTGTTCCATCCCACCTCATGTTCAGTCGTATTTCCACATCGTTGAGGAACACCGGAAGAGTCGTTATTCGGGTTGGTAGTTGTGGCCTCACAAGAGCGATTCCATCGCCGGCTACCTCGCTTACTGCGATGGGTCGAGAAATCGGGAGATACGTGCGCGCATCCGTCGAATACTCGGGTTCGACTTCGGTGATCGTGAGAGTCCATCGACCCGGAAGCAGTGAGTGTGCGGAGAAGCGACCGAGACCTGAGGTGTGGTCAAATGACACCACCTCGGAATGTCGTCCATCGGACAGGAAGGCCCTTCGTATAGGTGAAAAACGCTCGGTCATTGGTTGCGAGATCACGCCGGGCGAGGCCGAGGTGCTGAGAAAGCTGAGTTGGGCGCCACGAGTGACACCTGGTCTTGAAACCCACAATGTGTCAGTCGTGCCATCGGTTGCGTTCCATCCCGCAGTGGAGAAGTCTCTCGTGAAACGTCCAGATGCGTAAGTCGAGACACCGAGCCAGGGCGCTGTCAGACGTTCATCAGCATCCAACGCAAGTGAACCATGCACGCGTCCTTGAAGAGAAGTTGAACCTGGCACGACAAAGTCTCGCGACAGTGTCGACTCTGGGTCATGTCTCCATGAAGAGTTTGAACGCGCTCTGACACGACTGAAGTCATACGCAATTGGTCGTTCACGTGATGATGCGACCAGAGCGCGCGTCGGTAGTTCAGTAGTTTCTCGGGTGGCAGGAAAGCCGAGCTGTATCTCAGCAAAACCGACGCCGTCGAGACCCTCTTGTGGTCCATCAATGGACCAATCAACAAGTTCGATACGGAGTGTGAGTGTTGTTGCTGGCGCTTCAAGTTGGAGCAACTGGCCTGAGGATCGACGAGAGTTGCTGTTCAAGTCGAGAGTGACGAAGTGCTCTCCGTCGACTGAGTACGACACTTGAGTGATCCAGCGATTGGCACTTGAGTCAAGTGGTTGAATCAGACGTGCTTCTGTGAATGGCTTCTTGGAGGTGAGTGTGAGGAACTCTCCCGTCGGGTTGGCAAATGCGGATGTTGTCCATGCAGTCGACGTGTCGCCATCGATGGCAGCCGCCGGACGATGTTCGGGCCAATAGAGAAGTGGTGTGCCATAGGACGATGCCCGCGCAGTGACTGTGCCGACTTGACGCACGACTGTGTGTTCGGCCAAACGAGTGTCGTCAGTATCTGAGGTAAATAGGTGGAGTCGGCGGTCTGCGTAGTCGTTCACCAAGGGTCCGGAATCTTTTGTGCCGTCTTCGCTGTAACCCACTGTGTCGTAGCTCGTGCGCCAATGTCGTGCCCGAATGCGATGTGAGTCGGTGACAACGAGCGGGATGTTCTCAGATGCAGCAGATCGGATGCTGGAGTCATGTTGGTCGGCTGTGTACTGGACAAGTCGCCCTCTGATGAGGTCGTGTGCATCTGCTGACACGAGTCCGTCGCCTGAACCAGAGAGTTGAGTTGCGCCGACGACGACCGTCGATACGTCTGCCTCGCGATTGAGTAGCAACCAGTGTGTGCCGTCAGTTTCGGGTACTTCGCGGTCAGGTGAAAGGTCAGTCTCACGTCCGACAACTTCTTGCGGCGTAGTTTGAAAGCGAGTCTCGTCGAGGTCGGCCGGAAGAAAGACTGCACCGGCACCCAGTCGATCTGAGGTGTTGCGGATGCCGGTGTCGTTGGTCGTTCCCGCCTGTACGGCGTCATCAAGTGCATACAGTTGGTCCATTGCCTGCACGCCGCCAAGTGGCAGCAAATCACGACTTGCTAACGGCCTCGCGGAAACAGTGGGCCACACAGGGTCGACTGTGAAACCCCAGTCGTATGCACCAAATTCTTGACCCGGTGTTTGAAGAACTCGGGCAGTGGGAGATATCGACGAGTCAAGGAGTGCTGCCGTCTGTTCCCAAGACACCGGTGCTGCTGACGGTCGTGCGAGGGATGCATCGGTTACACCAGTTGATCGCAGTGATGGAAGCGAGAGAAGAAGGATGGCCAGAGTGAACGACGGAGCAATAAATCCAATGTCACTTCGGTTGAATCGACGTGTTGACCGCCGGAGACGTGTGAGCATCGATTCGGTAAGCCCAGCCCATGCGATTGCAACTCCGAGTAACAAGACGGGAATGGCTCGTGTGCTGCTACGCAAGGCGAGCGCCAAGCTTGATTCAGAGTTGTTTGAGAGGGAACGCATGACAAGCGAAGACGACGACATGCCGTATGCACCGGTACCGATGACAAGCCCTACTGCCACAAGTATGCTTGCAAGGGGTGCACGGTGATGGCGCGACATCGCGAGCCATGTAAGGGCTCCAGCTGGAATGAGAGTGCTCGCGATGAGAGCAGTCGGGCATGAAAGCAGACGTATCGCAGCCGAGGTTCCGAAATGAGGTCCTGAAACCACATAGTTCAGCCAGTAACCCATACCGCGAAGCACTTCGAAACTTGTCGATGTCGATGAGACGGCTTCGAGGGTCTCTGAGTATGACAGCACATCGGCGCCATAGCGCGCCTGAATGGCGAGCATTGAAATCCACCACGCCGAACACAGAGCACTGAGTAGCGCAGAACGCCACAGGAACGAATAGGCCATTGATGATGGGGCCTGCTTCTTCTGGTGAAGTGCCACGATCAGAACAACAGGTGCGATCATGATCAATGCGGTGGCGTTGATGCCGCCGACTGTGAAGACAAGTAGTGCAATGAGGCACGGATGTGTCCAAGAACGAGTTTGAGCGCCGCGCGAACTGACGAGCGCGAGCCAACCCACTGCCGCCCACGGCAGCAACATGACAGATGTTCGCGATTGGTAACTCAGAACATACGGTGTGATCTGGAAACACAACGCACCAGCAGTCGCACCATCAACACGAAATCCGAGCCGGCGGAGGAAGCAGTAGACACCAGTGCCGGCAGCCGTGAAGATGAGCGAGAGCCACAGCCTCTGCATCAACCAATCTGGAGCACCCAGGACGTCGCCAAGCCAGAAGAACGGTCCCATCGGCCAGAGATATCCAACGGCCTGGTGCGGCACATATCCGAGAAACTGGCTTGGGTCCCACGCATGCGCTGCGTTTGAGAGAAGACGCCCTGGGGACGACGACAAGAACAGCTTGGTATCGGCGTTCAACTCGCCGACATGGAGTGCAAAAGTCGGGAGCGCAGCGACGAGGGCGAGTAGCAACACTCGCCGCTTGTCACGGGATGATTCCGTAGACCCCATACAGACCCGACACGCACACAAGACCAGCAGAGAATACGGCCACTATGACCAGCCAGCGATCGCCATCTTCATCTCGCATCAATGCTCCGCAAGCCAACAACAACGGAAATGCGGTGAAAAGAAAACGCGGGCGAGCGGTGACTGTCTCAGGTACGAGCATCAACGCAAGAACAACGACGCTGTAAGCGACATGGTGTGCAGGGAGACGGTGTCTTTTGGCTGCCCAGATCATGATGCCCATGAGCACGAGCGAAAATACCGTCATCAAGCTCGTGGGTGATGACACCGGATGCAAGACGAAATCAGCAACTCTTTGAATAGCTGTCAAGCCAAAACTTGTACCTTCATCCCACGCCTCGTTCTGCACTCTGAACCATGCCCACGGCTCCCCGGTGTGGTGGCGAAGGAACAACATGAATCCGACGAACCCAGTTGGTGCAAGTAACGGTGCAACAAGCGCCGACCACTCTCGTCTCTCGCGAATGGCGAGTAATGCAGCAACGCCACAAGCGACGGCGAGAGCAAGTCCGTTCGGTCGCGCGAGACTTCCCAAGCCGGCGAACAGTCCAGCCCACAACCACGCTCGTTCGGTGAGGGCAATGAGACACAGGCAGGCGAGCACGAGCAATGTCGCTTCTGAATACGCGAATGAAAGCACGAAACTGCCCGGAAACAGGCAAAGCACGATCATTGCCTTTTCGGCAACTTTTACATCGAAAAGTCGAAGTGCGATTCGACCAGCGAGGTAAATGAAGAGCGCGCCGAGCACGAAGTTGACGAGCAGAGCAGTCGGTACTGGCCCACCAGGGAACACCTTGTCGAGATAGTGAACCATGCGGGGATAAAGGGGGAAGAATGCCGCTCGGGCATCTGAGACGAAGTAGGTGACGTTGTCTTGGATGTCTCGGGGGTAGCCCATGCGGACGACGTCCATATACCAATGGCCGTCCCACATGTCGAGATATTTTGCGATGTTAGAAAACCCTGTCTCGGGTTCGCGACCTTTCTCTTTTTCTTGCACCGCCCAAGAAGTGATGGCTACGCCTCCACCGAGCAATACGAACACTCGGGTGAGGAGGTAAGCGAAGATGCCGCGTCGCAGTGCGCGAGCCCACAAAGGGTCACGAGTTGCCATGTCATCGCGGAGATGAAGAGAAGCGAGAAGTGGCATAGATGCCCTAGAAGCGGGCGATAGTCAGATTACGCCGACGAGGACCGTGCTTAGGTGCACTCCATCCGTCGAGCGACAACCAACGGATGACGCGTCCACGATGCGGTCGATATGGCTCTAGTAATTCGAGCATTTCGGTGTCGGTGCCTCGATGTCGACCCGTCAATGCATACGACACCATGTTCTTCAGATGGAAGTCGCCGACTGCGACCGCATCGGCATCACCAAAGGCAACGAAGCCGGCAACTGCTGCGGTCCAAGGGCCGACGCCAGGCAAGAGGGTGAGTTGGTTGGTGGCCTCACTCGGGGTGCCGCTGAAGTTGTACAACGACGAGAGGTGTTCGAAGTGACGAGCCACGACGCGCAGCGCTTCCGCGCGACGGCGTTCGATGCCAAAGCGATGAAACGTGTGATACGGCAGGTGAGCGAGCGCCAGAGGATCTGGAGGACTCCACAGTTCGATGTCGTGCAGCAAGAACTTCGTACCAAAGGTCATGCTCAGTTGGCGCCATTGGCGGACAGCTTCCGCTGCCGTCACGCGCTGTCCGAGAACTGCGGGAATCAACTCGTGATATGCAGTTCCACTGCGCACAAGTTGCACATGACCGTGACGCCGTTGAGCATTGCGGATCACCTCATGGGGAGCGTCAATGAGTGGCGGATGGTCGTGGCAACCAAGCAAAGAAGCCGAATGATCCTCGAGCCATGTACCACCTGGACCGTGAACTTCGATGTCGACGCCGTCATCGAGTCGGCGAACATGAATGATGCCGAGACCATCGGGCGTGTGGGTGGCGCGACAGAAGTAATCCGGGCCGATGAGAGTGGTGGGATCGAGGCGACCATTGCGAAGTACAGACAATGTCGCGACACTCGGATATTTCACAATGCTCACGGTACATCGGGGGTGTGGGCCAGACTCGCTGGCGTGCCACGATGTGGCAATGGATGTATCCGAAGCGCATGATCCGTCTCTCTTGATTCTCTCGCAACCGCGTGAGGGGATCCTTCAAGTCACAATGAATCGTCCTTCTCGACTGAACGCTATGACTGCCGAGTTGGTCACGGGTCTGCACGAGGTATTGGACGAGGTGTCCGTCAACCGTGACATTCGCGTGGTGGTGTTGACGGGTGCGGGACGAGGTTTCTGTGCAGGTCTCGACCTGGGTGGATACGGCGACGCTCCGGGGTCAAATGGCGCTGGACAGATGGAACGTTCATTTGCAACTTAGAAGCACATTGCGTCGCTTCTCCCTCACCTTCGATCGATCCCACAACCTGTGATAGCGGCGGTGAATGGCCTGCGGCCGGCGGCGGATTCGCTTTGGTTCTTGGGTCTGACGTGCGTTTGGCGGCGGAGTCATCTTCACTTAGTGCGGCCCCATCCGCATCGGATTGTCGGCCTGTGACATCGGTAAGAGTTGGCTACTTCCACGCCTTATTGGCGCAGTACGAGCACAAGAAATGATGCTCACCGGCCGCACATTTGACGCATCTGAAGCATTAAATATCAGGTTGGTCGTTGACGTCGTTCCGAACGACGTGCTTGTTGAAGCGGCCTATCGAAAGGCAGAAGAAATCATCTCGAATTCTGCTATTGGTGTGGGGTTGACGAAGGAAGCCATGTGGACGGTCCTAGAGATTCCGGGAATGCATGCTGCGATTGACTTGGAAAACCGTCAACAGGTGATGGCGTCGTACTTGAGCGAAGTGCGGGACAAAATGAAAGTGTCGATGCGTGCACGCACGCGCCAAGCCTCAACGGGTGATTGACACCGGAGCATCGCCACCCCACGCAGGGTGGTGGCACGCGACAAAGTGATTGTCGCCAACATCTCGCATCTGTGGTTCCTCGTTGCGGCAACGATCTGACGCGGCAGGACACCTGGTGTGAAATCTGCAGCCAGTGGGTGGAAGTACCGGTGACGGTGGTTCCCCTTCGATGCGTCCGTGGGCAACTGGTCGACTGGGGTCTGGGACTGGAATGCTGTCGAGAAGAACTTTTGTGTAGTGATGTGCCGGTCGTCGGTACAAGTCGTCCGACGTTGCCACTTCACACAACTTGCCCAAATACATGACAGCGACTCTGTCGCTGATGTTCTTGACGACAGCAAGGTCGTGGGCAATAAAAATCATTGTCAAGCCATAGGCGGCCTTCAAATCTTCGAGCAAGTTGAGTACTTGTGCCTGCACGCTCACGTCGAGAGCTGACACTGGTTCATCACAAATGATGAGGGACGGGTCAAGCACCAGCGAACGTGCAATCGAGATGCGCTGACACTGCCCACCGCTGAACTGGTGTGGCTGACTCTCTGCAGCCCGTTGAGGGTCGATTCCAACATCTTCGAGCACTTTGTCGACGCGTGCGTCTTGTTCAGCAGATGTTCCGCGTTTCCAGATGTCGAGAGGCTCTTTTACGATGTCCCGCACTTTGCGCCGAGGGTTGAGACTCGAGATCGGATCCTGAAAGATCATCTGAATCTTCGTCCGTGCCTCGCGCATGTCTGAACCAGTTAGTTGCGAGAGGTCTTGTCCGTTGAAGACAACCGCCCCCGAATTCGGTGATGGAAGTTGCATGATTCCGCGTCCGGTGGTGCTCTTGCCGCAACCGCTTTCTCCGACTATGCCGAGTGTCTCGCCCCGCATCACATCAAAGCTGATTCCGGACACCGCATTAACTTTGAGACCGGTGCGACCGACAGGAAACTCAACAACCAGATCTTCGACACGCAGGAGCGCATCGCCCGAGCGAAGATGTGCCTTTCCGGTGCCGGCCATCAGACTGTTTCCTTTGCTCGGCGTTCAATAGCCTCCCGGTACACGGGTGACCCGACCGGATACCAGCACGCGTACACGTGGCCTGGAGAACCTGCAGAGGACAACGGGGGTTCTTCAGAGTGACAACGTTCTTGTGCTGCAGGGCAGCGAGGCGCGAATCGGCAACCAGCTGGGGGAGACACCAAGTCGGGCGGTCGACCAGGAATGGTGGTCAGGCGAGTATGGCTTGGTCGGTTCATCTTCGGGATACTCTCGAGCAGCGCCGCTGTGTAGGGCATGAGCATGTTTTTGAAGAGGCCATCTGTAGGTGCCTTCTCAACGATTTTGCCACCGTACATCACTGCTATTTCGTCAGTGTGGCCAGCGACAACACCGAGGTCGTGAGTGACGAGAATCATCGACATGTTGCGATCTTGACGCTGTTCTCGCAGCAAGTCGAGGATCTGTGCCTGAACTGTCACGTCGAGTGCGGTTGTCGGTTCATCGGCGAGCAACAAGTTCGGCCCGCAAGCAAGTGCAATCGCGATCATCACACGTTGACGCATGCCCCCGGATAGCTCATGCGGATACTGATTGAGGCGCTTTACGGATTCTGGAATTCGCACATCATCGAGCAGCCTCTTGGCAGTTGCAAGAGCTTGGTCTTTCGGCATGTCGAGGTTGTGAATGAGCGGCTCTGCGATCTGCATACCGATCTTCATGAGCGGGTTGAGCGATGACATCGGGTCTTGGAAAATCATGGCCATCTGCTTGCCCCAGATGTCACGCATCTCAGAGGGCGCGCGACCTTGAATTTCTTCGCCCTTGTATCGAATAGTTCCACCCCGAACTGTTCCCCTGGTTGGGAGGAGTCCCATGATCGTGCGCGACAAAATGGTCTTTCCTGATCCGCTTTCACCCACGATTCCCAACGTCTTGCCGCGCTCGAGAGTGAACGTCACTCCGTCGACGGCGCGTACTTGTCCACGAGGTGTCTCGAAATGTGTGAACACATCTGTTACTTCGAGAAAGTCACTCACAGCGCGGCCTCTCTGATGTCGAACCGGCGAGCGATGCGATCACCGAGCACATTGAATGACAAGACTGTCGCAAACAACATCACGCACGGCATGATGGTGCCCCACCAGGCCTCGCGAATGAAGTTCCGATTTTCTGCGATGAGACGCCCCCAGGTGGGTGTGGGCAACTCAATCGAGTAACCCAAGAAAGCGAGACCACCCTCAGCAATCAACAACACGGCAACTCCGGTGAATATGACAGACACCATCGCTGGCACGAGGTTAGGAAGAATCTCGCGCACCAGAACGCGTCCGTTTCTTGCTCCGAGGCTTCGAGCTGCCAAGACGAATTCCCGTTGACTGATGCTGAGTGTCTGTGCGCGCACGATTCGTGCCAACGGTGCGATAGCAAGAATCGACAACACGAAAGTGATGGACCAGGTGCGCGACAGCCAGGAGAACGCTTCGCTGTTCTTTCGCAAGGCGTCGAATCGTCCGGTGACGAGAATGGCGATGACGATTGGTGGGAAGGCGAGCATCACGTCGGTGAAAGCACTGATGGCTCTATCTGACGCCTTGCCGAAGAATCCGGCGACCATACCCAGAGTGCCACCAACGACCGTTCCGATGATGATGGAGAACAAAGCAATACGAAGAGAAATCTGAGCGCCATAGATGCACCGAGCAAAGACATCGCGACCAAGTTGATCGCTACCGAGCAGAAATGACGTGAACGGCCCTTTGCTGAATCCGATTCCTTCAGGTGAGGACTCGGCATAACCACGAATGAAGGGTAGATAGTCAGCGGTGAAGGCGAGGATGGTGAGACCAATAAGCCAGGCGGCAGCGAGCACTGTCGGCCAGTCCCGCTTCTTTGTGATGGCGCTCATTTGATGGCCCTCGCGTGACGTATGCGCGGGTCGATCACCGCATAAAAAAGGTCGACCAAAAGATTGACAGCTACCACGACGATGGCAAGGAGGGCAGTGATTGCCTGTACGACGAGAAGGTCATTCTGTTGGATAGCAAACACCAGTCGGTCGCCAATGCCTGGCATGGCGAAGAACTGCTCCGCAACGACTGCGCCGCCAATGAGCCCGCCCATTTGAATAGCGATGCTTGTGATGAGGGAAAGTGCGGATGCGCGGAGTGCATGCACCCAGAGAATGCGCCGTGGCGACATTCCTTTTGCTCGCGCCAACATGATGAAGTCACTTTGCAGCGTGTTGATGAGATCGGCGCGAAGAAGGCGAGTCCATACCGCTGAGAGGCCAAGACCGAGAGTGAAGCTTGGCAGAATGAAGTTTCTGAAGTGCTGCCAGGGGTTGTCCCACAATGCGACATAGTTCGAGTCCACCGGAAACCATCTCAACTTCACGCCAATAAAGAAGGAGAGCAGTACAGCGATGACGATGGGAGGCATTGAGAGAAACGCAAAAGACGTCGTCGACATTGTCTTGTCGAATGCACCGTCTCGGCGGTATGCGGAATAGATGGCCGTCGGAACGGCAAGAAGAAGTCCGATGAATATCGCCCAGATACCGATGAAGAATGAAGGCAACAGTCGCTGCTTCATCATGTCGTTGACTGACTGGTTCTGCGCATACGAATAACCGAAGTCAAGAGTTACAAGGTTCTTGATCCAATTTCCGTATTGAACGACAAAAGGTTCGTCGAGTCGGTACAACTCACGCACTTCGTCCACTTGTTCTTGGGCTACCAATCCGCCGGCAAGATCACGGGCAGGATCCTTTGAGCCAATGCGAGTGATCACCATGACGAGGAAAGTCACGACGAGGAACACAAGGATGAATTGCCCAAGTCGTTGAAGTGCGTAACGCACTGGTCGAGCCTCCCCGAAGTTCTCTTGATTGGTATGAGTTCAGTGGGGGATCCGACCAATAGGCCGGATCCCCCAGAGTGAGATGTGAGGTGTATCAGCCAGCTTTGAAGAGTGCGTGTGTGTACACCTGGCCAGGGAACCCAGCGCCGTCGCGGGCGGTTGACGTTCCGTCCGGAGTTGGGGTGCGGCCAATGCCCTTTACTTCAGGCTTCGAGAACACTGCCCACTTTGTGTACGAGTTGGGCAACGTCCAGCACTCTTTGCCGAACTGACGGTTGATGTCCTCTGCATACCCGCGGCGAATCTCCGGGTCTGCTTCCGAGCGAGCCTTGGCGAGAAGATCGTCAATGACCGGGTCGCTCAGGCGTCCGAAGTTGAGGGCCAATTGGGGTGGCGGATTCGCGCCATTGCCGTTCCACCAGAAGTTCTGCTGGTCCACGAAGATGCCTGCGTGGTTACGCCACCCGAACGCTTCAAAGTCATCTGCGCCCGTGAGAGCGTTGGAGATGAGCTTCGATTGCTCGATCTGGACAACTTCAGTGTCGACCCCAATGGCCGACCATGCGGTCTGCAGGTACTGCGCGGTGAGCAAGTTCGTCGCACTGGTCGTGGTCGAGTAAATGACTTTGACGTCGCCGTTGGCAGATTCGTAGTCCGTGATCATCTGCTTTGCAGTTTCGACGTCGAATTGTGGGCCACCATTGTCTTCGAGGTAGCCCTCTTGACCTGGCGACATCATGCCTCCGGCTGGCGCAAGGAAACCTGCTCCAGTCGCATCAATGAGCGCGACCTTGTCGACGGCCATGCCAAGAGCGCAACGCACATTGCGGTCCTGAAGTGGACCCTTCTTGGCGAGGTTGATGAGCAGATAGTTAACTTCGCCGTATTCCTCTTGCTTCGTCCACACGAAACTGCTGTTCTCAGAGAGCGGCTTGATGGCGTTTGAGTCAGAAGTGGCGATCAGGTCGACGTCTCCGCTCTCAAGTGCGGACTGGCGAACTTTGGAATCGGTGATGACGCGGAACTCGATCTGGTCGAGATACGGCAACTGAACGCCGTCCTTGTCCTTCATCCAGTACGCGGGATTCTTCTTGACCACCATCTTGTCGCCAGGCGCGTAGCTGACGAACGTGAATGGACCCGAACCGATTGGCTGGTCGGGCTTTGCGGTTCCGGCTTTGACGTCTTCGAGCCACTTGGGCGAAGCGACAAGTCCGAGTTGGGTTGTGAGAAAGTACGGGAATGTCGGCCATGCGACCGGTGACGCTGCATCGCCACCCTTGCCGGTGGCAAGAGTGAAGGTCATGTCGTCAATCGACTCCATCACGAGTGTGCCGTCCTCGTTGCGTGCGAGGTCCTTGGTGGCTGGCTTGATGAGCAGACCACCACTCGTGGCGTTCAGGTTGTACATGACAGCAGCAGCATCGACCGGAGTTCCGTCGGTGAAAGAAATGCCAGGACGAACCTTGATGGTGAAGACGGTGCTGTCTGCATTTGCTGTGATGCTCTCGGCGAGCCAACCGTGAACTTCACGGTCTTCGCCGACAACAGCGATCGGATCATAGAACGCGCGCGCCCGCAACTGACAGTACGAATCGCACTGGATGGCTGCCGGTGTCCATGGGTTCGACACTTCAGCTTCGCCTGCGATAATCAAGGTTCCGCCCGGAACCGGTGTCACATCCTCGACAGGCGCTGCTGTGGTGTCGCTACTGCCTCCTGAATCTGATGAATCACTACCGCCACAAGCTGTTGCGATAAGTGAAAATGCAATGATGACGGCACCGACTGTTGAAGCAGCCCGTGCACGCTTGGTGCGGTGTCTCATGGATCCCCCTTGTTGCCATGACCCCGATAATCGGGACGAATCCCGACAGAGCCAACTGACGGAGAGACTAGTCACTCATCTGAGCCCAGGCGAGCGGACGGTCAAATTGACTTTCTGTCTGAAGAGACGGTTCACGGCGCGGAGAGGCACTAATTTCCGACAGGTGACTGAGCGCGAAATCATGACATGGGAAGTATTCGGAACGGCTAGTCGAGAGCTTGCCCAACAGATAGCCGACTCGGGCTTCGAACCGGATCTCATTCTCGCAATTGCTCGCGGGGGTCTGTTGCCTGCTGGAGCGCTCGGGTACGCACTGGCCGTGAAGAACCTCTACACCATGAATGTCGAGTTTTATACAGGTGTTGATGAACGTTTACCGGTTCCGATGATTCTACCGCCAGTCCCTGATCTGGTGGAACTTCGATTTGCAAGAATTTTGGTGGTCGATGACGTCGCGGACACAGGGCACACCCTCAAAACTGTTGAGGAGTTTTTCAAAGGTCGTGTGAAGGAAGTGCGCACGGCGGTGTTGTATGAGAAGCCACGTTCCGTCGTGCGTTGCAATTACGTCTGGAAACACACTGATTTGTGGATCAATTTTCCGTGGTCTGATCAAGGGCCGGTCGTTCAGCGTGACAATGTCGTGCTAGACGCGTGATCGCGTCGTTTGCGTTGAGCACGAATGCGCGCACATACTCAGAAGACATCACGAATGACTGTTAGCGCGGCGTTTCGACCGCTTGAACCCCACACGCCGGCCCCGGGGAATGTTGCGGCACCGGTGAGGTATAAACCGTTGATACTTGTTCTGTAGCGAGTGAGTTCTTGGGGTTTTCCGAGGAACGCAGCTATTGGTCCGCCTGCAAAACTCGTTGCGTGGCCGCGCGGTAGGTGAAAGTCGTTTTCATAGTCGACAGGTGTGACAGCTCGCCATGCCTCAATAGACGAAAGGAATCCTGGCTGCACCAACGTTGCGAATTGGTCAAGCCATCGTTGCGGCTCAGAGGAGTTGGTCCATCCGCCAGCGAGTGCATACGGCGTGTACAGCGCCTCGAGGCTGAAGACATGTTTGTTCGGTGGAGCGAGAGTCTCGTCGATAGTCGAAGGAACATTCACCAGCAACGCCATGCGTGGCATGGTTTGTCCGTTGGTCAACAACTGTGCACCTCGATGCAATTCGGTCGACGAAGGGCTGACCACGGTGGTTGGCGCCACATCATCACCGCCAAGCTCTCGCATCATGTCTGAGTCAAGGCCCATGAGTTGCGGCAAGTCCGTGATGACTGCATCAATTTTTGATTCGTATCCGTCCTGTACTGGCATGTCTCGCCAACGGTTGATCATCTTTCCCGCGCCCGCCGGAGCGTTACGAAGCCAGCGAACAAACGTGTCGTGCGGGCTGCACGCCGACACAACGACCCGTGCAGTGACTGTCGTGTTGTCGCTCATGTGTATTGAGCTCACGTGGTCACGCTCACAATTGATTGCGACCACGCGCGTATTGAGACGGAGAACACCTCCGCTTCCGAGGTACGACGACAAGATCGCTTCAGGAACTTTCCCGCTACCACCGCGGGGTCGACCCACTGTTGAAGCATGTCGGAGTGCATACGCCATCGCGCCGAGTCCGGTGCCAGGAGTTTCCGGAGACACGCCCCAAACAACCGGGCCTTCGACGAGTGCAGGTCCGACCACGGCGTCGTCATCAAAAAACTCGCGCAGCACATCAGCAGCGGACATGCGGCTGTAACGCAGAAGCGCTGGTAACCCTCGTCCTCCACGGCGCGCGACAGTGGCGAGAAAGCCACCGCGCGACGGCGGCTGGGCTGCTGCGTCAAGTACGAGGCGCGCGAGAGGCACCATTGTTCGCGCGTATCGCCGGTAGCCATTTACTGAAGTGGGGTGCACCCGATTCAAAGCCTCGAGCGTCCGTTCAACGTCCTTGTATATAGGCCAAAAGCGTTGCGTTGACCAATCGCCGTTGATTTGCGCTGGTTCGACATCGATGTAGTCGAGTCCGTGCGCTGCCAGTTGAAGTTCATCAGACACTGGGGTTGTGCGAAAAGTCAGGTGGTCGCAATTGCAGATATTGGCAACAGTTCCAGCGAATGTCTCACTTGCTGCAGTTCCGCCGACCATATGTCGAGCCTCTACGAGAAGTGTCGACGCACCGTGTCGAGCGAGGTAGGTGGCTGCGATGAGGCCATTGTGACCAGCACCAATCACGACCGCATCAAAATCAGTCTGACGGTGCTTCATGCTCTCATTGAACCACTCAGATAGGTTGACGTCATGACTCTCCGTGAATTCGGAAGCCTTCGAGGCCCACAAGTGACACAACAACTGACGTCATCGTCGGTGTTGGTGCTTCCGATAGGTGCAATCGAGCAACATGGCCCACATTTGCCGTTGAATACCGATTTGGAGATTGCAGAGGCGGTTTCTCGTTCAGCTGTCGAGCGAGTGGGCGAGCGTCTCGACTGCTGGTTGCTGCCAGCTCTTGCAGTATCGAAATCGAATGAACACGCGTGGTCTGCAGGAACACTGTGGTTGTCTACAAGAACGATGTTGTCGGTCCTCGAAGACATCGGCCGAAGTGTGGCCACGACACCTGCGAAAAAATTGGTCTTCGTCAATGGACATGGCGGCAACAGTTCGTTGCTTTCAGTGGCGAACCGAGAACTGCGCCTAAAGTACGGATTACAGACCTTCCTGACTCATCCACATATGCCGGCGGACCAAGGTGGAACGTCGTCAGCTTCCGAGATGGGGATGGGAGTGCATGGTGGGGACGATGAGACCTCTGTGATGTTGCATCTGCGTCCGGAACTCGTTGACATGAGTCTCGCAGTGCGACGTGTGCCAGAGAAATTGGCATCAAACAAGCATGTGCGGTTCGGTGGCTCCGTGTCATTCGGATGGCTTTCCAATGACTTCCACGCCGATGGACACATTGGTGATCCAACGAGGGCAACTGCAGAGCGCGGCATGGCACTTTTTGAGGGTGCGGTTGACGGTCTGTGTGCGGCGCTCGAGGAAATTCGCGACTTCGAATTTGGCCGCTAGAACGACAAAGGGGCGGACACCGAAGTGTCCGCCCCTTTGTCACGTTGCCGTGACTATCAGTTGTCAGGGAAGTGCAATCGACGTGTCGACGAACTCGTTTGTAACGATGTCGGCTGGTGTCAGGCCTTCTTTGACCTTTGCACCAGTAGCGGTGTAGATCGGCGTGGCCTTCTCGATGAAGGCAGTCACGCGATCGAGGTCAAATGATCCGAGGGTGCCGTCGGGGCTGTTGGCCACGAGGTTGTCCTCTTGCATCTTTGCCACTGCTGCTGCAGCTTGTCCGGCGTCATAAGCCCAACCGTTGTTGTACTGCTGCACAAGATCGAGAACCAACGCATTGGCACGATCCGGGCTGGCGATGTATTCACGCTGTGACTTCTGAATTGCGGGAACAAGCAGTGGCCAACAAGCCTTGTTTGCTTCGAAGCTGTCCATGGTTGCGCCGATTGACTGTGCGTACGCAGTCCAGCCTGCATCGTGGATGTACTGGTAAGCAACTGGCTTCTTCCAGTCAGCGAGAACTTCCTGGTAGAAGTACGGCTCTGCCGTACCGAAGCCCTGCTGTGCGTCTTTTCCGCCAGCCGCGATGAAGTTTGCAGGTGTTCCATCGTAGGTGCCGTCAGCTTGGTCCTTGTCGACAATTCCAGACTCAACGAGGTAGTCCATGTAGGCCGCACCGTCAAAGTAGCGAATTTTGACTTTGTCAGCCTTCAAGTCTGCAACGGTCTTTGCATTCGGGTAAGTCGCTGGGTCCCACATGATGATCTGCGGGTTGATGTTGAACGGAGCGACGACAGTCATTGATGGCTTCTCGACCGATTGCGAGACTGCTTCGTCTGTGCTGATGAAGCCCGCTGTGATTGCGGGATCCTGGTACATCATCGCGAGAGGCGACTGGTAGCCAGTTGCAGGACCGCCTGCGCGGACTTCAACCTTGACCCCTGTGTCTTGGCCTTCTACGACGAGAGGACCAGTCACGGACAACTTCTCAGTGTTGACCGTGTAGCCCTCGCCGACAAGGTTGTACAAGAAGCCGTGTTCGGCTTCTGGGTTCCAGTCGGTCTGGAAAACGACAGTCTCTGGGCACGAACCTGCAAGGCTCACACCTTCACCAGCCGCGGCTGTCGTGTCAGTGCTTTCTGCCGCTGCAGTTGTGTCTGTGCTTGAACCATCGTCGCCACCGCAGGCAGCAAGCGTGAGCAAAGCTGCGAGGGAGGCTCCGAAGAGTGCTCTCTTATTCATGTATGTGTGTCTCCTGGTTTGATGTGTGGTGTTGGTGGTGGTGTGAGGTCATGTGCCCCTCGTGGTGATGTGCCACTTCCCGACGGCACGCTTTGCGAGCCAACCGAAAAAGAGGAATACCACCAGACCTAATGCGCTTGCAAGAAGGATTGCTGCAATCAGCTCTGGCCCCCAGAGCCTTGATCGATAGACGTCGATCTGGGCGCCAATTCCGACGACCCCTCCTTGGCGGAAATAAAAATCGCCGACCACGGCTCCAATGACCGCGAGACCAGCCGAGATGCGTAGTCCAACAAAGATATTCGGGAGTGCAGCAGGGAATTGCAACTTCGTTAGCCGTGTCCAGGAGGATGCTCCTTGGAGAGTGAAGAGTTCGTGCTGGCTTTTGTCTGCAGAGAGAAGTCCGAACAAGGTGTTGCTAACAATCGGGAAGATTGAGATGAGCACAACGACGAGAAGCCGTTGATTCATGGTGCCGTCGATGATTGCACGAATAAGTGGGGTGAGGGCCAAGATCGGCGCAGATTGAATCGCGACGAGATATGGCCATGTCGCCCGCTCGAGCCAACGACGCGTGCTCATCGCAATGGCAAGTGCCATCCCGACAAGGATTGTGATGATGAGACCTATGAGTGCAACTTTCGCTGAATCCCAGAGTGAAAGAAGGATCGGTTGCAGTCCACGCCGTTCACCACCGCGCCACACAAAGAAACCTTCGGAGATGACCCGATGGGGTGGCGGAAGTAAGAAGCGCTTATGCGGTGGTAGCAGCACCATCGAGACCAGGTACCACACCCCGATGAAGAGACAGAAGGTGACGAGCGGACCGATTAAGTCGGACGCGCGCGACTTATCGGGTGCATCGGGAGCAACATCGTCAAGTCGCGCGCTAGGTGGCGTTGCAGGGTCTAGAGGAACGTGGGCGGTTGAGCCTTGGAGAATGCTCATTGGTGAGCCCCTCGCAAAGCATGTGATACCTGACCGCAAAGTTCTGCAAATTCCGGCTCATATCGAAGATCGTGCGTTCGCGGATAGGTGAACGGCACATCGAACACATCGGTGATACGTCCTGGCCTTGAGGACATGACCAAGACTTTCGTGGACATGTACACGGCCTCGGTAATGGAATGTGTGATGAATAGACCGGCGAAGCCTTCATGTTGAAACAGTCTCAAGAGTTCATCATTGAGACGTTCTCGAGTGATTTCATCAAGTGCGCCGAACGGTTCGTCAAAGAGGAATACCTTTGGTTTCATCATCAGCGAACGTGCGAGGGATGCGCGCATCTTCATGCCGCCGGACAACTGACGCGGATACTTGTCCTCGAAACCACTCAGGCCGACGAGTTCGATCGCTTCTGTGCATGCCTTTGCGCGCTCTGCTTTTTCCATTTTGTGAAGTTCGGCGATGAGTTCGACATTGCGCCGAACTGTTCGCCATGGCATCAGCGTTGCGTCTTGAAACACGAACCCGATCGAGCCACGGTCCACTTCACAATGTCCGCTGGTGTTTTTCTCGAGATTGGAGGCGATTCGAAGAAGGGTTGATTTTCCGCAACCTGACGGGCCTACAACAGTGACGAACTCACCCGGACGAATGGAGAACGACACGTCGTCCAGAGCGCGAGTGCCGTCAGGGAATGTCATCGACATGTGATCAAACGACAGCACCGCCCCTGCACTGTTGTTTGTCGAGGGTGCATCGGTCATATTCCCTCCATCGAGAATCACCGCACTCGCACCTCCCACCGCACGCACACTAGAAGAGCCATGCGTCGTGAAAGTGTCGAATGTGTTTACTTTCTGTTTCAGAGTCTGCTGTGTAAACGTTGCCCGTGACGAATGACGACTCGTTCGGTGGTTTGCATGGCAACAGCCTCCCGAAGACCTTGTGCCCGAACGAGAACGAAGTTGGCCGGATCACCAACAGAGATATCCACAGGCTGATGTCCTACGGCACGTTGAGCATTGGAGGTGACTGCTTGAAAGGCCTCGTCGATGAGGACGTGTCCTGCGAGAACAAGGAAAGCGGCGGTCTCGAGGGGGTCGCCCTTGCCGAGCGGATTGAACGGATCCTGCAAGTTGTCTCCGCCTGCTGCGACATTCACGCCGTGCTTTCTCAAGAGTGCGACAGGAGTGAGACCCCGGGGCATCTGTGAGCTTCGATCCCGTCCCTGGAGGTACAGGTTGGTCAGGGGAAGTGTGATGACACTGATGTTTGTCTCCGCAACCTTCTCGGCAACGCGATGCTGGATGTCCTCCCCGTGGGAGCCGAGCGAGACGCAATGACTAGCTGCTATCGCGATTGTTGACCCGGTCGAGAGCTTGAGATCAGCGCAGCGCTCAAGGTCGTATGAATCGGGCCTGGTGTTCTCATCGGCATGCAGATCAAGGGGTACACCGGATTCGCTGGCGAGCTCAAAAAGAAATTGAAGAGCCTCGGCAGGTTCGTCATCCAGATGCGGGCAACCACCGATGACGTCGACACCAGCGTCGATGGCTGCTCGCGCCAATGCGCGATTGTCGGCTCCGTTCGTGCCCGACAGCGGCCACCCGACGAGTGCCGCCACCTGCATGTCAATGAGAGATGCACTGCGCTGTTTCACTTCGAGGAGTGCTTCGACGTTTCTCAGACCGGAATCAACTGTGGTGTCAGCGTGAGAGCGAACAAGTTGTACGCCGCGTGCCGACAACAAGCGTGCCGCACGTTCTGCACGCTCGAGGGTGTCGTCGTATGTGAGACTCTCTCGTGCGGCTTCGATGCCGTGAATAGCGCCCATCAAATCTCCAGTGAGATTGTCAATTCGTTCAGACAGGTACGCCTTATCTAGATGGGCGTGCGGTTCGACTAGCGGTGGAAGTGCCAGAAACTCACGTCCGTCAATGACTCCGTCACGACGACGCGAATCAAGGGGAGTTGAGGGCTTGATCTCGACGATGATTCCATCAGACATGGCAATGTCGACGAAATCTCCTGAAATCAATCTGGCGCCGTGAACAATGTTGTTGGCGCTTGAGTTTGGCTTCGAGCTCACGTCGAAGCCGAGTCGTTCGGATAACCGGTGTTCGGCCACATGTTCCGTGCTGTCAGTACATCATGGAGCGCACGAGTGTCGTCACTCATGATGCCGTCAACACCAAGGTCGATGAGACGAGCAATTTCCTGAGGATCATCAACTGTCCACACATGGACCAGAAGTCCCACCCGATGCGCTGTCTCAATAAATCGCTTCGTGACCAGCGGAAGGGGACCCTGTTTGATTGGAACTTGCGCCACGTGAGCACTCAATCGTGATGCGAGTCGATCGTAGGATGTTGTAGCCGCAAGCAGCCGCGCAACTCCGCGTGGCCCGAGTGATGTACATACATCATCGCCTAAGGACGAGCGGATCTGACCGAGTCGCTTGTCGCTGAAAGACCCCACACAGATCCGTTCAAGAACATTTGTGCGTCGAAGTAATCCGATCAATGGATCAACGACCGCATCTGATTTACAGTCAATGTTGATTCTTGCGGATGGCCAAGTTGAGAGAATCTCCTCCAGAAGTGGAACATTGTGTGCCCCGTTTACACGGATGTCTTTCAGCTCTGACCAAGTCACATCCTCGATTCGAGCGTTTACACCGCAAGTACGACTGAGATCCTCGTCGTGGAATGCGACGACTACTCCGTCGGCCGTCAGATGAACATCGGTCTCCAAGTAGACATAACCAAGGTCGATTGCGTCTTGAAAAGCTGCCATCGTGTTCTCAGGGGCGCTTCCAACACCCCCACGATGTGCAAAGGCATGAAAGTGAGGCCAGTCAAGATACGGATGAGACGCCATACGCGCGTCAGATCTTTCGACCAGCGGCAGCCCAGTATTCATCCTTCAACAGACGCTTGTAGAGCTTCCCTGTTGGATGACGGGGTAGTTCTGCTCGAAAGTCGACGCCTCGTGGACACTTCACATCTGCCAGTTTGCTGCGACAGAAAGCGATGAGTTCCGCAGCAAGTTGGCGAGATTCGTCATCGGAGGCCGGCATGGTCACTGGTTGAATGACTGCTTTCACTTCTTCACCAAAGTCGTCATTGGGCACACCGAAGACTGCGACGTCAACGACTTTCGGATGCTGAATCAGTACGTTCTCGGCTTCCTGCGGATAGATGTTCACGCCGCCCGAGATGATCATGAAGGCCTTGCGGTCGGTTAGGTACAAGAAGTTGTCAGCGTCGAGGTATCCGACATCACCGAGAGTCGACCATCCTCGTCCCTTTGGATCTCGAGAGTTCTTCGTCTTCTCCGGATCGTTGTGGTACTCGAAAGGTGCAGCGCCTTCGAAATACACGGTGCCAGATTCTCCTGAGGGAACTTCATTTCCTTCATCGTCGCAAATGTGCACGATGCCCTGTATTGCAGTGCCGACCGTACCGGGATGCGCCAACCACTGCTCAGAATTGCAATATACGAACCCATTTGCTTCGGAACCGGCGTAGTACTCGTGAATGATGGGGCCCCACCATTCGATCATTTGTTTCTTTGTCTCGACGGGGCATGGAGCTGCGGCATGAATTGCACAAGTCAGAGATGACATGTCATAGCGACGACGTGTGTCGTCTGGAAGTTTCAGCATTCGCACAAACATTGTGGGAACCACTTGTGTATGCGTCGCCTTGTACCTCTCGACCGATGACAAGAAGACTTCAGCGTCGAAGTGCTGCATGACCACAGTGGTGCCACCAAGTGCAGTCACCGCGATATTGAATCGCAGGGGAGCAGCGTGGTACATCGGTGCTGGTGACAGATACACCATGTCCGAAGTGAAGCCGAAGAGGAATTGACCAATGAGGGTCAGGCCTGCAAATTGTTCAATGGGGGAACCCTCGAGATCGCGACTGATTCCTTTTGGCATGCCGGTTGTTCCGCTCGAATACAGCATGTCTTGGCCATTCACCATCGACGGAAGTGGCGTGGTTGATGCACTGTCCACGACATTTTCGTAACTGTCGTAACCCGGTACTGTGCCATCGAGCATGAGGCGAAGCGAGACGCCGGGTGTGCCTTCGATGATTTCGGTCGCTTGCTCTGCTTTGTACTTGGAGGTGATGAATGCTTTTGCGCCGCAGTCATTGATGATGTACTCGAGCTCGTCCTTGGTGAGACGACTCGAGCAAGCGGTGTATATGAGCCCTGCGTAATGGCATCCCCACGTGACTTCGAGGTATCGGCGGTGGTTCTCCATGCAATACGCAACATGGTCGCCCACCTGGAGCCCTGATGACCTGAGCACATTGCTGAGACGTACTGCGGACTCGTGGAGTTCTTTGTACGTGACAATCTCGCCGGTCTCCGCGATGATAACGGCGGGCTTGTCTGGGTGGGTCACTGCATGGTCTGCGGGATACATGGAGCGAAAGTTATACGACGATACGGTTGCCATGTGGAGCCGATGAGCGTGTTTCGTGAGTTGGTTGGTGAAGACCGTTCCCTGTACGCCTTGCAACCTGGCAAAAGTGTTGAAACAACCCTCGAATTGCTGTTGTGTATCGAGGCGCACTGCCGCCCTCGCGGCGATTGGCGAAGTATCAAAGAGACGCTCGCTACTCTGGCGAACGACTGTTCAACGGCTGGTGCCGGCGCCGATAGCAGAGACGTGCTGCGGTGGCTGTTCGAAGAAGCCGCGTTCGCTGGGAATCGAAATCAGTATGGTGCATCCTCGAACTCAATGCTTTCCGAGGTGTTACATACTCGCCGCGGGATTCCGATCAGCTTGTGCGTGATTGCGCAATCCGTCCTGTCAGATCATGGTTTTGAAAGCCACCTCATAGGACTTCCAGGCCATGTTGTGCTCGGACTGGGTGACAGCGCTAGTGAGGGCTTTGTCGATTGTTTCAATTCCGGCAGACGTCTCACCCACGATCAGTGTGTTGCGATGGCCGCTGTTGCCGGGCTATCGAGCATTGCGGAAACGCTGAAGCCGATGGCACCTGCGCTGGTAGCTCTACGCACGCTGAACAATCTGCTGAATTCATTCGAGAGTGAAAGGGATGCCGCTGGTCTAGCCAGAGCGGCTGCGCTTCGTTTGACCGTACCGTTTCTCGGGCCCGACGATGTGCAGTCGACGATGGCTTTATTGGCGCACACCAACTGACCAGCCGGCCTCTGGGTACTACTGTCACAACCGCATCGATGTGAAGACACGAGGAGAGATGATGGCAGCGACCCAAGTAACGAACACGCCTTCAACGGAAGAGTCACAAATCCACGGATTGATCGACGAACTCCTCGCTCAGCATTCACCTACGAAGGTGTCACCACGGGAGTTCTTGGGTGCTCAGTACGACGCTGGGCTTGCCTGGGTTCACTTTCCAGTTGGTTTCGGAGGCTTGGGACTGTCGCCAAAGCATCAGCGCGTCATTAACGAGCGTCTCTTCGCTGCCGGTGCACCTAACCCGCAAGCACGGAATCCCATCGGACATGGCATGTGTGCACCAACAGTTGTCGAGTGGGGAAGTGACGCGCAACGTAGTCGTTATCTTCGACCGCTTTTCACCGGAGAGGAAGTGTGGTGTCAGTTGTTCTCAGAGCCAGGATCCGGTTCGGACTTTGCGGGATTGTCGGCTCGTGGTGTGAGGGATGGAGACGAGTGGATCTGCAACGGACAGAAAGTGTGGACGACACTTGCCCATCTGGCGAAGTGGGGATTGCTAGTCGTTCGCACTGACACCGAAGCAGTGAAGCACGCCGGACTCACCGCTTTCGTTGTCGATATGGAAGCCCCGGGAGTGGAAGTTCGACCGCTGCGGCAGATGACTGGTGAAGCGGAATTCAACGAGGTGTATTTCACCGATGTGCGCATTGACGAGCACGAGATGCTCGGCAATGCAGGCGATGGTTGGAGGGTGAGTCTCACCACATTGATGAACGAACGCGTGTCAATCGGTGGAACGACACCTCCGCGGGGATCCGGGCCAATTGGTCAGGCGGTGAAAAAGTGGCATGAGTTGTCAGGCGATGTACACACAGTTGTGAAGCGTGACGAGCTTGCAAGGCTTTGGATTCGTGCGGAAGTTCTGCGTCTCACAAATATCCGTGCATCACAGATGCGAAAAGCTGGCGTCCCCGGACCCGAAGGTTCAATTGGGAAAATGGCGAGTGCCGACCTCAACAAAGATATCTATGAGTTCGTGGTTGACATGTTGGGACCAGAGGGTCAGCTATATGGAAGCTATGAAATGATCCGTCCGGAGATGGCGATGGGTTTCGATTCTTTTCAGAAAGCATTCCTTCGTGCGCGTGCCAACTCAATCGAAGGTGGAACGACCGAAGTGATGAAGAACATCCTCGGTGAGCGCGTTCTCGGCTTACCAGGTGATGTTCGCGTAGACCGCGAGGTGCCGTGGAGCCAGGTTCCTAGAAACTGACGGTAAACGACTCCGGAAGGGCAACACTACTCAGGTGCTCAGTAGCACTCCGAGTGCCAAAGCGCCTAGTGAGGCCAGTAATCCGACCGCGCCCCCCAACGCGATGAACAGTCGCTCTTTTGACGTCGAATGAATGATCGCTGCAGTGGCAGCCAAAAAGACGAGAATAAGTTTGCCTGCGAGGGTGATTGAGTATGCAGTGCCCTGCTCTGTCGGACTGACTTGTAGAACTAGTGCGATTCCCGAAACGATGACGACGCCCATTGCGGTCCAGGATGTACGAGCAAATTGACGCGCAACGAGCGGTAGTAGTCCTTCGCTGTTTTGTCTGATCGTCTTCACGAGTGTTGCGAGTGTGATCTGGCCTCCCACCCAGACGCATACGCCAACAACATGCATAACGAGAAAGAACCATTTGATCGTAGGAGTAATCATCTGACAAGTCCTTCCAGCACGGTACTGGCACCAACTGTTCGATCATCCATCTTCGGTGCTGACAAAAAAGATCCACCCACCATGACAGTGATTGCTTGATCTATCGCGCTCTGAAGATCACGAATGTTGCGCGGCGGAGGAAAGTATTCGTCCTCTTCGGTGACTCGTACCTCGGTCACACCCAAGCGGGGCATGAGTTTTTTGATAACAGCGGTGACAAGTTCTTCTGGAGCAGAAGCTCCAGCGGTGACCCCAACTGTTCCTGAGAGATCAGTAGGAACTTCGGATGCTTCATTGACCCTCAAGACTCTTGGGCATCCGGCTTCAGAGGCGAGCCTTTCTAAAGCTCGAGTGTTTGAGCTGTTCGACGATCCGATGACAATGAAGGCATCGACATCTGAGGCAATACTCATGAGCGCCGACTGGCGGTTGGTCGTGGCGAAACAAAGATCGCTCCGACCCGGTGTCCATACATCTGGAAACCGACTACGAACAGCTACGGCAACTTCTTCCCATTCACGATGCGACAGAGTTGTCTGCGCGAGGAGAGCCAGAGGCCCGGTGCTCATCGGTAACTCTGCAACCATGGCCGTGTTTTCAACTAGTGAAATCGAATCGGGGGCAACAGCCATTGTTCCGACCGCTTCTTCGTGACCTTCGTGGCCGACATACACGATGTGGAAACCTTTGCCAGCACGTACCTTCACTTCGTGATGCACCTTGGTCACGAGTGGACAGACCGCATCCACCACGTAGCTACCTCGTCGTCGCGCCTCGGCAACTACTTCAGGGGCTGAGCCATGGGCGGACAACATGATGGGGAAGCCAGGCGGCACAGAGGAGATGTCGTCGACAAAGATGACCCCAAGTGCAGCGAATCGATCAACAACAACTTTGTTATGGACGATCTCGTGATAGCAGTAGATGGGTGCTTCGAAAGCGCGAACCATCCAGGCGAGTGCCTTGATTGCCATTTCAACACCGGCACAAAAACCGCGCGGAGACGCGAGCAACACTCTCTCTACGGCCATGAGGACAGGCTAGCGAGGGGCACCGATAGCCTGCAGTTGCGTGCGCACGAATCAATTGATTCCGACTGTGACGTCGGTCGACGAATCATCATTTGGCGAACGAATCGGGCTTCGCCTGGGCGACCGCATTGTGTCGGTTAACGGCACCGTTCCTCGCGACATTCTTGAGTGGTATCGCTTGAGCGACGGACAGGCCGTGACGATTGAAGTCGAGAGAGAAGGCGACATTCTCGACCTCCATGCAGAAAGGCACACGGCCGAAGCGCTCGGAGTGTCGGTGTCGAGTGCCGTGTTTGATCGAGTTCAGACCTGTGACAATCATTGTGAGTTCTGCTTCATCTATCAGTTGCCAAAAGGTATGCGCCGTAGCCTGTATCTCAAAGATGACGACTATCGCCTCAGTTTTCTCTTTGGAAACTTCACGACTCTGACACGCTTCACGGAAGCGGACTTGGAACGGGCGATAGACGAGCATCTCTCACCACTGTTTGTGAGTGTTCATGCAACTGACCCACATACGCGAGCTGAAATGTTGCGGAACGAGCGTGGTGGATTCAGCCTTCGTTGGTTGCGACAGCTTCTTGACGCCGGAATTGAGGTGCGTGCACAGATTGTCATGTGTCCGGGTGTGAATGACGGTGAAATCCTGGCCGACACCTTGTCGTCTCTCTTGGAGGATTTCCCAGAGCTCAGCAGTGTGGCTGTGGTGCCGGTCGGCCTGAGTAAACACAACACCGAAACGCGCATGCGCGTTCACACTCAAGCGGAATCGAAAGCTCTTCTACTTGCCGTTGACTCCTGGCAGCAGGTGTTTATGAAGACAATCGGAAGGCGATTAGTTTTCGCTGCAGACGAGTTTTATCTCAACGCTGGAGTTTCCTGTCCGGATCTGTCTTCCTATGAAGACCTCCACATGATCGAGGACGGTATTGGCATTGCCTCTCGATTCGTCAATGAGTTCGAGACCGGTGTTGGTACGAATGACATAAGCAGTGGTTTCTTTCAGGCGATGGATAACCCAACCGCGTACATCGCCGCAGGTAACCCGGCTGGGGATACCGGTCTGCGTCCCATCGCCGTATCGGTGGGGCTGAAGCACAAGCATTCCAAACTCGCATCGACACCGACGAAGGATGCACCACCGCTGCTCTTGTGCATCCTCACAGGCGGTATGTCCGCTCCATTGTTGTCTGCACTTGTAGAACCTTTTGGTCGTGGACATGTGGTGGTGGTCGGTGTTGAGAATGAGCACTTTGGTGGGAACACTGCTGTAGCCGGCCTGCTCACAGGTAGAGACATTCGAACCACTTGTGAAGTAATGGCTGCAAACCATGGTGGGCCACAACGGGAAATCCACTTTCTTCTGCCTGATGTGTGTCTCAATGGAGGTGTGTTTCTTGATGGCATTCGATTGGAAGATCTTCAGAAGGATTTTCTCATAGACGTGATTCCAGCGAGAGGTCACGTATTACGGCAAGCTGTCTTGCGTTTCTTGGAGAAGGCAGCGGCACGCAATGACTGAAATTGAACACGACAACATTCCAACGGTGGTGATTGTCGGCCGTCCGAATGTTGGCAAGAGCACGTGGTTTAATCGTGTTGTCGGAGAACAGGCGGCGATTGTTGAGGACCGTCCAGGTGTCACTCGTGATAGGCACGCTCGGATTGCCACCTGGCTCGGTGTTCAGTTTCGCATTGTTGACACCGGCGGTTGGCAACCTGCCGGAACCACACTTGATGACAAAGTCAGCCGACAAGTCGAACAGGCGGTGCGTGAGGCCGACCTCATTATTTTTATGGTGGATGCCTCTGTGGGGGCGACTGATGACGACGAGTCAGTAGCCAATTGGTTGAGAAAAGTGGGCAAGCCCGTGCTGCTGGCCGCGAACAAGGCGGATAACGAACGTCGCGAAGTAGACCGTTGGTCGTTTCTTTCCCTGGGTCTCGGTGATCCATATCCAGTGTCGGCGTTGCATGGACGGCGTGCAGGAGATTTTCTAGATGAAGTCATTGCACGGCTTCCTGAACGCATAACAACCGAAGTCATTGTGCCTGAGGCCCCTTCTGACGTTCCACGGGTGGCACTCGTCGGACGACCAAACGTGGGCAAGAGCACGTTGTTCAATCGTTTGGTGGGCGAAGAGCGCTCTGTCGTTCACGACATGCCCGGCACTACTCGTGACTCCATTGACACGCTTGTCGAGACCGAGGACGGACCCCTTGTGTTTGTGGATACGGCAGGAATGCGCAAGAAGAGCCGTATCGATGACTCGGCCGAATATTTCTCACTGGTTCGTGCGCTGCAGGCAATTGACCTGGCAGACATCGCAATGCTGGTCATCGACGCAACTGTCGGTGTCACTAGTCAAGATCAACGTCTCGCCGAACGTGTCGACGCCTCGGGGTGCCCAGTCGTCATTGTGTTGAACAAGTGGGAGCTGTTGGAGTCAGAGGAGCGCCGCGAGGTAGAAGCTGAATTGGCACGAAAGCTGTATTTCATCGGCGAGGCTCCAGTTCTGAAAATCAGCGCGCTCACTGGTAAGGGTGTTCACAAGTTGCGTCCCGTACTACAGGAAGCGATCTCTTTGTACAACCGGCGTGTTCCGACGAAAGATGTGAATCGTGTGCTGGCAGAAGCTCAACAACGACAGCCCGCAGGTGGTGGCGCAAGAGTTGTGTTCGCGGTGCAGGGAGCATCTGAACCTCCGACCTTCACATTGTTCGTGAACCGAGAGTTACCTCAGCCTTACTTGCGTTATCTCGAACGGAGTCTTCGAGAGGCGTTCGAGCTGGGCTCAACACCGATCAAGATGCGCGTGAGGAAGCGTTCAGAGGCCTGATTCATGCCGTGGTGTGAGCCCTGTGCGAAGTACTTCACTCCAAGCGCGGCCCGTGAAGACGGATCGTGTCCGTCTTGTGGCCAACCTGTACAAGTGGCAGATATTCACGGACGAATCACTGCGCAGAATATTGACCTTCGCGCACTTGCCAATGGCGACGCGGCTGAGTCAGAGAAGTTGCCATGGCACTTCAAGCTGTTGTTGACTCTGCTCTTCATTTACTTGGGATGGCGTGTCGTTCAGTTGTTCGTCTGAGGCACACGCTGACTCGGCGGTACACTTTGTGAGGTCGCGGGCTGTGGCGCAGCTTGGTTAGCGCGCTTGTCTGGGGGACAAGAGGTCGTGGGTTCAAATCCCGCCAGCCCGACCATCAGTCGACGCGATCAATTCGAAAATATGGACTGAGTTCGAAATCCTTTGGTTGTTCGAAAAACGCTCGCACCGAGACCACCAGTCCAACCGAGTTGACCTTCCACACTTCGATGCCGTTCACCTCGACCTGCTGACCCTCGATATTTCCCACGTTATGCATCTGTACGGCCACTTCGGTGTCGGTACCCACAATGCGAATGGGATGAAGCGTCCATTCACGGCCGGTCGTCAGTGAGCGGTCCCATGTGTTGCGAATGGCTTCCTCTCCAACTTTTGGTCGTGCCCCGACCGGATCTTCGAAGACGACCTCTGACGCAAACAAGGACATCCATTCGGTGCGTTGGCGGCTATTCCAGTATCTACAGTGCAGCAGTACTGCATTGGTGGCTGTTTGCTGAGACATCAAACACCAAGTGTAGGTTCAACTAGGAGGTTGAAAATCAACATGTGTGGACGTTTTGTAACGAACTTCTCGATGGCAGAGTTGATTGGTGCCCTTGAGAGCCAAGAGGTCGATGCAACGTCAGATTTTCCTTCCGATGAAGTCCATAATTTCAACGGAGCACCAACGCAGTCGTTTCCAGTAGTGATACCGGGCGAAGCGAAGGCGTCCATCGTTGTCGCTCGTTGGGGCCTTGTGCCGCGTTGGATGAAAGATGACAAGAGCGCCGCCCGCATGATCAACGCGCGTATCGAGACGGTGCGCGAGAAACCGTCGTTCAAGGGTCTGTTATCGCGACATCGTTGCATTGTCCCGATGAATGGTTACTACGAATGGAATCGGGAAGACCCAAAGAAAAAGGTGCCTCACTACATTCATGACGCGAGAGCGGGTCTTTCGTTTGCTGCAGGGCTGTGGACTTTGTCGCCAGTAACGGGGGACACGCCCACATTTACAATGCTCACCGAACAAGCACCTCCAGAGGTTGCACATGTCCATGACAGGGCACCTGTTCTGGTGAGTGGAGAATGGTTACGAGATTGGTTGTTCGACCAGGACGCTCCTGTCGAGGCTGTCACAGAACGCCAACGCCATGTACTCGAAGCCCGAAGGGTGAGCGTGCGGGTGAACAGTGTTCGAAACAATGATGAGAAGCTTGTTGACGAAGAAATCGAACTCTTCGGCACTTAAAAACAAGTAGTCGACAATTACTCAGCCACTTGAGGCCATGCCATGACGTGCCATGGCCTCTCGAATCCTTACGGCGATCTGTTCGAGTCGGTCTCGTGTCACCGAATCAGCTGCATTGGCAAAGGACAGATCATCCATCGTCTGCGTCGGGATGAGATGGATGTGGCAGTGGGGAACTTCAAATCCGGCGATGATGAGTCCGACTCGTTCACAACTGAACGCATCTTGAAGACACTGAGATATTTCATGAGCTCGCGAAAAAAGATGGTTGGAGAGTTGCGCGGGAAGATCCGTCCATTTGTCGATTTCCTCGATGGGACACAACAAAACGTGCCCGTCGGAAATTGGGTTGATAGTCAGGAAGCAGGCACAGAATTCATCGCGGTACACAAACGTTCCAGGAATGTCTCCAGTAAGGATGCGTGTGAAAACCGTGGTCACTTGCAGAACCTTAGACCCCGATACTCTGGCTGTGTCGGTACTCTGGTCGTGTGAAGCGCTCAGACATCGTCACAGTTCCCAATGGGGTAACTCTCATTCGGCTCGCCATGTTGCCTTGGTTCGTGATGCTGATTGCCGACGGGCAGGTGGTGGCCGCATCGTTTGTTCTCGGCTTTCTTGGGGCATCTGACTGGGTCGATGGATACCTCGCGCGACGATTGAACCAGGTGAGCGAACTGGGGAAGGTGCTCGACCCAGTAGCAGACAGATTGGTGTTCTTTGTCGGTGTGTCGGCCGCCATCTACTACGAAGGAATCCCTGCGTGGTTCGGGCTCGCAATCCTTGTTCGTGAAGGCTTTGTGGCGTTGATGATGATCGCGGGTACGGCCCTCGGAATGGAACGTTTTCCTGTGACTACCAATGGCAAGCGCGCCACCTTTGCGCTGTTGTGGGCTGTGCCTTGGATCTTGATAGGCACGGCCGGCGGTCCTTGGGTCTTTTTCCAGGTGTGCGGCTGGTGCATAGGTGCGCCAGGTCTAGTGCTGAGTTATGTGACAGCCGTCCAATACGTGCCTGTCGTGCGCGCCCATCTACGCCACGGCGACTACCGTGAACGTTGATGAACGTTCCCCTCAACCTGAAGTACACGTCTGACCATGAATGGATTGCCGTCACCGGATCCACAGTGAGAGTCGGAATTACTGACTATGCCCAAGATGCCCTGGGGGACGTGGTGTACGTGCAACTGCCTCAGGTGGGCTCGCGGATTGAAGCCAATGCGAGCATCAGCGAAATTGAGAGCACAAAGTCGGTTAATGATGTGTATGCACCGTTTGAAGGAATCATTACTGCGGTTAACGAGCTCTTGAACGATCGTCCAGAATTACTGAACAGTGACCCGTATGGTGACGGATGGATCTGCGAGATCGAATGTAGTCAGTTGTCTGAATCCGGATTGCTGGATGCCGCTGCTTACTCGGCACTTATCGGCGGCTGAGAATGTCCTACGTGTTCTGTAATCGATGCGGGCATCGAAATCCACCTGTATCGGTGTTCTGTTCTGCTTGCGGAACAGTGCTGGACTCTATGGAGGATCGCACAATTACCCTCGCCAAGGTCGACCCACTGCTCGATGCACCAGGACCGGCTGATGATGTTCAGGTGGATCTAAATGAGATTCCACGTGGTAACGCCATTCTTGTGGTTCGTGACGGTGAAGCGTCGGGCCATCACTTCGTGTTGCGAGATGGAATCACCAGAGTCGGACGACATCCCGACAGTGACATCGTTCTAGATGACATCACCGTGTCTCGTCGGCATGTCGAGATTCGGGCGGAAAAGGGTGTGCATCTGGTGCGGGACACGGGTTCGTTAAATGGCACTTATGTGAACCAACGACGTGTAGATGACGGTGAGCTGATGCAGGGTGATGAGTTGCAAGTCGGGAAGTTTCGCCTTGTGTTTCTCGAAAATCCTGAGGACATCTGATGTCTGATCGCAACTATCTGTCAATTGGGGAAGTACTAGCACTCTTGCTTGATGAATTCCCAGACATCACGATTTCCAAAATCCGTTTTCTTGAAAGTCAAGGGCTGATCGAACCTGAACGCACACCATCTGGGTATCGCAAGTTCAGCAGTGCAGAGGTCGAGCGCCTCAAGTTCATCCTGCGAGAACAGCGAGAAAATTTCCTGCCACTACGTGTCATCAGAGACCGTCTGGATGAGACCGGCGATATCACTCGCGAATATGCCTCAGCTCCAGACACAGGAGAAATCAGAGCATCCGGTCATCCTGCTGCGCGGGCTACTGTGCCGCGTGGCAACACAACTGTTGTTGTCGAACAAGACCCTGTTGCACCTGAGGCAGATCGACGCGCACTTCGTCGCGAGGCCAAGACACATGCTGACAAGACGGAGTCCCTTCCACGTGACGAGGTACTTTCGCAGTACTCCATATCGGATGACATGCTGAAGGGTCTTGAGAACGCTGGACTTGTCGGCGGCCACGATGTGGGAGACACCACCTTTTTTGACCAAAATTCGATCGAGATTGCGCGGGCGGCGCAACGCTTTCAAGAGTTGGGCATAGACATCCGCCATCTACGTGCATGGAAGTTGTCGTCAGACAAAGAGGTCACTTTGTTCGAACAGCGAATTCTCCCGTTGCTACGTCAGAGGAACCCCGGTTCGCGAGATGAAGCACTGGCGATGCTCGATGAATTCATCACTTTGGGAGGCCGCTTGAGGCTTGCCCTGCTGGCCAAGGAAGTTCAGAGGTTGACCGATGGCAGATGATGTGAGAGGAATAGAGATCGTCGCAATTCGACTTGACCCACTTGCCAACACGCCTGCAATGCGCTTGCGAGAGATCGACGGATCACGTCGGGAATTTGACATCTTTATTGGAGCGCCCGAAGCGTCGAGTATTCACACTGCTCTAGAAGGCGCAGAGATGCCTCGTCCACTCACACATGACCTGTTCGTGATGACGCTTCAGCGTCTTGACGTAACTATTTCGAAGGTGTGTATCACCGAGGTAGTCGATGGTACCTATTACGCGGAGATGCATCTCGAGAGCACAACGGGTGTTCACGTCATTTCGTGTAGGCCGTCAGACGGTGTGGCCCTGGCAGTGCGGGCTGAATGTCCGATTTACGCCTCAGAAGACATCCTTGATGCGGTTGGGGAGGTCCCTGAATCAGATGGGGCCGAGGAGATTCTCGAAGAATTCAAGGACTTCATCGAAAACATCAACCCAGAAGACTTTGGACGATGATTGCGTACTGACAGCGGTGTAGTTACCTCGGTGTGATGCTGGTAAACACATGAGTGGGCCGAGTTGGTCCACCAAGAGGAGGCTTCGGCATGGGCGGTTTTGATCAGATGTTCAGTGGTACTCGTGCCGCCCAAGTGGTCGGAATTTCATATCGCCAACTTGATTACTGGGCCCGCACTGACTTGATTCGCCCCAGCGGGGCAGATGCCTCCGGTAGTGGAAGTCGCCGCCTTTACACCTATCGAGACTTGCTTGAATTGAAAATCATCAAGAAGCTTCTGGATGCTGGCATTCGTCTTGAATCAGTGCGCGATGTTTTTACTTATCTGCGTGATCACGTCGACACTGACATCACATCTGCCCACATCGTCATCAACGGTAGCTCAGTACTGCTCTGTGATGGTGAAGATCTCATTGATGTTCTTCGTGGTGGCCAGGGTGTATTGAATGTCTTGCCGCTTTCAGGCGTGCGAGACGAAGTTGACAGCAACATCATCTCTCTTCAGACAGAAAGTCCTGCTCCCACCCAGCGCGCAATTAACTCGTGACGAACAGATTCTCTCCACTCGACGCGGTTCACCGTGGTCTTGGGGCCAAGATGGTTCCATTCGGTGGTTGGGAAATGCCTCTCGCGTATCCACCCGGCACGCTTTTTGAACATGCAGCATGTCGCACGTCGGCTGCACTTTTTGATGTGTCGCACCTCGGAACCGTTCGTCTCGAAGGCCCTGGTGCATACGATGTTTTACAATCAACTTTGACGAATGATCTGGGCAAAATTGCGGCCGGACGGGCCCAGTACACACATCTTCTTGATGACACCGACGCATCAGTGACGGACGACATCATCGTGTGGTGGTTGTCAGAAGACATATTCGATGTGATGCCGAATGCATCGAACACGGACGGAGTGCGTTCTGCCATCGGCGGCAGAGACACCACCGCCACTCGTGCGGTGTTAGCACTGCAGGGTCCCACCGCCCGTGAAGTCATGGCGAAAGTTTCGGAGCAGTGTGCGGCAATTGGGCGCTTCCAAGTGGCGCAGGTTGATGTGAACGGCGTGCCGTGTGTCGTCGCAGGAACTGGTTACACCGGTGAAGATGGACTCGAGCTGGCTGTTCCCGCCGAGTCGAGCCGTCACATCTGGAACTTGCTGGTCGACGCTGGTGCCCTTCCTGCCGGCCTAGGAGCTCGAGACACATTGCGTTTGGAGGCTGCACTTCCGTTGCATGGTTATGAGTTGGGCAAGGGAATTACTTCACTGCAGGCTGGGCTCGAATGGGTCGTGTCGTGGAACAAACCCACGTTTCGTGGCCGCGAAGCATTGGCCCAGGAGAAATCTGTGGGACCAGCTCGAGTGCTTCGTGGTATTTCCATTGATGGTCGGCGACCCGCGCGAGACGGATCTGCGATTCGCAATAGTGAGGGTCGCGTGGTCGGTGAAGTGACAAGCGGCAACTTTTCACCAACATTAGGTCACTGCATTGCATTGGCGCTCTGTGATCGATCGGTCAGTGTCGGAGATGCAGTCTCGTTGGACGTCAGAGGTACGTTTCTTCAGGGACTCGTAGTCGCGACGCCGTTTGTTGCAAAAAAGTGAAGGTCACGTTCTCGTGTGCCTCGTGACTTTGTCACGATGATGAATTCTGTGATTTTCCGCTGGAGCGCAGCCCGAACAGGCCACCAGCATTTTCTGCAAGTTGAGTGAGAGGCCCTAGCCGCTTCGATAGGTCACCGAGAGCCGAGACGGCATCTCCGAGTGTGGCCATTGAGTTCATTCCTGCCGCAATCTGGGGCATCAAGCGCCGAAGTGGTTCTTCGACTTCATCTAACAATGTGTTGATTCGAGTGGTGGTGCGATTCAAGTTGTCGATTGTCGATGCAAAGTTCTCGGCGGTGGCAATGAGACCATCGAGTGCACGCTTGCTGGTAGTTAACGAAGTTGATGCAAGAGAAGCGATGTCAATTGAAGAGAGCAGTCCAGCAAGATACTCGAGTGCCGCTAGTGGGTTGTGCAGCTGCCCGTTCGGCGAGCCTGACCCACTTGACGCCTGCTGCGTACCGTCAGCTCTCGTTTCGTCCGAGTGATCACTCATGCAGACACGGTAGTTGCAACCAACCCAGTTTCATACTCCTCAATGGCCGCACACGTGCACACCAAGTTTCGGTCGCCTTGGGCAGCATCAATTCGAGACACGGGCGGGAAGTACCCTCGAGCGCGCAGCGACGAGAGTGGGTAAAGGGCTGTGCTACGCGAGTACGTTCGCGTCCACTCGTCGGCGAGGTCTTCGACTGTGTGTGGCGCATGTCGTAGGGGAGTGTCCTCGACCGGTGTGCCCGACCGGACAGCGTCGATTTCATTTCCAATAGCAATCATCGCGTCGCAGAATCTCTCCAATTCTCGCAACGACTCGCTCTCCGTGGGTTCGACCATCAGAGTTCCGGGGACAGGAAAGCTCATGGTGGGGGCATGGAAACAGAAGTCCATCAATCGCTTGGCTATGTCGTCGACGGTGACGCCGGTGTCACGCGTGATTGGACGGATGTCGAGAATGCATTCATGCGCGACCATGCCATTCATATTCGTGTACAAAGTGGGGAAGTGTTCTGCAAGACGACACGCAACATAATTTGCAGACAAGATCGCATCTTCAGTGGCCTGCCGAAGGCCGACTGCACCCATCATCTTGATGTAGACCCACGGAATCGGAAGAATGCCCGACGATCCGAACGGGGCCGCCGACACCGGCCCAACGACGCTGTGACTCTCAAGGGGATGACCCGGAAGGAAGTCAGCTAGGTGTGCACGAACAGCAACAGGTCCGACACCAGGTCCGCCACCTCCATGGGGAATGCAGAATGTCTTGTGCAGATTGAGATGGCTCACATCTGCGCCGAATTTTCCGGGTTGAGCGACTGCAACAAGAGCATTCAAGTTTGCACCGTCGATATATACCTGACCACCGGCCTCGTGGACCAGTGCGCAGATGTCACCAATTGCTGCTTCAAAGACGCCGTGAGTTGAGGGATAGGTGACCATGAGGGCGGCCAACTCGTTACGATTTTCATCAATCTTCTTGCGCAAATCACTGATATCGACATTTCCCTCGTCGTCGCAACTCACCACCACAACACGCATGCCCGCCATGACAGCACTTGCAGCATTCGTTCCATGAGCACTGCTTGGGATGAGGCAAACGACTCGCTGAGTCTCGCCGCGAGCACGTTGGTATGCCCGAATAGCGAGAAGCCCAGCGAATTCTCCCTGACTACCAGCGTTGGGCTGGAGGCTGACGGCGTCGTAGCCGGTGATGCTGCACAACATTTGTTCGAGTTGTGTCACCAGTGTGCGATAGCCAATTGACTCGTCATCTGGCGCGTAGGGATGCAGATCTGTCATCTCTGCCCAAGACACTGGTTCCATCTCACTGGTTGCATTCAATTTCATGGTGCAGGATCCGAGAGGAATCATTGTGCGGTCAAGTGCAAGATCTTTGTCGGCGAGGCGTCGAAGATGACGCAACATGTCAGTTTCTGAGTGGTGTCTGTGAAACACAGACTGATGCATGAAATTGTCGGTACGAAGCGCAGCTTCCGAGAGTCGTGTGGGACCGACAGTGTGTGCAGCATCAAATACGGTCAGCAAGGCTTTGACTTCATCAGTAGTAGTTGGTTCGTCGAACGACACACCAACCGTGTGAGCATCGATGAAGCGAAGATTGAACCCAGCCCTTTTTGCGTGGTCGATGATGCCTAGGGCATCGTCACAGATAACGGCCACTGTGTCGAATAATTCGTCATGACGAATTGCCCAATCTGAAGCGATGAGGGAAGTGGCAAAACTGGTTGCATGATGATGAACCCGACGTGCAATCGCACGTAGACCATCTGGCCCGTGATATGTGCCGTAAAAACCTGCGACATTGGCTAGTAGTGCCTGGGAGGTGCAGATATTGGATGTGGCCTTCTCGCGTCGAATGTGCTGCTCGCGAGTTTGTAGAGAGAGTCGTAGTGCGGGACGACCGGCAGTGTCGACACTCACGCCAACGAGTCGTCCCGGGAGTGCGCGGGCGTGGTCATCGCGTACCGACATAAACGCAGCGTGAGGACCGCCGAACCAGAGAGGCACGCCGAAGCGTTGAGCGGACCCGACTGCAATGTCGAAACCGATCTGGCCAGGGGGAGTGAGAATCGTGCATGCAAGTAGATCCGTTACAGCCACTGACATAACACCACACTCGCGAGCAGATTGCACAAGAGATGTCACCGCAGACAGATGAGAAGCATTGCCGCTACTGGATGGCCACGAGATCAGCATTCCAAACGCTGATGTCACATCAAAATCCGCAATCGACCGGATGTGTAAGTCGATTCCGATTGCTTCAGCTCGGGTGCGCAGAACATTGATTGTTTGCGGGTGAGTGTCGCTGTCCACAAGAAAGACATCTTGTTTCACTTTGCTTTGTCGACGACAGATGGTCATTGCCTCGGCAGCTGCGGTGGCTTCATCGAGTAAAGAAGCATTGGCGACCGGTAGACCCGTCAACTCTGAAATCATTGTTTGGAAATTGAGTAGTGCTTCGAGGCGACCCTGGCTGATCTCTGGTTGATATGGGGTATACGCGGTGTACCACGCCGGATTCTCGAGCACGTTGCGCTTGATAACTGGCGGACAAATAGTGGGGTAATAACCCTGGCCGATGAAGCTGCGACGCTTCTCGTCGCTCGAAAAAAGTTCACGCAACTCGGCGTGTATCACGTGCTCATCCACGGAGTCGGGAAGTGCGAGAGGAGTATTCAGCATGATGCTGTCGGGAACCGTCGCCTTCAGCATCTCGCTGATTGACGACATGCCAATGGTGGTGAGCATCTGCTGTCGGTCAGACGGAGTGAGGCCGAGGTGTCGAGTCGAAAATGACTCGAATCGCTCGAGGGAATGCCGTTGGTCGCTCATGAGTGCCGCCTTGTGTATTAGCTATGGCACCCCAGCTGTCTGTTGCACCTGAGAGCTTCACCCCTGAAGGGCTTTCCCCGTCGGTGGAGAACACAAAGTTCTCGCTTTCCAGCGTCGCCTGTCGCGTTCGGTCCGGTTGCCTGAGAGGTTCCGGGGCGGTTGCTCCTTCGGCGGCCACCGTGCTGGCGACACGGTGACTCTCTCCCAAAGCGACAATTGGCTTTCTTCAGAGTAGCCCTACTCGATAGTCCCGTATGTACTTGTGCGGCCGGTCGTCCCGGACGCCGAGACCCTCGAAGAAGCATCATCAAGATCGCGAAGGAATTCCGTCATGACGGATTCGTGAACAGCGTTGATGGTGGCATGAAGTGACGGGGGAGGCCCTTGTCGGTCGAGATACCAGCCCTTCGTCCGCAGGACATCGGCAATGGCGAATATCGACTCGTCGTTGCTGCGCGTTCCAAATGAGACCAGAGTCGAATCAGGCCACGAACGAAGTTGAAGTACATCGTGTTGTTCGAGGTGGTTTGCCAGGCGTAGGGCTGCATCGCGAGCAGTCACGGTCAATGCTTGATAACCGCTGTCGCCGAGGTGACGCATCACCGCCCACGCAGAAGCAATTGGTCCACCAGATTTCGTGCCCAGAATTCCGGACGACCCATAGAGACCGCCAAGCCAGTTGTCCGTCACGAAAGTTTGTGCTGCCCGACGTTGTTTGTCGCGATACAACAAGACGCCTGCACCTTTAGCGGTGTAGCCGTACTTGTGAAGGTCCACCGACAGGGAAGTGACTCCATTGAGTCTGAAGTCCCAGAGGGGAATAGCCTCACCAGCGCGCTCAAGGAAAGTAAGTGTCACGCCGCCCATACACGCATCCACGTGCAACGGAATGTTGCGACTGGTCGCAAGCTCAGAGAGCTCTGTGATGGGGTCGATGACTCCTTGGGGGTACTGGGGAGCCGAGCCGACGAGCAAGACCGTGTCTGCATCGATGGCTTCAGCCATCATCGAGACGTTGGCCCGCCAATCTGGCAAGACGGGAATGCGTCGTGCCTCAACATCGAAGTACTCAGCAGCCTTTTCAAACGCTGCGTGTGCCGACGTTGGCAACACCATGTTGAGCCGACCGGGCGAACGACCGGGGGAAGTATCGCCAGCAGATTGGCTGGACTGATACATCTTGAGAGCACTTCGGACAGCGAGGATCAGGCTCTCCGTCCCGCCTGAGGTCATGAACCCAGCCGCACCCGCCGGCGCGTGGGTCCACCCGAGTATCTGTGACACCACATCTGCCTGCATCCGACGGAGGCTGGGAAATGCGTCAGCGTTCAACCCGTTGGTGTGGGCGAACATTCGGTAGGCGTCGTTCGACAAAGATTGAGTGACCGGGTCGGGAACGTAAGCAAGCGAAAACACCCGACCACCGAAAACATCGACGTCGTCGTTTGCCAATGCGATGAGTTCGTCATGAACTGCGTCTGCATCGGTGGGCACCGATAGTGCCTGTTTCTGGGCAACAGGGGAACGAATGTTGTCATTCATCACAATAACTCAATGTTTACAGGCCATCTGATTATTACATAACGGAGATTATGGGCAAACATGGTGTCTGTGGACGGGAACCACGTACTTATGGAGGGTCTGAACGTCACGCTGGGCGCTGCTGAGGACGTGTGTCAGAGTCGCCGTGACCGCCGATGTGAGCGTCTGTCACAGGTCGTGCCGCATCGATTAACCACCGCAAAGATTCTCGCATCGCCTCAAGAGGCATCCGCTTGTTGTCGATGTCTCCGGCAACATCATCGATGGCGCACGCCAAGACGAAGATGCGGTCCCGAATTTCGTTGAGTTCGCTCCGCGTTACAACCAGCTCGTCTTCGGCAAGCTTCAGTTCCGTGGCCCGCTGACGGGCGACCCAGTCCCATTGTCGGCAGGCCTGACTGCAAAACTCTCGCGGTCTACCCCGGCCCTGGCGCGTCGCGATGGTGTGTCGACACCAACGGCACTTCACGGCTGCTGAGCCACTGCCTTCAGCGTTCGGAACGACCTTTAACGTCATGACGAAAGGGTAACGATCAGTACTGTTCGCTTCGTGGCAATTCACCGTTCCCCTATGCCAGATGCGCCGGCTCGGCTGTTCGCCAGCGACAATGCGAGCGGTGTACACCCTCGATATCTGACGGCCATCGAGCGGGTGAACGTCGGTCATGCCCTCGCCTACGGGCAAGACACTGCCACCCGTGATGCGACAGCTCTGTTTGCAGAATTGAGTGGTCGACCAGTTGAGGTGCTGTTCACCTTCGGCGGAACAGGTGCGAATGTGCTCGCACTCGCCTGCCTGTTAGGGCGCGCGGAGTCGATCGTGTGCACTGAATGGGCTCACATCGCCGTTGATGAGACAGGCGCGCCAGAGCGTGCGCTCGGAGTCAAACTGCAGACCTTCCCTGCTCCTGATGGCAAGTTGAAAGTTGAACACATTGAATTCGCCGTTCAAGCCCTTGGGAATGTGCACCATGCTCAGCCGGGAGTTGTCTCAATCAGTCAGCCGACTGAGATGGGAACTCTGTACTCACTTGATGAAGTTCGCCAGTTGTGTGATGTCGCCCACAAGCACGGTCTGCGTGTGCATCTCGATGGCGCTCGTATCGGCAATGCGGTGGCTGCGCTAGGTGCGACTCGAACATGT
>VGCD01000010.1 GCA_016870215.1 Actinomycetota bacterium
GTGCACGAGAGCAATCAAAGTGGCCCACACAGGCACACCGCGAACAAAGTTGCTCGTGCCATCGATGGGGTCGACAACCCATGTCCAACCGTCTCCTTCTCCACTGCCGTGCTCTTCGCCGTACCAGCCATGGTGCGGTCGTTCACGACGGATGACGTCCATGATCAACGCTTCAGCACCTCGGTCAACTTCTGTCACTTCGGTGAGATCTTCTTTCAAGGCCACCGAGAAAGAACGTTCGCGAAACCGAGGAAGTGTGAACGCATCGGCGGCGTCGGCGAGCGCAAGAGCCAACGTGAGGTCGGTGGCAAATTCGTTCGACATGATCAGCCGTGCAATGCGTGACGTATTGCGGTGGCAATGCCGTTTGCATCGAGACCGAATTGCGCAAGAATCGCGTCGGGCTTTGCCTGCGGAATGAACTTCGTCGGCACACCATGAACGCGCACATTGACGTTTGAGTTGAGCGAAGTGATGCGGTCGGCAATGGTCATGCCTATTCCGCCATCCCGCAGACCGTCCTCGAAAGTCAACACATGAGCGTTCTGAGCAGCACTTGTCAGCATGGCTTCGTCGAGTGGTGCGCATGACCGCACATCCCACACTTCGACTTTGATGCCGTCCGCTTCCAGTGTCGCGGCTGCTTTTTCTGCAGCAGCAACCAATTTGCCGATGGCGAGTACGCACACGCTTCTATCTCCGTCGGTCAGTTGACGCGCACGAAGACCATCACCCAACGGTGCATCTGGTGTATTGCGGGCGAGCCCCTTGGGGTATCGAATGACAACAGGCCCCTCATTCGCAAGCGTCATTGCGTCATGCAGCATGACTTCAAGTTCTTGTGTACTGCTCGGAGCGAGAACGCGCATACCAGGAACCTTTGAAAGGAGTGCCATGTCGTAGATGCCGTGGTGACTCGGGCCATCGTCACCTGTGATGCCGGCACGGTCGAGGCAGAAGATGACGGGGAGGCGGTGCAATGCAACGTCGTACACCACTTGGTCCCACGCACGCGACAGGAATGTTGAATACAACGCAACGACAGGGCGAAGCCCTCCCATCGCCATTCCAGCGGCCATGGTGACCGCGTGTTGCTCGGCGATACCGACATCGAGAAAACGGTCGGGGAAGTGATCCTTGAATTTCAGCAAACCGGTTGGTCCGGGCATCGCGGCTGTGATTGCAACGATGCGCGAGTCGAGCTCTGCCTCTTTGACGATTGCGTCACCGAATGTGGCGGTGTAGCCAGATGGACCGCTTTGCGCTGGGCCATTGACGGGGTCGAATGTTGGAGTGTCATGCAGGTGCTTCTCGTCGTCGTCTTCTGCCGGCGGGTAACCCTTGCCCTTGTGGGTGAGCACGTGCACGACGATCGGCCCTTCAGCTTCACGATCAATCGCAGAATGAAAAGCTGCCTCTAGTGCCTCAATGTCGTGACCGTCAACGGGGCCGACGTAGCGAACACCGAGGGCCTCAAAGAATGATGGCGGCTGCAAGAACTCGCGAACTGCGGCCTTGAATGCTTCCATTCCTTGTTCTGCTTGACGACCAACGACAGGTAAGTCGCGAAGAAACTGTTCAATCTTGCGTTGTCGACGCAAATACACAGGGTTCAATCGAATGTTGACAAGCGTCTCGGACAACTTTCCGGTGATGCGCTCGGGAAGTCGAGGTAACTCGCCAGTCGCCTCAGCATTTTGTGGGCCACCAGTAGTGAGATTCGAAATTGTCGGTGCGTAGCTGCGGCCGTTGTCGTTCAGCACGATGATGACTTTGCGCTTGCTATGGCCAAGGTTGTTGAGCGCCTCGTAAGCCATGCCTCCGGTCATCGAACCGTCACCGATGATTGCGACGATGTGTCCGTGAGAGTTGGCACCCATGTCGCGGGCGACTGCAAGCCCGTGTGCGTAACTGAGAACCGTTGATGCATGGCTGTTTTCGATGAAGTCGTGCTTGCTCTCTTCGCGACTCGGATAACCCGAGATGCCGTTTGCTTGGCGCAGATGACTGAAGCCACCTTGGCGGCCGGTGACGATCTTGTGCACGTAGGCCTGGTGGCCGGTGTCCCAGAGCACTGCATCGACGGGACTGGAGAACACGCGGTGCAAGGCGAGCGTCAACTCAACGGCACCGAGATTGCTGCCGAGGTGACCGCCGGTCTCGCTGACGGCCTGAACAATGAAGTCGCGTATTTCGCCCGAAAGTTGCTCAAGCTCAGGCATTGTGAGGGCTCGTAAATCGGCCGGTTCACGAATGGAGTCGAGCAGTGACATGCATCGTTAGGCTACCTGTGGGTCAACTGTGGGTCGCTTCGAGGTGCGGTTTGGGCCCAGCCCCTACTGGTCGGTTGTCACGCGCCAGATGCCGGATGCGCGGCGATGTGACCAGCAAATTTTCGATCGAGCCGGCGTTGGTTCAAGGTATGGAGTCGTTCGCCAATGACGAAGCCGACCGCGAGGGCAAGCAAGCCACCGACTCCATCGAGCCAGAAGTGGTTCCCAGTGACGACGATGCAGAACAGAGTGAGTGCCGGATACAGCAGGACTGCTGCACGCACCCACTTCTTTCGCCACAGCGGCCACAAACCAAAAGCGCACCACGAAGCCCATCCGATGTGAAGGCTTGGCATGGCTGCATATTGATTCGACAGTTTTGCGATGCCACCTGAATCAAAATCCCATGGACCGCCAAAATCTTTCAGCGTGTCGATGTAACCGAAACTGGTGGCGCCGTTGTAGTTGCGCATCTCATGTTCGATGCATGCAGCACCGAAGCCAGCAGGAGGGCATTGCACGTCGAGCAGTCGTGGGGGCATCAATGGAAACAATGCGAAACCAAAAATCGCAAGCGCAGTCGTGGCGGCAAGTGCATTACGAAACAACGGAAATACGTCTTTGCGTTTGCGATACAGAACGAAAAACACACCGATGGTGACAATGAAATGAGCAGTTCCGTAAAAAGTGTTCATCGCTTGAATGAGCGCGCGGTAGGGAAGAAAGAGATCTTGGATTGACTCTTCGTGGTACAGACCCAGTGCTCGTTCGATGCGGATGACACGTACAGCGTTGTTGAAAGCGTGAAGTGGTACGTCGGTGTCACCAACGCGCGCTGAGCCAAACCGGTTTCGTGTCGCCGTATAGATGGCATAGAACGTGGCCATCACGATGGCTTCCTTCCACCACCTGGTGACGTGTTCACGCTCGCGCGGAGCAATCACCACCGGAGGAACATCGACGCTCAAAGACTCACCAGACATACGTTCACAGGAGAGGATACGACGCGCCCGCTTGGGCACGGGCAGGTGAGGGCTCTGTAGGCTCGAATACGTGACAATGGTTGACCTCACCAGCGAATTTGATTCCGACACTTTGGCGCGAGTTCTCGATGCCGGCCGGTCGATGGGGGCAGATTTCTCCGAGGTGTTCATCGAAGACAAGCGGTCGGTCTCGGCCGGTCTCGATGACGGCAAGGTCGAGCAGGTCACGAGCGGGCGCAACCGCGGAGCCGGCATTCGAGTTGTCGCGGGTGACACCACAGGTTTTGCGCATACGGCCGATCTCTCCGAGCGCGGGCTCATCGAGGCCGCTCAGGCCGCCGCCGCCGCAGCGCGCTCAGGTGGTGGTGGCACCAAGAAAGTGGCCTTGTCGTCGCCTCGTCGACATCCGGTCAATGTGGTGCGCGTCTTGCCGGGCTCTGTACCGAAATCCGACAAAGTTGCTCTTCTCATGCGCGCAGACGACGCTGCACGAGGAGTGCATGGTTCCATCGTTCAGGTGTCGGCTGGCTACGCCGACAGTGTGCGACGCATTCTGGTTGCAAACAGCGATGGCGTGCTCGCATCAGATGAACAAGTGCGTTCATTGTTCCGTGTGAGTGTGGTTGCCGACGGCGACCTGGGCATGCAAACCGGGTACGAATCAATGGGCCACACCATCGGATACGAAGTGTTCGAACACAACGATGTCGGCGACCTTGCGGTTGCGGCTGCGCGTCAGGCGGTCACAAAGCTGCGTGCGCGACCCGCACCCTCTGGTGCCATGCCAGTGGTTATCAAGTGTGGCTCTGGCGGGGTGCTCTTCCACGAAGCATGTGGGCACGGCTTGGAAGCAGATCTCGTGGCGAAGGGTGCGAGTGTGTACCGCAATCGTGTCGGTGAACTTGTCGCATCACCGCTTGTCACGCTTGTTGATGACGGCACCATGACGGCCGAATGGGGCGCAATTGGTATCGACGATGAAGGTCACGACAGTCAGCGCAATGTGCTCATTCAAGATGGCATCCTCACTGACTACATGTGGGACTACTTGCGCGCACGAAACGACAATCGTTCGCAAAGTGGAAATGGTCGCCGTCAGTCATATGCCGACTTGCCGATGGTGCGCATGACCAACACATTCGTGATGAATGGCGACAGTGATCCCGATGACATCGTCAAGAACACCGACCGTGGCGTATATGTCGCCAAATTGGGTGGTGGAAGTGTCGACACGGCAACCGGAGATTTCGTTTTCGGTATGACCGAGGCGTACCTCATCGAGAACGGCGAAATCACCGAACCAATTCGTGAGGGCAACCTCATCGGTAACGGACCGCAGGTGCTCGCGGACATCGACATGCTCGGCAACGACTTTGCCATGGGGAACCCTGGAACATGCGGCAAAGACGGACAAGGGGTGCCAGTTGGTGATGGCCAACCCACACTTCGCGTGAAGAGTCTCACTGTCGGCGGAACGGCCGCCTGACCATGTCGACTGCGTCACCAGCATCAGGGTCGACACCAGATTCTGTTCGTCAACTCCAAGACATCGCTGATCGAATCGTTGCCCAAGCCAAGCCCGGTGAGCAGATCGAGGCGTATGTGTCGCGTGCTCGTGAAACTGACATCCGTATTTACGAGGGCGAGATCGAACACTTCGTCAGTGCACAAAGTGAAGGTGTCGGTGTTCGCATCATCCGCAACGGTCGAACCGGCACGTCGTATGCCGGCACTCTCGATGTAAGCGCGTTGGAAGAAGTACTCGCTGAGGCACGTGAGAATGCAGAACTCGGATCAGTCGATGAGTGGGCAGGCCTTGCTGAGCCCGACGGGGTGCCGGTCGTTCCGCAACAACTATGGAATGAACAACTCGAGCATTTTCCTACCGAAGAGAAGATCGCAATTGCCAAGCGCCTCGAGAAAATCGCTCTGGCTGCCGATAAGCGCGTACGCGTGGAAGATGCGAGTTACAGCGATGTGTTCGCGGAAGAAGCATTTGCCACGACAACCGGAGTTCGATCTGGTGGGCGCGAGAACGGTTGTTACGCATCCGTCGGAACATTGGCCGATGATGGTGACGAAACTCAGACTGGGTTCGGATTCTCTGTCGGTAAGTGGCCAGGCGAGTTCGACCTCGACAAGGCAGGTCGTGAAGCGGCTGAGCGCGCGACTCGACTATTGGGGGCGGTGAAACCTCCGAGCAAGCGCACCACTGTGGTGCTTGACCCGTATGTCACCGCACAGTTTTTGTCGATTATCGGCTCCACTTTGAACGGGGAGAGCGTCATCAAGGGACGCAGTCTCTTCAAAGACCGTTTAAACGAGACGGTTGCATCGTCAATGGTCACGCTTATTGATGATCCGACAGACTCTCGCGCATACACCGCCACGGATCTCGACGGAGAAGGCCTGGCCGCGCGCCGAAATGTGCTTATCGAACAGGGGCAATTGAAGAAGTTCGTGCACTCGTCGTACAGCGCGCGTCGTGCTGGCACAAAGAGCACTGGTAACGCCACACGGGGTGGTTTGGGCGGATCTCCCGGTGTTGGTTGTTTGGCTCTGCAACTGGTGCCTGGCACAGCGTCTCAGCAGCAACTCATCGCTGATATTGACGATGGCGTACTCATACAAATGGTGCAGGGGCTCCATAGTGGAGTGAACTCGATTTCGGGTGATTTCTCCACCGGTGCATCGGGTCTCCTGATTCGAAATGGTGCGACTGCTGAACCTGTGCGTGAGTTCACGATTGCTTCAACGCTTCAGCGAATGCTGCAAGACATTGTTGCCATCGGTGGCGACATCGACTGGTTGCCGATGCGGGCATCGGGAGTCAGCCTCGTCATCCGTGATGTCACGATGAGTGGTGCCTGAGCACGTTGCTCAGGTGAGCTGCTGCTTCACGATGAACCAACAAGGGTGAGTGTTCCCTGCTGTGCTGCAATAGCGACAGCGGGTGCATGTTGCTCAGGCACGGCGATAGTCGCATTGTGGGTGTCAGTAGCAATGCCGACGAGAATGGCATTGTTGACCACGACGCGTGTCTCGACAACCACGTCGACCTTTGCACCGACAATCGACAGCGGCAGCATCACATCGTCGGGTAAGGCGACAGTTTTCCAACCTTCAGGTGTGAGCGTTGCGGTGGCACCGACATGAAGTTTGCTGATGACTTGGCCCGCGACAATGAGTGCGGAAGCGCTCTTGTCGGATGTGAGCAACACGAGTGCGTCACGAGGGGTGATTGCTTGAGGTACAGATGTGCGCATTGTGTTCTCAGGCGTGAGGGTCTCACCTGGTGAGATATCAGATGTTGCGACAAGCACTTCTTGAGTCGTTGCCCAGCGCTGCATCACTTTCTGCTGCGAGAGCACTTGCGACATCACGATGAGTGCGACAAAAACGGCGCAACATGCAGCTAACGCCCGTTGCCACTGCCGATTGAGTCGAAGTTGCTCGCTGACTTCAGCGACGCGACGTTTACTTAGTCCACGCACCTTGCAGATGTGTGCCCAGTCGGTTCTTTGACGCTGACTTCAGTGCGCCGTCATTCAGAACTGGTGGATCCGCTGCTCGATGCCGATGATAAAGCCGACGTTGAGGCTGACGTGGAGGACGAGTCTGTCGAAGACGAACTCGACGACGAACTCGAATCGCTCGAGGAACTCGCCGTGGTGCTCGAGGTGCTGGATGTTGAGCCACCGGACTTCGAATTATCCGTCTTGTAAAAGCCGCCACCTTTGAAGGTGATGCCGACAGGTGTGAACACCTTCTTCACCGGGCGCATTGTGCCGTCACTCGGGTGGGCAGCTTCGGTGAGAGCATCGTCAGTGAACGCTTGTTGCACTTCGATGGTCTCGCCGGTGTCGATGAACTTGTACACGTAGGTAGGCATGTCAACCTCTGGGAGCTGTTGTGCCCCTAGCAGTCGGGGGGTTCGAGTGCTAAATGGTATCTGGCTAGGGTGCCGGTGAGTGAAAGCGCGCACCGCAGTTATCCCCGCCGCCGGACTCGGCACCCGTTTTTTGCCGGTCACCAAGGCAGTGCCCAAGGAACTGCTTCCCATCATTGACATGCCAGCACTTCAGTTGGTCATGGATGAGGCCGTCGAAGTGGGAGTTGATCACATCGTGCTGGTGTCGAGCGCGCAGAAGCCTGGCATCGAGGCCTACGTGCGACCGGCGCCTGATGTAGTCGAGCGGGTACGCGCAAGCGGACGGGCAGAGTTGGCGGAGCGGTTGACACGCATCGGTACCGATGTACGTGTATCAGTGGTGTACCAAGATGCGCCGCTCGGCCTTGGTCATGCTGTCGGTTGCGCACGCGATGTTGTTGCCGACGAACCATTCGTTGTGCTGTTGCCAGATGAATTGATGGGCGATTCACATCTGCTGCAGAGTTTGGTTGATTCAGTTGACGCCACAGGGGTCGGTGCAGTCGGTCTCATGCGCGTCGCCCGCGATGAAGTCAGCTCGTACGGCGTCATCACTCCGGCAGAGGGGGCACCACACGATGGGCCGTTTTGCATCGTGGATGTGGTGGAGAAGCCGAAGATGGAGGACGCACCGAGCAACCTCATCATCATCGGCCGATACGTGTTGACCCCAGATGTGTTCGACAAGATCGCACGCCTAACTCCGCATGCGAACGGCGAGTTGCAACTAACCGATGCATTGCGCGCACAGTCACTTGAGTCACCATTGGCCGGCCTCATCAACAAGAGCGCTCGCTACGACACAGGAACACCGATGGGATGGTTGACAGCAGTCATCGACATTGCGCTGAACCGTCCCGATACGTCCAATGCCTTGCAGGCGTGGCTGCGTGGTCGAGTCGGGTTCTAACTGACGTCATTTTTGGGTGGGCTGGTTCTTGAGTGAGCTGGTAACTGAGCCAACCTCATTCACCGAACAGACGTTGATCGAAAAAATGATGGTGGCTCGTCAATGACCAGGCCATGGTCATCGACGGACACTTCGACAGCGACACCTGCAGCAAGCGACGGGTAACGCCAAGTCGAAGCACCTGTACGGGTGTAGCGCTGCAACATTCTTTCAACGGCGAGTGTCTTGACATCAATGGACATGATGAGAACATCTGCACTCTCGCCAATCTGCAGCTGCAGACGATGGATGGCGATGCTGTTCGTGAACGGTGTTCCTATCAAGTCGATGTCGACACATCCGTCGAGGTCGCGACGCTCTGACCCGTGCATCTCACCCCAACGCCCACGCCCATCGGTGGCGAGCCACAAGTCGGGGTCCTTCATGTCACGAAACAGCAAGAACTGCTGTACGGCCCAAGTGGCGGACAGTCGCAAGACGGCCGTCGCTCGATCTGGAACAAGATCTATTTCGGCGGTCCATCCTTCATTTTCCCAACGCAGTCGCACCCTGCTCGAGTGGTCACCCGCCGATGAGTTCCAGTCGAGCGTCAAACCGCTCGAAGGCAGCGCGAGATAGTTGGCCACGGGCACAGCCTTGCATCTGAACTTGCCGGTACCTTCATTGATGTGACCCCACTTGAGGATGCCCGTCAACATGTGCTGTCACGTTGCACACGACTGACCTCATCTCCGGTCGCTCTCGAAGACCTCTACGGCCTGGTGCTGGCCGATGCAGTGACGGCGCCAGAGAGTGTCCCTCCGTTCGAGAACACCGCTGTTGATGGGTATGCAGTACGAAGTAGTGATGTCGTGTCTCCTCCAGCGACATTGAAAGTCGTCGGTGAGTTGACCGCTGGCGCAGCGCCGGGTATCGCAGTTGAGCCAGGTACTGCTGTGCGCATCATGACTGGCGCACCGATACCAGAGGGTTGCGATGCAATTGTCATGGTCGAAGACACGGAGCGACTGGAAGATGTTGATGGCGTCGTGGTGAAGACATCGGTACCTGCCGGAGCAGGAATTCGTCTTGCTGGAAGCGACATCAAGCGGGGAGATGTGCTGTTCTCTGCCGGTGTCGAAGTCAATGCCGCAATGTTGGGAGTGCTGTCCAGTTGCAATGTACGCAGCGCATCAGCACATCCGCGTCCGCGTGTGGCGGTGTTGTCAACTGGCGACGAATTGGTGGATGACGGCAGTCCATTACATATAGGTCAGATTCGCGAGAGCAACCGAACGATGTTGCTTCGGCTCGTTGCCGACGCCGGGTGTGAATCCGTCGATTACGGAATCGTTCGCGATGATGAAGATGCGCTCGAGCGCGTCTTGCGTGAGGCCGCCGAAACCTGCGATGCAATTGTCACTAGCGGTGGAGTCAGCATGGGCGACTACGACGTGGTGAAGTTGGTGTTGTCACGAATTGCCGACATGCGCTGGATGCAGATTGCGATGAAGCCCGCGAAACCATTCGCTTTCGGTGAGATCACTGCAGGTACAAGACACGTTCCGGTGTTCGGGTTGCCTGGTAACCCGGTGTCCTCGTTTGTCAGTTTCGAACTTCTCGCCAGACCAGCGCTTCGCTCAATGGCAGGGCACCCCGCAACAACAGCATTTCGTTCGTACGCGACCGTGATTCTTGATGACGACATTCAACGAAAGTCAGATGGGAAAGTGCACTTCGACAGGGTGTTTGCCTACTGGCACCAAGATGGTCGACTTCACGTTCGACGAAGTGATGCGCAGGCAAGCCATCAGTTGTCTGCCTCAGCACAGACGAATGCACTGCTCGAAGTCCCCAACGGAAACGGAATGAAGGCAGGCGACACGGCTCGGGCGTTGTTGTTTCGCCCTGCATAGGCTGTCGCTGTGGAGTTGGTAGATCCCTTTGGGCGTACCGTGCGCGATTTGCGAATTTCGGTGACGGATCGCTGCAACTTTCGTTGTACGTACTGCATGCCCGAAGAGGGAATGGTGTGGCTCGACAAATCGCACATCCTGACGTTCGAAGAAATCGAGCGAGTGGCGCGCATCTGCGTCGAACACTTCCACGTCGACAGTCTCCGGCTGACTGGTGGTGAACCGACGGTGCGTGCCCACCTTCCAGTGCTGATTTCAAAGCTCGCCGCCTTGCGGGTGCCCTCAAATGCGAACACTCCTCGAGCTGGCATGGCGCCAGACCTTGCGCTCACCACCAATGGATCTACTTTGCGAAACAACGCCAGCGAACTTCGTAGCGCAGGTCTTGAGCGAATCAATGTCAGCCTTGACTCACTGCAACGCGAAAAGTTCGAACGCATGACACGTCGCGATGAATTGCACAACGTGCTCGCGGGCATTCACGCCGCTCAGGCAGCAGGATTTACGCCTGTGAAGGTCAATGCTGTTATTGAGCGCGAAGTCAACGATGACGAGATTGTCGCGCTCGCAGAGTTCGGCCGTGACAACGAGGTCGAAGTTCGATTTATCGAATTCATGCCACTCGATGCCAGCGATGAGTGGGAACGGAACAAAGTAGTGAGCCAAGACGAAATCGTCGCTCGCATCGAAGCGGTGCATCCGCTTCGCCAACTTCCTGCGCGTGGCGCTGCTCCGGCAGACCGGTGGGAATACGTGGACGGACGCGGAACCGTGGGCGTCATTCCCTCGGTCACGAAGCCATTCTGCGGAGACTGCGATCGTGTTCGTCTCACGTCCGACGGTCAGTTTCGTACCTGTCTCTTTGCGACGAATGAGTTCGATGTGCGTGCCTTGTTACGAAACGGTGCGAGTGACAGTGAAGTTGCCGACCTCATTCGTCAGGCAGTTGGCATGAAATGGGCTGGCCACCAAATCGGTCAGGTGACTTTCGTGAAGCCACGTCGCACGATGAGCCAAATCGGAGGTTGACGATGTCGACTGGGGTTGACATCGCCGTCAACGGTGATGTTGCGACGCTTACGCTGAACCGTCCGGAGAAACGGAACTCAGTAACGCACGACATGTGGCGTGCCATCGGTGACTCGGTTGAAGCCTTGGCGAAGAACTCGAATGTGCGGGTGCTCATCGTGCGAGGCGAAGGACATCACTTCTGTGCTGGTGCGGACATTGGTGGGCTGAGTGACGGTGTTGAAGGTGACTATGCGCAGGACAATTGGCGCGCCGAAGAACAGTTGACCAATTTTCCTGCACCGACCATCGCGGTGGTACGCGGTAATTGCATCGGAGGAGGCGTCAGTATCGCCCTCACATGTGACATTCGCATCGCCGACACCACCGCAACATTTGGTATCACGCCTGCGAAGTTGGGCATTGTGTATCCGTCAAATTCGCTAGAGCGGGCTGTTCGCGAATTGGGTGCATCGAATGCGAAGAGACTGATCTTCACCGGCGACATTGTTGATGCCGAGGCAGCTTGCAATTCAGGTCTGGTCCATGAGGTCCATGCACCAGACGCTCTCGACAAGGCCGTCGATACGGTGGTTGCCACTTTGTTGTCGCGCTCCTCGCTGACCCAAACAGCAACCAAAGCAATGATCTCGGAGATCACCGCAAGTGGTTCAGTGAGTGAGGCAACGCGCAGCAGGTGGGCTCCGGTACCAAAGTCATCAGGAGAGCTTGATGAGGGGATTGCCGCTTTTAAGGAAAAGCGGACCCCGACGTTTCCCTGGCGCCGACGCTGAGCCACGGGTGTCTTTCGCTCGTTTAGGGGGTTCGGTCTGACCGGTACGCTCATCAAGCGATGCCGGAATTGAACTTCACCCACCTCGACCCGTTGGGTCACGCCCGCATGGTCGACGTGACGCCCAAAGACGCGACTCATCGGCGGGCCATTGCCAAGTGCAAGGTGTTCATGCAACCCGACACTGCCGCGGCCGTCATCAACCGTGAAGTGAAAAAGGGAGATGTGTTGGCCGTTGCCAGAGTGGCTGGCATTCAGGCCGCCAAACGAACAAGTGACCTCATCCCGCTGTGTCACCCGTTGCTTGTCGGGGCGGTGGCCGTGAACTTCGAAATCGGCGATGACTTTGTTGAGATCGAAGTGTCTGTCGACACTGTGGAGCGCACCGGAGTCGAAATGGAAGCCCTGCACGCATGTTCAGTGGCCGCGCTCACGATCTACGACATGTGTAAGAGCGCGGACCGTGGAATGACTATCGGGGAACTTGCACTTTGGGAAAAGACTGGCGGTCGCTCGGGAACATTTCGTCGACAGTCGACGCCTGAAGCTTGATAGCCGCCATCAGGGTTGGTGGCGCCCGGGGTGGTCAGGTGCCACAGTGCTGCCCCCTCGGGGTCGTAGAACCGCCATTTTTATGGGTTTGACGGAGATCTACGCTGAGTTATCCACAGGGGATCGTCGTTGGTCGTCGCCTTGAGCGTTCATCCCCCGTACACTTCTCCTCACGCAACGGGCTCCGTCACGGGGCTGCGAAAGTTCTCACACACAGGGCCAGATTCCGCATGAGCAAACTCATACTTCTCCTCGTGGGTGCCGCATGGATGGCGGTTCTCTTGCCGCCTCTGTTCCGTTCGCGTATCGATTCACGTCCGGTGTCGTCCATCACCGAATTCCGTCGCCAGTTGTACTCGCTGCAACGCACCCAGGCGCCCTTGCGAGCTCAGGCTCCGATGCGCGCCATGGCCAGACCGTTGGCCCAGGCTCCGCGTGCACAGGCACCCCGCGTGACGGAACGCACCAGCGCCCGCATGCGAGTGGTTCCGTCGTCAGCGCCCGATGAGTCGGCAGCCTCGGCTCGCCGTCGTCACCACAACGCAGATCACACTCGTTCACATCTCGCGCCCGAGAGCGCATTCATGTCAACGCGTGACATTGTTCGTCGCCGTCGCACGAATGCTCTCTATGCACTCATTGGGGCAAATCTCTTAACCCTGTTCCTCGCATTCACCACCGGTAGTGGTGCAATGATCTGGGCATTCGCCATCGCCGTTGCAGCGCTGGTCGGATATTGCTGGATGTTGGTGCAGATTCGTACGCAAGAGCAGATGCGTCGCCATCGCCAGCGTTACTTCAGCGCTGCCTGAGCGACCCATCCGCAGGTAGCCTTGGCTCTTCTTGGGGCTGTAGCTCAGTTGGTAGAGCGCTACGTTCGCAATGTAGAGGCCAGGGGTTCAATTCCCCTCAGCTCCACCACCGCACTCGCGTGCGCGTGACCAGTTACAACAACGCCATGTGCAACGGGGGTTGCAGCGTGGTCGTAAAGAGGGGGCATCGTGGGACTCAGTTTTGATGAGGCAGTCAAGGCGATTCTTTCTCCGGGGTCTGGTACGCCGCTCGAACTAGTTGAAGCAGAGGTGCGCGGTGTTCGCATGCAGGTGTTCAAGAACGCTCCGCAGCACCTCGGGCAGTTCTTCGATCTTGCCCGCTTTCACGGCGACAAGACATTCCTCGTGTACGAAGGTGAGCGGTGGTCGTTCGCCAAGACCATGGAGCATGTCGATGCGCTCGCGTATCTATTGGTGAACACGTACAACGTGAAGAAGGGTGATCGCGTCGCTGTCGCGATGCGCAACTATCCCGAGTGGGTGGTGTCATTTGCTGCCATCACTTCCATCGGGGCCATCTCGGTGTCAATGAACTCATGGTGGACCGAAGACGAGATGGACTTTGCACTTCGAGACTCGGGCGCGACGGTGCTCATCTGTGACGAACAGCGGTACGCCACCGGACGGGCGACGTGCGAGGAACTTTCGGTGAAGGCACTTGTCGTGCGTGCAGAGGCAAGCCTTCCTGCTGGCGTCGATCAGTGGGAGTCGGTGTTGCCGCACGGTGCCAAGCACCCTGGTGCTTCCATCGACAGCGACGATGACGCAACGATTCTTTACACCTCCGGCACGACGGGTCGCCCGAAAGGGGCGGTGTCAACGCATCGGGCAGTCATCAGCGCACTCATGAGCTTTGTGGCCCGCACTGCAGTTGAGAATCTTCGTGAAGGGGTGACGCCGGGGTCCGACTCTGTTGACCCAGCATTCATCCTGATTGTTCCGTTGTTCCATGTCACCGGCTGTGTGCCGGTCATGCTCGGCTGTTTCGTGGGCGGAACCAAACTCGTCATCATGTACAAGTGGGATGCCGAGAAAGCTCTGCACATCATTCAAGACGAAAAGATCACCACCTTCATCGGTGTGCCGACGCAGAGTTGGGACCTTGTCAATCACCCACGATTCGGAGAATTCGACACGTCATCACTTCGCCAAGTTGGCGGAGGTGGCGCGCCAGCACCTGCGCCGCTCGTCGAGAAAGTTGCAGAGAGCGTTCCGCAGGGTGGACCACAGTTGGGCTACGGCATGACCGAGACAAACGCATACGGACCCGGAAACCGTGGTCACGACTACATAACCCATCCCACCAGCACTGGTCGATGGATTCCGCCGATGCGCGTGGAAGTACGCGACGAAGACGGACGCACACTTCCTCGAGGCGAGCGGGGTGAAATTTGCATGTTCGGGCCGATGCTCATTCGTGGTTATTGGAACCGCCCCGACGCAACTGCCGAAACTATTCGTGACGGATGGTTGTACACAGGTGATGCCGGCTACATCGATGAAGAGGGTTTTGTGTACATCCAAGACCGCATCAAGGACATGATTCTTCGCGGTGGTGAGAATGTGTACAGCGCTGAAGTGGAGACAGCCATCTACGAGCATCCTGCGGTACACGAAGCAGCAGTCTTCGGAGTGCCGCACGAGCGGCTTGGGGAAGAAGTCGCAGTGGCGATCCTCGTCAACGAGGGTCACTCAATGACTGCACAGGACTTGTGGGCGCATCTTGATGGAAAGATCGCATCATTCAAAGTGCCGAGTAAAGTTGTGTTCATGACAGAGCCACTTCCGCGCAATGCCGCTGGCAAGTTCCTGAAGCGCGAGCTTCGAGAGCGAGTTGCTAAAGGCGAGCTCAGCGCGACAAGTCGCTGACAAGGCGGTTGGCCTCACGTCGGCGTAACGAGGAATTCACGCGTTGACGCTCAAGCACTTGCTTCAGAGTGAGTACTGCTTGGGGAATGTCGTGTTCACCAAAGAACGCCTGTACATCGGCTTCGGCAGCGTCGGACATCAATAGTCTCACGCTGTCAATCATGCGAATAATCGTGTTGACCGGGAACGTTTTATTGGCCGTGTCCCAATGTTGACGGACATGTTTCCACACAACTTCACCGTGATTCTTGTTCGCAATGCAGCGGTTCAATAGGAACGGTGCATTCTGAGACTTCACTTCACCACTGAACGCCAGCTCACAACTGCGCATCACCAGTTCCTCAGAGTCAAAATCGGCGAGCGCGTACAGCATGCGAATTTGCTCTTGTGGAGTACTGGGCTCGCGGAACCGGGCAAGAAATGCCTCATAGTCCGTTGTGTCGCCAATGGCCGCGACCACACTGGTGGCGCTGGCGACCAGTTCAGGGTCGAGGTCTTCGTTGGCAGATCGGTTGAAGATGTCACGGCAACGACGTTGCGCGTCGGCATCGCGGCCAAGAACTGCGAGAGTCGACACGATGAGGCCCCGTAACTTTGCGTCGAGGTCACTTTCACCGGTGCGTGGTTCCCAACCGAGATCGTGAAGACATGGCGTCACGATGTCGACAACGTATCGGGCGAGAAATGAGTCGTCCTCAGTTGGTAAGAGGCGATTGACAAACTTCAAGCCGGCAATCATTGCCTGCCAAACAGCGAGGTCTCGTTCACCGCGCCATTGCTTGCACATCTCGACAAAGCGGGAGGCTGATAGGTGGCCCGCAACTACCGAGTTCCATGCATCATCGACCAAGTTGTAACGCTCGAGCACATCAAGTCGGCTGAAGGCGTCGCCAGTCAGTCGTTCCAGTAGGTCTTCTGAATAGGCGACTCGGAAGAACCCACTTCCTCCGGCGTTCACAATGATTGGTACAGAGGTATTCGGTACCGGTAGTCGTAGCGGCTCATCTTGCAAGAGCAACTTGTGCAGTGAGTCTCCGACCCGCACATGAACTGGCACCAGCCATGTGGTGGCATCAGGTTGATCATCAAAACTGAAGCGACGTTGATCAAGCACAAGGTGACCGTCGGTGAGGTGGGCGGTGACAAGTGGATATCCCGCTTGCCAGATCCAGCTGTCCATGAGGCGTCGTACAGGAACGTTGTCGCCCCCGTCATCGACAGATGCTTCGATTGCATCCCACAGGTCTGAGGTCTCGGTGTTTCCGTAGGAATGTGTCGTGAGGTAACGATTCACGCCACGACGAAATCGTTCTTCACCGAGGTATTGCTCCAACATGCGCAAAACGGCGCCGCCCTTTTGGTACGTGAGCACGTCGAACATGCCTTCACTGTCGTCTGGTGAGAGCACTTCAAATTCAATGGGTCGAGTGCTGCGTAGGGAGTCGGTTTCAAATGCGACACTTCGCTCGAGACCAAACGACACCCAGCGCTTCCATTGCGGAGCGAATGCATCGCATGCGGCCACCTCCATGAATGTCGCGAATGCCTCATTCAGCCAAATTCCGTTCCACCATTTCATCGTCACCAAGTCACCGAACCACATATGAGCAAGTTCATGTGCAACGACATCTGCCACCAATTCACGTTCAACTTGGGTCGATGTGGCCGGATCTACAAGCAACAACACTTCGCGGAAGGTGATGCAGCCCAGGTTTTCCATGGCACCGGCAGCAAAGTCGGGGAGTGCGATCATGTCGACTTTGTCACTCGGGTAGGGAATGTCGTAGTAGCGCTCGAACCAATCGAGACAGTACGCACCGACCTTGAGTCCGAACTCGGTGAGATGAGCTTTGCCAGGTATGTGGATGGTGCGCAGGGGAATACCGTTCACCATGACTGGCTCTGTCGCTTCGAGCTTCCCCACGACGAAGGCAACCAAATATGTGCTCATCGCCATCGTGTCAGCAAAGTGAACAAGCGTCCGTCCACCGCCAAGGGACGTGCGCGAAATCTCCCTTCCATTGGAGATGGCTAGAAGTCCCTCGTCGACCTCGAGAGTGACGCGAAACACCGCTTTGAAGTCGGGCTCGTCGAAACACGGGAAGGCCCGTCGACAATCAGTCGACTGCATCTGCGTGGTGGCGATGACCTGTTCTTCACCCTTGTCGTCCACGTAGGTCGAGCGGTAGAAACCGCGAAGCTTGTCGTTCAACACGCCGGCAAAGTTGATGTCGATGGTGGTGTCGCCAGCATCGCGAGCAACGTCGATAATCAAACGCTCGGTGGCCTCGTGCAGCGACCAACCCACCTCCGTGCCGTCAACATGAATAGAGGCGATAGTGAGCTCTTTTGCATTCATCACGATGCACTCAACTGACGAATGAACAGTCATATCAATCGAGACTGTTCCGTTGAATGCGGCTGTATGGAGGTCGGGGGAGAGTCGAAGTGTGTACAACTGCGGCGTGACAGCCCGTGGCAATCGATGGGGATTGTTGAGGTGACTTGGCTGTGTGCTCACACTTTGAAGGCTACTTGTGCTGCTGAAGAGCACTAAGTTGTCATTTCGTGCCAGACGACCAAATTCAGTCAAGTGTCTCCGATGTACTTCATCGTCGTGGAAGGTCCGCCGGTGTCATGTATGACGTGGTTGGTATCGGCAATGCCTTGGTGGATGTCATTTCGCAGGTCGATGACAATTTCATCTCGGATTTCGGCCTCACGAAGGGTTCCATGCAGTTGATCGACACCGAACGTGCAATTGAGTTGTACGGCGCACTCGGATCGGGACTCGAAACGAGTGGAGGTTCAGCTGCCAACACCATCGCGGGCATCGCCAGTCTTGGTGGAAAGGTTGCCTACATCGGAAAGGTCGCAGATGACATTCTCGGTCAAGTGTTCTCTCGCGATCTGCAATCGCTCGGCGTGGACTTCAGGTCGAACCCCATGCCAAGTGATGAGCCCACAGGTCGATGCATCATTGCCGTGACTCCTGATGCAGAACGCACGATGAACACATTTCTCGGAATCAGTACATTGCTCAATTTTGATGACGTTGATGCAGGCACTGTCGAGGCAGGAGCAGTGTTGTACATGGAGGGTTATCTCTTCGACCGTGATGAAGCAAAAGAGGCGTTCCGCTTGGCCGCCGCACGTGCTCATTCGGCGGGACGCGTGGTCTCACTGACGCTCTCTGACGCATTCTGCGTCGACCGCCACCGTGGCGATTTCCGCAAGTTGATCGAGGATGAGATTGACTTGCTCTTTGGTAACGAACTTGAACTTCTGTCGCTGTATGAAACTGACGACTTCGATGATGCAGTCGCACAATTGCGGCGTGATTGCCATGTTGCTGTCATCACGCGAAGTGAGAAGGGATCAGTCGTCGTCACACGCGACGAGGTGCACGCTGTTCCAGCTGAGACAGTCGATGCAGTGGTCGACACCACAGGTGCAGGTGACCTGTTCGCAGCCGGATTCCTGCGCGGCTTCACCCGTGGAATGGACATGGTGGATTGCGCCCGCATTGGGGCAATCGCGGCAGCAGAAGTGATTGCGCACGTGGGCCCGCGGCCACTCGTGCCGTTGCAGTCACTGTTGCCAGCCGATTTGCGCTGAGTCGCCCTACGCTTGAGCGCCATGGAACTCACAGTTCTTGGCAACACAGTCCGACATCCCATCGACCACGTCGAGGTGTTTCCGGCACCCCGTCACGTGACAACGGTTCGGTTCACCACCGATGAACTTGCGTCAATGTGTCCGGTCACTCAGCAACCTGATGTGTCGAACCTTGTCATTGAGTACCTGCCAGATCAGCACTGCATCGAATCAAAGTCGCTGAAGCTATACCTCTGGGGTTTTCGCGATCGTGCGGTGTTTGCAGAGGCTTTGGCGGCCGAGATCGCTGAGGAAGTCATGCACACTGCCAAACCACACTTGGTGACGGTGAAGCTCACCCAACGTCCTCGTGGCGGTATCGAGGTGTATGCCGAGGCAACACTTCGCAAGTAACTGAAAGTTCGCAGTAACGCGAACTTTTCAATTACTGGTTGCGTCCTCGTTCAATGATTCGTGCCCGTCGCTCAGCGACGACAGATGGATCGAAATTTGTCTGACGCCATGCCCGTGCATCACGAGCCTCGATGTCCCATGCCTCAACATCGGCGTTGATGTCTGCATAGGTGTGACGCAAACTGCGCACTGCAGCTTGATCGTTGCCGATGATGTCTCGCGCAATCGATCGAGTGCGAGGAAGTAGTTCTTCGTGAGGAACGACGTGGTTCACGAGGCCCCATTGCAGCGCTTCGAATGCATCCATGAAGTTTCCGGTGAAACTCATTTCGCGGGCTCGACGAATTCCAACTGCTTGAGGAAGAAGGACCGACATTCCCCATCCGGGCATCACTCCGACACGTGCGTGGGTGTCACCGAACTTCGCTCGTTCAGACGCAATGACGAAATCAGCGTTCAACACCAATTCGAGGCCACCTGTCACTGCGGCACCGTTCACGGCGGCAATCAATGGTTTGTCCATCTTTGGGAATGGCCCACGTGCACCTGTGGGATTTGGGCTTCCGTCCGCACCAGTGCCGTCAAGATTGCGTCCGCTGTCGCCCAACTCGCGTAAGTCGAGACCGGCACAGAAAGCCGGATCAACGCCTGTCAGAACCACAACGTCCACATCTTTTGAGTTCTCTGCATCCAGCAACAACTGCGGGAGAAGTCGAAGTATCGCGCTGTCGAGTGCATTGCGAGACTCAGGGCGGTTCAGGGTGACTGTTGCGATGCGCTCTGAGACGTCGTAGAGGACTGGTTGGCTACTCACAGTGCAACGGTAGGTGAAATCAATGATGCTGTGCGAGACTGATGACATGTCCCCAGTGACACTTTCCATCGACTCTGGCGTGGCAGTTCTCACTCTCAACAGGCCAGAGGAGCGCAACACCTTGACCGCCGACATGGTGGCGGGGATCGTGGCAGCAATGGACAAAGTCGAAGCTGACAGAACGGTCGGCGCCATCGTCGTCACCGGTGCCTCACCAGCCTTCTGTGCCGGAGCCAACTTGGGCAACCTGGCGGAGGCCACCGCCGACAGCCTTGGCGCGATCTATGAGGGTTTCTTGCGTATCGCGCGTAGCCCTCTGCCGACGATTGCCGCAGTGAACGGTGCAGCAGTGGGCGCGGGCATGAACATGGCACTCGCTTGCGATGTGCGTCTTGCGGGCGAGCGAGCGAAGTTCGACACTCGATTCCTGCAGATTGGTATTCACCCCGGTGGTGGACACACGTGGATGATGCGTCGCATCCTCGGCCCTCAGGCGACATTTGCCACTGTCATATTTGGTGATGTGGTGGATGGTCGCGAGGCCGAGAGAATCGGTCTTGTGTGGAAGTGTGTCGCAGACGATCAGTTGATGGATGAGGCCATGAAACTTGCATCGCGTGCAGCGGAAGCACCACGCGAGTTGTTGGAATCAGTGAAAAAGACCATCAAGGACATGGCCGATGTTCGCACGCATCCCGATGCGGTGAAGCGCGAACTTGACCCACAAGTGTGGAGTACTCGCCAACCCTGGTTCGCTGAACGAATCGCCGCACTTCAGAAGAAGATCACCAAGAAGTAGTTCAGTGCGACGTCTGCGAACTATGTGTGTGGCACTCGTGCCACTCGTTGTGCTTTCTGTGACCGCAACACAGGCGAGCGCGGACGTGAAGCCGATTCTTCCGTGGAATCTTGATCGAATCGATCAGCGAGCGTTGCCGCTTGATAGGTCGTATACGTCTCCGGCGCTGACGGGTGCGGGAGTCGACATTTACATTCTCGACACCGACGTTCGCGCAACTCACGAGCAGTTCGGCGGACGAGCAGTGAACTTGGCAGATTTCTCAGTGGGCGAGAAGGGTGAGAACACTGGTCCGACGTGTGACGGTCACGGCACTCACGTGTCGTCGATTGCAGTGGGCGACACCGTCGGTGTCGCTCGTGGCTCGCGATTGTTGTCAGTGCAGGTGCTCGACTGTGATGGAAACGGTGAAGTGCCAAATGTGGTGAAGGGCATTGAACGTGTGATCGACCATCACACGTCTGGTCGATTGGCGGTGGCCAATTTGAGCCTCGGAGTGGACATCGGCGACGACGGTGATGCCATCAATGCAGCGATTCGTCGCCTCATTGCAGACGGTGTCATCGTCATTGTCGCGGCCGGGAACGGCAATAGCGCAGGGCGTCCTGTCGATGCCTGCATGATCGCCCCAGCAAACGAACCACAGGCAATCACGGTTGCTGCGGTCGATTGGAACGACAAGCAGTCGTCGTATTCGAACTTCGGTTCTTGTATTGACATTTATGCCCCAGGTGGCGATTTCAACGCATGGGTCGATGCGGCCTGGAATGCAAACGATGCGGACTACTACGGCGATGCCGGCACATCGATGGCATCGCCTCACGTTGCAGGACTTGCCGCATTACTCGCTCAACAGCAACCAGGACTGTGCCCACAGAGTGTCGAGCGAGCAATTCTCGCGCGCGCGACACCCGATGTGTTGGTGGGCCTTGGGGCTGGTTCACCGAATCGTCTGTTGTACCTCGACACGTCGCCCATCACCGAGATCACTACTCCTGGTACTCCCACCAACATTGTTGCGGTGGCAGACAACAACGCTCTGACAATCAGCTGGGACCATCCGTGCGATGGGGGCACTCAAATAGAAAAGTCGATTGTCTCGGTGTATTCAGGTACTCGCTTGGTGAAGAAGGTGTCAGTTGCTGGCGCACGACAGGTTGTGCGCGTCGGTGGGCTGCGAAACGGGACGACATACTCGGCCACCGTGCGCACACAATCGTTGGCCGGGCGCGGAGGTGTGTCGTCAAAGTCTGCACGGGTTGCATCGCGTCGCCTGACGGTCGGTTCATCTGTCCCAGTTGCACAACTCATGTCCAAACCGCAGGCCGGCTCGGCACGGTGGGTCGTGGCCCCCCGGAGCACTTCCATCTGCGCAATCAAGTCAGGTCCGCCACGCCTTGTCGCGCTGAAGCGGGGGAAATGCGTTGTGAACGTGACCACGAGTCACGCGGAGACCTCTCGAACATATGTGTTGACGATCGGCTAATCGCGTTATCCACAACCTCTCATACGGTGTACGGTTTGCTCAGGGACTCACGAGAGGGGCCCAGCGGCCCCAGAAGGGAGTTGCGATGAGTAAGCGACATCGCAATGAGGAGGTTGCTCCGATTCCGCGCGCCGATGTGCGTGCACACGCACACAACGAGCGGCATCGCATTCACAGCGAGTTACACCACGTCGTCGAAGCAGTCGAACATGGCATTCAGCCAGACGACATCGATGAGCCAGGGCCGAATTGGAAATCGGTGCACCATCATGGTCAGAAGCGTGAAGAAAATCTGAGCGCACCGAAGCGATTTCGTCATTGGAAAACCAAGGACTGGAAGCGTCGGACCAACAACAGGAAGGCGCGTAACCGCGCGTATCGGCCGGCGTAATTCGCCACGTATCGATTAGTGCGCTGCACCTAGCCACGTAGTGGTGAGGTCGGCTGCTCGTGCGTGCCATTCCTCAACCGTTATTGCGTAGCGAACGTGGTCTTCCCAGACTCCGTTGATTTCAAGAAATCGAAGAGCCACGCCTTCATTGCGTAATCCGATCTTGTCGACGACGCGATGGCTGTTGCGGTTATGCGGAATGATGCATACCTCGATGCGGTGCAAGTGAAGTTCATCGAATGCATAACGCATAAGAGAGACCACAGCCTCTGACATGTAGGCGTGCCCGGCATGGGCTTGATCTACCCAATAGCCAATGGTGCCCGCTTGAAGTGACCCGCGCACGACGTTGTTCAGGTTGATCTCACCGATGAATTTGCCATCAAGAAAGATGCCGAACGCATACTGGGTTCCAGATTGGCGCTCGCGCTCGCGCAGTGAGCACCGGGCCACGAACACATCGCGGTCTCGTTCGGGGTCTGGGTGAAAGGGCTGCCGAAGGGGCTCCCACTTGGTGAGCCATTCGACATTTCGGAGGCGCACTGAACTCCATTGGTCAAAATCCTGAGCAACAAGCGGCCTCAACATGAGTCGACGCGAATACAAACGCAAACCAGTTCGTGATGTGCGTGCGGGATGTTCAAGAGTCATTGTTGCTCCAGCATCTCTGCGGCTGCACCATCAAGAAGATTGCGTGTCGACACGACGAGTGAATCTAGGCGCAACCGACGCATGATGCCGACAAGTACGCAACACCCACCGACAATGATGTCGGCTCGGTCGCGAGGTAGCCCGGGGTTGAACAGACGGTCTGCAAGTCGCTCAGTTGCCAACGTGCGGAACACGTCCTCGGCAGCATCTTTTGAAAGCACAAATCCATGAAGTGCAGCATCTTCAAAAGAGGTCAGCCCAATTTCGACGGCAGCCACCGTGACAATCGTGCCGGCAACCCCGACGACGAGTGGATCAGAAATGAGGGCGGGATGTGCACGGGCCAGTTCCTCGAGGTCGTCTTCGACAGCACCGATGGCGTTGGTGAGTTCCTCTGGACGGGGTGGGTCATGGGCAAGTTCGGTTTCAGTAGTGACGACGGCACCGTATGGAAGACTGAACGTGACCTCGGGTTCGCGTACGCCAATGGTGAATTCAGTGCTGCCTCCACCGATGTCGACCACAACAATCGGACGTTCGGCACCATGAGTGCTGTTGAATGAGAGTCCGGTGAGGGCTCCGCGAAACGACAACTTTGCTTCAGTGTGTTCATCCACGACGTCAAGATCAACGTTTGTCACTTCACGAACCATGGCCGCAAACTGATCGATGTTTGTGGCACGACGACAGGCTGAAGTACCGATGATGCGCACTTGGCTCACATCGGCTTCCGCGATGTCTTTCGTGTACTCCTGCAGCACATCGATTGCTCGAGCTTGTGCCTCAGATGCCAAGAGGCGAGTGCGAGCAACACCTTCTCCAAGACGTGGTGTCGCAAAACGACGCAGAATGTCACCTTGACGATCGCGCACCAACATGTTGACCGAGTTCGTGCCGACATCGATGACCGCCACGCGCCGCTCTGCAGTACTTGCGGAAGCACCGGAAGTCACGACGTGACTCTCTCTGCCAATGTGGCACCACGTAATCGACACTGCTCGTCCACCCACGCGCCGACGGGATCATCGCCACCTGCGAGCCACCAGGCAAAGTGAGCATGCAAACATTTCACGCCGCGCCGAGTTCCACCCACACCACCGCTTGGCCGTGGGCCGGTGTGTTGTTCAGGGATGTCGATGTCGCGGATGCGCTCATACTCGCGGTGCACACGGTCGATGTCGTCAAGACCGAAGAGCTCCTCAACAAGATCAACACCTCCGTCTGCTTCTACGGCTCCGACCTCTCTGATTTCATCAGGTCCGATGAGCCAATACAGCGTGGGCATCGGCGTTCCGTCGTCGAGCAGCGGGGCATTGCGCAACACGACAGGATCACCATTTCGTGAGCGCACGACGATGCGATAGGCACCTTGTGGTCGACGACCAAGTAGGCGCTCGACAGTGATGCGTTCGTCAGGCGTCGGCACGGTTCCCAAGGCCGGACGCGACATTGTCGCCTATCGAGCAATCAGCCAGATGACGACAGCAGCGATGACAACGACGACTGGCAGAGCTCGCTTCAGAATTGGAGCACCAGCAGCGTCGAGCAAGTCAATTGGCTTTGCTTCCGGGCCGTCGATCTTGCGCACACCATCACTTGAAACCGGCGCAGCAGCAGGCGCCACTGTTTCTGTGGCGGCAGTCGTACTTGCTGGTTGCGCAGCAATCAGTTCATTTAGGTTGACAACAAATTGCGCGAGGATCTTCTCGGAGATGTCTGCCATCGCGCCACGTCCGAATTGTGCAACCTTGCCGGTGATCGACAAGTCAGTGTGCACTTTGCACTCGGTGTTCGTTGGCGACAATGCAGACAGTTGCGCCGTGATGACCGCAGAAGCATTTCCCTTGCCGCCGGTGTCGCGACCTTCGCCCTTCAACACCGCCTTGTGTGCGGTGTCGTCGCGTTCAACGAAACTTGCCTGACCCTTGAACTGCGCCTGAATGGGTCCGACTTTTACCTTCACGACACCGCGATAGGTGTCGCCTTCGACTTCTTGTAACTCGGCACCAGGTAGGCACGGCGCAATTCGTTCGACATCGGTGAGGATTTTCCATGCCTCTTCAACAGGTACGGGTACTTCGAATTGATGATTCAGGTCCATTGGGAGAGATCCTCCATGGTGTCGATGTCTGCGGGGGAGCCTTCGCAGGCTATCCGTCGCACCAATTCAGGGTGAAGGCGCACGAGACTTCTCAGGCCTTCGTCGGGATCGCCGGCTAGTTCCTCGAAGGTATGCCACAACTCTCGCGCGAATCGCACAGGTGGAGACGGCTGGCCGTCGAACGCAGCCATCGCAAGTGGTGCATCTGATAACCCGACGCGACGCCAGGCGTCACTTCCAATGAATGGCTGATCGGCAAGTCCGATGACGACGGCATCGACACCGCGGCGTTCGCCTTCGGCAAGTGCAGCGAGCACTGAAGATCGTTGACCACTTTGCCATTGCTCGTTGTGGACGACTTCGACACCTGGTGGCACATCGGTGATGTCGACAGCACCAGTGATGACAACGACGGGTCCAATGTCGGCTGTGACGGCCGCTGAGAGAGCGTGGTGAACAATCTGTGCGCCACGGAGACTGGCGAGAAGTTTGTGTCTATTTCCAACGAATCGGCGTCCTTCTCCGGCCGCGAGCACAGCAATCAGGAGATGGGGTCTCGGGGTCGAAGCCATGTCTAATAGCCTGCCTGATGTGGGGCGAAAGTGGCGATGTGTCGAGCAACGTGGGCTCAATTCGCTCAAAGCGTCGTGTGCCACCGCATTTGCTGTCGTTTTGTCACTCTCCGCAGTGGCCTCACCTGTGGTGGCCAGCGACGCAGTTTCTGCCGAAGTGCCCAAGGCCAAAGAACGTCCTCAGGGTCTCAAGCCTTCACCGCGCACATCTGACCCCATCGCTGCGCTGGCCGCTCGGGCTTTGACGCCACTCATGCGTACAGATGGCGAGACGTCAGTCGCGTACTCGGTGATGCGAACGATGGTTGCCGATGCAATCGAGAAGCGAACCGGAGTGTCAGCTGTGAAGCTTGAAGGGGCGTGGTCGAAGACGACACGTCGTCATCAAGTGGCACTGATGACTGCCCTCACACAACTCGGCGTGAAATATCGACACGGTTCCGAAAGCCCTGGTAACGCAATCGACTGTTCTGGTTTGTTGTGGTACGCGTGGCGAGCAGCAGGCATCAAGATGCCGCGATACTCGAAATCACAACTCGACAAACGCAATCAGATTGAGCAAGAAGAAGCAAAAGCTGGTGACATCGTGGGACGTCGGGTGCATGTTCGCATGTATCTCGGTACAGATCTCCTCACGCTCGAAGCACCATACGGTGGCGAGAAGGTTCGATTACGTGTCATGGGGCTCAATTTGCTTCCGACCATGTTCTGGGCAGACCCCACGAAGCTTGAAGAGTGGCGTGTGTGGGACTGGGAAGCACTGGCCGAGCAGAAGGCGCGAGAGGAAGCTGCCGACTTCAGTGAATAGGGCCGCTTGTTGCGCGAAGACTTTGTGCGACTCGCCCCGTGCGTCGAGCAATGATCTCGGCACAAATACTGATGGCGGTTTCCTCGGGAGTGCGCGAACCAAGATCGAGGCCAATTGGTGACATCAAACGCTCAAGATCAGCAGCGTCGGTGACCCCGGCTTCTGCGAGGCGCTCAAGGCGTTTTGCGTGCGTCTTGCGACTTCCCATGACACCGATATAGCCAACTGGTGTATTCAGTGCACCGATGATTGCTGGCACATCGAACTTCGGATCATGGGTGAGGATGCACACCGCATCGCGTGGTCCGAGTTGAGCACCGTGTTCGGTGAACATCGGTGTTGGCCAAGTGACAATGACGTCGTCAGCCATGGGGAAGCGACGTCGTGTCGCAAATATCTCACGTGCATCGCACACCGTGACGTGGTAGCCGAGCACCTTTGCCACTCGCGCGAGAGCCGCGGTGAAGTCCACAGCGCCAAAGATCCACATACGCGGTGGTGGCGAAAAACTCTCGATGAACACTTTCACCGTTGCGGTGTCGACGAGGTCTTCAGGAGTCGATTGTCCTTCGGGGCCGTAATGACGAACTCCGTTGCGACCCGCCTCTAGTTCCCCGCCAGCGTCGCGCGCAACAACGCGGTCAAGCTCTGAGTGACCGAGTGTTCCTTCAATGATGAAGGGGTTGGTCGCATCGGTAGTGGGGCGGACAATCATGTTTGCTCCGCAGTGCGGGCCTTCGATGACCGTTGCCAATGCCACTGGAACATTGCGACGAATGTTCGTGGCAAGACTTGAGAACACGCTCATGGTGTGGTCACCACTCGAGGGGCTGGATGAAAAGATGGATGATGCCCCCGCAGGTGAGACCCACAGCAAATGCCTCGTCATCGGAATAACCAAAGGTGACGACTCGAGACTCGGTATCGCCGTTCAAGATGGCTAGTGCTTCCGAAACAACCGCACCCTCGACGCAACCACCTGAAACAGACCCGACGACTTCACCGTCTTCGTTCACAGCCATGGCCGCACCAGCCTCGCGCGGGCCCGAACCTTCGATGTCGACGACGCGAGCAAGAGCGACACGCTTGCCGGCATCGCGCCAGCGGTCAAGTTCGTTGAGGATGTCACGCATTACTGATGACTTTCGTGAGGTGTTGAAGCGCATCGAGTGAATGTCCCTCGATGAAATCTTCAACATAGGGCAGAGCAGCAGCCATTCCACGTGCGAGTGGCGCATAACCAGGTGTCACCTTTAGTGGGTTCACCCACACGATGCGATGGGCAACACGACCAAGACGTTGCATTTGCTCTGCCAACACGTCGGGGCTGCCACGGTCCCAACCATCAGAAAGCACCACAACCACGGCCCCGCGTGCCATTCCACGGGTTCCCCAACGGTCGTTGAAATGCCGCAAGGTCTCGCCGAGCCGGGTGCCACCGCTCCAGTCTGCAACGGAGTCCGAAGCTCTGCGAAGTGCAATGTCGGGGTCACGCGAGTTCAACTCTCGTGTGATTCGTGTCAATCGAGTGCCGAGTGTGAAAGCTTCCACCCGTTGACGGCCCACCACAGCTGCGTGCACGAAACGAACCAGCGCTCGTGCATATGGTTCCATCGACCCGCTCACGTCGAGCAGCAGCACGATGCGTCGAGGGCGTTCGTCGGGTGCGGTGAAGCGACGTCTGATGAGCTCGCCGTCTGATGCAAATGACGCTCGCAGAGTGCGTCGAACATCGGTGCTCTGTGCGCGACGCCGAGTTGGTGCGCGGCGAAGCGAACGTCGGTACGGACCAATCAGCTTCAGACGTCCCATGAGTTGCCGCGCGATGTCGAGCTCATCGTCGGAATACGACGCAAAGTCTTTGTGCTGCAGTGTCTCGACACGAGAAAATCGCACTGTGATGGTGGGATCATCTGACGGATTGGCGACACCTTCACTTGCTGCATCTTCATCATCAAGGACAATGCTCACCTTCAGTTGTTCGTCATCGTCAAAGTATTCGGGTGTCTCGCGATGTTCCCAGAACACAGCAAAGGCGCGGTCGTAGAGAGAGATGTCTTCAGGTCGACCTATAAGTGATGCGCGACCAGCCCAATACACGTTGTCGCGACTATCGATGCCGAGTTGTTCGAGAGCAGCGATGAACGTGAGCACCGAGTCGAGCGGTGCAGTGAGACCGGCCTGACGAAGGACGCGGGCGAAGACGACGGCGATTCGTTCGGGCCCCGAACGCAACTCGAAGAAGGAAGTGCTTCCGGTCGTTGTTGTCGACATGGTTGTCAGCCGTGGAGTAGTCCGCGGTCGAGCGCCTGCTTCACCATCGCAGCTATTCCGAGTTCACGTACGCGATCGTGATCTTCTTTGTACTTGAGCACCGTTCCAAGGGTTGCTTCGACGACTGACTCATCGAGCACTGATGTGCCGAGTCGACCGAGCGCAGTGGCCCAGTCAATCGTTTCTGCGATTCCTGGTGGTTTGTACAAGTTCATCGCGCGCAACGATCCAACGGCTGCTGCCACTTGTGCTGCGAGAGAAACGTCGACAGACGGAACTTTGGCTCGGACGATACTGACTTCACGTTCGAAGTCAGGGTGTTCGACCCAGTGGTACAGGCAACGACGCTTCAGTGCGTCGTGGACGTCGCGAGTGCGGTTCGATGTCAGCACAACCACCGGTGGCTGCTTGGCAACGTATGTTCCGATCTCCGGAATTGTGACTTGGAAATCTGACAGCACTTCGAGCAAGTACGCCTCGAATTCGTCGTCGGCACGGTCGATCTCGTCGATGAGCAACACCGGCGGTGTGTTCGATTCATCGGTGATGGCGCGCAAGATGGCACGCTTCACGAGAAACCGTTCGCTGTACAGCTGGTTCTCGAGCGCGGTGGTTCCGGCCTCCTTGGCCTCGCCACTTGCTTCTGCAGCTCGCAGATGAAGCAGTTGTCGCGAGTAGTCCCAGTCGTACACCGCCTGTGAGATGTCAATGCCTTCATAACACTGCAGTCGGATGAGTGGTGCACCGCGCCAGCGGGCGATGGTCTTGGCGAGTTCGGTCTTTCCGACGCCTGCTTCACCTTCCAAAAACAGTGGTCGCCCAAGCGAGAGTGACAGATACACCGCTGTGGTGACGCCGTCATCTGGCAGATATCCGTTGGCCTGAAGACCAGCGCGCACGTCGGTCACTGATGACACCGTCACGCCCCACAGCGTAGGGGTGCGACGCGATGGATACATTTGCGGAGTGGACCTTGGTATTCGTGGACGAACTGCCGCGGTAGCCGCCGCCTCCGCAGGCTTGGGACTGGCTTCAGCACGAGCATTGGTCGAAGCAGGGGTCACCGTGGCCATATGTGGACGTGATGAGGGTCGCATCACTGCGGCAGCGCGACAACTTGGTGATTCTGCTGTCGCCCTTGTTTGTGATGTTGACACCGAATCTGGCGGTCGAATGTTCGTAGAGCAGGCCATCGACAAGCTTGGTCGTCTCGACATCTTGGTCACAAACGGTGGCGGACCACCTGCTGGCACGTTTGGAACCACCCCGCAAGCCGAATATGCCAAGGCGCTTGAGAAGAGCTTGTTATCGGTGGTTGGCATGTGCAGCGCGGCTATTCCTGGCATGCAGGAACGAGGGTGGGGTCGAGTAGTGGCAATCACATCGAGTGCAGTGCGTCAGCCGATACCGAATCTCATCTTGTCGAATACTGCACGAGCCGGAGTCACTGGTTTTTTGAAGACTGTCGCCCGTGAAACTGCAGGCGAGGGTGTCACCGTCAACACGGTTCAGCCCGGAATACATGCAACCGATCGCATCTTGCAGCTGTACGGAGCAAACGCAGACCCAGTGACACTCGGTATTCCGACAGGAAGACTGGGTGACCCAACGGACTTCGGTCAGGTGGTCGCCTTCTTGTGCAGCGAACAAGCCAAGTTCATCACCGGTGCCAACGTGCAAGTTGATGGCGGCGCATACGCAGGTCTGATCTGACATAGACCCGTCGGGACAACAGTGCTCTGTCGTTCTCACACCACGTGTCACCTAGTGTGGCGTCATGATTCATCACGTGGTCTTATTTTCCTGGAAGTCACCTATGTCGGCAGAAGATGTGGCGGCAGTCGGTCGCGCACTTGATGGCATGGTTGCAGGAATGCCGTATGTGCGCTCTTATCACCACGGAATCGACGCAGGGTTGAAGGAAAGCGGCAATGCTGACTACGGCATTGTCGCGACATTTGACAATGCTGACGATTGGCGCAAATACGACACGGACGAGGTACACAACAAGGTGCGCGCCGAGGTAATTGCACCAATTGTCGGTGCGCGCACCGTCATTCAGTTCAGCTCGTAACGAGCGAGCGTCGCTCCCACCAGTCAGCGCCACGCCACGCCGCGAACACGAGCACAAATCCGGCAAGAGCATCGACCACGTAGTGCTCGCCGAAATACACGAGGGTGACTGTCATGCCGATTGGATGCAACAGCAGTGCAGATCTTGTCCACCATGAACGGTTGGGAAAGAACCACAGCACGACGAGTAGTGCCGTGGCTGCGTGAAGAGACGGCATTGCGGCCACCGGGTTGAGAACAGCTACTCCACGATCAAAGGTTTTTGAGACCGTGTCGAGATTCAACTCTGACCATCCACGACCCGTGATGCGGTCAATCTTTTCGATGTAGCCATTCTTTGCCGCCATCCAAGGTGGCGCGGCGGGATAGGCGATGTAGCCAACCACTCCGCCCACAAGCATGAGACCAAGTCGACGCACGTACAACACCCAGCGCTCACGCCCTCGCCAGTGAAGAAACACTGCGAGCGCTACGGGGAATACAAAGTGGGTCATGTAAATGATTGATCCGAGCACGTCGTACCACTTGATGTCGCCACGCAAGTAGAAGCGCTCTTGCATCCACACGTTCGGGTCGACACCGAAGAACAGAAAACGATCAACATTTCGTGGACCGGAAAAGTTCACCGGAATGCCCAGTTGATCGGCAATTCCTCTGCTGTAGTCATAGAACATGTAGATGCCGAACACAATTGCCCAGTCGCGAAATGACTGTTTGACTTCGTCACGCGGACGACCAACGGCCCCGCACATGAATGCTGCAAAGATCCATGCCAAAACGGCAAGTCGATCAATGGGTATACCGAACTGTTTGGCACTCCCGACAAAGACCAAGCAATAGGCGACAAGCACCGCTCTTCGATGGCGAATCCAGCGGTCGCCGCTCGTCGCCATCGTCACGGCGTCAGGTGGCGTCAGCAGGAGGATTGTTCGAGTGCGCGCCGCACCAACACTGACGCCAAATGACGTCGGTAATCAGCAGACGCATTCATGTCGTCTTGTGGCTCCGCCTCGTTCGATGCGAGGCGTGCGGCATCTTCCACTGAAGAGCCTTGCGAAATTGCATTGTTCACCGAAGTCGCAAGAACGGGAGTTGATCCCATGTTCACCAGTGCCACGCCGGCATTGGAGCCTTTGCGCCACGCAGCAACACCAACGATGGCCCAATCTTGGGCGCGTCGGTTGAACTTCTGAAAGGACCATCCGGCACCGTCCATCTTTGGCACGCGAACTTCAGTAAGCATCTCGTCAGCTGCGAGAGCCGACTCGAGAAAACCTTTGTAAAAGTCGGTCGCAGCAATCTCTCTGGTGCCGTTTGGACCCTGGGCAACATACGTCGCACCAAGCGCGAGTGTGGTGGCAGGCAGGTCTGATGCGGGGTCAGCGTGAGCGATTGACCCGCCGAGCGTTCCGCGGTGGCGCACTTGCGGGTCACCGACGTGGCTCGCAGCGTGTGACAACAACGGCACGTGCTGCTGCAACAACGAAGAATGCTCAAGCTCGGTGTGTCGAGTGAGTGCGCCGATGGCGATGTGGTCACCCGCATCGCGAATGTACGACAGGTCGTTCACGCGGGCGATGTCGACCAACACAGCTGGCTGTGCAAGACGCAACTTCATCAGCGGAAGAAGCGAGTGACCGCCAGCAAGAAACTTAGCGTCATCTCCATATTGGCTGACGATTGAAATCGCCTCAGCAGCAGAGCCGGCACGTTTGTAATCGAATGGTGCAGGAATCATGATTGACCCTTCAGCTCTTGGCCGCGGCGAGCACGGACTTGACGATGTTGTGGTAGCCGGTGCAACGACAGAGGTTGCCTTCGAGGCCGATACGCACGTCTTCTTCGGTGGGGGACGGGTTTTCCTTGAGCAGGCCAATCGCCGCCATCACCATGCCTGGTGTGCAGTATCCACACTGCAGGCCGTGGTTTTCCATGAATGCCTTCTGCATCGGGTGCATTTCATCACCCTTTGCAAGACCTTCAATAGTGAGAACCTCACAACCGTCGGCTTGCACCGCGAGCATCGTGCAACTCTTCACCGATTCGCCGTTCATGTGCACGGTGCATGCACCACAGCTTGAGGTGTCACAGCCGATGTTTGTGCCAGTGAGACCGAGGTGTTCTCGGATGTACTGAACCAGCAGTGTGCGTGGCTCGACGTCACCGTCACGGCTCACGCCGTTCACTTTGATGGAGAGTTTCATGGTCTTCTCACTTCCTTCCGTGCAGTGCTTCCCACACACGCATGGGCGTGCACGGCATGTCGATGTGTCGAACTCCGAGATGGGAGAGCGCGTCAATCACCGCTGATTGAACGGCCGGGGTGGATCCGATGGTTCCGGATTCACCAATGCCCTTCACTCCGAGTGGGTTGACGAATGTCGGTGTTTCCATGTGCACGACTTGGATGTCAGGCATTTCGGCCGCCGAGATGAATGCATAGTCTGCAAGATTCGACGTGACGGGGTTTCCGTCAGCGTCGTAACGCACTTCTTCGAGCAACGCTTGGGCAGCACCTTGAGCCACGCCACCGTGAATCTGGCCGTCGAGCAACAGGGGGTTCAACACCTTGCCTGCGTCGTCGCAAGCGATTTGCTTGATCAATGACACTTTGCCGGTCTCGGTGTCGACTTCGACGACCGACACGTGCGCACCGAACGGGAATGTCGCGCTTGCAACGCTGTGCATTTCCTCGTGTTTCAAGCCACCGTCTGCCTTGGCTGCAACTGCAAGCTCGGCCCAAGTCTTTGCAACTGCCGGTGTACCTGCCACGTGGAAAGCCCCGCGATCGCGGTCGAGCACGATGTCTTCCTCGTTTGCTTCGAGCAATCGGGCAGCGATTGCTTTTGCTTTGTCGACCACTTGACCAGCGACCTTGAACACTGCCACGCCGCCTTGCTGCAGCGAACGGGAACCCATGGTTCCGCCACCAGATGGCACGAGGTCAGTGTCGCCCCACACTAGTTCGACATTTTCCATGGGGATGCCGGTCTGTTCGCTGGTGAGCATTGACCAAGCGGTCGCATGACCCTGTCCGTGTGGCGACGTTCCGGTGTAGACAATCGCGCGACCATCATCGGTGATTTCGATCTTTGCGGTTTCGCCCATGGGCGGCACGCCACCGGTGATTTCGACATACACCGACACGCCAATTCCGAGTTGCTTGACGTCACCTGAAGAACGGCGACGAGCTTGCTCAGCGCGAAGTTCTTCGTAGTTCGCGGCATTCAGTGCCTTGTCAAGGGCCACTTCATAGTCACCGACGTCGTAGGTCTGGCCAATAACCGTTGTGTGTGGTTCATCGAACTTCGGGATGAGGTTCTTGCGACGAACTTCAGCAGCGTCCATGCCAATTTCAGCTGCGAAGAGATCCATTGCCCGTTCAATTGCCGCTGTCGCTTCCGGGCGACCTGCTCCGCGATAAGCAACCACGGGTGTGGTGTTCGTGATCACTGATGTCGTACGACATTCGATCTTTGGAATTGCATACACACCCGACGACATCGGGCGAGTCATGAACGGCGCGAGAATCGCGCCCATATCAAACCATGCCCCGCAGTCCTGCAGGACGTGCATTTGGTACGCAGTCACGTGACCATCACGCGTTCCACCGATAGTGAGGTACTGCACCTGTGCACGACCATGTCCGAGCGCCATCATCGACTCACTGCGTGTCTCGCGCCAACGCAATGGCATGCCGACTTCTTTCGAGAGGCGACCAAGAAGTTGCTCTTCGGGATACGAACCAATCTTCGCACCGAATCCGCCACCAACATCAGGAGTGATCACACGAACTTGCGATGCGTCAAGTCCGTTTGCAGCGGCAATCGAATCGCGCGCACCTTGTGCGTGCTGGGTGGACAGCCACTGGTACAGACGACCATCAACCCAGGCAACTGCCGCACCGCGAACTTCGAGCGGGCACGGTGCAACACGTTGGTTGAGAACACGTTGCTTCACGACGACCTCGCAGCCTTCGAAGAACGCATCGCCGGTGTTGTCGGGCATGCCGAGAGCAGTGGTGTCGAACACTGCGTTGCTACCGCAGGACTCGTAGATGTGGGTCGAGCTGGTGAGTGCCTGCTCGAGATCGGTGAGCGCCTCGAGAATGTCGTAGTCGACAATCACCATCTCGGCAGCGTCCTCGCCTTGTTCACGTGTCTCGCTGATGATGGCGACAATGGGTTCACCGACGTAGCGCACTTTGTCCATAGCAAGCGCCGATCGTGCAACCATCGGGTTGAATGTCGCTGGTTGCGGGGTCAGTCCGAGGTTTGCGCCTGTGAACACTGCAACGATTCCGGGCATGGAAGCCGCATCGCTGGTGTCGATTGAGAGGATCTTTCCGTGGGCGACAGTGCTGCGTGCGTAGGTCACATGTAATGCACCAGTGAGCAATGATTCATCGAGGAGGTCATCGACGTATTTGCCTCCGACAGTGAGAAACTTCGGGTCTTCTTTACGAAGAACCCGGTTTCCAAGAATGCTTCCACCCACGAGGACCTCCGATCGAGACACAGTCGTCGCCTAGGTGCGACTGTGTGTACCGCGAGACTAGCGAGGCTGTGACGGAGGTGGTTAAGTCGAGGTGGTCATGACGATGACGTGATTGGCAAGTTCTGTCTGTATCCCTTGGTGGGCGCGACAATTGTCAGGGTTGCAGGCCGCCAAGTGGCCCACCCGGTCGAGCTGTTTCGACAATGCGAACCGACATGATGTTGCTCACCATTGAGTAGGGCCATGTGGCCGGCAATGTGGTGGGCAGGTTGGGCATCTGTAGAAGGTTCACGCGACGCTCTCCGGGGTACACGTAGCCCAACTCTGATCGCGCGGCACCAACTACTCCGGCTGGGGTCTGAAGTGCATCGATCTCGTCTTGAAGCTGTTCATTTGCGTCGGCAAGTGCTTCAAATTCGGCACTGCGTTGTGCGATGGCTTCATGCTGGTCGAAGTAGTCGCGCATGGGAAACACGAAGAACGCGGCGGCTACTGCGAGCCCAACGATTCCGGCAGAAGCCCAGGCGAGTATGCGAAGGGGCCGGCTCTTGATGAGCCTGTTTTCGGCCGGGGTTCGCCTGGCTACACCCTCAGTGAGTGCACGGGTGATGTCACGCGTCGCGTCCCGCACATCACGACGGACGCGCGCTGACTTGTCGCGCGGCGCGCCACGGCGCGAACTAGAAGTGGTTGGGCGACGGGCGGTCACACCTCAATTGTGGCGTAGTCGCTGTGGATAAACACGTACGCGAACATCTGTTCGTGTGAAATGTGTGTGCCGTGAGGTGGATTGTCTAGCGCAGGGGAGCGAGTGCGGCGCGTCCACGGAACCGAGCCGCATCACCGAGGCGATCCTCGATACGCAACAACTGGTTGTACTTCGCCACGCGGTCGCTTCGCGCTGGTGCGCCGGTTTTGATTTGTCCGCAGTTTGTTGCAACTGCCAAGTCGGCAATCGTGGAATCTTCTGTTTCGCCGCTGCGATGACTCATGACGCTGCTGTACGAGTGGCGGGTCGCCATCTCGACCGTGTCGAGTGTCTCGGTCAGAGTTCCGATTTGGTTGACTTTCACCAACACGCTGTTTGCAACCTTGCGCTCAATGCCCATTGCCAAGCGTCGTGCGTTGGTGACGAACAAGTCGTCGCCGACAAGTTGAATGCGAGATGCAAGCGCTGTGGACAGTTTGCTCCAGCCATCCCAATCATCTTCTGCCATGCCGTCTTCAATACTGACAATCGGGTATTTGTCGACGATTGCCGTCCACCATGCGACCATCTCATCGGCATCAAGTACTTTGCCTTCGCCAGCGAGGTGGTATTTGCCGCCTTTATATAACTCGCTCATTGCGGGGTCGAGTGCAATGGAGATGTCACTGCCCGGTGCGTAACCGGCTCGTTCAATTGCTTCGACGAGCACGGCGATTGCAGCTTCGTTCGATTCAAGATTGGGGGCAAAACCGCCTTCGTCACCCACAGCAGTGGAAAGACCGCGATCGTGGAGCACCTTTTTCAATGTGTGATAGGTCTCGACGCCCCAGCGCAATGCCTCACGGAAACTTGGTGCACCAAGAGGCATGATCATGAACTCTTGAAGGTCGACGTTGTTGTCGGCATGTGCACCACCATTGATGACGTTCATCATGGGCACTGGCAGAACATGTGCATGTGGTCCGCCAAGTGCACGGAAAAGTGGCAATTCAAGTTCGGCTGCTGCGGCGTGGGCGACGGCAAGACTGGTTCCGAGCATGGCGTTTGCACCAAGGCGTGACTTGTTGTCGGTGCCATCGAGGTCGATGAGCGCGGTGTCAAGAATGCGTTGTTCAGTGGCGTCCATGCCGATGATTGCGGTGGCAATAGAAGTGTTGACGTTGTCGACAGCACGCGCCACGCCCTTGCCGAGGTAACGAGTGCCACCATCGCGCAATTCAACTGCCTCGTGTTCGCCGGTGGAAGCACCGGATGGAACGATGGCGCGACCGATGGCTCCGCTGTCGAGCATGACCTCAACTTCGACAGTGGGATTGCCGCGGGAATCGAGGACCTCACGTCCGACGACTTCGACGATTTCACTCATGCCATCACGCTAGTGACAACTGGCCTCAGTCGCTCTGTTTGGCAAGCTCCCACAAGCGGTCCAGTTCTTCGAGGGTCATCGCACCGATGGAGGCACCCTCATTACGTGCCAATTGTTCAACCCGTTCGACGCGCCGACGGAACTTCTGTACTGCTCCGCGCAGGGCGGCCTCCGGATCGATGTCCAAGTGGCGTGCAATGTTCACCACTGCGAAGAACAGATCACCGATTTCCGTAAAGGTGGCCTCGGGGTCCTCGTCGCGTGCGGCGGCAACTTCGCGGGCTTCCTCGGCAACTTTGTCGAGAGCACCGTCCACATTCGGCCAGTCAAACCCAGCGCGCGAAGCGCGTTGCTGCACTTTCAAGGCGAAAGAGAGAGATGGTGCAGCCTCAACGACGCCATCGAACAGTCCGGTGCGATGAGGTTTCTCCTCGGCTTTCAACTGCTCCCAGTTCTTCAATACTTCAGTCGTGTCATTCACGGTGGTGTCAGCAAATACATGCGGATGGCGTCTGACGAGTTTGTCGTGCACGCGCCGTGCCACGTCGGCCATGGAAAAGCGACCTTCTTGTTCAGCAATCACCGCGTGAAACTCGATTTGATACAAGAGATCGCCCAGTTCCTCGACGAGTTCGTCGTCACCGTCAGTGTCACCTTCGCGTAAAGAGTTGATGGCGTCGACTACTTCGTAGGTCTCTTCGAGCAGGTATGTGACAAGCGACTTGTGTGTCTGCTCTTTGTCCCACGGGCATTGCTCGCGCAACGTTCGCGCGAGTTGATGAAAACGAACAAGTTCATGCCCGGCAGATGATGCAAGTCCGGGAATCCAAAGACATGTCAAGTGGTCAGCGTCGACTGCTCGGTCGATGTCGGACCACGTCGTGTGCACCACGCATTCGTCATCTAGGCCCAGATGATGCAGCAGCGTCACTGGTGTGTCGTCGACATCATCCACCGACAACTTGATGTCAGAGAGCACCCAGTTCGCGTGTGTGTGAGCAACCAACATTGGGCCGGTGTAACCAGCGCTAGCTGCTGCAAAGTCATGCCCGTCAATGAGACGAACTCCGATTTCTACTGGGTCGATCGCGAGTGCGCGCCATGCGTCGTCAAGGAACGAAATTGCCGGCTCAACGTGGACATCAATATCGGTGAGTGCGAGCAAGTTGCGAACAGTCTTCTCAAGGACGAGTGGTGAACCAGGAACCGCGTAGAGCACCTCACCGAATTGTCGTGCTGCCGACACGAGGCGTTCGGTGATGGCGGAATACACCTCGTCAAATGTGTTCGATGAGTCATAAAGATGATCGAACGACTCTGCGCCATCTTCAGCGTGGAGAACTAGATGTGCAGACGGATGTCGAATTGTGCGAATGAACCGTTTCGTTGTGCGTGAGATGTGGTCAAGCGTGCCGGTTGTGACGCGTGCCGGATCACCAGGTCCGAGTCCGACGACGACGATGCGAGCCACGCGCTGCTGTGCTCCGCGTTACTGGACGGCAGATTTCGCCGTGTTCCATTCGCCGAATTGGGAGTTAACCCACACGTCTGCGCTGGCGAGATAACCAATGGCGAGCAGGCTTGCCGAGTTGTCGGTGAGTCGTTTCATGACGGCATCACCAACCTCGTCCCATGGGCGATGCACGATGACGTGATATCCAAATTGAGAGCGAACGGGCCCGATAACCATGGTCGGTCGGCCGGGAATGGCTGCGCTCATGAAGTCCGCGTCGAATTGTTCCTGAAGAGTGGGCAAGTTGAAACAGGCGTTCTCACCTTCATCCAACTTTCCACCGGATTCTTTGGCTGCTGGCTCGGTCGAGGTCTCTTTCGCAATTTTGGTGAAGTCGCCACCATCTTCCAATTCAGCGATGACCTTGTTGGCTGTATCAAGCGACTCCACGAGGATGTGGCTCAGGCACAACACACCCGTGAGCGCTGGTTGTTTCTCATACCACGACTTCACGGCATCCTTGCTGGGCACGGTGACACGCTCGAATGCGTACTGAAGTGCATTGAGCTCGAGCGATGTGCTCTTCAACAGATCCGACCATCCGTCGATGGCGCCATCAGGCACAGACGCGAGCGCCTTTTGGCGATCTTCATCGGTGACTGAATCATCGATGGTGGTGAGAAACTGCGCTGCTGCGCGGCCTCGGATGAGTGAGTTGAGCACGCTACGTGCTTCATCGCCCGACAGCAGACCATTGGTATCAGGAGTGAGCTGACCAGCCGAAGTGAGATCTTCTGTGAGTTGTTCGAAATCGTCGAGCGGAAAAGACACGCCGTTCACTCGGAATGCATCGTTCGACTTCTCAACCGTGGAACATGCGGCAAGAGAGGTGGTTGCTGCGATCGCGAGTGCCGCTAGGGACAGTCGACGGGGGAGTTTCTTCAGTTCGGTCACAAAGAACGACCCTACTCGTCGTCGGGCTCGAACAACTCGCTGATGACGGTGCGAAGGTGTTCGATGAGCGTCGTTTTCTTCGGGATCTGCAACACCAATTGTCGTGCTGACTCTCGATACACAGCCCCCGGTGCGACGCGACGGAGCACCAACGACTGAGAAGCACGCAATGTGACGGGTGCGATCCGAATCTCGCGACGAGTTGCGGACACTTCTCGCAAGCCGAGGCGGTGACATGCGGCGCGCAGGTCTGCAACGCCGAGGAGGTTCTCGGCCGCAGCAGGTAGAGGTCCGAAACGGTCGAGCCACTCGGTACGAATGTCATTGACTTGTTCCAGTGTCGTTACTTCGGCGAGGCGTCGATATGCCTCTAGACGAAGTTCTTCGCTCGGTGCGTAGTCGTCTGGCAAGAACGCATCGATTGGCAAGTCGACAACGACATCGACAGGTTCGGCAACTGGTTCACCTTTCATTTCCGCGACGGCCTCGGTCACCAATTGGCAATAGAGGTCATATCCAACTGCGGCGATGTGTCCACTTTGTGCTTCACCCAACAAGTTGCCAGCGCCGCGAATTTCCAAGTCGCGCATGGCGATACGGAATCCGCTACCAAGTTCCGTGGACTCACCAATGGTGCGAAGTCGTTCGTACGCTTCTTCACTGAGCCGCTTGTCGCGTGGGTGGAACAGATAGGCATAGGCGCGCTGTCCGCCGCGACCGACGCGTCCGCGCAATTGGTGAAGCTGCCCAAGACCAAGAAGATCGGCACGCTCAACAACCAGAGTGTTCACCGTCGGCATGTCGATACCACTTTCGATGATGGTCGTGCAGACGAGCACGTCGTGCTTGCCCTCCCAGAAGTCCACGACAACTTTTTCGAGCTGTGACTCATCCATCTGGCCGTGCGCCACGACAATGCGTGCCTCCGGAACCAACTCTCGCAATTGTTGTGCGTGTTCTTCGATTGACTGCACTCTGTTGTGCACCCAGAACACCTGACCCTGACGAAGTAACTCTCGTCGAATCGCCTCTGTTGCTACTGCTTCACTGTCTTCGCCGACATACGTGAGGATCGGTTGGCGATCTGCCGGTGGGGTCTGAAGCAGCGACAAGTCGCGAATGCCAACGAGACTCATCTCGAGCGTGCGTGGAATCGGCGTTGCTGACATGGTGAGGACGTCGACATTCGTACGAAGTCGCTTCATCGCTTCTTTGTGTTGCACGCCGAAGCGTTGTTCCTCGTCGACCACCAAGAGTCCGAGATTCTTGAAGATGACACCTTCCTGAAGAAGGCGGTGCGTGCCGATGACGCAGTCCACTTCACCGGTCTTCAGTCCCTCCAGAACTTTGCGTGCTTCGGCATTAGTGAGAAATCTCGACAGCATCTCGACGCGAATCGGATATCCAGCAAAGCGCTCGGAGAACGTGTTTGCATGTTGCGAGGCGAGAAGCGTTGTTGGTACCAACACCGCCACTTGGCGGCCACCCTGGATTGCTTTAAAGGCCGCACGTACTGCAACTTCGGTTTTGCCAAAACCGACATCGCCGCAAATGAGGCGATCCATCGGCACGGTGCGCTCCATGTCACCCTTGACCTCTTCAATTGCACGCATCTGATCGGGAGTCTCGACAAAGGGAAACGCAGACTCCATCTCGCTTTGCCACGGAGTGTCCTCGGCGAAAGCGTGACCCTCTGCCGTCACACGGCGTTGGTACAAAACGACGAGTTCTTGAGCCACCTCACGCACCGCGCTACGTACGCGCGACTTCGCTCGAGCAAAGTCACTTCCGCCCATGCGATTCAGCGTCGGTGTCTCGCCACCCACATACTGACGAAGTGATCCGATGTGGTCGGTGGGCACGTACAACTTGTCGCCACCTTTGTAGGCGAGCAGTAGATAGTCGCGCTCGACACCACCGATGGAGCGTTTCACCATGCCCTCGTACTGGGCGACACCGTGATGTTGGTGCACCACATACCCACCAGGTTGTAGATCTTCGAACACCGATACTGCGTTGGCTCGCGACGTGCGTGAGGCGCAACGTCTGCGTCGTCGACCACTGAGGTCTGATTCGGCTATCACCGCGATACGGGACTCTTGCAAGATGAAGCCGCGTGAGAGCGGGGCGACAACGACATTTCCAGCGCCACTTCGTACCGGCCCGTCGACACGAAGATCGAAGTGCAATCCGTTCTCGGCCAACAAGTCAGTGAATCGAGTGGCAGACACGTCGGTCTCGGCGGCCACGACGAGGGTCCACTTCTGCGACAGCAGTTCTTTGGCGCGAGTGAAAACGGGTGTCGGGTCGTGAATGATCGGGCCCCAACCACCCGAGGCCACCGTGGGTGTCTCGGGTGAATCTGCAGTATTGAGAACCGTCAATGACGCACTCTGTGATTCGAGTGACAACAACCGTTCCGCGCTGGTGTGTAAACGAGGGAATGAAACGGTTGCATCTCGTGCCCACGAGGTGGCAAGTGCGCGGGCGAGGTCGTCTTCTTCGGCAAGAAGATCACGAGCGCGGTCTCCCATGTTCTTTGGGTCGACCATCACGATGAGTGCATCGTCTCCGACCAGGTCAGTAATCAGTTGCTCTGTGGTAGTGAGCCACGGCAACCAACTCTCCATGCCGTCAAAAATCTGGCCTTCAGAAAGTCGTTCCCATTGCTCGCGTCCCCACGGTTCGGTCGCTACAAGTTCGCTCGCACGAGAGCGAAGTTCGTCGTCAAGCATCAACTCGCGTGCTGGAAACACCACGATGTCGTCGACGTCGCCGACCGAACGTTGGTCATTCACGTCAAAAGTTGTCAGGCGATCGACTTCATCACCCCACGTGTCGATGCGCACGGGTGCGTCTGAGGTGCTCGGAAAGATGTCGACGATTGCGCCGCGTCGTGCGAATTCGCCTCGGTGTTCCACCAAGGTCTCGCGACGGTAACCAAAGTGCACGAGAGTGGCGCACAACTCGTCGATGTCGATACGACCCTTCACGGCGACGCGAATTGGTTGTGTGCTCGTGGCATTCGGAGCCAGCTTTTGAAGCAGCGAACGCACGCTCGCCACCACGATGCGAGGTGTGTTGTCGCTACTTCCGAGGCGCCACACGACTTCCATCCGTCGGCCCATGGTCTCGACCGCCGGGCTGACTCGCTCGAACGGCAAGGTCTCCCAAGCAGGGAAGTGGCACACGGCGTCACTTGGTACATAAGCACGCAAGTCGTCGATGAGCTGTTCGGCCACCTGACCCGTTGGTACTGCCACGATGATCGGTGATCGACGAGTGGAAGCAGCGAGAGCGGCAATCACCAGTGGTCGTGCAGATTCCGCGACGGCGATGCGCGCATTTTTCTTGCCCGCAACCTGGGCGAGTGCTGGCTCATTGAGTGCAAAATGGACGAGGTCGAGCAGGTTCATGCGGGCTTGGCATTGAAGGCCGTCATGGCCGCCAAAGCTCCGTCACGAAGTATCGCCTCGACTGCGTCAGCAGCGCGTACGACACACTCGTCGAGCAACGTTCGTTCAGTAGCGGGAATACGAGACAGCACATGATCGGCGCCAGCTTCTTTTGAATGTGGCTTGCCGACTCCGATGCGCACACGTATGTAGTTGTCAGTCTTCAGATGCGCAGAGATGGACCGCAACCCGTTGTGCCCCGCCAGGCCGCCACCAACCTTCACACGAAGCACTCCCGGTTCAAGATCAAGTTCGTCATGCACCACGATCAAACGAGTGAGATCGTCCACCCTGTACTTCTTGCACAGGGGGCCAACAGCTTCACCTGAGTCATTCATGTACGTCGTCGGTACGGCGAGAACGACAGCGTTGCCGACAAGGGAAGTCTCGGCAACGAGTGCGTGTTGCTTGCCGACCTTGAGTCGTGCATTGCAACGCTCGGCAAGTAGTTCGACAGCATCTTGACCGACATTGTGGCGAGTACGCGCATAGCGCTTTCCGGGATTTCCCAGTCCGACGATGAGAGTTCGTTGGTTGTCAGCCATGTGCGGGACTTCTTGGGATTCGAATCCCACCTGGAGTGGGAAGTGTCACGACGATTGAAACTACGAAGAAGCGCCGCTGGCTTCGACCGGTGCGGCTGCTGCAACAGCTTCGCCTTCGGCAGGCGTCGCAGTGGCAGCAGTGTCCTGGCGCAGCGTGAGCACGGTGACGACTGGCATGTCTGGGTCGCCGATAGCGACAACACCACTTGGCAACGCGACATCAGCAAGACGGATGACGTCGTTTGTCTGCATGTTGGTGATGTCGATGACGATTTCGTTCGGCAGGTTTGTCGGAGTGGTACGCAAGTCGATGGTGTCGACGGCAGCGTCGACGAGTCCACCGTCGCCGATGACAGCCTTCGCGGTACCTGTGAGACGAACGGGAACGGACACGGTGATTTCTTCGCTCATGTCGATTTGCAAGAAGTCGATGTGCGCTACTGTGCGACGCACGGGGTGACGCTGCAATTCTTTCACGATTGCCGGATACACAGTTCCGTCGACGTTCAATTCGAGAATGGTGTTCACGCCAGCGGGGCCGCTGAGTGCGACACGCAAGTCACGACGGGCAACTGACACCGACAGCGGTGACATGCCGTGGCCGTAGAGGACGCCGGGAATCTGTTCTTGTGCGCGCAGACGACGAGCATTAGCGCTGCCAGTGGTACGACCGGCCTTGGCGAGGAGAGAAGCTGTACTGGACACGGCTAGCGAGTGTACCCAAGGACCCGAAAGACCCCACCGTGGGCAATTGTGCGCAGATGAGCCTGCGACTGGCGTCAGGCCTGGTTTTCGCCGCCGAACAGCTCGCTGACGCTGGTCTCGTCGAACACCGCAGCGAGGGCATCGGCGATGATTTTGGCGACCGAGAGCACTTCCAACTTGTCGAACAACTTGCCGTTCTCGATGGGCAAGGTGTTGGTGAGGACCACTCGCTCGATGGGCGAGGCCTTCATGCGATCGAGGGCAGGGCCGGACAGTACGCCGTGGGTGGCCATGGCCCACACTTCCTTGGCGCCACGCTCGAGAAGTAGTTCAGCTGCCGACACGATGGTTCCACCCGTGTCGATCATGTCGTCGGTGAGAATGCAGTGGCGTCCATCAACATCACCGATGACTTCCTTCGCAATTGCAACATTCGCGCTGCTCTTCGGACGGCGCTTGTTGATGAAGGCAACATCGGCGTTGCGGTCAGAAAGATGTTGCGCGAAGCGTTCCGCAACTTTCACACGACCTGCATCTGGAGACACGATGACAACATCGTTGTCGGCATGCTTGCGCACGTACTCCTCGAGAACGGGCATCGCGGTGAGGTGGTCGACAGGGCCAGAGAAGAAACCTTGAATCTGTCCGCTGTGAAGGTCGATCGACACCATTCGTGTGGCGCCAGCTGCTTTGAACATGTCAGAGAGCATGCGCGCAGTGATTGGTTCGCGACCTTCTGCTTTGCGATCTTGTCGGGCGTATCCGTAAAACGGACAAACAGCAGTGATGCGCTTGGCACTTGCGCGTTGTGCAGCATCGATCATGATGAGTTGCTCCATGATCGAGTCGTTGATGGAGTGGCCGTTCGTCGTGTAGTGACTCTGCATCACGAACACATCACCACCACGAATGCTGTCTGAGAAACGCGGACGAATTTCTCCGTTGGCAAATTCGACGATGTTTGCGTCGCCTACTTCGATGCCAAGGTGAGCAGCGACTTCGTTGGCGAGTGCAGGGTGAGTGCGACCCGAGAAGAGTGACAGTCGCTTGGTGGTGACTCTTTCAAGCGGCTTCGACGTCATGCAATTCCAGTGTAGAACGCGCCGGTCCGTGCGCCCGCAGCGACACTGCTGCCAGCCTCGAGCGAGGCAAATGGTCCGACGATTGCGTCGGCTCCGATTTCAGAATCTCGTGCGACGGTGTTTTCAACAACGGCTCGGGGGCCCACCACACAGTCGAGGAGTCGAGTCTGTGGTCCGATTTCGCAGCCGTCGCCGATCGTGGTGTCGCCATGCAACAAAACGCCGGGAAACAAAGTGACGTCGCGACCGATGGAGACGGTCACATCGATGAATGTCTGGCGGGGGTCGAGCATGGTGACGCCACTCAGCAACCACATCTTGTTCGTACGAGCGCGCAACTCGCGCTCGGCGAGGGCCAATTGCCACCTGTCATTGACGCCAGCGGTTTCCGCGGCAGGGGCCTCGACGCCTGCGACCCGGTGGCCCATTGATGCCAGCACTTCGACGGCATCGGTGAGGTAGTACTCGGCCTGAGAATTGTTGTTCGAGATACGACGAAGGGCGGGTCCGAGAAGGTCGCGTCGGAAGGCGTAGATGCCGGTGTTGATCTCGTTGATCGCAACTTCTTCTTCGTTGGCATCGCGCTGTTCGACAATGCGCATGACACGACCGTCCTTGGCGCGCACGATGCGTCCGTATCCGGAAGGGTCATCCATGCGTGCCGTCAGAACCGTCGCAGCGCTGCCAGTGGACTCGTGAGTTTCGACGAGTCGTGCAATCGTGTGTCGTTCGAGAAGTGGCGTGTCGCCTGGAAGCACAATGACCGTGGATGTGTCGTCCATGTCGGCGCTGTCACCATCGAACGACGACAGCCCAACCACTGTGGCATCGCCGGTTCCACGCTGCACCGCTTGCTCGACGAACGAGACGCTTGCCCACGTCGGTGCTTGCTCTTGGACTTTCTTCGTCACGCGCTCGGCGTTGTGACCAACGACAATCACCGTGCGTGCGATCGGAAGGCCCTCGAGAGAGTGAATGACATGCATCACCATCGGTCGACCGCAGATGAGGTGGAGCGGCTTTGGTCTCTCCGACCTCATGCGTGTGCCCTCGCCGGCCGCAAGAACGATCGCTGAAATCGCCGCAGAACTGGTCATGCAAAGGTTCTAGCAAGAAACCACTGGTTCCGGGGAGAGGACTCGAACCCCTATCAACGGGACCAAAACCCGCTGTCCTGCCATTTGAACGACCCCGGAAGGGAAAGGCGCGCATGCACGCCTTCGTCACTAGACGGTATCTGATTTTCGCAAAACTGCGTCTACGCCTGTAGGTTCGTCGCCGGTATGGGATCGCTGGTCAAGAAACGCCGGAAGCGGATGCGCAAGAAGAAGCACAAGAAGATGCTTCGACGCACCCGCCATCAACGGCGCAAGTAATTCGTCGCCTCACAAGGCGCGAGTAAACACCACGCGACAATCCGGTAGTGCCGAGAGAAGTTCGCGATGGTGTCCTTCAACGAACCATGTAGAGCCTGAACCGGCCAGCATCGGTGGTGTTTTCACGACTTCGTTTATGCGTCGTTTGATGTCATACAAGCCCGACACAACGTGCAACGCCGCTGGTTCGAGGTCGTTGCCCGATTCATGATGCGGGCCGCCCATGGCGTCCCAGGCTGCGTACACCTGCGGGGTCGACGCGTGCAGCGGCGGTATGACGAGCGAGATGTCGACTTCGCGACGTGGAAGCGGTTCTACGATCTCGCCAATTCCGCGCACACGAGCGCGACCACCGACCATGCAGAACGGAATGTCAGCGCCAAGGCGCGATGCGGCGACCATGTCGGTGAATTCGGCCCAACGCAACACTGCAGCAGCGTCAGTTGAGCCGCCACCAAGACCGCCTCCGTGAGGGATGTTCTTGGTGATGCGCACATGGGCACTGGCACCAGCGAGCAACAGCGCTTTTGACACCAAGTTGGTGTCGTCGGTCGGCACGCCATCTGCAAATTCGCCGTCAACATCGATACCTGAATGGTCCGGAGTCACGACAATGTCATCTGCAAGGTCGAGAGAAACCATCTCGGCGTCGATGAGGTGATAACCATCGTCGCGCACGCCGGTGATGCGCAGCGACAACGTCAACTTGGCATGTGCTGCGAGTGAATTCATGAGCGTTCACCTTCGTTGTTGACCACCTTGCACAGTCGAATCCAGTCGTGCACCGACAGATTCTCTGCCCGTGCGGTGGGTTCGATTCCGGCTGCTTCGAATTGTTGTGGGTTCACTACGCCGGCAAGAGCCCCGCGCAACATCTTCCGCCTCTTGGCAAAGCCTTGGCGCACGAGCGCGAATAACGAAGCGGCATTGACATCGTGGTCGAGTGGTTCGTCTCGTCGGACGATGTCGACGAGTGCAGAGTCAACTTTGGGTCGTGGCAGAAACACTGTTGGCGGCACGATGCCAGCGATTGAGCCAGAGGCCCAGAAAGCAACCTTCACACTGAGTGCGCCGTATGCATCGGTGTCTGGTCTTGCAACGAGGCGATCACCGACTTCTTTCTGCACCATCACAAACACGTGCTTCACGGCGGGAACCATGTCGAGAACGTCGGCGACGAGTGGAGTTGCGACGTTGTAGGGAAGATTGGCGACCAGATGCCAATCGGTGTGATCGCCGAGAAGAGACGGCCAATCAAGTTTCATTGCGTCGGCGTGGACGACGCGCACATTGTCATAAGCGGCGACATTGTGAGTGAGAAGCGGCACGAGTGCCTCGTCAACTTCGACGGCGGTGATGTTGGCACCAGTCTCTGCAAGTGCAAGCGTCAGTGATCCGAGGCCGGCTCCAATTTCGATGACGTTGTCTCCTGGTCCGACGCTAGACAACTTCGCGATGCGCCTGACAGTGTTGGCATCAACGACGAAGTTTTGCCCGAGTGCCCGACGTGGCGACAAACCAGCATCACGGAGCTGGTCGGATGCATGCGCACGAGTGAGGGTCACCAGGTCATCTCGACTGGTAACGGTGCATCGATGAGCTCAGCAATCTTTTCGAACACCGCCATGTTCAGCACAATGTCGGATCCGCCTGGCAGATATCCGATGTTAATGTTCGTGCACTCAGTCTTCAGTCCATTGTTCACGTTTCTTACCGTGATGATGGCGCCAAGCGGTGCGGCGTTCGTGGCGCAACCAGTTTGAGCCGAATCAGGAAAACGTTTGAAGGTGGCATCGCCTTTGGCGCTCGATGCGGACTCATCGGCCGGATATGCGATGCGGTTCTTGTCGGTGACGCCCACGCTTTGGGGTCCTTCGAGGTTCGCTGGCGCATCGGCCGTGGCGTCGGCACCAATGCCAACTGCAATCGTCGTGGTCGTGGCGTCAATGGTGGTGGTCGTCGCTGCGGTATCGGAGCGGCCTTGAGCCATCCACATGAGAGGCAACACGAGAGCAGTGATGACGCCGACGAACGTGAGGCGGTTGCGATCGATACGAGACAGGTTCACGGTGTCAATGACGCTAGGAAGCCATACGCGGAAACGCAAGGAGGGTGGCGTGCCGGCTGCTCTCAGACAGCGTTTGCGCGCTGACACCGCGTAGATCTGCGATTGCCTGACCCACAACGGCAACAAATGCCGGCTCGTTGGTGCGACCTCGGTGAGGTACCGGTGCCAGGTACGGAGCATCGGTCTCGACGATCAAACGATCGGCAGGGCAGAGCAATGCAGCATCGCGAGTTGGTTGTGCATTCTTGAACGTGACGACACCACTGAACGAGAGAAACGCGCCACGATCGAGGCACTTGCGTGCTTCCTCTGGTCCGCCAGTGAAGCAATGAATGACTGTGTGCGACGGAGTTCCTTCGGCATCAAGCACATCGAACGTGTCATCCCATGCTTCGCGCGTGTGAATCACCAATGTGAGATCATTCGCTTTTGCCAACGCAATCTGCTGCGCAAACGCATCACGCTGCGTGTCGCGCGGTGAATTGTCATAGTGAAAATCGAGTCCGCATTCACCGATTGCAATCACTCGTGGTGAAGTGACGAGATCTTCGATGGTGTCGACACCAAGGTGCGCGTCGTGTGGGTGAAGACCCACGGTTGCCCAGGTGTCAGCACGTCGTGCTGCCAACTCGATGGCCTGCACACTGGTTTCGCGATCCGTTCCGATGACCACAAAGCCCGTCACTCCGGCATCGCGGGCTGCATCGAGTGCTGCATCTGCGCCATGCTTCATGCGCTCGTCGAACACATGGCAATGCGAGTCGATCCATTCGGCTGTCGTCATTGTCTGTCTCGTGTTCACACTGTCCGGCGGGGAAAGAGTGGGTCACCCTTGGTGACAGTTGCACCTGCGGTGTAGCCACCCCACTGCAGAGCATCTGGCACGCGAACGTCTGCGATGTCGCCGGTCATGCCGATTCGTGACCAGATCTCGCGCGCGGTGTCGGGCATGGCTGGGTACACGAGAATGGTGATGATGCGAAGTGCTTCGAGAGCATCGCCCATGACTGCATCGACTCCTGCGCCTGGTTCGGCTTTCCAAGGCTCGTGTTGCTCAAGATGTGCATTCGTCGCACGAATGAGTTGCCAGGTGGCCTCAAGTGCGCGACTTGGTTGCACACGCTGCCACTGTTCAACTGCATCTGCGACTGTTTGCGACGAAATTGGTGCGAGTGCGCTACTGGGCGATGGAGCAGTTCCTCGGCCATCGCACTTCTTCCCGACCACGGTTGCAACTCGTGCGGCAAGGTTGCCTAGGTTGTTCGCCAGGTCTGAGTTGTAACGCGCAATCAGACCTTCGTAGGTGAAGTCACCGTCGTTGCCATACGCAGTGTCTGCGAGCACGTAGTACCGAAAGCCGTCGAGGCCAATTTCGTCGATGAGATCGAGAGGGTTGACGACGTTGCCAGATGTCTTGCTCATCTTTTCGCCTCCGACCAGCAACCAGCCGCCCACCGCGTAGCCACTTGGTGGCTCGATGCCTGCCGACATGAGCATTGCGGGCCAGTAGATGCAATGGAATCTGATGATGTCTTTGCCAATGAGATGTCGATTGACTGGCCACCACTTGTTGAAGGTCGTGTCGTTGGCTCCGTAGCCAATTGCAGTGATGTAGTTGGCAAGAGCATCGAACCACACGTATGCGACATGACTTTCGTCGAACGGAAGTGGAATACCCCAGGTCAAGGTTTTGCGGCTGACAGAGAAGTCGTGCAGGCCTTGTTTGATGAAGGAGGTGACTTCATTCAATCGATGCTCGGGCACGATTGCATCAGGATGATTGGCATACCAATCAAGGAGACGGTCGCCGAAGCGTGACAAGCGGAAGAAGTAGTTCTCCTCTTCCACGTGTTCAACAGGACGCTTATGAATGGGGCAGTTGTCGCCGTCGAGATCGTCAGCTGTGTAGTACGCCTCACACGCCACGCAATACATGCCGCGATACACGTCGAGTTCGATGTCTCCGGCATCGAAACATGCCTGCAGTAATTTCTGCACGCCAATGCGATGGCGCTGCTCGGTGGTGCGGATGAAGTCGGTGTTGGTGATGTCGAGACGTTCCCAGGCCTTCACGAAGAGCGGAGCGATGTTGTCAGCAAACTGCTGCGGAGGAATGCCGGCGGCATCGGCCGCTTGTTGAATTTTGAGACCATGCTCGTCGGTGCCTGTGAGGAAGTGAACTTCTTCGCCGAGGAGTCGATGCCACCGAGCAAGTGCGTCGCCGACGATTGTTGTGTACGCATGCCCGAGGTGGGGTTGCGCGTTCACGTAATAGATCGGTGTCGTCAGATAAAAGCGACTCACGCACTTCAGGCTATTGGCACTGACACATGAAAATCGGGCGCATTTTCCTATGCTGAGCGCGTGCCGTCGGAATTCAATGAGGCGATCTCGGTGACTCAACTCACTGAAGGGTCGTATTCGACCCCAGTTCCAGACGGCTGGGACATCATGGGTAATGCAAATGGTGGTTTCTTGCTTGCGCGAGTAGCTCACGCGATGTGTGTCGAGTCGCACCGCAACGACCCAGTCAGTATCACCATGCATTACCTTGCACCGGCACCTGCGTCAGATGACTACGTCACTGATGTCGAGGTGGTGAAAGCTGGCCGAACTTTGTCGACTGTCACCGCATCACTGCGGCTCAGCGACACACAGATTGCACGAGCAATCGGGTCATTCGGTGATGTCGATGCGCGCCGCGAACCGATTCATGTGACAATGTCACCGCCCGATATTCCACCCATCGACAGGTGCGCACCACGTGGGGAAAAGTCGGCGATGGTGCCGGCGTTGCAAAGCAGGCTCAACACCTATTTGCATCCGGATGACATTGGTTTTGCGACGGGCAATCCGCCAGGAGTCGCCCGTATGCGAGGTTGGCTCGAGTTCGCCGACGGAACACCGATGCCGACGGTCGGTTTGCTGCTCGCTGCCGATGCATTTCCACCGACGTTGTTCAATCTGATGGGCATGCAAGGTTGGGTGCCCACTGTCGAATTGACAGTGCACGTGCGCGCGCAGCCAGCACCCGGACCTGTGCAGTGTGAGTTCACCACTCATCTTGTGCAAGGTGGCATGTTGGAAGAAGACGGTCAGATATGGGACTCGGCAGGAACCTGTGTCGCACTGAGCCGACAAATTGCGTTGGCACCGCGCATCAACTGACAGGCATCAACTGACAGGCATCAATGAACCGGTGTCGATTGACCGGTGTCAGTTGATTGAGCGACCGCGACGCACGCCAAGCGAATAAGCGAGCAGGGCGATAGCAATGGCGCCACTTGCAGCTGTGCTTCGGCGCACAACCGTCTTTGTGCGCTGCGAGAACACGACCACCGGCCAACCGCGTTCGCGTGCAACGCGTGACAGATTCGTGTCAGGGTTGACTGCCACCGGATGGCCCACAATTTCGAGCATCGGCAAGTCACTCGATGAATCGGAATATCCCCACGACTTTTCAAGGTCGATGCCTTCGCGTTTGGCGAGATCACTGATGGCAATCGCCTTGCCATCTCCGTAACAGAGGGGGCCCGCGAGTCGACCGGTGTACACGCCGTCGACTACTTCGCTGACTGTTCCGATGCCGCCAGTCATGTCAAGTGCACGTGCAAGCGGCTCGACAAGTTCAATTGGTGATGCAGACACGATGTATGTATCGCGTCCCGCAGCGTGATGTTGGTCGATGAGGTTGCGCGCCTCAGGACGAATCATTCCAAGTAGTTCAGGAAGCACGGCTTCGTTGAGGGACACCAGGTCGGATTGTTGGCGTCCGCCGACTGCTGAGAGCATTTGGTCGCGCACTGCATCGGTCATCTCGTCGGTTGAACCCGACAAACGGAATTGAACTGCTTTCGCAGCATCGCGCATGAAATCTTTCGTGGTGAGATAGCCGGCTTCGCGGGCGGCGCGAGCAAACACGAACGCTGACGCACCCGCAATGAGCGTTCGATCAAGGTCGAAGAATGCCGCGCGGCGAGTGGCTTCCATGGGTCAAGTCTTGCGCTTCTTAGGCCCTTTTGCACCTGGCACGGCACTACTTGTCGCCAAGTCATAGACGCGTTTGCGAGACACGTTCAGCACGGTTGACACCTCGTCGACGCTGTCGCGGGTGGACAGCCCGAGGCTGCGTCGTTCGCTGAGCGCCTTCACAATGTCGGCATCGCTGGCATCAGCAGAGATGACAACTGCGCCTTCAAGCACCAGTACGAATTCGCCTCGTGGTTCGGTGGTGCGTGTGTGCTCAATTGCTTCGGCCAACGTCCCTCTCCACAGTTCCTCATGCATCTTGGTGAGCTCGCGACTGAGACACACACGACGGTTCGGGCCGCAGGCCTCTGCAAGGTCTGTGAGCGTGCGCTCGATGCGATGGGGCGCTTCGTACAGCACACACGTACGTCGCTCGCGCGCGATCTCAGCCAGTCGCTCACGTCGTTCTGCTCCGTCACGCGGCAGAAATCCTTCGAAGACGAAGCGATTCGTGGGGAAACCACTCACGATGACTGCCGCAATGAGAGCAGCGGGTCCTGGCGCACTCCAGACGGGGAGAGATCGCTCGACCAACGCGCGCACCAAGCGTTCACCCGGATCACTGATTGCTGGTGTTCCGGCATCGGAGATGAGTGCAACGACATGACCATTCGCAACCAAGTCGGCGACAGCATCGATTGCATCGTGTTCGGTGTGTTCGTTCACCACCATCAGCCGTTCGGGAGTCGCCGCAATTGCTGCAAGAAGCCGGCCACTTCGACGCGTGTCTTCGCAGCACACCACTTTTGCTGCACGAAGAACTTCGCGCGCTCGAATTGTCATGTCACCCATGTTCCCGATGGGTGTGGCGACAAGCCACAAACCAGGGCTCACTGCGGTGGCGGCATGCGGTTCGTGGAAATCGTTTTCGTCGTCAGTTGTTGCCATGGCGTACTTCCACGACGTCGCCAACATTCAGATTCCAACGTTCGAAAGAACCAACCGAAGCCTCGATCACGATCCGAGCATTCCACACTGGTGCGGCCACACGCCACGGACGAAGTCGTTCAATGAACACCACTTGCCCCTCAACATCGAGATATGCGACTTCGATTGTCACTCGCATTCCAAGAGAGTGAATCCAGCGACACGGCTGTAACACGAGTGGCTCGAACTCATCTTGACCAATGAGTCCACGACGACGTTGCGCCCGAGTGTTCGGACGTTGTGCGGCGGCGAGCACGCGACCCGCACTCACCAGCCACACCGGCTCAGACATTGAATCGGATCTCCAGAACGTCGCCGTCTTGCACTTCGTAGTCCTTGCCTTCAGCGCGTATTTTTCCGACATCTTTCGCTTTGTTCCAACTGCCAATCTCAAGCAACTCATCCCAGTGAATCACTTCGGCGCGGATGAAACCACGCTGTAGGTCGCTGTGGATCTTTCCGGCACACTCCGGCGCTTTCGAACCAGCGCGGAATGTCCATGCACGCGATTCTTTGTCGCCTGTTGTGAAGTAGGTGCGAAGTCCGAGCAAGTGATATGCGCTACGCACCATCTTGTAGAGCGCACCTTCGCCAAGACCCAGGGCTTCCAACATGTCGGCGCGGTCTGCGTCGTCGAGCTGTGCCGCTTCTGCTTCGATCTGCACACTCATACCGAGCACTTCAACATCGTGCTCGTGTGCAGAACCGGGCGGTGCCAGTTCAGCGCGCACCCGCTCTTCAACGGCAGGTATCGATGCCAGGTCATTCTCTCCGACATTGACGACCGCGAGCACTCTGCGATTGGTGAGCAAGAAGTGGGGCGCCAACATCTCGCGATCATCAGCAGACAGCCCGGCGCGGTACAAGGGGAGTCCCTCGGCGAGTGCAGCATGCGCGCGCTCGAGTGCGCCGACTTCTTCGGCTGCAGATTTGTCGACGCGTGCTTGTTTCTGCACACGAGTAAGTCGAGCTTCGACTGTCTCCAAGTCGGCGAGTGCCAGTTCCAATTCGACAATGCGCAGGTGTTCGAGTGGATCGTCGGGGCCGGGTACGTCGGTGTCGACGAATGCGCGCAACACGAACACGATTGCGTCAACCTCGCGGATGTTCGCAAGGAATTTGTTGCCGAGGCCTTCACCTTTGCTTGCGCCTTCGACGAGTCCGCCAATGTCCACCACTTGCACCGCGGCGTGCACTGTTTTTTGTGATGCCGACATTGCAGCGAGCGCCTCGAGTCGACTGTCCGGAACCTTGGCGACGCCGATGTTTGGATCCTTCGTGGCGAAGGCATACGGGGCGGCCAGGGCCCCACCCCCGGTCAAGGCGTTGTAGAGAGAGGACTTGCCCGCGTTGGGGAGGCCGACGAGGCCGAAGCGTTCCATGCGAAAAGTGACGCTACCTGTGGGCTTCCGAAGGGCGAATTGTTACTATGTCCGTAGTGCAAATTCCCCCCGCCCGGCACGGGGCAGAAACGGAGCGACGATGAGCACCTTCGATCTCGACCTCTCCAAGTACGACCTTGGCTGGAGCGACGATGTGGAATACGCATTCACGCCCAAGAAGGGTCTGAATGACGGCGTTGTCGAACAGATTTCGTGGTGGAAGGGCGAGCCGAAGTGGATGACCGACTTCCGTTTGCGCAGTCTTCGCATGTTCGACCGCAAGCCGATGGCACCGTGGTTCGCCGTCAACATGCCCGACATCGACTTCCAGGACATCTACTACTACCTCAAGCCGGCAACTGATCAAGTTGATGAATGGGATGACTTGCCCGAGCAGATGAAGGCAACGTACGAGAAACTCGGCATTCCTGAAGCGGAACGGAAATATCTTGCCGGCGTCACGGCGCAGTACGAATCGGAAGTCGTGTTCCACCGCAACCGTGAAGACCTCGAGAAGCAGGGAATCCTGTTCTGCGACATGGACACTGCTCTGCGCGAGTACCCAGACCTCGTCAAGCAGTACTTCGGCACTGTCATTCCACCCGGTGACAACAAGTTCTCTGCGCTCAACACGTCAGTGTGGTCGGGCGGCTCGTTTATTTATGTGCCACCGGGAGTGGAAGTAGAGATGCCGTTGCAGGCGTACTTCCGCATCAACAGCGAAAATGCCGGTCAGTTCGAACGCACACTCATTATCGCTGATGAAGGCTCGAAGGTGCATTACATCGAAGGTTGTTCGGCGCCGGTGTACACCAGCGACTCACTGCACAGCGCTGTCGTTGAAATTGTCGTGAAGCCAAGCGCTCGTGTCACCTACACAACCATTCAGAACTGGTCGCCAAACGTGTACAACTTGGTGACAAAGCGTGCTCGTGTTGAAGCTGAAGGCCACATGGAGTGGATCGACGGCAACATCGGATCAAAGCTCACCATGAAATACCCGAGCGTGTACTTGGTTGGCCCGAAAGCAACTGGTGAAGTGTTGTCGGTGGCATACGCAGGTGCTGGCCAGCACCAAGACGCCGGCGCGAAGATGGTGCATGCAGCACCCGAGACCACCTCAAAGATCGTGTCAAAGTCCATCAGCAAAGACGGCGGAATCACCACGTATCGCGGACTTGTGCGAGTCGATGAAGGTGCATATGGCTGCAAGAGCCACGTGCAGTGTGACGCGCTCATTCTCGACGAAGGCAGCGAAAGTCGCACACTTCCGTACATGGAAGTGGGCGAGCGTGATGCTGAAATCGGGCACGAGGCGACAGTGTCGAAAATCGCCGACGAACAGCTCTTCTATCTCATGAGTCGCGGGCTGTCTCAGGAGCAGGCGATGAGCATGGTGGTCAACGGCTTCATCGAACCAGTGACGCGAACACTTCCCATGGAATATGCAGTGGAATGGAGTCGCCTCATCGAGCTTCAGATGGAGGGCTCCGTCGGCTGAGCCGCGGATGCAACGACATGCCGATGCGCGCAGAGTGCAAGCATTATGAAAGTCGCACGTATCCGAATGGTGATGCCGTGCGAAAGTGCAATCTCGACGTGGCTCCCGATGCTCCTTGGCGTTGTCCGGAACCTTGTAAGAAATTCGAGCGCCGTCTCGCCGATGTCGCGTGGGTGCATGGAACAACCATCGCTCCACCCACTCCGGCAGAAGTGCCAGGGCTTGATGATGGAAGTGCAGCAGCGGTGCTCGATGCAGCTGAGGACATCGTCAATGCAATCGGAAGACGAGTGCTCGACGAATTCGAAAAACCGACGAAGCGTCGCTGGTGGCGACGCAAGAAATAGGTAGACACCAACATGACCCCCACCCCCGTACTCCCCAGCGCAGAAGAAGAAATCTGGCGCTACAGCCGCATCGGTGAGCTCGATCTCTCCAGCTACGCAGTTGGCTCGTTGCGTACCGAAACAATCGGTGTCGACGCTTTGCAAGGGGATGATCGCTCAGGTCTAGTCATGGTTGACGATGCCGATGTCTTCGCACGTCTCAACCGCGAAAGTACATCGACCCCTGTCACGATCGTCATTCCACGTGGACAAGTGGTCGGTGACGTCGTCGAGATCGTGCATCATGTTGACCAGTCGGGCATCGTGGCGTATCCACGATTGGTCATTGATGCTGGCGAGAACAGCGAAGTCACAGTCGTTGAGAAGTTCGTGTCTGCAGACGGCATCGCGTCCCTTGTGTGTCCGGTGGTGGAAGTACGTGCCGCGCAGGCGGCGCGCGTCACCTATGTCGCTATCAACGCGCTCGGTCGCGATACGTGGAAGATCGCGCACCAACAATCGCTCGGTATGCGTGACTCCACCACACGACTTTTCACCATCGCGCTCGGCGGGGACTATGCACGCGTGCAGACCACCTCGACGCTCGCGGAACAAGGTGCCAATTCTCAGCAAGTGGCGCTGTACTTCGCCGATGGTTCGCAGATGAACGACTTCCGTACCACTCAAGTGCACGCTGCTCCGCGTACGCATTCCGACCTGTTGTTCAAGGGTGCTGTTCGCGACGATGCGCGCAGTGTCTACACGGGCCTCATTCACATCAAGGAAAACGCCAAGGGGTCAGAGGCGTTCCAGACCAATCGCAACCTCACGCTGAGCGAAGGTGCATGGGCTGAGAGCGTGCCGAACCTGAACATCGAGACCAATGATGTGAAGTGCAGTCATGCCTCGACTGTCGGCCCGATCGATGAGGATCAGCGTTTCTATTTGGAAAGCCGTGGTATTCAGCCCTCGATTGCCGAACGGCTCGTGGTGCTCGGCTTTTTCAATGAAGTCATCGATCGTTTGCCTTCCGCCGCTGGCGTGTCTGACTTGCGCGATGCCGTGTCGCGCAAGCTTCTCGGAAATGGAGCCAAGTGATGGCTGCAGGGACTGTGTGTGAATTGTCCGACATTGCTCCTGGTGGATCAAAGCGAGTGATGCTCGACTCGACACCTGTCGTCATCGTGCGTATCGACGACGCGGTGTACGCGCTGCACGACAAGTGCAGTCATGCCGATGTGGCGCTGTCCGATGGGGAAGTTGACTGCGACCTGAAGACAATCGAGTGCATTCGCCACGGAAGCCGATTCGAGTTAGAGACAGGTCGACCAGACACGTTGCCGGCCACGCAACCAGTGCGTGTGTACACCGCAACGGTCATCGACGGGCACGTCGTCATTCATGATTCAGAGAATGGAACAAAGGAAGCACGATGAGCACACTTGACATTCGTGGTCTGCACGCAGAAGTCGCAGGTAAGGAAATTCTTCGAGGAGTAGATCTCACCGTGTCATCCGGAGAGGTGCATGCGGTCATGGGGCCAAATGGTGCGGGAAAATCGACGCTGTCGGCTGTCATCATGGGCAAACCCGGATACAAGGTGACAGCGGGGTCGGTGACTCTCGACGGACGTGACGTGTTGGCTTTGTCGACGTGGGAGCGTGCAGTGGCTGGCCTTCACCTAGTCATGCAGTATCCGACAGAGGTGCCCGGCGTGCAGGTGGCCGACGTGTTGTCCGAGGCGCTTGCAAGTCGTGGTCGTGATACGAGTGACATGGGCGCTCTCATTGCTCGAGAAGCTGCTCGCATCAACTTCGATGAAGACCTTGTCCGGCGTGCAGTGAATGTCGATTTGTCGGGTGGCGAAAAGAAGCGAAATGAAACGATGCAGCTCGCAGTGTTGAAGCCGAAGATTGCGATTCTCGACGAGCTCGACTCTGGTCTCGACATTGATGCACTTCGTGATTGTGCTCGTCGAGTGGAAGATGCCACCACTGAAGATGGCCTCGGAGCATTAGTCATCACGCACTATGTGCGGCTGCTTGAAGAACTGAAGCCAGACCATGTGCACATCCTTGCCAAGGGTCGCATCGTGAAGTCTGGCGGGCCTGAGTTGGCAGACGTCCTCGAGCGCGACGGTTATGCCGCCTTTGCGCCTGTCGAGGCATGAACATTCCTGATCAGTGGGAACTCCGCAGTGATGCGCTGTTTCGGTCCTTCACATTCAAGAACTTCACCGAAGCTTTTGCCTTTATGAAAAAAGTTGCGGTGTTGGCTGATGAAGCGGATCACCACCCTGACTGGAGCAACAGTTGGAACGTGGTCAACATCTCGTTGACAACACACTCCGCACATTCAACTGTGACTGATCGCGACATTGCCCTCGCGGTCGCAATCAACCTAATTGTCGAGTTGCCCAGTTAGCCATCTCTGCGTCTCGGTGGCCGATAACAAGGCTGAAATGAAAATGACGGTCACGGAAGTCGGTTCATGGTCGCTTGGAGACACGTCGAGACGTCCGCTCGCGTAATGGAGTAACCATGACCCTCCATCCGTGCGGGCCACGAGACCCTTTGCTCGTACGACGCCGCTCGGGCAATTGTTGAATATCTCAGTCAGATCGTCAAGGGACTGTGATGGCATGGCGATATCGATGGCGGCATGGGGGTCTTCGTGGTCTTCGCCAACCACCGGTATCTCACCGCGTAAGGAATTGATGATGTCGTTTGCTCGACTCGCTTGTTCGGGTGACGCAAGGTCGCTCTTCGTGATGATGATGGCATCAGCGCGCTGTATCTGGCGCTTGACAATGGACGACACGTATTTGTCAGACGAGAGTCGACCGATATCGGTGGCATCGACCAACACCACGGTTCCTTCATCGTGCAGCCCAGGCAGGCTGCATAGTGGGCGCATTCGATCGGGAAGTGCCACACCCGATGCTTCAATGACGACGAGATCAAACGGGGGGATTGTGGCGGCCACTTGTTGCAGTGCAGTTGCTAGGTCATCGCCCACCTCGCAACACGCACAGCCATTCGCGAGACTCCACGTAGAACCGTTGGTATTCGCTATCAGTGAAGCGTCGATGGAGAGTGATCCGAAATCGTTGACCATGACTGCGATACGCAAGCCGCTGTTGTTTGCGAGTAGAGCATTCACGTACGTGGTCTTTCCGGCACCCAAGTAACCACCGACAATCATCGTCGGGGTCGAATGTTGGGTGCTGGGGTTCATGCTCTTCGACCATACCGATGGCGACCACGTGCTACCGCTCGGCAGGGCCGGAGAGCACCATCTGGATGCTTCCTTCGTCACTTCGGTTCCTGTGATGCCCATCGCAACACTCATGTCCGCCTTCTTCAGTCTCGGTGGGGTCTCCGACTGGATGTGGATAACCCTCATCGCTGACGCCGACAACCGCATCACTGCACGACGCCGTAGCATTGAATGCGCTCGTGAAGGTGAATGATTCGTCATGTTCATGACGTTCGACGCGACCCTCAAACGAATACTCCTCACCGGAAACAGCATGCTTTCTGTTTTGGATAACCAGCGAGCGTGCAGTCATCTGGTTGAGTGTGAGAGTTCCTGTCTTGTCCGAACAAACAACACTGGAGTAACCGAGCGTCTCGACGCTGGTGAGTTGCTTGACGATTGCGTTCTTCTTCGCCATGCGAGCAACGCCGAGTGCGAGTGTCACAACGGTGACAGCCGGTAGGCCTTCGGGGAGCGCTGCCACCGTAAGAGCGACCGCGGTGAGAAACAGTTGTCCGAACGAATCGCCGGAGATGAGTCCGATGATGAAGACCAGAGCAACGATGACGCCAGCGAGAATCGCCAAGTGATGAGCCAAGTCGTCGAGTTGTTTCTGAAGGGGAGTGCGCTCGACATTTGTCGCTCGTAACAACCCAGCAATGCGACCGATCTCGGTGTTCATGCCAGTAGCCGTGACGATGTACTCGCCTCGACCACGGGTAACATTTATGTTCTTGTATGCCATGTTCGATCGGTCACCAAGAGGTGCATCGACTCGCGTGACGACTTAGGTGTTCTTCTCTGAAGGGTGGCTCTCCCCGGTGAGTGCAGACTCTTCAATCTCGAGATTTGCTGCGAGGAGAAGTCTTCCGTTGGCTGGCACGCGATCACCAGCTTCAATGAGAACGATGTCGTCAGGGACAAGTTCGGAGGTTGTTACTTCAACAACATTGCTGCCTCGCCGTACCTTCGCATTTGTCGTAAGCATCTTTCGAAGGGCTTCGATTGATGCTTTAGCTCTGTTCTCTTGATTGTCCGATCGTCGCGTTGGCGACGACCACAATCAGCACGACTATTGGTGTCTTCAACTCGCCAGAAACCACAAAACTGATAAGTGTCGCTGCAAGCAAGATGATGATCAGCAAATCTTTGAACTGCGCGACGCACCGCTTCCAAGCTGGAACGCGCGGAGCTTCGGCAAGTTTGTTCTCTCCGTGAGCGACACGGCGCTCAACCACTTGGCTATCGCTTAGTCCGGTCGGTGGTGACACGTCTAGGTTGTGTACGACATCATCCGCAACCGAACAATGAGGTAGCGAAACTGCTCGATCTTTCAGTGCAGGTGCATTTATTAAGGGTTTCCTTCGGGCTATGTGCTCCGAAGGCCTCTCCCGGCCACGTGGCCCGCATCGCCGGACGATGTGTCATATTGAAGACGATGCGCTGGGTGGGATACTCCCCTTCGCTCTCGGCTTGAGGGTGGGGTAGCGCTATCAATCAACGTTTGCCTCGGAAAAGTGACTCCTATGCTAAGTTGCCATGCCCTCAGAAGACGAAAATCTCGGAAATCAGACCGGCGGAAGGCACCCCAACGTTGAACGAGTCGTTGCGTTTGCGCAGTCGTCTGGCCTGACCCTTGAGGTTCGGCGATTTCCCGAGGGTACAAAGACCGCGCAAGATGCGGCAAATGCGATCGGTGTGTCCGTCGGACAAATCGTCAAGAGCTTGCTGTTCGGTGTTGATGACGAAATCGTGATGGCGCTTGTCAGCGGGTCGAATCAGTTGGATGAGAAGAAACTTGCTGCATCTGCAGGTGGCAAGAAATGCTCACGCGTCGATGCAGATGCGGTTCGAGCAGCTACCGGATTTCCAATTGGTGGCGTGCCGCCTCTGGGTTTGGCAACCCATCTCAGAATCTTCGTAGATCCGGACCTTCTCCAGTATGACGAGGTGTGGGCTGCTGCCGGCACATGGCACGATGTTTTTCCGATTGATCCTCGGGTGCTTCAGCGTGTTACCAATGGAGTTGTGGTTGAACTTCGGAGGGACAGGTGATGGCGCGCCGAAGTGGAAAACTGCCACCTCTACCAAAGTTTCTTGATCGAAAGTTGTGTAGGCCGAGGCGAGAGAGCGTCGGTGGTCAAAGAGTGATGAACTGCGCAAGGGAGATCGGGCGCGCGTAGCACGCGCGGCTCACGCTTCCGTGCCCTGGGCCCTTTGTGCGCGGCTGGACGTAAGTGCCCATCGCACGGGTCAGAGCCTCGAAACCTCGCCGCGGGTCTCGGATGCACGCGCGCACGGTCTCGTAGTCCTCGCGGACGATGTCGTACACATCTCCTTAAAGATCGAGTGGATTCACTGAGTGAACGATGGAAGTTTGATCAACGTCTTCACCGACCTCGCGAGCGCTCCTTCGCTGTGCCACCGGCGGCGAGTTCTCGATTACCCATGTTTGGAGATCTTTGTCCCAGCCTGCGATCACTGCAATGCCGACGAAGATGAACAACATCCCGACGCCGCGTCGAAACCAGCCGTGTGAATTGGCGGAGGAGATTGGGTGGCGCCGTCTAGCCATAGCCTCCTCACATCGCTACAATCCGAGGCGCTACTCGAGCGGGGGTCGTGGTGCCGGTGCAATCTCTACGCATAGTCAGGTTCGCTGTCGCGATGGTGATGTCAATCCATGTCGTCACCAATGTCGACTCGAACTCGGTGGCTCACGCGTCGGTCGCCCAGTACTGGCGGTACCCGACAAAAGGTCCCGGTCCAACATTTGAAAATCGAGCGTTCTTGAGATCGATCCCCGCGCTCCTCACCGACGGCTCCACTCTCATATTCTCCCAGGGCGACCTCGGTGGTGGTATCAACACC
>VGCD01000011.1 GCA_016870215.1 Actinomycetota bacterium
GCCACTCGGGTAGCACGAATCTCGTCACGGGAATCTTGTTGTCCTTGATGAAGTCAGCCATCGAGTCGGTGACGCTTCGGCCATCGTCAATGGTGATGAACGCCACTCGGTCTTTGGTGTCGATACGAGAGATGAGACGGGCCTTGGGTGATCCGCCAGAAAGCGGAGGGGCGGCGTCGGAAGCGCGAGCTATCTGTCCGACCGACAGTGAAGCAATGCCACAGATGACGGCAACCGCAATAGAAGTGGTGGCTCGTCGTGTGGTCATTCGGGTGAGCCTAGAACTGTGGCACCGCAGCGGACCCGATGATGGTTGCGGGTGTAACCCTGACCCGCTATCTTCATAGGTGCTCGGGTTCCCGGGCTCTCCCCAGCAGTTGCAGGGTTGAGATTGTCGGTCAGTGATCGCTTCGACGCTCGCGGCCAAATGAAAGCAGGCAACACGATGGCCGCAGAAGCCCTCGAGAAATCAGCACTCGAAAACAAGGACAAGGATCAACTCCTTGCAATCGCACAGGCACTCGGAGTGGCCTCGGTGTCACGCGCGTCCAAAGCAACTCTCATTGAGAAAATTCTTGAAAAGACCGCACCGCCAGCAGCCGCCCCATCGAAATCTGCTGGCCGAGATGCAAACGGGTCAGCAAAAGATGAGGGTCGGAAGCCTTCGGGCAGTTCCGACAAGGGTGGAACCGCAAAGTCCGAGAAAGTCATGCTGGGACCAGATGGTGAACCCCTCGCCGAGTGGGAAATTGAATTGGCAGAACACGAGGGTCGTCTGAGCCCCGAAGATGCCGCCGAAGCGCGCGAGGCTCGCAACGACGACCGCGGTGGTGACCGAAACAATGGTCAGCAGCGTGGTGATCGTGGTGATCGTGGTGATCGCGGTGACCGTCAAGGTGGAAATTGGGACAGTCAAGATCGCAACGGACGTCGTCGCCGACGTCGTGGTCGCAATGGCCGCGATGAAGGGCCGCAGGGCTCTGATCGTTACGACGGACAGGACGATCAACCGTTTAGCAACGAGCCCGTCGAAGTGTCTGGGTATCTCGACTTGCGTGACGAGGGCTACGGCTTCTTGCGAGTCAATGGTTATCTCGCTTCGCGTGATGACTCGTATGTGCCAGTGAAACTCACTCGACAGTTCGGACTACGTAAAGGCGACTACGTCACAGGTATGTCGCGACCTGCCGGTCGTAATGAGAAGAACCCCGCAATGCTCGAGATTCACACAGTGAACGGAATGAATCCGGAGAAGGCTCGACAACGCCCACGCTTCGAAGATCTCACGCCGCTCTTTCCAGACGAAAAGCTGCGCCTTGAAGATCCGATGGATCCCACCAATATGACTGCGCGCATCATTGACCTCATCTCACCAATTGGTAAAGGTCAACGCGGACTCATCGTGTCGCCACCGAAGGCAGGCAAAACGACGGTCATGAAGACCATCGCCACGAAAATCGAGAAGAACAACCCCGAGGTGAAACTGATCGTTCTTCTCATTGACGAACGACCAGAAGAAGTCACCGACATGCGCCGCACGGTGCAAGGTGAAGTCATCGCATCAACTTTCGATCGCCCAAGTGATGAACACACGCACATCGCAGAGTTGGCCATCGAAAAAGCAAAGCGCATGGTTGAAATGGGCGAGGACGTTGTTGTCATTCTTGACGGCATCACGCGCCTCTCGCGCGCATATAACCTGGCCGCTCCTGCGAGTGGCCGTATCATGTCTGGTGGTATCGATGCCGGTGCGCTGTATCCGCCGAAGAAGTTCTTCGGTGCAGCACGAAATGTCGAAGAAGGTGGCTCTCTCACCATCCTTGCAACGGCTCTGGTGGAGACCAACAGCCGCATGGACGAGGCGATCTTCGAGGAGTTCAAGGGCACGGGCAACATGGAATTGAAGCTCGACCGGCGAATTGCAGAGCGCCGAGTGTTTCCAGCAATCGATGTCGATGCATCGAGCACCCGCCATGAAGAGTTGCTCTTTGACCGCAAGCAGCTGCAATTGGTGTGGAAACTGCGTCGAGTGCTGTCTGGTCTGGCGGCTGACGGCAACCCGGCTCCGGGCCTCGAAATGCTGATGGACCGCCTCAAGACCTTCCGCACCAACGACGAATTCCTCAACGAAATCGCCAAATCACCCACCGCCTAGCCCGACCGGTCGCCGGTACACTTCTCAGCCGGCCCAAGTGCACCCGACGGGCAACCATCTCTAGGAGATCGCAATGAAGACAGACATCCATCCGAAGTATGAAGAGACCACGGTCAAGTGTTCATGTGGCAATTCGTTCGTCACTCGAAGCACCAAGGGCGGCCTCATGCAGGTCGAGTTGTGCAACGAGTGCCACCCGTACTTCACGGGTAAGCAGAAGTTGGTCGACACCGGTGGACGCGTTGAGCGTTTCAACAAGCGTTATGGCGCTCGTAAGACCACCAAGAAAAAGGCCGACTAGAACCACGTGACCTCTGTTCCCGCCGACACTGAGCGGCGCAGCAGACTTCTCTCATTGAAATTGCGCGCACTTGTGCGCGATCACTTCAGTCATGCAGTCAACCCTGATGTCGCTGACAATCTTGAGGTAGCGCTATTTCCGTTTGGTGCGGCTCTGTTGTCGAACGACACCGTGTGGTTGCTCATTGACGGCGACGCGAGTGGAGCTCTGGGACCATCTGTTGCCTGGGTGCTCTCTCGTCGACCCACTGCATTAGCGGTGCACATCCTTGCTGAAGTGGGCTCTGGAGTGCTCGCTCGACGCGCTCAACTTCTGAACAGCGACCTCACCGTTGACGTGTGGCATGCAAAGGAACGTGATGTCCTGCCAGCACTTCCTGAGCCACCGCTGCCTTCGGTGCTCGCCGCCACGAGCCATCTCGATTTTGTTGGTGTCATTCAATCCGCGGGTGCAGAACCATTGGTGGAACACGGCATAGTCAGTGGTGAAGTACGCGGGCTGGAGATTTGTCGTGTGGTCGATGACGAACACACCGGCACGGTGCGCCTGGAAGTTGGAATGGGTGCTCACGATCGAGAGGCATTCGCGTTGGTGCACGGTGATGTACCGACGGCCGATGCTTTGGCAAACGTCGTTGCCTCGGTTCGTGCGCATCGCGCCGATGATGCACCACCACACCCACTCAACTCGTTTGGTGCGGAGCGCCTTATGCGCGCTCGAGCCATCGAGAATCCGTCGATAGTCAATTGTGTCCGTGTCATCGCGGCTGAGCCACCGGTTTTGCGAACAAATGTGAAAGATGCAGTTCCGTGTGTTGCGCTTGGTGAAGACGCTGATGGCACGCGACGAATACTTGTGTTTGTGAATGGTGTCGACCTCGATGTCGTCCCCTTCGCACTTGATGCTTGGCATCGCCTCGACCGCACGGCCCGCATCACAGTTGTGCTGCGTGACAAGGACAAAGTTGCCTCTATCGATCGACTCGCAATGCTGGGCATAACGCCTGTTGACGTGTTGACACTGAAGGGTTACTAGCTGTGCCTCATTCACACAAACGACACAAAGTACGACATTTTCTCTCAGTAATTGTGTTGTCGGCCACCGCACTCGGCTGTGCTGGGTCGCCCAATGATGACGCTGTCATCGAACGTCCAGATGTTGATGACTCGGCTGACACCACGGCACTTGTTCAAGACACCATCGTCGAGACGACAGCACCACGTTCGACAACGACCACTAGCACTGTTCCTCTCACGACCATCGTGGAGTCCGGCAAGGATGCGACGGCTGAGTTGCGTGCATTGGCGAAGTCGGTCGAAGCGCGAGACTTCTCTGAAATCTCCGACAGCGCTTGTGGCAAGTTTGCAATGGTGTTGACCGACGTCATTATTGACGGGTTCGTCAAAGGTGGATTGTTCTGGTACTGGTGGGATGGTTCCCAGTGGGTTGACAAATCAGAGCAACTGAAGGGTGGCATCGGGGATTACCACTTGCGGGTGTATACGCGTGACTATACGAACGACGGCATCGAAGAGTTCTTTGTCGTGGCCAAGGACAGTGAACGGCGATCCGCCAAAGAGTTCGGCTCATTCTTCGGATTCGGATGGTCGCCACAGTCACAGTGTCGATGGGATTGGATGGTCATCGACAATGGTCGTGAGACGGTGACGGCGATCAGTGAGCCAGAGCCGAGTCCGCGGTCAGCGAAAGTCTTCTGCATCGGGTATCGCAACAGTTCCACACGAATCCGTGGATGGGTGTGGTACGACTCATCAATCTCTGCTTTCCGCTTCGACTACAAGTAGTCGCCGTAGCCTTGAGGTCATGGACGAGAGGCTCGACGCGATAGAGAAGGAATACGTCGAGCTTGAAGCGAGCCTCGGAACATCAGAAGTGTTGGCTGACCAGGCGAAATTACGGGACGCATCGCGGAAATACAAACAGCTCACCCCTCTGGTCGAATGCATCCGAGCACTTCGTGCGGTGAAGGGTGACGCACAAGCTGCGCGTGAACTTGCCGCTGAAACCACTGGCTCCGAGCGCGATTCGTTCCGGGCCGAAGCGGTGTCAGCCGATGAGAAACAAGAGGCGCTCGAAGAACAATTGAAGTTGCTCATGTTGCCCACGGATCCAAACGATGGCAAGAACGTTCTCATGGAAATCCGCGGAGCCGAAGGTGGGGAAGAGGCCAATTTGTTCGCCGGCGATCTGATGGAGATGTATCAGGCGTATGCGATTCGTCGTGGCTGGGCCGTCGAGACGATTCAGCATGATGCATCCGACCTCGGCGGAATCAATCAGGTGACGCTCATGTTCAAGGGTGACGATGCGTGGAGTCATCTCAAGTTCGAAGGCGGCCCCCATCGCGTGCAGCGCGTTCCCGCCACCGAGAGCCAGGGACGTATCCACACTTCTTCAGCCACAGTCATGGTCATGCCGGAGGCAGACGAAGTCGATGTCGACATTGATGAAAAAGATCTGCAGGTTGACATTTATCGATCGTCGGGTGCCGGCGGCCAGCACGTGAACACGACGGATTCCGCAGTGCGCATCACGCACAGGCCCACCGGAATCGTGGTGGCGATGCAAGATGAGCGCAGTCAACTTCAAAATCGCGCACGAGCGATGCAGGTGTTGCGCTCACGACTGTTGAAGCACTACCAAGACCAAGCAGAAGCAAAGGCTTCCGCCGAACGTCGCGCACAGGTCGGTGGCGGTGGACGCAGCGAAAAGATCCGCACGTACAACTTCAAGGAAAATCGAATCACCGATCACCGAATTGGCTTCACGTTGTATCAGTTGCAAGCAGCTCTTGCTGGTGATCTCGACCCGGTCATCGAAGCACTTCAGACAGATTTGCGCGCTCGACAACTCGCTGGCGATGCCTGACGACACCATCACATGGCGCGCGATGCTCGCCGAGACAGCGCAAGTCGTTGCAGACAGAACCTCGGCACTCTGGTTGTGTCAACGCGCAAGCGGATACGACGCTGAAGAGTTCATGGGCGAATTGGACAATCCCGTCACATCGCGGTCTGCAACGCATCTTCATGACATGGTTCGCCGTTTCATCGGGGGAGAGCCACTGCAGTACGTGCTTGGCCGGTGGGCTTTTCGACGTGTCGACATCATGGTGGACACTCGCGTGCTCATCCCTCGACCCGAGACTGAGATGCTCGTTGATCTGGTGCTGGAAGAAGTGAGACAAAAGCCCGGTTCCACGATTATCGACCTCGGCACAGGATCTGGTGCCATCGGTCTCGCAGTGCTGGATGAGCTTCCACTTTCGCACTCGACAGTGTGGATGACCGATGTGTCACGCGATGCGCTCGATGTTGCTAGTGCCAATGTGGCCGGACTTGGTCGGCCAGGAATCAGTGCACGACTGGTTCACGGCTCGTGGTTCGACGCGCTACCAGTTGAATTGAAAGAGGCAGTTGATGTTGTCGTCGCAAACCCACCGTATGTGGAAGACGATGATCCAGATCTTGAAGAACGTGTGCGTGAGTGGGAACCATCGCTCGCATTGTTTGCTGGGCCCGATGGCCTCCGCGACATTGCGACAATCGTGAGCGGATGCAACCAATGGCTGCGATCTGATGGACTCTTGTTGATTGAGTTTGGCTCTCGCCAAGGTGACGCGGTGCGAGCGCTTGCCATTGATGCTGGGTTATGCGATGTCGAGATACTTCAAGATCTCGCTGGCCTTGACCGGGTGCTGCGAGCTCGTACATCACACTGACTGATGCCCTCATCAGGTGTTGCGGATGCCGAGTGACCTACGAATGAAATCGAGTTGGTGAAGTAACAGGTTTTCAGCGACAACTTCCTGTGGAGTCATGTGCGTGACGCCGCTCAGCGGAAGTACTTCGTGCGGTTTGCCAGCGCTGAGCAGAGCAGAGGAGAGCTGCAGAGTGTGTGCGGCAACGACATTGTCGTCTGCAAGACCGTGAATGAGAAGGAGTGGTCGACGAAGCCGATGCGCATCTCTGATGAGATTCGTTCGGTCGAAGTTGTCGCTCTCTTTCTCAGGGTCGCCGAGGTATCGCTCGGTGTAGTGGGTGTCGTACAGTCGCCAATCCGTGACCGGCGCGCCGGCCACCGCGCAGTGGAACACGTCGGGCTCACGCAACACCGCCAGCGCAGCGAGATAACCACCGAAGCTCCAGCCGCGAATTGCCACTCGGGACATGTCTGCTCGAGGTTCCAACTGCGAGAGCATCGACGCAACCTGGCATTGGTCTTTCAGCACTGGGTCCGCCAGATCGCCCGCAACCTCGCGCTCGTAGGAAGAACCCTTGCCGGGTGTACCCGCGCCGTCGACAACGACGACGACAAAACCCTGATCAGCAAACCATTGCGACACCGCCAGTGCCTGATGCGAGGCAACGACACGTTGCGCATGAGGGCCGCCATACGGATCAAACAACACGGGCAGGCGGTGCGTCAGCCCATCTTTCGGAGTGAGTATCGCAACCGGAACCTGTCGCGGACCCACGACATGGAACTGCACGTTCGGAGACACAAGCGGCGTCTCTGCATGAGAAGTGAGAACTGACCCATCTTTCACGTGGTGTGTCGCTAGAGGTGAGAGTGTCGATGTTGTGCGCAACACCACGTGAGAGTCGTTGCCGGTTCCTGTCGTCACAGATTCGTCAGGGCTGAGACGAGAGACCGCCTTGGTCTCAAGGTCATATTCACACAAATACAGGAACCAAGGCCGAGCGATGTCGTTGGCAGCGAACAGCACTCGCCGACCAACGAATTGCACTGATCGCACCTGCGTTGTTGCGGGAGTAACGGGTTCACCGTTCACGAGAAGGCGACGAGCGCCATCTCGTTCACCGCAGGTGATGAGGGCCCCGTCGCTTGCTAGTGCTGGAGTGCCTGGAACCAACTCCACCCACTGTTCATCGGATTCCTCATGAAGTAGCGAACTGTCACCTGAGTGTTCATCGATACGCAACACACGAGTGGTGCGCTGGTTACGCGTCTGGGTCTGAACGATCAGACCATGAGCAGTCCATGAGACTGAATTGAGATACTCGCAATCAGACGGGAGAGGCACATCGATTGTTTTTCCGTCGGACACAGCCACGATGTGAAGAGTGACTGTCGCATTCGTCGAACCTGCTTGTGGGTATCTGTGCGTGGTTGGCTCTTTCTCTGGTTGTGAAGTATCCGCGATATGCCAGTGCAGCACAGGCTTCGAGTTGACTCTGCAGACAGCAATGTGTGTGCCATCGGGTGAGAACCAGTAGCCGCGCTGACGGCCCATCTCTTCAGCCGCGATGAACTCCGCCATTCCCCAACTGACGTCCGGATCCGGATCAGAACACAAAATCTGTTCCACGTTGTTGACAAGGACGCACAATGCGCCATTTCGGACGTATGCAACAACGTCGCCTGCGGGAGAGAGTCGCGCGTCAAATATGCCGACAGCAACCGGGACTGCACGATGCTCGCCAGTCACGAGATCAATCTCGTACGTGTGGCCACCTAAAGTCGTTACCGCCTTGGTGACGGCAGCATCCGTGGAGAACGACACCACGCCACCGGCGGCCTCACGCATGCGTTCACGACGACGGTGCTCTTCTGGAGATGTTTGCGAAACGTCGTAGTCGCCGCTCGGGTCGAACACGCACTGCTCAATGCCTGTCTCAGTGGTCAAGACCCACAGTTTGTTGACAGCATCAGTTCCACTCGAAGAGCGAGCAAAGACAACTCGTTCACCGGACGGTGACACAACGATGTTGCGGGGCTCGCCGAGGGTGAGGCGTTGTGTGCGGGCATATTGCCGAGGAAAGGTGTCGCGAGGCGCAGCGGATGAGTTCATGCGAGTCGCAAGACCCCATCGTGATCGAGATTGCATGGAAGCCCAATGGGATCTTCGGTCATCAAGTGCGCAGCTAGCTGAGGGTCTCTGGAGATACCCCAGGCGCGACGGTCATCGGCGAGGAGACACGAAGCGATGACTTGTTCGGGGTGTCCGTCACGATCGTGCATCACGGTGTACGCCTCAACAATCGCGGAACCCTCTGCTTCGCTGCGTGTCGCGGCTGTGCGCATCGGAAGTGCATCAATGTCGTCTTGCGGGTAGTCATATTTGAAACCATCTCGTGGGGGCTGCGTCGAATACACACCGAACGCGTGTTTCGTCGCAAACCCGCCATTTGCCCACACAAGTCCCGTCTCGCTTGGCGAGTTGCGCACATCGTTCATCACGGTTGCAATCGAGTGAGAGACGTAGTTGTTCCAGGGTCCACCAGCGAATTGGAGTCCACCTGTACGGGTCAACTGTCGGTCGAGCGACAACCCAAGGGACTTTGCTCCGAGTTGCACGGCAGATGGAAAGCAGGAATAGAGGTCAATGATGGACACATCGTCGATGTCGGTGTCTGCCAATTGAAGAGCTCGCCGGCCGGCAATTCGCACTGCCGGCGTTTCATGAAAGTGAAGACGATTCGAAATGAAGAGATGCTCGTGCGCATCCGTTCCTGAATGAACGAACACCCAACGATCTCGAGGAACTCCAAGAGCGGTGGCCTGCTCTGCAGTGCACATGATGAAACCGGCAGCCATGTCGACGTCATTGTTCGAATTCATGAGCTTCGTGTATGGGAAGCCGATCATGCGGTTGTCCGCGCTCGGGGTGATGATGTCGTTGGCGGTGCGAGTCTGTCTTGACCAGGCAAACGGGTTGTCTGCGGCCACTTCGCTGAAGCGTGACCACAACTTGCCGAGATGCTGCTGATGTTCGGCGATGCTGTGTCTGAGCGACGCTCTGATGGCTGACTCGAAAACGGGGTACACCTGAATCGGCATGTAGAGCTTTCGCTCAATTTCTTCGGGTGACACCATCACCAGTTCGTCAGTGACTTGCTCGAATGGTTCTTGTGATGTCGGCCAGTCCCACGTGACCCCAAGTTTCTTGGCGCGCCGTTTGCTGTGCGCTGTCTCACCACCAGCGATGTACACCATGTCAATGTCACCGCGCTGCATGAGAAGTGCAGCCTTGTTCACCAGCGATTGGGGAGTGTTGCCTCCCATACCGGACAAACCACATGTGCGAGGACGCACACCGGCGTGTCGCGCAACAACTGCGGCGGGGTTGCCATAGTTCCAAGACAGAAGCGCACAGACCCACAGCGCATCGGGGTCGGGTAGCGAGGTGAGGCCAGCATCGCGTGCCGCTAAGTGAAGTGCCTCAGCCATCAGAGTTGCTGGGTCACGAACCTTCGCGAGGTCGTCCTCACGTTGCAGAACCTGTCCGTTTCCGATGAGAACTGGCGTGCGGGGGTCGATTGTCACATGCAAACCCTAGGTGAGTGGCCACTCTCAACTTCGACCGTGAATCGGGCCTACGCACTACGCTCGTCTTGATGTCACGGGTCGCAATCGGTTCAGATCATGCAGGGTTTCCGCTGAAGGAGCACCTCATTTCGTTTCTGCGTGCGGCGGGGCATGTGGTCGAAGATTTTGGAACCAACAGCACAGAGAGTTGCGACTACCCACCAATTTGTGCGGCCGTTGGCCGCGCTGTGCGCGACGGCAAGGCCGACGTCGGAATCGTCATGGGTGGCAGTGGTCAAGGCGAACAATTGGCTGCCAACAAGGTGCGCGGCGTTCGAGCTGGGCTTTGCAACGACCTGTACACGGCGAGAATGGCGCGCGAGCACAACAACGCTAACGTGCTGAGCATCGGCGCACGTGTCGTGGGCACTGGGCTTGCCGAGGAAATCGTGACCATTTTCTTGTCAACTGCTTTCGAAGGCGGACGACATGAACGTCGTGTGGCGCAGTTGACTGACATCGAGAACGAGGAGGCTTCACGCTGATGCCATTTCCATCTGACACCAATCCGGACGACCTTGTCTTTGACCTCATCGAGCGCGAAAAGCAACGACAGGTTTCTGGACTGCAGCTCATTGCCAGCGAGAACTTCACATCGCCTGCGGTCATGCGCGCCACCGGTTCAGTGCTCACCAACAAGTACTCCGAGGGATATCCCGGAAAGCGCTATTACGGCGGAAACGCGGTCGTCGACGAGATTGAACAGATCGCCATCGACCGAGTGAAAGAACTCTTCGGGGCAGACCACGCGAACGTGCAACCACACAGTGGAGCAAGCGCCAATATGGCGGTGTATCTCGGGCTGTTGAAGCCTGGTGACACATTGCTCGGGCTCAGTCTCGACCATGGCGGGCACCTCACACACGGCTCACCGGCGAACGCCAGCGGCATTCTCTACAACTTCGTGCAGTACAAAGTCACTCCGGGTGACGAACGCATCGACTTCGACGAAATGCGGACAATGGCGCTCGAGCACCGCCCGAAGATGATCGTTGCGGGGACCACCAGCTACCCGCGTCGTTTGGATCCTGAACCGTTCCGTGCGATCGCCGACGAAGTCGGAGCATTATTGATGTTCGACATCGCACATCTTGCGGGTTTGGTAGCCGGAGGAGCTCATCCGAATCCGGTGCCCTTTGCTGACGTGGTCACGTTCACCACTCACAAGACTCTTCGCGGACCACGCGGCGGATGCATTCTCGCCAAGAAAGAACATGCACAGGCCATCGACAAAGCAGTGTTCCCCGGCAGCCAAGGCGGACCGCTCGAACACGTTGTCGCTGCCAAGGCTGTGGCGTTTCATGAGGCACTTCAGCCGTCCTTCAAGGAGTACGCACACCAGATCGTGAAGAATGCATCTGCACTCGCATCTGCACTTGCGTCACACGGATTTCGTCTGGTGAGCGGCGGCACAGACAACCACCTCATGGTTGTGGATCTTCGTCCGTTCGATGCGGACTGCACAGGTAAAGAGGCACAGCTTGTTCTTGACGAAGCTGGCATCACATTGAACAAGAACACGGTTCCAAACGACCCGCGCAGTCCGTTCGTGACGTCTGGCGTGCGTATCGGAACGCCGAGCGTGACCACCCAAGGCATGAAAGAAGCCGAGATGTCCGCAGTTGCGGCCTTCATCGCTGAAGCACTCCGTGGTCGACAAGATGCGGACACACTCGCCGACGTGCGTAAGCGGGTCAGCGAGTTCTGCGCCAAGTATCCGGCCTACTAGGACCCGTTTCGGGGGGCGTATATGGGCCTGTTCGGCGGTTACGTCATCATCTTCCTGTTCGCAGCAGGTACGACTACCGCAGTCATGCCCTTTGTGCTGAAGCTGTCGCGACGCCGACATTGGCTGGCATTACCCGGTGAGCGAACAGTCCACACTGTGCCGACACCGAACATCGGCGGAGTCGCGATGCTGTGTGGACTTGCTGTTGCCTTGATTGTTGCTCGCCAGATGGACCGTTTTGATCGACTGTTCATTGGCAATAGCGAGCTCGTCGGGGTGTTTGTTGCGGCGCTCATCATCGCCCTCGTCGGATTACGTGATGATATTCGAGAGGTGAGTGCACCTGGTCGCGTGGCGGCCACCATCGTGTCTGGCCTTGTTCTTGTGTGGTTCGGTGTGACGATGTTCTATTTCCGACTTCCATTTCTCGGGGTATTCCAGATTTCAGGTGACTGGGTACCGATTGTCACTGTTCTCTGGTTGCTCGTGATGACGCAGGCCATCAACTTGATTGACGGACTCGATGGATTGGCGGCCGGCATCGTTGCCATCGGCTCGGGTGCGTTCTTCATCTACAGCTGGCACCTCAGTGATAATGGGCTTCTCGGTGAACCCAACATCGGCCCGCTCATCGCTGTCATCACCTGCGGTGTGTGTATTGGGTTCTTACCATTCAACTTCAACCCCGCACGCATCTTCATGGGGGACAGCGGTTCGTATCTACTGGGGTTGTTGATGTCGGTGTCTACTTCCGTAGTGGGTGGACGGGCTGACCCGTCAACACAAGGTTTCAGTGGTCAGACGTATTTCTTCCTTGCTCCACTATTCATTCCTCTCATCATCCTTGGCGTTCCCATTTTCGACGTGTTGTTCGCCATCGTGAGGCGGGTGAGTCGTGGAACTGGTTTTGCCACCGCTGACAAGGGTCACCTCCATCATCGACTCATCAACCTCGGACACGGGCCACGACGTGCCGTGGTCATTCTGTGGGCATGGACGCTGTTGCTGTCCGGCTTTGTGTTGTACCCGGTGTTCAATCCGTCAGCAAACAGCATCGTGACATTTGGACTGTTTGCCATCGTGCTGTTCTTGTACACGGTGCTTCATCCGGACCTACGCATTCGACGTGAGCGCATGCGGCGTGATTCCGAAGTGATCGAATCAGAAACGAAATAATTGGTATATCTCGCCCTCACTGAACCATCACGGTAGTGAGTGACGTTTCACACCTGACAACCAACACATCATCGCCTTGACTGGCGTGATGCAAGAGCACAGAAACTCAACTGCTGCATTCGCAAGACGTACCTCGGCGCTTACGGCATGTGCAATTCTTGCGACGATTCTTGGGTTGCGGTCCGTGGTCGGTGCAACTTCGCTCGCTTTTGAATCGTCACTGCCAATTGTCGGAGGCCACAGACTGGCGATCGTGACTTCAGGATCCATGGAACCAGCGATACGGCGTGGTGACGTGGTGATTACTCGTGATGTCGGCGATTGTGATGGGACATCGTCTTGTGTCCAGGACATCAGGGTCGACGATGTCATTTCATACTCAGGTGAAGGTAACACCCATCTCTCCGTAACAAACCGAGTCGTTGCGCGAACGGTGACTGCCAATCAGGTGTTCTTTGCGACCAAAGGTGACGCAGTGGTTGGTGCTTTTCCATCAGAAGTATCGAGTTCACGTGTGAACGGCAGGGTGATTGCTGTCATCCCGCATCTCGGCATTGTGTTGATCGCGCTGGGATCGCGATTGTTCATAGCTGGAACTGTCGTGTTGTTGCTGACGGTTTTGTTCGCTCGCGGATAGTCGACGCCCACGCGTCGGTCTCGCACCGAGAATTCCTCACAAAGTGGTGAGGAATCACAATAGAAAGGAATCAACTCATGATGAAGAAGCAAAGCTTCAAGAAATGGGTTCCATCTCTGGCGGGAGTTCTCGCACTTAATGCCATGGGCATCAGCGTGACCAGTTCTCTCCTCAGCGACACGCAGACGGGTGTAGCCAACACTTCTGAAGGAGGCACAGTGAAGGTCGGCCTCGGGTCGACAACTCGCGTGTGCACAGTCAGTGACATGCTGCCTGGTGACTCGTCGTCGAACTATGGCTCTGGCTCGCAGAGTTTGTTGCCATGCATCTATGACGTCGTCTGCACCGGAACATCAACGGCATGGCTCGCAGTTGACATCGCTGTGACGGGTGGTCCGCCAGCGCTGTACACAGGTGACAGCAGCGGATTGCAGTTGAAGCTTGATGCGAACGGCTCGACGACTTTCGTCTCCGGAACGAGTTATACGGCTGTCAATGGCTCATCGACGAACATCGCGAGTGGATCAACCATTCGTACCTAGCTTGTGTCGGCGACGCCTGCCACAAAAAACACGAGTGTTCTCTTCAACGTCAATTACCTGTTGCCGACACTTGCACCGAATGCGTTGCAGGGTGGAACTACATCAGTGGCTTTGACGTTCCATGCGGTTCAATCAGCCAATCAGCCGATTGGTTCATGCGTCGCGGGACGTCAGTGCAACTCCATCACTTGGAGTTGATGAGGGGTGGGTCGCACTAGTCGCATGCCAATCTTGCTTGGTATTGCGGTTCGTGTGCTCCTCACTCATGTCGGCACGACGAGGGTTGCTTCACTCTTCGCTGCGACCGATACGCCAACAGCGTCCTCATTCGTCGGTGCCACGTTCTCTCCGAATGTGGCACCGAGAGTGCAGGCTCTGAGACAGGGTGCAAATGTGGAGCTCAGTTGGTCTGCGGTGAAGCTGGGAACGCGAGCGCCTGACTATGTGGTGTGGCGAGTTGACGGGTCAACCTGGACTCACATCTGTATCGGAGCCGACATCCCAGTGACGACTGGGGCAACGGTGACATGCCGAGACCGCCGAGCGGCCCAAGGCGGAATTCCTACCTCTCTTTCTGCGGTGCAGCCGGCGTACATCGTGGGGGCGGTGGTGACGTGGTCGCTCAGCCCCGGGGCGCCCCAGCCGGTGAGGTAGATCTGTGCACCGCGGAACAGGATTTTGAGGCTCTTCACAGGCTGCGGTAGTTTGCTCGCGTTTTCACAAGCCCCACCACCGTGCGACTTCTTCCTGAACCCCCCTCGGCTCGGCCTCACAACGAGTCCATCTCTAGCGGCGCCGAACTAGTCGGCGCCGTCGTGGTGTTCTTCCTCTTCGGTCTTGGTCTCGACACCTGGCTCGGCACCAAGCCGATTTTCATGATTGTGCTCACGGTGTTCGCTGTCATCGCGCAGTTCGTTCGCATGTACGTGGTGTACACGGCGCGCATGACGTCGCTCGAAAAGAAGCGAGCTGATTCGGCGAGGGGAGCATTGCAATGAGCGATGAGGTGCTCTCACCAATTGCAATGGCCCGGCAGGGTCTTGCGCCCGAGGTGTCCGTGTCTCGTGACATCGTGAAAAGGGGAGCCATTGTCGCCCCAGTCCTCATTCTCATCAACGTCGTTTTCTGGGGCACCGATGGTGCTGCAGGTGGTGCTGTTGCAATCGCCCTTGTGTTAGCGAACTTTGCCCTTTCAGCATTCCTTATTTCAGCATCAGCACCAATTTCGCTTGGTCTCATGATGGCGGCGACGTTGTTCGGCTATCTGATTCGACTCGGAATCCTGTTCCTCGCTGTCTATCTCTTGAAAGATGTCGAGTGGCTGTCATTGCCAGCCCTGGGGATAACTCTCATCGTCACACATCTCGGTCTGCTCTTTTGGGAAATGAAATACGTCGCTGCGTCGCTTGCATTTCCTGGTTTACGACCAAATAGACAAGAATGGAACTCCGTTCCGGGTTCCCAGAGTCATCAAAGGACAGTGTCAAAGTGATTGCGCTCGAGTTTCCACCGATCAATGAGATCTTGCGCTGGAAGGACCTCGTCCCCGGCTTCAACAAGATTTCGATCATCGCCATTCTGGCGGCAGTCATTGCCATCGGTCTGTTTCTTGCGGCAACTCGCCAAGATCACAACAGCGCACCAAAAGGTTCGCGCAACCTCGCTGAAGCAATTGTCGAATTCATCGAGAACGGTGTCGTCATGCAGACGATGGGTCGTGATGGCCTTGGTTGGACACCGTTCTTGTTGTCGTTGTTCTTGTTCATCTATTTGTGCAACGTTCCTGGAATCATTCCGTTCTTCCAGATGCCCGCGACTGCGCGTATGGCAATCCCAATGTTCCTCGCGTTGCTCGTGTGGGTCGTGTACAACGGCACTGGCATCAAGCACCAAGGTTTCTTCGGGTACTTCAAGAGCACACTGTTCCCGCCAGGAGTTCCCAAGGCTCTCTACATCTTGGTGACACCGATTGAATTCATCTCGGCGATCATCGTCCGTCCGTTCAGCTTGGCTGTCCGACTCTTCGCCAACATGTTGGCCGGTCACATCCTTCTCGTCACATTCGCTCTTCTGTCGGAAGCTCTCTTTCAGGCGAAGGACAAAGTGCTCATTCCAGTCGGCATCCTTCCGTTCTTCATGCTGATCTTCCTCACCAGTTTCGAAGTTTTGGTCGCCTTCTTGCAGGCGTACATCTTCACGATTCTCACCGCCGTCTACATCGGTGGCGCTGCTCATCCAGAGCACTGAGGATCCACACACAGGTCTCCCAACCAACAAGCACACAGGAGAAAGAAAAATGGAAGCAATTGCACGAATCGCCGCAGCCGCGGCGGCCGACCCCGCAGAAGCCAAGAACACGGCTGCGGCCGCGAGCGCTGGCTATGCGTACGGTCTCGCCGCCATCGGACCTGGCATCGGCATCGGATACCTCGTGGGTAAGGCCGTCGAGTCGATGGCTCGCCAGCCGGAAGCAGCCGGCATGGTCCGTACCACGATGTTCCTTGGCATCGCGTTCACCGAAGCGCTCGCGCTCATCGGCTTCGTGGTGTTCATTCTCCTCAAGTTCGCCTGATCTTCAGTCGAACCAGGAAAGTACGAAGTAACTAACTAGTGGTAGTCGATCTCCGCGAGAGCGGAGTGCAGGAGTTGACATGCTGAGAGCAGTCGTCACCCAATCGGGTGGTCATGTGACGGGGGTACGCCTCGTCAGCGCCGACGTCTCGGTGGTACCCGCCGCTGAAGGCGAGGCCACCGAAGTTGAAGGCACGGGCCCGAACCCGATTGCGCCGGAAACGAAAGAGTTGGCGTGGGGAGCGGGATCGTTCCTCGTTCTGCTCATCGTCATGCGGGTCTTCCTCTTCCCGCGCCTCAAGAAAGGCATGGATCAGCGTTATGCGAATATTCGTGCCGACATTGAAGGTGCAGATGCAGTGAAGGCAGCCGCACGAAACGACGTCGCCGAGTATGAGAAGGCGCTTGCCGCCGTCCGTGTTGAGGCCGCAGCAAAGATCGACGCAGCGCGAGCAAAGCTCGACGCAGAGCGAGCAGAGAAGCTGCGTGAGGTCAATGCACGAATTGCTGCGCGTCGTAACGATGCCGAGGCTGAGGCTCAAGCTGCTCGTGCAGCAGCGCGTAGCCAAATCTCGGCCGCTGTCGGAACAGTCGCTACCAAAGCAACATCGATTGCCGTTGGCAAGTCGCCTGACGCATCAGTTGTGCAGCGGGCCGTTGACGCAGTGATGGAAGGAGCCTCGCGATGAAGAACCTCATCTCGTTGATTGCTGCTGAAGATCCCACTCAGACACACCACTGGTTGTTGCCTGAGACTGCAGAAATCATTTACGGCGGACTTGCCACTGTCATTGTCGTGACTTTGTTGGTGAAGTTTGCTGGACCGATGGTGAAAAAGTCCATGGCCGCTCGCACGGCGAAGATTCAAGCCGAAATTGACAATGCTCGTGAGTCAAAGACCGTGGCCGATGCTGAAGCTTCGAAGATTCGAGCTGCACTCGGAGACATCTCAGCAGAGCGCAGCCGCATCCTCGCCGATGCAGACAAGCAGGCGGAAGCTCTTCTTGTGGAAGGTCGTTCGCGACTCGAAGCTGAAGTACGTGACATGGAGGCTAAGGCAGAGGCAGATATCTCCGCTGCGGCTGCACGAAGTGGCGACGAATTACGTGCCGAAATTGCACGGTTGTCAGCGCAAGCAGCAGAGCGTGCAGTTGCATCAGCTCTCGATGACCGCGCACAGCAAGATCTCATCGAATCATTCATTTCATCCGTGGGGGCAGCACGATGAGCGACGCACGTATTGATTCCTACGCACGAGCTCTGCTCGAGATCGCCAACGCTGAAGGTGTGCTCAGCGAAGTCGAAGACGAGTTGTTCCGTGTCGCACGCACCTACGAATCGAATGATCAGTTGCGTGGCACTCTCACCGACGAGACAATTCCTGTCGAGCGTCGTCAGGCGATCGTTGAGAAGTTGCTCGGTGGCCGTTCTACGAATGTCACGGCACAGCTCGTGTCATTCATCATCGGCGCAGGTCGGGCACGCGATTTGCCAGCAATCGCCGACAAGTTGGTGCAAGCCGCATCGACACAGCAAGGCAGCGAAGTTGCCGAGGTGCGCAGTGCCGTTGCATTGTCAGCTGACCAGCAGCAACGCGTTGCCAGTGCTTTGGCAGCAAAGACAGGTCGAAAGATCAATCTGAAGTTCGTCGTCGATCCGTCCGTCATGGGTGGTCTCGTCGCAACAGTCGGTGACACCGTCATCGATGGCAGCGTCCGTACTCGTCTCGATCAGTTGAAGAGCCGCCTCTAGGCCGGCATTCGGAAAGAAGAACAGGAAGAAACATGGCAGAGCTCACACTTTCCGCCAGCGACATCGCATCTGCAATCTCCCGCAGTCTTGAGGGCTACACCCCATCACTCGAAGCTCGTACCGTCGGTCGCGTCGAAGAAGTCGGTGACGGCATCGCGCGCGTCTCTGGCTTGCCAGATTGCGCCGTCAACGAGTTGTTGGAATTCGAAGACGGCAGCGTTGGTCTTGCGTTGAACCTAGATGAGGCTCAGATTGGATCAGTCGTTCTCGGTGATGCCGATGGCATCGAAGAAGGACAGACCGTCAAGGCAACTGGCCGAATTTTGTCGATTCCGGTCGGCGATTCGCTGCTCGGTCGCGTCATCAACGGTCTTGGTCAGCCAATCGACGGCAAGGGTGACATCGTTGGCGCACCACTTCGCCGTATGGAAATTCAGGCACCAGGAATCATGGGCCGCAAGCCCGTGCACGAGCCGCTGCAGACCGGCATCAAGGCAATCGATGCAATGACCCCGATTGGTCGTGGACAGCGCGAGCTCATCATTGGTGACCGTAAGACAGGAAAGACCGCCGTTGCGATCGACACGATCCTCAACCAGCGCGGACTTGGTGTGAAGTGCATTTATGTCGCTATCGGACAGAAGGGTTCGACCGTTGCACAGACAGTCGAAACCCTTCGTCTCGCAGGTGCACTTGAATACACCGTCGTCGTGGCTGCTCCGGCGTCCGACCCGGCGCCCTTCAAGTACCTCGCACCATATGCAGGTTGCGCACTCGGTCAGCACTGGATGGAAAATGGCGAGCACGCACTTGTGGTGTATGACGACTTGTCGAAGCAGGCCGAGGCCTACCGTCAGTTGTCGCTGTTGCTGCGCCGCCCACCAGGTCGCGAGGCGTACCCAGGAGACGTTTTCTACTTGCACTCACGTCTTCTTGAGCGTGCTGCAAAGTTGAGCGATGAAAACGGCGCAGGTTCTTTGACCGCACTGCCGGTCATCGAGACCAAGGCCGGTGACGTGTCGGCGTACATTCCGACCAACGTGATCTCCATCACTGATGGTCAGGTGTACTTGCAGGACAACCTCTTCAAATCCGGCGTGCGTCCTGCCGTCGACGTGGGCATCTCGGTGTCGCGCGTGGGTGGTGCAGCGCAAACAAAGGCCATGAAGAGCGTGTCCGGAACTTTGAAGCTCGACCTTGCACAGTTCCGTGAGCTTGAAGCATTTGCCACATTCGGTTCGGAACTTGACGCGGTGTCCAAGGCACAGCTCGAGCGCGGGTATCGCTTGGTCGAACTGCTGAAGCAGCCGTTGAACAGCCCGATGCCTGTTGAAGAGCAGGTTGTGTCGATCTTCGCCGGAACCAAGGGTCACCTCGACGACATTCCGGTCGCCGACGTTCGTCGCTTCGAAAGCGAACTTCTTGAGTACGTGCGCGCACGTCACGGTTCAATGCTCGCGACGTTGCGTAGCGACACCAAAGCCGACGTACCTGCCGACTTGGGTGACATCGTGAAGACGTTCAAAGCACAGTTCAAAGTTTCTGGTGCAACGACCGGCAAGTCCGACGTCGACGCAGCGGAAATCGGCGACGCCAAGAGCAACAAGACACTGGCGACGGAGTGATCTAAGTGGCTGGAGGTCAGGAACGAATCCTGCGCGGGCGAATTCGTTCGGTGCAGGCGACGAAGAAAATCACGCGAGCGATGGAGCTCATCGCTGCGTCACGCATCGTCAAAGCACAGCAGCGAGTAGCTGCTGCTGTGCCGTATTCCGACCTCATCACCGAAGTCGTCAAAGACCTCGCAGCTGCCGGTGCCGGTAAGGACAAGCCGTTTCTTGCCGGACGCGCAGAAGTGAAGCGCATTTGTTTCGTACCCATCGCTGCCGATCGTGGCCTGTGTGGTGGTTACAACTCAGGCGTGCTTCGTGCAACCGAAGGCGAAATCAAAGCCGACACGGGTGGCGCAGTGGAACACGTCGTGGTTCCTGTCGGCCGCAAAGCTGAGGGGTATTTCCGCTTCCGCGGATACAACCTCGGACAAGGCTTCGCCGGGTTCACTGACAACCCGCCGTACTCTGTCGCCAAAGAAATCGGTGAATATGTCGTTGACATGTTCGTGAAGGGTCAAGTCGACAAAGTCGTGCTCATCTACACCCGGTTCATCTCGGCAGGTTCCCAAGAAGTGGTCATTCGTCCACTCGTTCCACTCGACAGAGGAGTGGTTGAAGGTGGCGACGGTAAGAACGCTGCCGGTGCGGACTACGAGTACGAACCAGACCCCGATCTCATTCTCGACACGCTGCTTCCGCGGTATGTCGAAGCACGTGTGTATGCAGCGCTGTTGAATGCTGCTGCCTCTGAACACGCGTTCCGTCAGCGCGCCATGAAGTCGGCCACTGACAATGCGGAAGAACTCATCAAGAACCTCTCGCGCATCATGAACCGTGCACGTCAGGACTCGATCACCACCGAGATCATGGAGATCGTCGGCGGTGCCGAGGCACTGGCGGGCGATGACGATTCGACACCACGCCGTGTCGAGTACGTCATGGCTGATGCGAACCAAACCGGCGGACGAGTCTGAGCAGGAGAATGCAATGACCATGACAGACACCAACACCAAACAAGACGGCCGAGTCGTCGCAATTGCGGGACCGGTTATCGACGTTGAGTTTCCTCGTGGCTCGCTGCCTGAGTTGAACTCGGCGTTGCAGTTCACCGTCGACGTCGACGGCAAGCCGAACGTGATTCTTGCCGAAGTCGCTCAGCAGCTCGGTGACAGCCGTGTGCGTGCGGTGTGCTTGAAGCCAACCGATGGTCTGCGTCGCGGCACACCGGTGAAGAACACCGGTCACGGCATTCAGGTCCCAGTTGGCAACAAGACACTCGGTCACGTGTGGAACGTGTGGGGTGACGTGCTCGACGGAGATCCGAAGGAATTCGAAAACGTGGAGCGTTGGGACATTCACCGTCCAGCGCCGGCATTCGACACGCTCGAGCCGTCAAAGCGCATGTTCGAAACCGGTATCAAGGTCATCGACTTGCTCACTCCATATCTCGCCGGTGGAAAGATTGGTCTGTTCGGTGGAGCCGGAGTCGGCAAGACCGTTCTCATTACCGAGATGATCAACCGCGTGGCATCGAAGCACGGCGGTGTGTCGGTGTTCGCCGGAGTGGGTGAGCGCACCCGTGAAGGCACCGACCTTCGTCTTGAAATGGACGAGTCAGGTGTGTTCGAAAAGGCCGCCCTTGTGTTCGGTCAGATGGACGAACCGCCGGGAGTGCGCCTCCGCGTTGCGTTGTCGGCCCTCACCATGGCCGAGTATTTCCGCGATGTGCAGAACCAGGACGTGTTGTTGTTCATTGACAACATCTTCCGATTTGTGCAGGCCGGATCGGAAGTGTCGACGCTTCTTGGTCGTATGCCGTCAGCGGTGGGTTACCAGCCCACACTCGCCGACGAAATGGGCCAGTTGCAAGAGCGCATCACTTCGACCCGTGGTCGTTCGATTACCTCGCTGCAGGCCGTGTACGTGCCAGCTGACGACTACACCGACCCGGCACCGTTCACCACGTTTACCTTCTTGGATGCAACGACTGAATTGTCACGCCAAATTGCATCGCTTGGTATTTACCCGGCGGTGGACCCGTTGGCATCAACGTCGACGATTCTCACTCCTGAGACAGTCGGCGACCGTCACTACGGTGTCGCTCGTCGCGTGCAGGAAATTCTGCAGCGATACAAGGAACTGCAAGACATCATTGCAATTCTCGGTCTCGACGAATTGTCAGAGGAGGACCGACTCACTGTGGCTCGCGCACGCAAAGTGCAGCGATTCCTCAGCCAGCCGTTCTACGTGGCGGAAGTCTTCACCGGCGTGTCTGGCGAGTACGTGCCGGTCGCAGAAACAGTCGAGTCCTTCGAAGCTCTCATCCGTGGTGACTTGGACGATGTGCCGGAGCAGGCATTCTTGAACGTCGGCAACGTCGAGCAAGTTCTCGCCAAGGCCAAGGCGCTTCAGGAGAACGCATAATGGCTGACGCGTCGGGTCACTTGCGCGTCGAAGTCGTCTCGCCAGAGAAGGTGTTGTTTTCGGGCGATGCTCGACAGGTCATCACCCGCACTCTCGGCGGTGGCGAAATTGCGTTCCTGCCAGGACACGCCCCATTTCTTGGAGCTGTCAGTGAGAACCACACGCGTGTGTATTTGACTGACGGAACTGTGCAAGACATTGCCGTACATCTTGGCTTTGTCGAAGTTGGTCCCGATCATGTGTCGATTCTCAGCGACGCTGCAGAACTCGCACAGGACATCAATGTGGCGCGTGCTGAGGAAGCAAAGCGTCGTGCCGAAGAACAACTTCGCACCGAACACTCTGCAGAAGGTGAAGCAGCCTTACGTCGCGCTCATGCGCGCCTGTCCGCCACTGGCGGACTTGGCGCATCACACTGACGCGCACGTCAGGGACGGTCAGTCGTAGCTGACCGCGGAGAATTGGCCCAGCTTGTCCAACCTGTGATGAGCATCAATCAGACGCACCGTTCCACTTCGTGAACGCATCACCAAGCTTTGCGTGTGAACCACGCCAGGAGTGAACCGGACGCCTTTGAGAAGTTCTCCATCGGTGACACCTGTGGCGGCAAAGAAACAGTTGTCGCCTTGCACCAAGTCATCGGTGGTGAGCACTTTCGAGAGGTCATATCCCATGTTGATGGCTTCGTTGCGTTCCTCTTCGCTACGTGGCCACAGGCGTCCCTGTATTTCTCCGCCCATGCACTTCAGTGCAGCGGCGGCGGTGACACCTTCGGGGGTTCCTCCGATCCCGAAGAGAATGTCGACACCGGCATCTGGCCATGCGGTTGCGATGGCAGCGAAGATGTCGCCGTCACTGATGAGTTTGATACGTGCACCAGTGCTGCGAACTTCCGCGATGAGATCTTTATGACGGTCGCGATCAAGAATCATGACGGTCAGATCGCGAACACTCTCGCCCTTGGCCTTTGCGACCCACTTCAAGTTCTGGGTAGGAGACGCAGTGACATCGACGTGGCCGACTGCGCCAGGTCCGACTGCAATTTTCTCCATGTACATGCATGGACCGGGGTTGAACATCGTGCCGCGCTCGCTGACAGCGATGACAGCGAGCGCGTTGCCGCGACCGAGTGACGTGAGTGTGGTGCCATCGATGGGGTCGACGGCCACGTCAGTGTCTGGCTTCGAACCATCGCCGACGATCTCGCCATTGAAGAGCATCGGTGCGTCGTCCTTTTCACCCTCACCGATGACGACAATGCCCGTCATCCGAACTGTCGACAGAACAGTGCGCATTGCATCGACAGCGGCACCATCACCACCGTTTTTGTCACCACGGCCAACCCAGCGTGACGCTGCCATCGCAGCAGACTCGGTGACACGGACTAGTTCAAGGGCAAGGTTGCGGTCGGGGCGCTCAGTCGTCATGACTAGAACCGTAGTGCCGCAACTAGCCTGCCCATGTGTTGCCGGATCCGAGTGCCTTGCCGCTTCCTCGTTCACTCGTGCAAAAGGGTTCTCAGGTCACCGACTCGCAGATGCATCCGAGCGGGCGGTGGGCGAGTGCCATTCTCACCACCGTCGAGAACGGTGTTCGCCGACATTCTCTGTGGATGTGGGCGGTGGATGGTTCATCCGCCCATGAACTCCTTGTTGATCCAGAACCGGCCGCCGGGTATGAGTTGTCGGGTGGCGTGCACGAGTGGAACATCGCAGGTGATCGATGCGCGGTCGTCACGCGCGCAGGTGCTCCGATCATTGCAGCGGTGAACGACGATCTTGTGCTTACTGCGGTACTAGAGGTTCCGGTGCCGGAGGGTAAGTCATGGTCGACACCGGCATGGGCACCAGATGGCCAGTCATTTGTCGTTATTGCTGACTGGCGAGAGGTGTGGCTGTGTGATTCGAATGGAATCGATGCGCGATGCATCTATGACCACAGCGACTTTGTGTTTGATCCGACCTGGTGGAACGGAGTACCCACATTTACGGCATGGGACCGACCGCAGATGCCGTGGACGGAGAGCGCAGTGGTCAACGCGCGTCGTGAGTCGGTTGTGTCATTGACCAACGTGAGTCATCAACAGGCTCGGTCGAGTGCCGACGGGCGCGTTCTTGGTGTCATCTCGGACCGCAGTGGCTACTCAAACATGAGTGTCATCAATGCGGACGGCAGTGAATTGTTTGCACTCAAAGAAAGCTACGAGCATGCGCCGGCAACGTGGGGCCCTGGTGCTCGAACCTGGTGTTTCAATTCAGAGCACAGTCATATTGCATTCACTCGAAATGAAAACGGATTCGGCTCGCTCAATGTCGCTGACTTGTCGACTGGTGAGGTCACGCGACTTGGTAATGGAGTGCACGGCTGTGTGAGCTGGGTGGGTGACACGATTGTTGCCGTGCGCAGCGGAGCGCGCACACCGCAACAAATGGTGGCCTACGACGTCCGTCATTTGTCGCTGACACCCGAGGAGTGGAAGTCAAAGCGAACCATTCTGTGCGATCCTGATGGTGAACGGTGGCGTGCTACTGACATTGCACAATGGCTTGTTGAGCCAATAGTTGATCGATGCCACACAGCGCATGGTGACATTCCCTTTCGCCTGTATGAATCGCCCCGAACCTCCGGTGCTCTCATCTGCTGGATACACGGCGGCCCGAATGATCAATGGCAAGTGACATTTCGACCGCGCTTGAACTTTTGGCTCTCGCGTGGATTTGACATTGCGGTCCTAGACCATCGCGGGTCCACCGGTCACGGTCGTGCCTTCCTCGATTCTTTGAATGGTGGTTGGGGAGACCGTGATGCGGTCGATGCGCTCGCGGTACTCGATCACTTGTGTTCCACTGGTAACTACACAACTCGCCGAACAGTGTTGATGGGTGGAAGTGCAGGTGGCTTGACCGTGCTCGCAATGTTGGCGCAGAGACCGGCCGTGGCAGGGGCCGCAGTCGTCAGCTATCCGGTTGTCGACCTGTTGGCACTTGCCCATGGCGACGACCCTTTCGAAACTCATCACGTTCCACTGTTGGTGGGGGCGACATCAGTTGACGATGAAGTTCTCACTGAAAGATCGCCGCTACGGCATGCAACAAATGTCGCAAGTGTTTCTTTGCTTGTGTTTCACGGAACTGAGGACAAGGTGGTGCCGCTCGAGCAATCACTTGCATTGCTTGATGCCGTCGAGTCAGCTGGTGGCGTCATTCGACTTGAAGTGATGACAGGTGAAGGTCACGGCTTTTCGAACCCAGATGCGATTGATCATGAGTATGCGGTGACGTGTGAATTTCTTGCCGAATATGGGCTCAATCTCTCGGCAGAACCGGGCGCTCGGTAGTTTTTTCGTGTGATTTTGGCCGAGTTCGAAGTGTGGCATTCGCGGCCTATCGCTCCGACTCGGCGTCTCGCTCTCGGATTGATGCACTTACCCGTCGACCCCGTGCCTGGTTTCGGAGGTGTGCTTCTTGCGGCTGTTCTCAGTGTTCACGTGCGCGAGGTAGATGACGATGTCGTCGCTGATGTTCACCGACTCTTGAACGAAGTCGAACGAGGTCAGCGAGTCGTGCAACCACGCTTACGTCATCGTTTTCAGGCAGACCGGCATGGCCTTGCGGTCAGTGTTCATCGACTCTCTGGTGAAGGCGACTCAATCACTTTTGCGTTCGGTAACGGGGGCACCGCATTGCAGCAAGTGCTTGGCTCGATTTATGTGCTGGAGCGACTGGAGGTGAACACCCGTCGAGAACTTGCTCGTCTCATGCGCAAAGCGATGTCGTGGCGAGGTCCACTTGGTTCGTCATTCGTCGCCTATCTCATGGGTGGTCACGCATCATCGATCAGTGCTGTTGCTGATCCACGGGCCTGGGCGCTGGAGACACTTGGTTTCCCGAGTGGCACTGTGAAGGTGACGAAGAAGGATGTGATGGCGAAGTATCGAGAGAGTCTTCGCATCGCGCACCCCGACCACGGCGGTAACGAGGACAATGCGAGCAACGCGATTCGTGATCTCACCGAGGCTCGACGAGTGTTGTTGGAGACCCTGTAGGTGGCATCGAAGCGCGGTCGCATCGGCGGCATGGTGCTGTTCCCAAGTGCTGGTGCTGATCGCAATCACTCTTCGCTCGTGTTGCTCGAGAACAGGTTGAAGCCACTGCGCGTCGCGCGGGTGGATTTCCCATATCGACGCGCCGGTCGCCGAGCCCCAGATCGAGCACCTGTGTTGATGGACTGTGTTCGAGAGGAAGTGGAACGTGCAGCCAAGCGGTGGAAACTGCCAACATCATCGATAGTCATCGGAGGACGCTCGATGGGCGGCCGAATGTGCTCGATGGTCGTTGCTGATGAGGAAGATCCACTTGACGTCGGTGGGCTGATTCTGATCTCGTATCCGTTGAACCCCCCAGGAAAAGTCGATGCCGGTCGCGCTGCCCATCTTGGTCGCATACGCGTTCCGACACTTTTTGTGAGTGGTACGCGCGATCAGTTCTTCACCCCAGCTCAATTACGTGCGGCCGCGCGTCGAGTGAAGGGAGCGCGCACCATGACGTGGATTGACAACAAGCGCCATGACTTGAAAGGTGCCGATGAAGTCATCGCCGATCACGTGGAAAGTTGGCTGTCCGACCTTGGGTCTCGGCGAACCTGATCACCGGGGTTGATATCCTCCAACTCGAGATGTGCAGTCTCGGGATATCGCTTCCACACGATGACTGAGCTGAGGACCGGTCCGAGAGCCATGAGAAACATCGTGGGGGCGTACGAGTCATTCGCTTCGATGATGAAACCACCAGCAACCAATCCGATACTGCCGCCGATGAGGGCAGAAGTCATGATGACCCCTCCTGCCAAACTTCTTTTAGCAGTTGGAAACAACTCGCCGCGATACACAGCCATGGCGGGGTAGGCGGTGCCAAACACCAATCCAGCCACGACAGCAGTGGTCCACATCAGTGCCCCTGACACTGCAAACGAGGTGGCAAGCAGCAACGCGCCGATAGGCACGAGTGATGTGGCAACGATGCGTCTTCCTCGAACATCAGCAATTCGTCCACCGATGACGAGTCCGATTGACGCTGGGGCAGAGGTTGCAATAGTGAACACTGCGACAAGAAGGGCGCTGAAATCACGTTCATCCTTCAGATATCGATTCTGAAATATCGATGCAGTTGCGATGAACAGATTGCTCAAGAACACCACTGAGGAGATAGTGGCGAGACGACCTATGTCGAGATGCCCATCGACGACGTCACGATGAGAACGTTCCTCAAAACGGTGCGTCTCAGGGAGGTGCTTGACGAGTGTCACTGCAACAACCAGCCAGATGAGTGTCAATACATAGATGTAGCGCCATGACGTGGGACCGACATCGGCGATGGGCAATGCGGCAACGGCGACACCGGCGCCACCTCCGCTAGCCACCGCGAGCAGTCCGGTTGCATACGCACGGGAGTTGCGTGGCATCTCTTCGATGGTCACCACCATGATGAGAACCTCGAGCGTCAACCCCAGTGGGCGACCGACTGCTTGAGTCGCGACGAGCACCGCGAAATTCGGCGCGATGGCACCGAGTGCACAGATGATTGGTGCTATCCAGGCCATCGTCACGAGCACTCGTCGCCGACCTGTGCGATCTGCGAGAGCTACTAGTGGCAAAGAGATGATGATGCCCCAACGAACAATTGCAGCTGCGATGCCTTGAGCAGATTCTGAGACTCCGAACTCGTCGGCCGCGAACGCCACAGTCTGAGTGAAAAGAGTGTTTACGTACGCCGATGTCAGTGATGCCAAGGCGAGCAAGAGGAGAATCTTCTTCTGTCGGCCACTCATGGCATCGGGGACTCGCAAGAACTCGGTCACGGCCATTGCGCGCGAGCATACTGATAGGCATGTCAAGCCCGACCTCCGAAAGCGTGATTGTGTGCTCTCAGAGCGGTCCGCTGTCCGGAAAAGTGACTGTGCCAGGCGCCAAGAATTCGGTTCTGAAACTGATGGCCGCGACTTTGCTCGCCGACGGGGTGTACGAGTTGAGGAATGTCCCTGACATCACCGATGTCGACTACATGACCGATCTACTCGTGGCACTCGGCCTCGACATCGAACGCATCGATCGATATTGCCTGCGCATCGTGAACTCAGGACGCATTTCTCCTGTGGCCCCGTTTGCTTTGGCAGATCGAATCCGAGCCTCGGTCAATGTTCTGGGTCCTCTCATCGGTCGATTCGGAGACGTGCAACTGGCACTTCCAGGTGGCGATGACTTCGGTGGTCGTCCGATTGACATGCACTTGTCTGGGCTAGAAGCCATGGGTGCACAATTCGACATCACTGAAGATGGTGTCGTCGGTCGTGCAACCGGACGGCTGAAGGGTGCCGACATCACATTTGCGTTTCCAAGCGTGGGTGCAACTGAGAACATTCTGATGGCTGCTGTCGTTGCTGATGGAGTGACCACCATCAGCAATGCCGCGCGTGAACCAGAGATTGGTGACCTGTGTGCGATGTTGCGGTCAATGGGTGCGCACATTGACGGCGTCGGTACGTCGACATTGGTGATTCGAGGAGTGAGCCCGGCATCGATGCAGTCGTGTGTGCATGAAGTGGTGAGTGACCGTGTGCAAGCAGCCACATACATCGCCGCAGTGGCGATGTGTGGCGGAGACATAGACGTTCTGCGCGCTGTGCCTGGACACATGGAGATGTTGCTCACGCGTTACGCCGACATGGGAATGTCCATACTGCCTATCGACGATGGCCTCCGTGTGTCCTGTCACCAACGACTCTCATCAGTAGATGTCGCAACGCTTCCGTACCCCGGCATTGCTACCGACTACAAGCCACTTCTCGTTGCAATGCTTGCAACTGCCGACGGAACTGGAATCGTCACCGAGAACTTGTACCCAGGTCGCTTCCGGTATATCGAGGAGCTACAAAAACTCGGCGCTGATATTTCAGTGGACGGACACCATGCGGTCGTGCGCGGCCGTGAGCATTTGGTTGGTGCGACAGTCGTGGCTCCAGATATTCGGGCAGGTGCAGCACTTGTGGTGGCGGGGCTCGCAGCGCAAGGAATGACGGAAATTCACGACGTCCATCACATCGATCGTGGTTACGACAATTTGGTCGGTCGCCTGGCAAGTTTGGGCGGCAGTATCAATCGGATTGGTTGACGGAATCACTGTCAGCGACTGTGGAAGTAGCACTGGCCTCTCGATTGCGCTGAACTGCTTTAGCCCGCTTGTTCGCAATCGCGAGAAGACCAATAATCAACAGAGTCGGCCCTGCCACGAACAGCAACTCGTCCCAACCGCCTTGGTGTGCCAACACACTCATCAGCGTAAAGGTCGACACAGTTCGAAAGAGTAGTCCCGTGCCGGTACATTTGAGCATTGTGTCAATGCGTACGCAGGTGGAAGAAACAATCGAGGTCATTCGCCCGGCTTTGCAGGCCGATGGTGGCGACATCATTTTGCGAGATGTCGACGAAACGTCTGGCGTCGTGTCCGTTGAGTTAGTGGGTGCTTGCACTACTTGTCCGGCATCTGACCAAACCATGAAGGCCGGTATCGAGCGCATCATGAAAGACCGCATCGACGGCGTCACTGCAGTGGTGCAGGTCTCATAAGTGTCGCTCCGCTCCACATCGCCGCACGAACTATTCGACGCCGCATCAAAGGGTGACCGAGGTGCGTTGGCGCGAACATTGTCTTTGCTCGAACGTGGTGGCGACGCAGCCCGCGAGCTTGGTCGGCTTGCGTATCCGAAAAGTGGAAGTGCTTACACCGTAGGTATTACTGGTGCTCCTGGCGCCGGCAAGAGCACGCTCACGAGCGCCACCATCAAGCACATCAGATCGCAATCCATCGAAGTGGCAGTGCTCGCCATCGATCCGTCGTCACCGTTCACAGGTGGCGCCATTCTTGGTGATCGTGTGCGCATGCAAGATCACGCCCTCGACACCGGAGTCTTCATTCGGTCGATGGCAACTCGCGGACATTTGGGTGGCCTGTCGTTGGCCACGCCCGAGGCCATCCGTTTGCTCGATGCGGTGGGGAAGAAGTGGATCCTCGTCGAGACCGTCGGAGTGGGTCAGGTCGAAGTGGAGATCGCAGGCAAGGCAGACACGACTGTTGTCGTGGTGAACCCGGGGTGGGGTGATTCGGTCCAGGCGAACAAAGCCGGTCTCATGGAAATCGCCGACATCTTTGTCATCAACAAATCAGACCGCAAGGGTGCGGATGAGACCAGACGTGACCTTGAGCAGATGCTCGACTTGTCAGATTTGTCAACTGATGATTGGCGACCACCGGTGCTGGCGACTGTCGGTACAAGTGGCGAGGGCGTGCCAGCACTGTGGGATGAAGTCATTCGCCATCGACAGTACATCGACGCCAGTGGCGAGCTTGCCCGGCGACGCGAGTTTCGTTTACGAGAAGAGTTACGTGAGATCGTGGCCAGACGACTCGAAGACCGCGCCCGCGACATCCTCACTGGTGAGCGATGGGATGCAATTCAGATGAGTGTTATCGAGCGTCACACAGACCCTTGGTCGGCCGCAGATGAAATGTTGCGAGGTGTCGGCGCATGAGCGACAACTTGGCCAAAGTGTTGATTGAAACGCCTGAATTCGGCGTTGCCCGCATCACGTTGAACAACCCCAAGATGAATGCCTTGTCTGCAGAAGTTCTTGCTGCACTCTTCGATGCCACACAAGACTCGCGCGTCTCCACTGCCGCAGCAGTCATCATCAGTGGAGGTCCTCGGCTATTTGCGGCGGGTGCCGATGTCACCGAATTCGGTGGCCAACGCGAAGCACGTCAGGTCACCGACAACTTTCATCGCACCGCCGATGCCATTGCTGCATTGCAAGGGTTCGTGATCGCATCAATCAGTGGTTATGCCCTCGGCGGCGGATGTGAGATTGCACTTGCATGCGACTATCGCATCGCGTCCACGAAAGCGGTGTTCGGGCAACCGGAGGTGTTACTCGGCATCATTCCTGGTGGTGGCGGAACGCAACGTCTGCCGCGAGTGGTTGGTCGCTCGCGCGCTCTCGAGATGATGGTGACTGGTCGGCAGGTGCCAAGTGACGAAGCACTTCGTATCGGGTTGGCCGACGAGGTGACCGACCCCGATCGCCTCGACGAGCGCTCGCTCGAGTTGGCTTGCGCAGTGGCCTCCGGAGCGACTGTCGCACAGCGACTTATCAAACGCGCCGTCGATGATGGCATCGATCGCCCGCTTGTGGATGGGCTTGCGCATGAGCGTGATCTCTTTGTCGAAGTGTTCGCATCAGAAGACAGCCGCATAGGTGTGACGAGTTTCCTGCAGAACGGTCCTGGCAAAGCCACTTTTACTGGACGTTGACCGGTGTCACGCCAACTCGTGCCACAAGACATGCGCGATGTCGTACGCGCATCCGTTGTCATCGGAATTGCAAGTGGCATTTACGCCATCTCGTTCGGTGTGTTGTCCGTGAGCGCAGGTGCGTCGGTGCTGCAGACGTGTCTGTTCTCATTGTTGGTCTTCACCGGTGCCTCACAATTCTCAGCAGTCAGTGTGATCTCGGCTGGTGGTTCTGTGGCGAGCGCTGTGAGCGGCGGACTACTGCTCGCAGCGCGCAATGGTGTGTACGGGCTTGCGCTGTCGCCATCGATCAAAGGTTCACTTGCAAAGCGAATGTTTGCAGCACAGTTCGTGATCGACGAGACAACAGCCATGACATCTGCTGCACCTGATCAGCGTTCGAAAGATTGGGCATTCTGGTCGTGTGCAGTCATGTTGTTCACCTGTTGGAATATCGGAACGCTCATCGGCGCACTTGCTGGTTCGTCGATTGATCCCAAGAGCTTTGGTCTCGACGCCGCTTTTCCCGTGGTGTTCGTCGCGATGGTTGCTCCGCATCTCACTACGCGCAGTGGTCGGCGAGCAGCTGCAATCGGGGCGACTGTCACCATTGCATTGACCCCTTTTCTGCCGATCGGTCTGCCGATTCTGCTGTCGGCTGTTGGGGTCTTCGTCGGGCTGTTGCCGCACGAAGATGCACCCGTCTCGGCAACATCTGAGGCATCGCCATGAGTTGGTGGTTGGTCATCTGGTTGTCGGTAGGTGCGTACTTATTGAAGGTTGTCGGTGTTGTCGTGCTCGGCGGTCGCACATTGCCAGTGGTCATCAATCGATGCTTGGCACTCATTCCTGCCGCGCTGCTCGCAGCACTCATCATGAAAGACACGCTCACGTCCGGACAAGACCTGGTGATTGATGCTCGCGTCGTGGGGGTTGCTGTCGCGACTTTCGCCACCATGCGACGTCTGCCATTAACTGCAGTGCTGATTCTCGGAGTTGGCTCTACCGCCCTGGTGCGGGCAGTGGCAGGTGTGATTTAGTTCGACTCGACGAGTTTCTTTAGCGCAACCAGATTGCGGCGCCAGATGAATTTCATGACAACTTTGCCGCCGATGATTTCGCCCAGCTTTCCGCCGAGCCACCACGGAAATGACAAGTCTTCAGTCCAGGTGAAGGCAGTTTTTCCGGGTGCTTCCTCATCAAGTGTGAAGCGACCAGTGCCGGTGACCACTCCGGTGTGGCGAACACCCATGGCCTTACCTGGTGTCCACTCTGTGATGGTCATTTCGTCAACCAAGGTGATGGGTCCGACTTTGGTGTCACAGAGAAACGTGGTGCCCACTCCGCGCGTCTGCTCGGTGGTGAATCGAATTGCGACGGCATCAGCCATCCAATCGACATGCCGTTCGACTGGTTCGACTATTTCCCAGACGCGCGCAACCGGTGCGTCGATGGTGACTGAAACCTGAATACGTCCCATGGCGCGTTCGTCAGACCGCAGCCGACGTTTTGCGCAGTTCTGCAGCAGCGTCTTCTGGTGGCGCAACATTGATCATGACGCCGGTTCCGCGTTCGAAACCTGCGGTTGTGCTGAGTTTTGGCCAGAGGTGCACATGCCAGTGGTACTGACCAGAGTGGTGTGAAGGAGCGGTGTGGAACGCGACGTTGAAGGCAATGTCGCCGAGGGTGCGCACCAACTGATCAAGAGCATCGCGAATGGCACGACCGACACCAGCGAGAGTGGTGTTGGTTGAGTCAGTGATGTGAGCATCGTGTGAGCGCGGCATGATGAGCAACTCGTACGGTCCGGCACTCCAGAAGGGGCACACGACAACCGCGTCATCAGTTTCGACGATTACGCGTTCGCGCTCGGCACATTCAGCTTCGATGGTGGTGCAGATGATGCACCCGCCCTTGAAACGCTCAAAGGCGCGCTCTTCTTCGAGAATTTCACCTGGAACGAAGGGGAGACCCAGCAATTGACCGTGAGGGTGCGACAACGATGCTCCGGCTTCGCGACCATGGTTGATGAATGCTTGTGTGTACCGCACGTTCGGCAATTTGCCGTGTGCCATGAATCGGTCGCGCAATGTCATCATCATGTCGGCGATGATTTCGTCGTCGAATTCGTTGACGCGTCCGTCGTGCGAGCGTCCCAATACGAACACTTCGTGTGTGCCACTGGCTTCGGCCATGACGTGGACAGGTCCGAGGTTGCGCACGGCAAGTGATTCATCGCCTTCGAATGCAGGGAACTTGTTGGCGACAACGCGCAGTGTCCATTCACCGTTTCTGTCGCGCTGTTCGAGCAGCATTTCGCGCTCGCTCTCTTGCCCGGGGCAGAACGGACATGGCCGGCTCGGGTCGGCTTCGACTTGTGTGCTGCGTGGCGCGAAGTCAGAGGGGCGCTTGGCCCTGTTTGACACCACCGTGACCCATCGGCCGGTGAGGATATTCAAGCGAAGTTGACTCACTGCTCTCTAAGGATACGGCCGCAGCCTCGCTAAGTGGCGACATGGAACCTACTTATGTGTCGTGAAATATGTGGTGCCCAGGGTGCGCCACTGCCGTCGGCGACGCGTTCAACACAGTGCAGACCACTTTGTCGTGCAAGTGCATCGAACTGTGCCGGTGTCCAGTACCTGATCGACCATGGGTATCTCCGAACATCACGCGGCGAGGCGAAATGAACGAATTCTCCGGTCACGGTTTGGGTGCGCACGTCGTGGGTGCTCGTACTGAGCATGTTGTGCCCGCCACGGGACACAGCAACTGGTCCGCGAGAGGTCATGTCGTCGCCATTGAGGGGGGTGGCCATATCGACGAAAAAGTCCCCGTCGTGTCGGAGGACGCGTGCAACCTCTTGCAGGCAACTCACAAGAGCATCATCATCCGAAAGATTGAAGATCGTGTTGTAGCCACAGAACACCACATCAAAGGGACCCTGTGGGAGGGAAGATGCCATGTCACCGTGGACAGCTGTCACGGGAAGGCTGCCGTGCCGAGTTCTCAGTCGCTCGAGCATGGAGGTCGATGAGTCGATACCGACGAACTCATCATGCGAATGGCCCCTCGCAGCCATGAAGGACTCGACAAGCCGTCCGGTGCCGACTCCCAACTCAAGCACTCGAAGATGGTCGTGTTCGCTTCGACAACGGGTGATGTAGGAGATGAAGTCTGCATCGTCAAGGTCGGAGTACCACTCGTCGTATACCGGCGCGAATACTTCTCCGTAGCGCGCAGCATCGGTGCCCATGGGGACAGTTCAGCACGAGACCTACCCGTGATGGGTATCGGTAGCCTTGACAATGTGAGCGACACACGTGCAAAGGCTGCTGGAGAGGGTTACATCTACCTCGACCACGCTGCGACGTCGCCGTTGCGCCCTGAAGCGCGCGAGGCAATGGATCCGTTTCACGATGTCGTGTTTGCCAACCCGTCTGGCTCTCACCGTTTCTCGCGAGTTGCGCGTCGCGCCATCGATGAAGCTCGTGATGTTGTAGCCGAGGTGATTGGTTGCCGGCCCGGGGAAGTGGTCTTCACAAGTGGTGGAACCGAGGGAGCAAACTCTGCGGTCTTTGGTGCAGTGCGACGCCACGGAGGTGTAGCGGTGTGCTCTGCAGCCGAGCATCATGCGGTGTTGCACTGTGTCGAGCATGTCGGTGGGCGAGTACTTCCGGTGTCGAGCACAGGTGCCCTTGATGCAACTGTCGTACGTGAGACCTTGCACAGTGATGACGGCACCTCTGTGGTGTCGGTGATGGCGGTGAACAACGAAGTTGGTGTCGTCAGCGACATGGTTGAAATCTCTCGAGCAGTTCGTCGACGAGCACCGCAAGCAATTCTGCACACCGATGCCGTGCAGGCCGCATGTTGGCTCGACTTGTGCGAGATCTGGCCTCATGTCGATGTCATGACACTGTCGGCGCACAAGTTTGGTGGACCCAAGGGAATCGGAATCATGGCCGTTCGAGAAGGGGTGAGTCTTGAACCACTCATTCACGGCGGCGGACAAGAGCGCGACCGACGAAGCGGCACGCATAACGTCGCTGGCATCGTGGGTGCCACAGCGGCTCTCGCCGTGACGCATGTTCAACGACCAGAAGAAATGGTTCGCATCGGAAAACTGCGTGAGGCGCTAATCACCGGACTTCTTGGTGCAGTCGACGGGTGCTCGCTTACGGTTGACGCTCAGATTGTGGTGCCCGGAATAGTTCATGTGTGTATCGAAGGCATCGAAAACGAGGCACTCCTGTTCTTGCTAGATGAACAGGGTCTGTGCGCATCAGCCGCATCTGCGTGCGCAAGCGGGGCCATGGAGCCTTCTCATGTTCTGGCGGCGATGAATGTGTCGAAGTCTCGGTCGATGGGCGCGTTGCGATTGAGTCTTGGTCACACCACAACTCAGCAAGATGTTGACGATGCAGTGCGCATCGTGACTGACGCGGCTTCGACATTGCGGTCACGGTCGAGCACGGCAGGTGTGCGATGAAAGTCTTGGTGGCGATGTCGGGTGGGGTCGACTCGTCGGTGGCTGCGCTCTTGTTGCGTGAACAAGGTCATGACATCGTCGGCGTCACCATGCGACTGTGGGGAGGCGAGAGTGACACGGGTTGTTGTTCAGTGAGCGATGTCGATGACGCACGCCGAGTTGCCCAGCAACTTGATGTTGATCACTTGGTGTTCAATTTCGCCGAAGACTTCGATGCCCACGTGGTTGATCCGTACGTTCGAGCTCACGAAACCGGGGTCACACCGAACCCTTGCGTGGAGTGCAACAGACATCTCAAATTCGACAGATTGCTCGAGCGCGCTGACGCTCTCGGATTCGACGCCGTGGCGACTGGTCATCACGCTCGAATCACCACCGATGAGCGAGGAGCTCTACGAGTCACGCGCGGTGCCGATATGCAGAAGGATCAAAGCTACGTCGTGCATATGTTGCATGAACGTGCGCTCGACCGCACCCTCTTCCCAGTGGGCGGCCTCACAAAGGCTGATGTTCGGTCACTCGCGTCACAACACGGCCTTCGAACTGCCAGCAAGCCCGACAGCCAAGATGTCTGTTTCATTCAATCGACGACAGGTCGCGAAGGATTTCTCGAACGACGAATGACATTCAACCCTGCAGAAGTGGTGGACACCGACGGGCGCCCTGCGGGACATGTTGCAGCTGTCGAGTTGGTGACTGTCGGGCAGCGTCGCGGTCTCAACCTCGGTGGTGGGGACAAGCGTTACGTGGTCGATGTTGATGTGGTAACGCGTCGAGTAGTTGTTGGTGGCGAAGAAGATCTCCTCACCAACATCACGCTGGTAAATCAATTGAGTTGGCCACATACAACGGACAAGCCGGTTGCTGCGCGACAGGTGCTGGTGCAGGGCAGCGCCCACGGTGCGCGTCACGAAGCCACCATCGCGTCAGCAGGTGACGATGTGGTCAGCATTGAGTGGAAACGTCCGCAACGACGAATCGCGCCTGGTCAGACTGTCGTCTTTTACGACCTTGCTGACACGCATGTCGTGGGTGGTGGAATCGTCACTTCGTAAGTGCTGCGATTGCGGCGGAAAGGTGACGCGGCGCAACAGCAAAAGACGACACGTGTAGTGCTTCCGTAGTTCCGAACATTCGCATGGTGATTGGAGCAAGCACCACTTTGTCTGGTGTGTTCAGAGACATGACAAGTCGTCGACCGATGACGCCGCCGGTGAGGTCAGCCTCTTCACTAGGTGAGTCAGATGGTGTTGCGGCAAGGAGATTCGATCGGCGCACCATGAACGTTTCGGCCAATACCAAATGGTCGTGGATGACGACACCCGCGGGAACAATCACCAGCCATCGCCGGGCGAGTTGATGCAGGCGCCGTGGCACTTTGAACGAGGCTGCGACAGCAAGAGTCGTCACGATGGCTCCGAATACGTACGAGTGTGCGGCAATGAGCAAAGGTCCAACAACAATCGCCGCCGTGTATGCAAGTTGCACCACAATCGCAGGCGCTATGTAAGGAAGTGGTGTGCGAAGTGGGAACCGTGTTTCGTCGCCATACGCGGATGCCTGCACCATTGTTTGAGAGATGTGTGAACTGGAGGTCAGTGCAGTGACACCGGCGACCGCGATGATGGCAACTGTGATTGCGAAAGTGTCTCGCCCGTCACCGTAAGCATGACGAACTTGGCTGGCCACGAGCACAATCAGCGGAACCGTCACCAACCGCGTAGCTGTGAGCCCGATGGGTGTAAGCGCTATCGACGACAACAATCCGATTGCCCCGAGTGTCCAGCCACCGATGATGAGCACCACATTGACTGGGGTCGAATGGTGAGCGGCGACATGCCACGGCGAGGCGAGCAGGAGAGCGACCCATGACAATCGCAGAATCCACACGAGGCGAGTCGATGTCGGGTTCACCCCCATAGTGTGCTCCGCATAGGCGCCGGAACTCCATTCTCAATAAAGTCGCAATCAGCGTTCGAAGTCAGCAGCTAATGGGTTTGACCACGAGAGGGAAAGGGGGTTGGTCTTGGCGCCGCAGCACCGCACCGTCTCGTCTCGCGTCGAAGCCGGTGGCCATGCCATGTCGGCAATCGATGTCATTGAAGCGTTCGCGACAATGGGAGTCGGCAGCCTTCCCCATCGCGATGCCGAAGCGGCTGCGGCGTTCGCGTGGGACTTAACCACCATTCCCACCTTGCCCACTCTTCCCCGTCGATCACCCGCGGAAGGAATGGTTGCGCAAGCTCTCGTTGGCATTGAAGGTGTGACAGTCGGGCAGTACGGCGGCATCGGTGTCGACCCCCAGGTTCTCGAACGTGACGTTCCGACCACAGTTGACCTCGGCGCTGATGCCTTCGTCGGTTATCGCGCTTTCTTCGAAGCCGCGCGGCAAGAACCCGTGCGGGTGGCCACTCCGTTGTTGAAGTGGCAGTGCATTGGGCCATTGACGCTCGCGCTTGCACTTCGCAGAAGTGGGCTTTCGCCCACCGCTGCATCTTCCTTGGCGTTGCGCGCTGTTCGCGCACACGTGCGTGCAGTGCAACATCACTTGGAAGAGGTTTTCCCCATCGCACGTCAACTTGTGGTGCTCGATGAACCGTCGCTTAACTCACTCATGTTCGACGAGCCAGAGATGTCATCTGACCTGGTTGTTGATCTCGTGAGTGGGGCTTTGGCGGCAATCGGTAACGACCACCTCTCGGGAGTTCATTGTTGTGGTGATGTTGATTGGCCAGTGCTGTTGTCAATCGGATCATCTGTCATCTCCGTGCCTGTGCCATCAGGAAGAAACCTCGATGATGCGTCCATGTATGCGAGTCGTCTCTCGGACATGTTGCAGCGCGGTGGCATGATTGCTTGGGGTGTCATTCGCACTGACGGTCCGATTGCGCAAACTCCTGAAGGTGCATGGCGACGACTGTCTGAGGCGTGGTCACATCTTTGCGCTAGTGGGGTCGACAGAAACTTATTGACGACTCACAGTTTTTTCAGCCCCGCCTGCGGACTCGGAACTCATACAGACGGTGTCGCTCGACATGTGATGGGACTTCTCGCCGACGTGGCAACACGTGCGTCGCAACAGGTGTCCAGCTCGTCTGCCACACCTGGCTTCTAGTGTGGACAATTGATGGCAGCTAAGAAGAGAGCCACAAGCACACCAAAGCAAATCGCTGATGGCCATGCGACCCCCGAAAGCCGAGTCATCGAGCTTCGCGCACTCATTCGCCATCACAATGATCGCTACTACGCAGACGACACTCCGGAAGTAAGCGATGCTGAGTACGACGCACTCGTCAAGGAACTCGCCCAACTTGAAGCTGAGTATCCCCATCTAGCAACGGCAGATTCACCGACTTCTGTCGTGGGTGGCGGATCTTTCACCACGTTCGCACCGGTCGTACATGCCGTTCCCATGACAAGTCTCGATAATGCAATGGACACCGATGAGTTGCATGCGTGGGGTGAACGCATCGCAAAGGGGCTTGACGGTGGCTCATGCACCTATGTCTGTGAATTGAAGATTGACGGTCTGGCTATCAGCATCCGATACGAAAATGGTGTTCTAGTGCAGGCAGCCACGCGCGGTGACGGAAAGGTGGGTGAAGACGTCACTGCAAACGTTGCCACCATCGCAATATTGCCGAAGAAACTGACCAGCAATGCAAAGACGCCGGTGCCCGAGGTGCTTGAAGTTCGCGGCGAGGTGTACATGTCGATCGAGGCGTTTCAGCGCCTTCGTGCCGAGAAGGAAGCTGAGAACGTTCGACGAGCTGCAGATGGTCGCGGCCCTCTTTCAGTGCCAGTCAACCCACGCAACGCCGGCGCAGGCAGTCTTCGCCAGAAAGATTCGCGGATCACCGCCGAGCGCGACCTCAGCTTGTGGTGTTATCAACTCGGCGAGGTGCGCGGTGGACCAGAGTTCACTCATCATCACGACACGCTCGATTACTTGAAAAAACTTGGTTTTCCGGTGAATCCAGAGATTCGTGCTATTGCGTCCCTCACTGAGGTCTATTCCTTCTGCGACGAGTGGAAAGAGCATCGTCACGAATTGCCCTACGACATTGACGGTGTCGTGGTAAAGGTTGACGACTTACGACAGCGAGAAACGCTTGGGTTCACATCGCGCGCTCCACGGTGGGCGATTGCATTCAAGTTTCCACCCGAAGAGCGCAATACGGCGCTGAAAGACATCCAGGTGTCCATTGGTCGAACTGGTCGTGCAACACCATTCGCGGTGTTAGAGCCAGTCTTTGTCGGTGGGTCCACCGTGAGCCTGGCGACTCTTCACAATCGTGATCAAGTCGCGTTGAAAGACGTGCGCCCCGGTGACACGGTCGTTGTGCGCAAGGCAGGTGATGTCATTCCGGAAGTAGTGGGCCCAGTGTTGTCGCTACGACCAAAGAAGTCGAAGCCATGGGTGTTCCCAGAGACATGCCCGTGTTCGCTGAAGAGCACTTTGGTGAAGCCTGATGACCAAGCCGACACACGTTGTGTCGAACCATCGTGCCCTTTTCAGCGTGACCAGCGCATCATTCACTTTGCATCACGCGGCGGGATGGACATCGAAGGACTCGGTGAGCGAACCGTGTTTGCTCTTTCCGACGCCGGTTATGTCGCAGATGTCGGTGACTTGTACTTCGTGACGGTCGACCAGTTGTTGCAGCTCGAAGGGTTTGCTGACATCAGTGCAAAAAATCTTGTCGAGTCAATTCTGTTATCACGAACGCGCCCTCTTCCGAAGTTGCTCACGGCACTTGGCATCAAGCACCTTGGTCCAGCCGCATCAGAGTCGCTTGCCGCAGAGTTCGGAACTCTCGATGCAATTGCCTCTGCGTCCAATGATCAACTTGCTTTAGTCGAAGGAGTCGGCGATGTCATCGCACAATCCATTTCATCGTGGTTCGCAAAAGATGAGAACAAAGCAATCATCAACAAGTTGCGCACGGCTGGTGTCGACTTTGGCCGCGTTGAACGCAGCTCTGAGCCACAGACTCTCGCAGGGAAGGCAGTTGTTGTTACTGGCACACTTGCGAGCTACTCGCGCGACGGGGCAGAGGGTGCCATCAAGGCACGCGGAGGAAAGAGCCCCGGAAGTGTCAGTGCAAAGACATTTGCGGTCGTCGTCGGTAGTGAACCAGGTGCGAGCAAGGTGACCAAAGCCGAACAACTGGGTATTCCGATGCTCGACGAAACTGCTTTCGAGCACCTGCTGGCTACCGGAAACCTCCCGTAGTTGGTGTGCTTAGTTCGAGGTGAACTCCCACGAGAAAAACTTCGACTCATTGCGTGACTCGTCAATTTTCCAATAGATGACGGTTGCCTTATGAAGGCCCTGTTTCAATTCCTCGACCGCCGCACCTTCTTGAGGCGTGAATGAGATTGTGAAGTTGCCTGCGTCGTAGATGGCAGTTGGAGGTAAGTCGATTTGCGATCCGGGCTTCGGTACGCCGGGGCCGGCTGTGATGTCATCGAGTCGAGTGACGGGAAGCTCGAAGCCATCCACGATCAGCACCGCCTCGTACGGATCGAAAAAGTCGACACTGATCTGGCTCTGACGCAGCACCGTGTCGCCTGGGCCAGGGGTGATGGTTGCGATTTCATCGGGAAGTCGCTGCGCGTCGCGGCCGGTAACCGCCTGGCTGAGGCCCACCACAATCAGGGCCAAGCCCAGCCCGATGGCGGTGCTGATGGCCAATCGACGGGCATTTCGGGGGGTTTTCACGGATCCATTCTCGCCTGCAGCGGGCCATGAACCCCCACTTAGGGGCACTAAACGGTAGCGTCGAACGGGTCATGAACGACGAGCACGTGCTGCTGGACACCGTTCTCGGTGGTCGGTATCGAATAGAGACGGTCCGCAGCGAGGCCACGACGGCCGCCTCGGCAGCCGGCACCATCTTCTGCGAAGGCACCGATATTTCCACTGGCAACCCCGTTGGAATGCGCCTCACTGAGGTCGCGCGCCTCATTGACCCTGCATTGGGTTCGACGACTGCCGCAGATGCGGTCGAAGGCTTCGAGCGCCAGTTCAACGTTGCGGCGTCACTTCGTCACCCCACAGTTGAAGCTGTTCTCGACCACGGTGAGGCGGTCATTGGCGGCGAACGTCACGTGTATGTGGTGTCTGAACCACTGCTTGGCGGGTCACTGCGCGACATGCTCGACCGGGGGCGCCTCCTCACACCGTCGCAGGCCCTCATCGTTGGCATCGACGTTTGCCGGGCGCTCGACATTGCCGCCAAACAGGGCGTGGTGCATGGCGACCTGCGTCCGGCGCGACTGGTTTTCGGACTCGACCGTCGCGTACGGGTGGTGGGCTTTGGTGCGCCGCTTCGACCTGCCAGCAACATGACTGTCGACCAAGCCAACTACGCCGCGCCAGAGTTAGAGCAGGGCATTGAACGATCAGCAGCGTCTGATGTGTACTCACTTGCTCTCACACTTGTCGAAGCGATGACCGGTGAGGTTCCGTTCTCTTCCGACAGCGTCGCTGGTGCATTCTCCAATCGAAATGGAAAGTTGCTTCCGGTGAACGCCGACTTCGGTGCACTCGCAGCAGTGTTAGAGCGCGCGGGTCGACCCAGTCCTGATGAACGTTTCAGTCCGCGTGAGTTTGGGCAAGCATTGGTGCAAGCGGCTGAGAATCTGGCTCGACCAACTCCGATTGACATTGTAGGCAGTGGTTTGTTCGATGTTGCGGTCGCCGCAACTGATCCTTCTCAACCAACAGTTCGTCCAACGTTCACTGCGCCGCCCGTGTCATTCGCTCCACCAACAGCGCAGCCGGGCTCGCCAATTCTCATTCGCACCACACCGAATATTCCGCAGGCCGAACTTCCCGATGGTGTGGTCATCGGTGGTTCACAAACTGCTGACGGTTCACCATCTGGCCCCATCGTTATCGGTGCAGAAGGAACGGGTCCGACAGTTGTCGATGCCGACATGTTGCTTGCATTGAATGCAGAAGATCCGACCGAACAAGCACCGCGTCCGAAGAAACGTCGATGGGGTCTGCGCATCGTTGCAGCAGTAGGCGCACTTGCATTGTTGGCTGGCGGTGGAGTTGTTGCATGGAACACGGTGTTGAATCCGTCGAACCCCGTGCCAGAACTTGTGGGACTCACAGAGGGCGAAGCACGTAATCAAGTGTCTCGCTATGGCTGGAAAGTCGTCATTCGTAAAGATCGAAGCGACGAAGTTCAGACTGGCCAAGTCATTCGCACCGATCCTGTGCTTGGAAGTGCGATACGTAAGCGTGATTCCATCATCATGTACGTGTCTGAAGGTCCGACACTGTCGGTGCTGGAAGATGTCTCTGGTCTCACCGCTGACGCTGCAAAGCAGAAACTCACCGATATCGGGCTGGTTCCTGAAGTTGCTGAAGCAGCAGACGAAACAGTCGCAGCCGGCACCGTCATCTCGTGGACCGTGCCTGATCAGCCCAATCTGAAGGTGGGTGAGCAATTAGTGAAGGGCGCCACGGTGAAGATCGTGGTGTCGACGGGCCCTGCACCGCGCGATGTGCCAGTGCTTATTGGCCTGTCACTCGAGGAAGCCACCGCAAAGCTCGCTGAGATAGGACTTGTCATTGCAGAGGGACCATCGGCGCCATCGGTGGACATTCCCGAGGGCAAGATCATGGCGCAATTGCCACTTGCCACCACGAAGTTGGCGCGCGGAGCATCTGTGTTGGTGAGCATCTCGCAGGGCCAGAAGACGACTCTCATTCCCACCATCTACGGACGGACCTATGAAGTGGTGAAAGAGCGCCTTGAGAAAGAAGGACTTCTCATTGGCAGCGTCACCGGCAACAAGTCGCGTGGCCTCAAAGAAGCTCGTGTCAAGGACAAGAAGGTGAAGGACTTCGAGCGAGTTCTCGTTGGCGAGACTTTCGATCTCATCTTCCCGTGAACATGTACTCGCTCCAAGATCAGAGGCATGATCGGAGTCGAGACACGCTGACACTCGAGCAGGTTGGTGTCGAAGAAGTCTCAGTGGTCCCTTGGACCATGATGTTGCCGCGAAAGATGGCCCGCAAGGTTGGCCTGAACAGACAGTGGGCGATGTTGATCGTCGTGCTGAGCGGACTCTTTGCCACCAGCTTCACCATCACCGTCATCGTCGTATCACTCGATGCGATTGCAACTGATTTGAATTCGTCGGTGAGTGCACTCAATTGGTCACTTACTGGTCCGATGCTTGCGTTCGGAGTTGTAGGTCCGGCATTTGGCAAAGCGGGTGACTTGTGGGGGCACAAGCGGGTGTATGTGCTTGGACTTGCTGTGGCAGGTGTGTTTGCAGGTTTGACCGCGCTTGCGTGGAACGCAGCATCAATGATTGCGTTTCGCATTTTGTCGGCGAGCGCAGGTGCGGCAACAGGTCCGGCGGCAATGGCTTACATCAATCGACTGTTCCTACCACATGAACGCGTGCGTCCGCTCAGTATGTGGAGCTTCACTACTGCAGGTGCGCCGGTGCTGGGTGTGGTTCTTGGCGCGCCGTTAGTTGAGGCAATCGGCTGGCGCATGATTTTTATCGTGCAAGCGCCATTGTGTGTGATCGGTGTTGTGCTTGCCGCGCGCATGTTGCCAGAGACCGATCGCATGAAAGACGTGAAGTTCGATATCGTCGGGTCCTTCACTTTGGGGTTGGCCGCCACTTCGCTGTTGCTGGCGGTCAATCGTGGACATGCGTGGGGGTGGGGAAGCGCACCCATCATCGGACTTTTCGTGCTCAGCGTCGTTGCACTCATTGCATTTGTCAATGTCGAGCAAAGAGTCGACGAACCACTGATGCCCATGCGATGGCTACGAACGCGCAACGTCGTTCTACCAATCACAAGCACTGGTCTCACAAACTTCGCCTACATGGGTGGATTTCTCATCGTGCCGCAACTACTCGACAAAGGTCTCGGATTGTCTGCTGCTCATATCGGATGGCTCGTCATCGCTCGGCCATTGACGTTCTCAGTTGTGGCACCACTTGGTAGTTCGTTCACCATGAAAGTGGGTGAGCGCGTGTCTGCCGTTCTCGGAGCCGCGTTCGTGGTTGCCTCAATGATCATGCTTGCCAACGTGCGCATGGGCAGCTCTGACTTCTACGTTGCAATTGGTCTCGCCTTGTCAGGTGTAGGTTTAGGTTTTGCATCGCCCGCACTTACCGCATTGGTCGCAAACAGTGTTGATGAAGCCAACCTCGGTGTTGCAGGTGCCATGCAACAATTAATGAGTCAACTTGGCGCTGCGACAGGGTCGACTATCATGGTGTCAATTCATGAATCCACATTGGGTAGTGGAGTGGCGGAAAGCTACGGCTTTGCCCTGTATGCCGGTGCAGCGATGGCCGCACTTGGTCTGGCAGTGTCGTGGTTCGTGAGCTCGACGGAGCATCGCGACATCGACACCGACTAGTTGGCGGCTACCTACGCGGTGATCTCTTTGACTTCCGCTGCAATCTTGAGCGCGGTGTCATCTTGGGGAAGCGAAGTCTGCATGGCCATGATCTTCATCATGTCGCCTTCAACTTTGATCTTGCCGCTCATGAACGCCTGCATGCTCGCCGTTTGATCTTGCTCGACGAATATCTTCCGAGCCGTCTCGTAGTCCGTGGTCACAGTTGCGTCGGGGTTCTCGAGGGCACCGAGTTCCATGTCGACATCACCAGACGTGGTGTCCATGTAGGCCCGCACAGTGCCTTCCCCGAATGGCACATGTGTGATGACCTGGTTGATACGCAAGGAAACCTCGACTCGAGTGGCGAGGTGTGCATACTTGGTACGAATCGCGCGCGCCGCGTTCATCCATTCTTCTGAAAGGAAGGGGTGGCTCATGGGGAGCGACGCTAGTGGCGTTCGCCAGAAAGTGCTCATTGAGGTGAACGATTTGTCAAACGACGGTGGCGAAGCACCTGTCACCGGCGAGAATAGATGTATGGCCCGCGTACTGGTGTCTGAGGAATTAGCCGAGCGTGGTCTCGATAGCCTGCGCGCAGCGGGCCACGATGTCGACGTTCAAGTGGGACTGAGCCCAGAAAAACTTCGTGAAGTCATTAGGGGCGCAAGTGCGCTCATCGTGCGTTCAGCCACTCAGGTGGACGATGCGCTGCTCGAAGCAGGGTCAGATCTTGTCGTTGTTGGTCGTGCTGGCGTTGGTCTCGACAATGTCGATGTCGAAGCTGCAACGAAACGTGGCGTCATGGTGGCCAATGCTCCTGAGTCGAACATCGTGTCGGCAGCAGAGCACACCTTGGCGATGTTGTTGGCTGTCGCGCGAAATGTGCCTCAAGCACATGCAGCACTGGTTCAGGGTCGATGGGAACGCAGCAGATGGGAAGGCGTCGAGCTTCTCGACAAGACCCTTGGCATCGCAGGATTGGGGCGAATCGGCAAGTTGGTCGCACAACGCGCTGCTGCATTCGGTATGCGCATCATCGCATTCGATCCGTTCGTATCAGTCGAGCGCGCTCGCGCCATGAACATCGAGCTCGTCGACATCGACCGCTTGATCCAAGAGTCAGACTTTCTCACTATTCACCTGCCGAAAACCAAAGAGACAATCGGTCTCATCGGTCACGACATGCTTCTGAAGGCGAAACCCAATTTGAGAATTGTCAACGTGGCTCGCGGTGGCATCGTCGATGAGGAAGCGCTCGCTGAAGCAGTCAGTGGCGGGGTCATTGCAGGAGCGGCACTCGACGTTTTTGCCAAAGAGCCCACCACGCAATCTCCGCTCTTCTCGGTACCAGGAATTGTAGTGACGCCGCATCTTGGGGCGAGTACCACCGAGGCCCAAGACAAAGCTGGCGACGACATTGCCGACATGATCAATCTTGCTCTTGCGGGCGACTTTGTTCCTTATGCCGTCAACATCTCAGCAGCCGATGCAAACGAAACAATGAAGCCATTCCTTCCGCTTGCAGAACGTCTTGGTCGTCTCTTGGCGTCAATGTTCGATGCAACGCCAACTTCTCTCGAAGTAGTCGCCACCGGAGAAATCGGAAGCTACGACACACGTATTCTCACCTTGGCTGCAGAGAAGGGGTTCTTCTCCGCCATCCAGGATGAACCAGTCACGTTTGTGAATGCACCTCAGGTTGCCAAGGCTCTCGGCGTCGAGGTCAAAGAGTCAAAAGTGTCAACCGGAAGCACGAGTGACTACGTGAACTTGGTGACACTTCGCGCAGGTACGCACAGCATTGCAGCAACTCTCGTGGGCCCGCGACGACAGGCGCGCATCGTCATGGTCGACGACCACGTCACAGACGTGCCGCCCGCCGACAACATGTTGGTTGTGCGCAACGATGACCGACCTGGTGTCATTGGTCTTGTCGGAACGCTGCTGGGAAATGCCGGAGTGAACATCGCCGACATGGATGTGGGTCGTGCACTCACCCCTGGTACTGCACTGATGGTGATTGCACCAACCGCAGAAGTCACTGCTGACGTGCTTGCTCAGCTGCGTGCGGCTCCGGGCATCATCGAAGTCACCACACTGCGCGCCTAACCTCTGCACCTCATCGTCTGGAGGTCCGTGCTATTTTGCCGCAGATGTCGTATTCGTTGACCCTCACACAAAAGCTCACCATGATGCAGAACCGCTGGACGGTGACACGAACAGATACGGCTCCTGTTGACCTGGGCTTCATCACGCAGAAACGAATGGCACTCAAGGAAAGTGTCACGTGTACATCTCCAGATGGTGCAAGCGTTGTTTTTCGTATTCAGGGCCGCAAAGTCATGGAGATTGGCGGCGTGTACGACGTCGTTGACGGCGATGGCTCATCAATCGGCACCCTGGCAAAGAACTTCAAGGCGTCGCTCGGACGCTCAACATACGTCATCGAGACTTTTCAGGGCCGTTGGACGCTCACTGAAACGAGCCAGCTACAGGCAATCTTGCGTCGTGTGATGAATCTAGTGGACATTCCATGGTTCATGCGAGTGCAATTCTCACTCTTGAACGAGTCAGGTGCACAGGTTGGTCATGTCAACCGCGCCAACATGAAGATCAAAGACATCTATGACATCAAAGTGGACGATGACAGGCTCGATATGCGTATGGCAGCCGCCATGGGTGTGGCTGTCGACGCGTTCATGAATCGCTAACGCGCAGCGTTCAATGCGTCGCGGGTAGCAATCGCTGCTTCGCGAGCAGCTTTCACGTGGTCGTCGCCACTCGCGTACAAAATGGCTCGAGATGAGTTGACCACGAGCCCGGCACCGTCCGCACGTGCGCCGTTTCGTACGACTGTTTCCGGGTCGCCACCTTGCGCTCCGACTCCCGGAACAAGAAGTGGCATGTCGCCCACAAGCGACCGGACTTCACGCAACTCCTCGGGGTAAGTGGCACCGACCACAAGTGCGACATCACCCATTGCTGACCATTTGTCTGCAGCGGTGCGAGCGACATGTTGATACAGGGGAACACCGTCAATCAGTTGTGACTGGAATTCACCGCTGCCGGCATTTGAAGTACGACACAGCACCACCACGCCGCCATGCGCAAGGAAAGGCTCGATGCTGTCGGTGCCCAGGTACGGGTTGACAGTCACGGCATGTGCGCCGTATCGGTCGAATGCTTCTCGTGCGTACAGGGCGGCAGTGTCTCCGATATCACCTCGCTTCGCATCAAGGATGATGGGAATGCCGGAGTGATTTGATCGAATGTGCTCACACACTTGTTCGAGTTGAGATTCGGCACCGACCGCAGCGAAGTAAGCAATCTGTGGTTTGAACGCACACACCACGTCTGCGGTGGCATCAATGATGTCAATGCAGAATCGCGCGATTGCCGACGTGTCGTTCTTCAGCGCTCCGGGGAACCGTGCCGGGTCGGGATCAAGGCCAACGCACAACAGCGACTTCGCTGAGGCCCACCGACTAGCGAGCAGTTGCGAGAAAGCGATTTTTGACAATCAGTCCTCGACTGTGATGGCAGCAGTGGGGCACAAGTCAGCGGCGAGCATCACCTTGTCGCGCAATTCCTCGCCGGGGTTCTCTTGCAAGATGTAGAGGTATCCGTCCTTGCGTACCTCGAACACTTCCGGGGCGACCTGTGTGCACGCACCAGTTGATGCGCACACGTCGAAATTCACACTTACCTTCATGTCATCGTCCTTTCAGCCACCGCAAAACTAGCGGAGGTGGCGTTCGTAGGCGCTGAGAACGGCGCGGAATGATGCAGTCATGGTGTTCGGGTCGGTGCCGACGCCCCATTTCACGTTGCCCTCTCCGTCGGTGGTCTCGACATAGGCGACCGCAGTCGCCTCTGAACCTTGGCCCATAGCGTGCTCTGCATAGTCGACGACGTCGAGGGCGGTATTGAAACCGTCGCGCAGCGCGTGCACGAATGCGTCGATGGGTCCGTTTCCTTCCCCATTGATTGTCATCGGTCGGCCCTCATTCACCAGTTGTGCGGTGATTGTTGTGCGCCCGTTGGAATCACTGCGCAACTCGTGGCTGGTCAACGACATGCGGGTATTCGACGACAAGTACTCACTCTGGAACGAATCCCACATGATGACGGGGCTGATTTCCGTGCCCGAATCCTCGGTGATGTGCTGGATGGTCTTCGAGAATTCAATCTGCAAACGGCGTGGCAGGTCAAAGCCGTGTTCGGTCTTCATGACGTAGGCAACGCCACCCTTGCCGGACTGGCTGTTGACACGAATGACCGCTTCGTAGCTACGGCCGACATGCTTGGGGTCGATCGGCAGATATGGAACGCCCCATGTGTCGTAATTCTTCGGAAGTGCCTCGAAGCCTTTCTTGATGGCGTCTTGGTGACTGCCGGAAAATGCGGTGTACACCAAGTCGCCCACATATGGGTGCCGTGGGTGCACCGGCAGACGGTTGCAGTATTCGGCCACGCGGCGCAACGCGTCGATGTCAGTGATGTCGAGCTCTGGGTCGACGCCATTGACGAACAGGTTCATCGCAAGATTGACGATGTCGACGTTGCCCGTGCGCTCACCATTGCCAAAGAGCGTCCCCTCAACCCGATCGGCACCAGCCATCACGCCGAACTCTGCTGCAGCAACGGCGCATCCACGGTCGTTGTGTGGGTGTAGAGAGATGATTGCTGATTCACGCTTCGGCAAGTGGCGGATGAACCACTCGATGACGTCGCCGTACACATTCGGCGAGTAGCACTCAACGGTGGCCGGAAGATTCAGAATGATCGGTGACTCTGGTGTCGGCTCGATGACTTCCATCACGGCGCGACACACCTCGATGGCGTATTCAGGTTCGGTGAGCGTGAAGCTTTCGGGGGAGTACTCGTAGCGGACGGAAGTCTCCGGAACGGTCTCTTCGAGTTTCTTGCACAACTTCGCACCATTGACTGCGATGTCGACGATGCCTTCTTTGTCCAGGTTGAACACCACTTGACGCTGCAGCGGGTTGGTGGAGTTGTAGAAGTGCACGATCGCGCGTGGAGCACCCTTGATGCATTCGTACGTGCGTTCGATCAGCTCTGGTCGACACTGCACGAGCACCTGAATGGTTACGTCATCGGGAATGAGATCTTTCTCAATCAGTTGGCGGATAAAGTCAAAGTCGGGTTGGCTTGCTGAAGGGAAGCCAACTTCGATTTCCTTGAAGCCCATCTTCACGAGCGCGTCGAACATGCGCATCTTGCGCTCGGGGTCCATCGGGTCGATGAGAGCTTGGTTGCCGTCGCGCAAGTCGACACTGCACCACAGCGGTGCCTTCTCGATCATCTTGTTCGGCCAAGTGCGGTCGGTGAGCACGACCGGGATGAACGGCTGGTAACGGTCAAATGCCATTGCTTTGGGTGTCACGTTCTGTGGAGGCATCGTGTGAGTCCTTGGTCTTCCTGTGGCTTGGTTATGTTGATGTTTGTTTCAGTCTCTTCTTGGAGCAACAAAAAACCCCCTGGCACTTGGCGCAGGAGGTTCGACAGCAGCGATATGCGGCTGCTGCCGTTACATAAGAAGAAGGAGGCTGGAAGCAAACGTCATCGCCTTGAACACTACAGGCGTCGTTGCGCTCTGACCACCCATGTGGGACGTGCTCTCACGCGTCGCCGGGCACGTACCCGGCCGCCACGTGGCAGCACCGTGATTTATGGGCAGAGGAAGTTGCCGAACTGCCACGGGTCGGAACGGTCGAGCGTTGCCGCAAGATCACTCCATTGGTCGAACACGTCGCGACGCGTCCGTAACGGGTCCCAGTCGACCGCATCAGACCAGATGGTGCCGAGATACGGACTAGCTGCATCGAGGATGAAGTCATGCGGCAGTTCGTCGGGGACTTTGAGGCCTTGCATTGGCTCGGCGATCATCCACTTCACTGCTGCGAGAACCGATGCAGCCACTTGAAGTGTCGTTGCACTTTGGTGTGGCACCTTGCTGCGGGCTTCGTTGATGTCGAGGATTGAACCAGTCCACCACGCGTTGTAGTCGTGACCCATGAGCAACACGCCGAGCTGGTCTTCGCCTTGAACAATCTCGTCGTTCAGAATGCGTTGCTCAGGTTGCATCTCATAGTTCCGCATAAGCAATTCATGGATGCTCATGATCGCGACATCGCTCGGACAGTAGGCGTAGTGCACCGTCGGTCGATACGTCGCTCGGCCGTCTTTCCACACGGTCAGGTGATCGCTCATCGTGTAGGACTCGCCGTGCCTGATGACGAGTCCCCGGATTTCACCAGCAGGAACCCAGCTGCGAACCCATGTCTCCATGCCGGGCTGAGCAATACAAATTTGATTGCGTGGTCCATCGTCTTCGTGTTGCCACGCGTTCTTCGGAAGTGTCTTTTCGTGAGTGCCCCAACCAAGTTCAGCTGGTGCAATCCCTTCCTCATAGAGGCCATCAACCGACCAGGTGTTGACAAATTCGTTGACACGCTTTGGCTCAACCGCAAGTTGAGTGTCGCGTTCAGAGATGTGAATCACCTTTGTGCCGGTGAGCATTGCAAGGTGGTTGAACGCCTGCGATGCGAGCGCGGACTCAAGTGCCACGGCACGATCTCCGGTTGCGGTGCCATCTGTCAGCATCCGCTTGCTCATCTGCGTCAGAGCACGCTTTACGAAGTGGCTCACGAGGCCTGGATTTGCGCCATGTTCCACGACGGCAGAGGCGCCAGGCTTACCCCACTTCGCCTTCAAGCGGCGAAGATCTTGATGACGCACGTACAACGTGCGATCACGTGGGTCTGTGGATGCGAGATCTTCATACGGATCCCACACTTCGACTGACGTGTTGAGATAGCGCACGTTGTGGTCGTGGCACCACTGCAAAATGGTCGGACAGTCGATGTTCCACGCGAGGTCGAGCAAGATGTCGCCATCTTTGCAACGAGATGACAAGAACTCATCGAGGTTCTCGCGAGTCAGTCGACCCGACTCGTACGTGACACCTTTGGCGAGTGCATCAGCAACACGGTGGCGATTGTCGACGAAATCGACGATGTGAATGGATGACGGGGCTATGCCGAGGTCATCAATGAGAAGTGGAACTGTGCATTGAGCAACGCTTCCACACCCCAGCACGAGGATTCGAGCGGGGAGGAGAGCAGACGAATTGGCGTTGATGGGTATCGGCTACTTCGACTCGCTGACGAATTCGCCGTCAATCAACTCACTGAGTTCCCGTGAAAAAGTCGGTTCGTCCGGAACCAGCAAATGTTGCCAGTCGTACGGCTGACCTTTCAGACCTCGAGTCTGTGTGCCATCCAATGTGTCGTCCATAGTGAACTCCTCCCGAAGGTGATAGAGGGTTCGCCCGTGGCGGGTGGCGCACGACGTTGCCAGTTGTAACTGGCCCGTGTCGTACGGGTGCGCTCGGTGCTAATCCGTAAGTGTGTGCTTCCTTTCTGCACGGAACCATTCCGTAACAGGCTCGTGAACATTAACGACTGTGAGCCCGCACGACAATTATTTCGAGCGGTACCCTTGGTCACACATGTCGTCTCGACACCCCCAACCCTCTGACTCTTCCTCGCCTGCTGTGTCGTTACCCACCGGTTTCGCCGAACTTGGCGTGCCCGAAGAAGTCGATCGTGGCCTCGCCGCTGCCGGATTCTCCGCTCCGTTTGCCATCCAAACCGAGGCCATTCCGGTCGCTCTCAGTGGGGAAGACGTGTGTGGCCGTGCGCGCACAGGTAGCGGCAAAACACTCGCATTTGGTGTGCCGATGATCGCTCGCATCGACAAGGCAGCGCGCAAGCGAGCTCCTCGTGGCTTGGTGCTCGTGCCGACTCGTGAGCTTGCCCTTCAGGTGTCAGAAGTTCTGGGGCCTATTGCCACCGAATGCTCCGTCAAGGTGCTTGCCGTTTACGGCGGTGCTTCGCGCGATGACCAGATCGTGGCTCTCGACAAAGGCATTGACATCGTCGTTGCCACACCGTTGCGGTTGATTGACCTCATCAAAGCGAAAGAGGTCGACCTCGAGGACATTCAGTGTGTGGTGCTTGACGAAGCCGACCGAATGGCTGATGAAGGTTTCACTCCACAGGTCGAATGGATTTTGCGTCACGTCACTGGTGAACACCAGACCATGTTGTTCAGCGCCACGCTCGACGGACAGGTCGGCAACTTGGTTCGTCGTTACATGAAGAATCCGCGCGAAGTGTCAATCGACGCGCCGACCGACACCGTCGGCACGATGCATCACCTGTTTCTCGCGGTGCACAAGATGGACAAAGACAAAGTCATTGCCGCAGTTGCAACTGCTGGCGGAAAGACAGTGGTGTTCTGTGACACCAAGCGCCTCTGTGATCGCGTGACAGACAATCTTCGTGATCTCAACGTGAAGGCCTCGGCAATTCACGGTGACCTCACGCAGGCAGCGCGTGAGAAAGCTCTGACACGTTTCACCAAGGGTGAAATCACCGTCCTAGTCGCCACCGACGTTGCAGCTCGCGGAATCGACATCGATGATGTTGCAGTTGTTGTGCATTACGAACCACCAATCGATCACAAGACATACCTGCACCGCTCGGGTCGTACAGCACGCGCAGGACGCGATGGTTGGGCCGTGACATTGGCTGAATACAACCAGCACACGACGTGTCGCATCATTCAGCGCGCACTGCGTCTTCCTACGCAACCTCCCTTTGAGGTGTTCAGCAACGACCCACGGTTAGTGGATCTGCGCAAGTTTCTTGACTGATGACACCTGTGTCTGTCGTCTGAGACAGGCCGTTGCTACTTTGCAGACATGAGCGCAGTTGAAGGTTTCGACGATGACCTGACGGTCGAATACGAAGTCACTGACGACAATCGTTGCCCAATGTGTGGTGAGTTCGTTGACGACTTCGAAGGCATTGATTCAGCCGATTGCCCAGGCTGTGGAACCCATCTGTTGTTGTTCCCCTCGGAAGACGAGGATCGTCGCTAGCGACTGGATCAGTTTGCGCGAAGGTATGCGGGGCGCGAATTCTCGAACTGTGAGATCGCGTCAGCGTGCGAGAGTGTGATGCCGATGTCGTCCAAGCCGTTCAAGAAACGGTGCTGGGTCGGTGCGTCCATGGGGAATGACTCAGTGAGTCCGGCACTTGGCACTTCCACAGTGAGCGACTTCATGTCGACCGTGATCTCAGTTGAGGAATCAGCTTCGATGAGTTCCCACAATGTGTTCACGATGGCTTCTGAGAGCACCACAGGCACAAGCCCGTTCTTGGAGCAGTTGTTGCGGAAGATGTCGCTGAAGCTCGGTGCAATGACCGCATCAAATCCGTATTGCTGAATAGCCCACACCGCGTGCTCACGGGAGGAGCCGACGCCGAAAGATGGACCGGCCACGAGAATGCTCGCACCTGCGTACTTCTGGTCGTTCAACACGAAGTTGCGATCATCGCGCCAAGTGGAGAACAAACCGGCTTCGAACCCCGTGCGCTCAACTCGCTTCAACCAGTCGGCAGGAATGATCTGGTCAGTGTCGACATCGCTGCGACGAAGCGGCACTCCACGACCGGTGATGATGTGCACTGCTTTCATGACAAGTCCTTTGGTGTCGCGAAATGTCCGGCAATGGCTGTGGCTGCTGCGACCGCAGGAGAGACCAAGTGTGTGCGTCCGCCGCGACCTTGACGACCCTCAAAGTTGCGGTTACTGGTGCTTGCAGCACGTTCCCCCGGAGCGAGCTTGTCAGGGTTCATCGCAAGGCACATTGAGCAACCCGGCTCGCGCCAATCTGCACCCGCCGCACGAAACACGTCGTGCAGTCCTTCGGCCTCTGCCTGTTTTTTGACGGCATGACTACCTGGCACAACCATCACTCGCTTTGCTGTGACAGTGCGACCGTTCATAACCGCGGCTGCGGCACGAAGATCTTCGATACGACTATTCGTGCACGAACCGATGAAAACGGTGTCGACGGGAACATCACTCATTTTTGTTCCCGGAGCGAGGCCCATGTACTCGAGTGCACGAGAGATGGTGTCAGCTACTTGCGGATCACTTGCATCTTTCGGCGAAGGAATAACACCGTCGATGGGAATCACTTGGGCCGGGTTTGTTCCCCAGCTGACATGCGGGCGCAGAGTGCGCGCATCGATGGTGACTTCCTTGTCGAATGTGGCACCGTCATCGGTGTGCAGTTGACGCCACGCTGCGACTGCTTCGTCCCATGCGGCACCAGTTGGAGCGTGCGGGCGACCTTTGAGGTACTCGAATGTGACGTCGTCTGGTGCGATCAGGCCAGCTTTTGCTCCGGCCTCGATTGACATGTTGCACACCGTCATGCGCCCTTCCATGGAGAGAGCACGAATGGCAGAGCCGCGATATTCGATGACATGTCCGATGCCACCGCCGGTGCCGATGGCCCCAATAATCGCGAGGATGATGTCCTTGGCTGTGACATCCGCGGGAGCATCACCTTCGACGTTCACCGCCATCCATTTCGGACGAGATTGGGGAAGAGTCTGAGTGGCGAGGACGTGTTCAACTTCGCTGGTACCAATTCCGAATGCGAGCGCACCGAAAGCACCATGTGTGGCGGTGTGACTGTCACCGCAAACAATTGTCATGCCGGGAAGTGTGCGACCTTGTTCTGGACCGATGACGTGAACAATGCCTTGATTCGCATTTCCCATCGGGAAGTGTGTGATTCCGAACTCTTTCGCATTGTCACGTAACACCTGGACTTGTTTTGCTGAAATCGGATCAGCAATCGGTTTGTCGATGTCGGCGGTGGGCACGTTGTGGTCTTCAGTGGCAACCGTGAGCTCTGGGCGTCGAACAGCGCGTCCTGACAAACGAAGTCCGTCGAAGGCTTGCGGGCTGGTGACCTCGTGAACCAGATGGAGGTCGACGTACATGAGGTCTGCTTCACCAGGTGCGCTGTGCACCACGTGTGAGTCCCAGACTTTCTGAGCAAGTGTGCGGGGTTGTGGCATGTCGAAATCTCAGTCGGTGAGGGGTTGGGGCACTTGAAACGATAGCGATGACGAACTGAGTTCGTGAAGGTCGCCTTAGCCATTAGGTGAGTTCTTCGGTGCTCCATCCGAGGGGTTCAGCGGGGCCGGCCGACAAACTTTGCCCGTCGATGAGAAATGGCAAGCGTGTGCCAAAGAGTCCGCTTTCAATGCCGCTGATTGGCGCGCTCAGTGGTTCGAAGAAATCACGGTGGCGCAACTGGGGATGATTCAGCGTGTCGTATCCGGTGCGCACAACACCGACCGGGATACCAAGTGCACCGAGCTTGTCGGCAACCTGTTCTGACGTGTGTCGCGACGTCCACTTGCCAAGTTGGTCGTCGATGGTGTCGCGTGCAGAGATGCGATTGCGCATGTGCGGGAAATCGCGGAGGAGATGCGGTGCATTCATGATGTGCGTGAGCTCAGACCATGACTCATCACTGGTGACGACAATTGCCACCGAACCATCAGAGGTGGGATACACACCGTGTGGCGTGCCTCGTCGGTCTCCGTTGCCTTGGCGTTCGCTGTAGCCAATCGGGTCGATATCAAGCGCTTCGTCCCACAACATCATCGAGACTGCATCGAGCATGGAGACATCGAGATGTGAACCGACGCCCGTGAGGTCGCGTTGGCGAAGCGCTGACAACACCGCGATGACTGCGTTGTAGGCGCCGAAGTGATCTGCAACGGTCGCACCTGCACGGACCGGGGGAGTGTCGGGCCAACCCGTTCGATACAGAAGACCAGATTCGGCTTGCACGCAGATGTCGATTGCGGCGCGATGTGCATACGGCCCTGTCTGTCCGTAACCACTGATGCTGCACCACACCAAGCGAGGGTTTCTGTTGCGCACGTCGTCGACACCACACCCGTGTTTGGCAAGAGCACCCGGTCTCAGATTCTCGATGACGACATCGGCGGAGTCAGCAAGTGTGAGGAAAGCGTCTCGACCTTCGTCAGTGGTGACATCAAGGACAACGCTGCGCTTGCCTCGCGCACGACGTAGGTGTCCGACGGACACGTCGTCGCTACGTCGTTCTTGTGATCTACTTGCATCGGGTCCGATGAATGGCGGTACTCGCCAACTGACGTCGCCACCAGGGCCATCGACTCGAATGACATCGGCTCCGAGTGCTGCTAGGTAGAACGCGGTCACGGGCCCTGCCACGACTCGGCCGACATCGAGCACGGTGATGCCATGTAGTGGTGCGACTGCAGTTGACGATTCCATTTCACAGTCACACTACGACACGGTCTGTCGTTGTAGTGCTGGGTCGTATTGCCGACAACACTGCACTGCGCACACACCTCGGACATGAATCCTGACTTGCCAGAACGTGACCACCTCGACATTCCCGTCACTGAGCTTGCGGAGATGGTTGAGAGAACCATCCACTCCACCGTGAACTCTTTTGATATGGGCGCCGCGCGATTGTACGGAGTGCAATTCGTTTCTGGTCCCTCAACACTTGAAGGCGATGCGCGTGCATCGGTGTGTCGAGTAGCAGAGCACCCCGACGTGTATCGATTGTTGTCATTGCCATCGAGCGCACTCGCGCGGATGTTTCAGGCAGCGGCACTCGTCACCACCGGTTGGGCCGCACCACTCTCCACCGACGGCGACGTCGATGGTCCTCCGAGCGAACATGCGCTTCGTCGGCGAGTGCGGCTTGTGGTCATCGTGTGCGACGAGGGTGTTGCCTCGGTCGTTCGATTCGCCGACGACCCCGATGACACCATCACTGATCCGGGATCCGCGACCGGAGCACTGGCAGAGGCGATCTCCCAGTTTTGGTACGAGCGTCCCCGCCACTTCGACGCCCCTGTGGCAGATCTGCCGAACGGCTCATAACCTGACACCTTGTGAAGGTGTCTGATGGCGACTGGGCGCAGCGCATTCGTCGTCTCGCCGCTGAACGTGACGCGGTGATTCTGGCCCATAACTATCAAGTTCCCGAGATCCAAGATGTCGCACACCATGTGGGTGACTCTTTGGCTCTGTCTCGTATTGCGGCCCAGGTTGAGAATTCCACCATCGTGTTCTGTGGCGTGCACTTCATGGCAGAAACTGCCAAGTTGCTGTCACCGAGTAAGACCGTGCTCATCCCCGACGAGCGCGCCGGATGCTCCTTGGCCGATTCCATCACGGCAGATCAGTTGCGCGCATGGAAGGCCGAACACCCTGGCGCTGTCGTTGTCAGCTACGTCAACACCACTGCAGCGGTGAAAGCAGAGACAGATATCTGTTGCACAAGCAGCAACGCAGTCGACGTGGTTGCTTCCATTCCCACCGACAAAGACATTCTCTTTTGCCCCGATCAATTCCTTGGCGCGCACGTGCAACGATTGACCAAACGCACCAACATGCATATCTGGATGGGCGAATGTCATGTGCACGCGGGCATCAACGGATCAGAGTTGAAGCAGTTGGTCGCATCTGAACCCGATGCTGAATTGTTCATTCACCCCGAATGCGGTTGTGCCACCTCAGCCATGTACTTGGCATCAGAGGGTGTTGTGCCGGCGGAGCGCACAAAGATCTTGTCGACAGCTGGCATGGTGACTGCGGCGCGAGACACCAAAGCTCGCAAAGTTCTCGTCGCCACAGAAACGGGCATGTTGCATCAACTACAGAAGGTCAACTCGAACACACAATTTCAGCCCGTCAATCGCGCGGCTGTGTGCAAGTACATGAAGATGATCACGCCAGAGAAGCTCGAGCGTTGCCTTGTCGAAGGAACCGACGTTGTCGACGTACCAACCGACATCGCCGAGCGTGCACGGCAGTCAGTGGAGCGAATGATTGCCATCGGCACCCCCTCTCGGACTGGCGAGTAGGCCATGCCGGCTCGCTTAGCCGCGCCCGAGCCGACGTGGGCAGTTGACATCGACGTTGTTGTTCTGGGGTCTGGTGCGGCAGGGTTGTCTGCAGCTCTCGCAGCGCGGCCCGTGCGTGATGTCTTGCTCGTCACCAAAGACACGCTCGATGCCGGCAGTACCAATTGGGCCCAAGGTGGACTTGCCGCGGTGCTTGATCCTGGTGATTCGCTCGAAAGCCATGTTCGCGACACGCTCGCCGCGGGAGCGGGACTGTGTGATGAGGCCGCTGTACGCACTCTCGTTGCGGAAGCGCCAACGGCCATTCGTTATCTCACTCGCCTCGGTGCCGCGTTCGATGAGTCATCGCATGATCACTTAGCGCTGACACGTGAAGGCGGTCATTCACATCGCCGCATCGTTCATGCAGGTGGAGACCAAAGTGGTGCCGAAGTGCAGCGCACCCTTGACGAGAGTGTTCGTTTGGCCGGAGTTCGTGTTGTTGAACGAGCCTTCGCGCTCGACCTACTCATCGGCACACTTTCAGACGGACGACGCGCAGTAGCAGGCGTTCGTGTGGCATTGCTCGACGAAACTGGTGCTGTCGAAAGTGTCGGAGATGTCACGGCGCGAGCGGTTGTCATCGCAACGGGTGGCTTTGGTCAGGTGTTTGCCTCCACGTCGAACCCCCCAGCAGTCACCGGTGACGGCGTAGCGATGGCATTACGTGCTGGTGTGCCCGTCGTCGATATTGAGTTCATTCAGTTTCATCCAACTGTGTTGTGGACAGGACCAGATGCAACTGGTCAACAAGCTCTCATCAGC
>VGCD01000012.1 GCA_016870215.1 Actinomycetota bacterium
ATCACCTGGTTCGGTGTTGATGGGCACGACCGGGAAATCCCCTTCGCCACCCCAATGGATCCAGTGCTTGGTGTATCGATGTGATGCGGCCAGCACCAAGATCTGTCCATTTTCAGCGTTGGCATGGTCTAATTGGACACCGGCTTGAACAAGCGGGCACATCACTGAGTGGCCTCCACTTCCGTCGTCTGTGTGCCATCGCAGATCACCATTCCTTTTGACAACCCAGGGATTCTTGATGAAGACCATCGGTCCGTCGAGACGGTCGCGACATGGAAGTAGGTCCTTGTCGACGAGACAAGCAAATCGTGCCAGACGTGGATCACATGCAAGTTCGTCAAATATTGACGAGAAGCGCTCGAGATGATTGATGCGAGTGACCATCTCTTGTCCATCTCTGTTTACTGACCACCACGAGAATCCGTCAGCCGGATGTGTTTGTCGCCGCGCCTCCTCGATGGCGTTTGAATATAGAGTGACTTCTTCGTCACTGAAGACATTCTTGATGTGCAGGTACCCTGCCGTCGCAAAAAAGTGCCGAAGATCATCAAGATCGTCGTCCACCGTAAATTGCTTGGTGAGATCAAGTGGTTGACCAGAACGATCAATCAGTGTCTTGCGAACGTCATTGCTGTAAATCTCTCGTCCTGTGAGGAGTGATTGAAAAGCAGGTTCCCATCGCTGCCAGCCGGAGAGTTCGCCGGTGCTCACAACTGCGCGGCCAGTTTGAACCGCACCGCTAGGCGTCAATAACTCATTCATGATGTCAGAGAAGGCATGTTCACTCAGACGAACCACGGTTGTTGCCTCGTTTATGCCCGAGGAGACGACAGGGAGAGCATTCAAGCCAGATGTGCAAGTGGACCAGGTGTATGAGATACCTGTGTCAGCTACGAACGCGAGTGGTTCGGCACCTACAAGATCACGTGCAACAAGAGATCCACGGAGTTTGATGAGGTGAGGTGCTGTTGTTTGGTGAAAATGATCAAACGGGATGTGAGGGAAGCTCTCGGCAATTCGCTCTATCCACGGGAGAGTTCCTGAACTTTCTGTGGCCATGGATCTACTCTTGGTTACTAAGTTGCTGGTTTCTACGCAGGTTAGTGGCGTTCTGAGACCTGACAGAACGAGTCCTCAGGTAATCGCTGCTTAGATTTTGCTGGGTAGCCTTCGCATCATGAGCGCAAACAGCGAACCCATGTCTCCATCCGCCGGTCTTGCCGTCATCCACTTGTTCTGCAAGACCACGCCGGCGTACGACCCCGAGGCTTTTGTTGGCGCGGTGAAGAACGCTGAGAATGCCGGTGTCAGCGTGGTCACTGTCGCCATGCTCGGTCACAAGTCCGATGTCGCAGTTATGGCCACGTCGGCAGACATGCGTCCGCTGAAGTCGCTTCAGACTGCACTGCAACATGCCGGGTTGTCCATCGCCGATTCGTATGTGTCGCTCACCGAAGTGAGTGAATATGCCAAGGGTGTGCCGCAAGAGATGTTGAATGCGCGGCTGTATCCGCAACTGCCGCCACCAGGCAAGAACGCATGGTGCTTCTATCCCATGTCCAAGCGTCGTGAGCCAGAGCAGAACTGGTTCACCTTGCCGTTCGAGAAGCGTTCCGAGCTCATGATGGAACACGGCAAGAGTGGTCGCACATTCGCAGGTCGAGTGGTGCAGGTGGTCACGGGGTCGGCTGGTCTTGATGACTACGAGTGGGGAGTCACGTTGTTCGCAGTGAACCCTGTTGACTTGAAAGAAGTTGTGTACACCATGCGTTTCGACGAAGCGTCAGCGGTGTATGCCGAGTTCGGCCCGTTCTACACCGGCATGGTGACACCGGTCGAACAACTCGCCCAGCAGATCTGATTCGTCGCCATGGCCACCGACTTGGTGTTTCTTCGCGATGCATACTTGCGAGAACTCGACGCCACCGTGGTTGAGGTGCGCGACAACGCTGTGGTTCTCGACCAAACGATTTTCTATCCAACCGGTGGTGGTCAACCACATGACACTGGTGTCATCGATGGACAGTTAGTGGTTGATGTGCGCAAGGACGGCGATGTTGTTTTGCACACCCTCATAGATGGTGCTGCTGTGCCGGCCGTCGGTGCGACGGTTCAGTGCCACGTGGACTGGGAGCGGCGCCACAAGTTGATGCGCACCCATACGGCAATGCACGTGTTGTGCGGTGTCATTTGGAATGAATGGCACGTGCCTGTGACCGGCGGAAACATAGAGCCGTTGACCGCGCGGATGGACTTCGAGTTCAACCCGCTGCCCGATGATTTTGCCGCACGCGTTGAGCAGCTCGTGAACGAGGCGATTGCTCGCAACCATTCCATCGAAGTGTCATTCTTGCCCCGCGACACCGCCGTGATGGACGAAGACCTCATACGCACGAAGGTGTCGCTCATTCCTGAAACTGTCAAAGAGATTCGTGTGGTGGACATTGTGGGCCTCGACAAGCAAGCTGACGGCGGAACACATGTCGCTTCGACGCGCGAGGTGGGCACGTTCCGGGTGACCAAAGTGGAGAACAAAGGCAAAGGATTCCGGCGAGTTCGCGTGGAACTCACCGACTGACTTTCATACACTGACTTCGGCGTGCCGGGAAGACGGGTCGGCGTATCGAAAAGGATCCGTCATGTACATCTTCTGGCTCATCATTGGTGTTGCCTTAGCCGCCGTTGGCGGTTGCCGCTTCGTACGTGGAGTGGTTGAAATGTCCGCAGTACTGCGAATTCCGCCCGGCATCGTCGGTGCGACAATCGCGGCGTTTGCAACATCAAGCCCAGAGATGGTGGTGGCAGTGCTTGCTGCCACAGATGGGGCACCCGAGCTGGCGCTTGGAGATGCACTTGGCTCAAACATGGCAAATCTTGGGCTTGTTCTCGGAGTCACCGTGTCGCTTGCCAAAGTAACGGCACGGTGGGCAGACATTCGGCGTGACTTGCCCGCGGCACTTTTTACTCTCGGATTGCTTGCATTGTTGGTGATCGATGGAGAAATCAACAGAGTTGATGCTGTTGTCATGTTTGCGGTGTTTGCATCGTGGTTGACGTGGGTGACAGTTGACGCACGCCGAGAGGTAAGTGCTGTCGAAGTGTTGGAAGACGAGGGCCCTCGTCACTTCATCCGTGATGTAGTGACAGGAATTGTTGCGCTGGTTGCGGCTGGTCGATTGATTGTTTCTGCTGCCGAGTCAATTGGAGACACACTCGGATGGGACAAGTTCATTGTTGGAACGGTGTTTGTTGCCATTGGCACATCAACACCAGAGCTCACCACCGCCATCGTCTCTGCGCGCAGGGGTCATGCTGAAGTGGGTGTTGGTGCGGTGTTGGGATCGAATGTGTTCAACACTCTCTTCATTGTCGGTATCGGCGCCATCATCCAACCAATTGATGTGTCTCAACCTTCCACTTATGTGGCCATCGCATGTGGCGCTATGGCGACAGCGCTGGCGATGCCTCGTCGAAGTGGTGACCTGGTGTTTGCGCGGGGACTGTTGTTGCTGATTGCTTACGTCGCTTACGTCACGGTCGTCATCAGCACACGAGCGTGACCTTGGCTCGTTGGCGTCCATTAGGGTCATTGACATGACAAGTCATCTGCAAACCGACACGTACGACATTGCTTCGTCAAGGTTCAAGAACCTGAAAACGTGGAACCTTGCACTGACTGTGTTGCACGCTGCTCAGGCCGTGATGATCTTTTTGATGGCAGGCAGTTTTTCCATCACCGTCACGTCGAATTTTCCGGTGGGCCCTCCAGGAACACGCCTCGAGATGCCGTCCTCTTTCTTCGAGTTGGCTATTGGTCCCGCGGTAGCGGTCTTTCTTTTGATGGCAGCTATCGACCATCTGCTGACGGCGACTGTCATGCGCGGTACCTATGAGGGCGACTTGCGTCGTGGAATCAACCGTTTTCGCTGGGTCGAGTACTCGTTCAGCGCGACGTTGATGATGATTCTCATTGGCATGTACTCGGGCATCACCGACATCACAGCTGTCGTCGCCATTATCGGTGCGAATGTCGCCATGATTCTGTTCGGGTGGTTGCAGGAAGTGATGAATCCGCCAGGGCGGACAACCACAACGATGAAACCGTTCTGGTTTGGCACTCTTGCTGGCGTAGCACCGTGGGTTGGCATCTGGATCAACGTTGTCGGTGCAGACACTGTTCCGAATTTCGTATTGGTACTGGTCGTGCTCGAGCAAATCTTCTTCTTCAGCTTCGGACTGAACCAGTGGCTGCAATACAAGGGTGTCGGTAAGTGGACCGACTACGTATACGGCGAGAAGGTGTACTTGGTGCTCAGCTTGGTCGCGAAGTCGTATCTTGCCTGGCAAATTTACGGTGGTTCACTCGCCAACTAGCCCTAGTGTTGTGCCGTTCATACGGGCGGTGAAGGGAAGCGAATGAATCTGAAGCGGGTTGATCCGCAGCAAGTAGCCGACGAGCGCACAGCCGTGCGTGAATGGCTCGAATATCATCGTGCCACGTTGCTCATGAAAATCAATGGGCTGAGCGATGCGCAGGCGCGCACGAGGGCAATTTCCAGCAGCAACCTGTCGCTTCTTGGCCTGCTGCGTCACATGGTGGTCGTTGAGTGTTACTGGTTCACGTGGGTCGTTGCTGGTGTTGACAGAGAGCCCCTTTTTGTGTCTGACGACGACCGTGACTTTGATTTCAACTTCGATGATGCGGCGACGCTGGAGGAAGCGTTACTCGCTTTCGATGCGGAAGTGAACGAAAGTCGCCGTTTTGAAGCCGCATGTGAATCACTCGACTCACTCGCAGCGCGGACCGAGGTGCGCGATGGTGCCGACTTTCGACCTGATCTGCGTTGGGTGATGTTGCACATGATTGAGGAATATGCGCGTCACAACGGTCATGCCGATTTGTTGCGCGAAGCAATCGATGGGGAAGCAGGGGACTGATATGCCAGAGCTGTCGAATCTCTTCGCATTCATCGGCGCCACCATCGTGCTCTTGCTCATTCCGGGGCCAGCCATCATCTACATCATCAGTCGTTCCTTAGCCGACGGTCGCACAGTTGGTCTCTCTGCCGTCGCTGGTCTTGAAGTCGGTGACACCATTCAGGCATTACTGGCTGCCCTGGGGCTCAGCGCTGTCATTGCTACCTCGGTGGAACTGTTCGAAGTCGTGAAGTGGGCTGGTGTCATCTATTTGGTCGTTTCCGGCGTGCGCACTTTGCTCACGCAACCAAGTGATCTGCATACCGATGCCTCTCACGTCACCAGCGGTGTGGCATTTCGTCAGGGAATTCTGGTGAATGCCCTCAACCCAAAGACGGCCCTGTTTTTCTTGTCAATCTTTCCTCAGTTCGTTGACACGTCGGCTGACAATGCCAAAGTGCAAGCATTGGTGCTGGCAGCAATCTTCGTGGTGTTAGCCACATTGTTCAACGGCTCATATTCACTGATGGCTAGTGGGCTGCGGTCGGTGTTGCTGCGAGGTAAGTCGTTGTACATCATGCGACGGTATGTCGCTGGCACAGCTTTCGTGCTGCTCGGGTTGTTCTCTGCCACTACATCGCGACCAATGACTGCAAAGTGACCTAACGCCACATCAACGCAACGTCGCACTTGCATTCTTTATGCCGGCAATCGTGTACATGGCTGATGCAGTCGGCACCCAAACCGAAGTGTTGGTCGTGCGGTCACTTTCAGCAGGAATTCCGCTCAGGGACTTCTTCTTCAAGGAAGCAGCAGCTGGAGTATTGATTGGGGCGCTGATTGCTGTTGCTTTTTTCCCTTTCTGCTTCGTTTTGTATGACCAGGCAAACCTCGCCGTGACTGTGAGCCTCGCGCTCTTTGTAAGTGCGTCGGTGGCAGGGGTCATTGCACTCGTTCTGCCGTGGCTGTTGAGCCGAAGCGGTGCCGATCCTGCTTTTGGGTCGGGTCTGCTCGCAACGGTGATACAGGACCTGCTCTCGATCGTCATTTACTTGGCACTCGCGACCGTCATCATGTGACCAGTTCACACAGAATTAATGGCCTGAACAAGACCATCGGGGCAAGTCATCGTTACCTTCGTTGACGTGGCCGGAGACTTTCCCGACTATCCGCAACGATTACACGATGCCGTCGTGGCCAATGTGCCGCGATGGATTGAGCGCATCACGTTGCTTGCATGTGAAGGGCAAAGTGTGGACAGGCGCGACGCTGTACAAGCAGTGTTGTCAAACGTAAAGGCAGACACGCAGGCATTTGTGCAGGAGCAACTTGGAGTGTTGCTATCCACCGATGTTGATCAACAGCGCACCAATCCACTCGAGGTGTTACGCGCGAGTACACGCTTTGCCACGGCTGCACTTCGCGATACCGGAGTACCCGCACCTGCACGCGACGAGTTTCAGCAGCGTCTCGACCCCGACGATGAGTACCTACTTGGCCCCATGTCGTGGATGGATCTTGGCGAAGATGTGCACGAGGCAGGAATTGAATGGGGCGCTTGGAAGGCTGCAACCGTGCTCACACGCCGTCGTGCTGAAGGAAAGCTCGACTGATGCGTACACGAGCAGACGTCATTGCTGATGCGTCAGTAACAGGTGGTGCATTCTGTCGTGCGCTCTCAGACGCGACTGATGACTGGATGCGCCAGCTGTTCACAGAAGCCATCACATTGGTGAAAGAACGCAAGCAATCAAACGTTGCACTCATCGCAGTCGGTGGATACGGACGGCGTGAGCTTGCACCTTTCAGCGACCTTGATTTGTTGCTTGTCCACAAAGGTGTACGAAACATCGACGACGTTGCGTCGAAGCTGTGGTACCCAGTGTGGGATGCAGGTTTGAAGCTCGGTCACGCGGTCCGTACCCCGAAAGAGACGCTGTCATTGTGTGCAACAGATCTCGACACTGCGACGTCATTGGTGACGGCGCGTTATGTAGCGGGAGATCAATCGCTTGCTGACGAGGTGATTCGCGGTGCTCGTGAGGCGTGGAAGAAACGTGGCCGCCAATGGTTGATTGAACTTCATGATCGCGTGAAGGAACGCCACGACTCGGCCGGAGAAGTGGCCTTTCGACTCGAGCCTGACCTGAAGGAAGGTTCCGGAGGCCTGCGTGACGTACACGCCTTGTGGTGGGCCTTGTCTGCCGGACTGCAGCTGGCATCTGGCGACGTCACATCGCTCGTGGAAGCACACGAAGTGTTGCTCGGTGTGCGCGTTGAATTACATCGACAGGCCGCACGCGCAGGTGATGTGCTTCGCCTCGAAGATCAGGCAACTGTCGCAAGAGCAATTGGCTACTCGTCGGATGATTCATTGATGGCGGCAGTATCGGCCGCGGGACGCAAGATTGCGTGGGTTGCTGATGAAGCCTGGGCTCGGCTCGACCCACCAAGTGACGCCACATCTGAACCGCGCATGTTGTCTGCTGGTGTGATGGTGCGCGAAGGGGAAGTGCATCTTGCAGACGATGTCGACCCAGCACACGAAGTGTCAGTGGTGTTGCGAGTGGCGACGGCTGCGGCACGTGAAGGACGTCGTATCGCCCGTGAATCGTTGAATCGACTTGGTGAGCGCACGCCACAATTTCCAAACCCTTGGCCTGCGGGTGCAAGTGATGAATTAGTTGCACTGTTGCTTGAAGGGGAACGCACCATTCCGGTGCTCGAGGCGCTCGACCAACGAAACCTTCTTGCAAAGGTGTTGCCAGAGTGGTCGTCGGTGCGTAGCAAGCCGCAACGAAACGCGTATCACCGCTTCACTGTTGATCGACACTTGTGGCAAGCGTGTGCGAACGCGGCGGCACTCGCTGATCGCGTCAAGCGACCCGACCTTCTTGTGCTTGGCGCGCTGTTCCATGACATTGGCAAGGGCTACAAAGGGGACCACACGGAAGTTGGTGTGCAGTTGTTCGATGTCGTCGGTCGGCGTATGGGGCTCGTGGAGGATGATGTGCGCACCATCCAGACGATGATCGAGCATCACTTGTTGCTGGCCGATGTAGCAACACATCGCGATCTCTCCGATGACGCAACCATCACGTACGTAGCTGAGCGTGCGGGTAACGTCACAACACTCGAGTTGTTGCATGCGCTCACTGAAGCCGACTCACTCGCAACGGGTCCGTCAGCGTGGAGCGCTTGGAAGTCTGACCTTGTCACTTCTCTCGCGCAGCGCGTGTCACATGTGTTGGGTGGTGGTGACGTCAGCGAAGCGATCTGGCGTTTGTTCCCCAGTGCCGATGTGCTACTTCTCATGAGCGAAGGTGGAACCTCAGTGACCTTTGGTGAAGGAAGCGTGACGGTTGTCAGCCCAGACCGCCCCGGAACGTTTGCAACGGTTGCGGGTGTGTTGTCATTGAACAATCTCGATGTCCTTGGTGCCGAGGCGTACTCAGACGAAGGAGGGGACACGCGAGCACCAATGGCGGCGTCAGAGTTTCGTGTGGCGGCACCGACGTACTCGGATTTCGATTGGAACAAAGTTCGCTCTGAAGTCATCGGCTCACTTCTCGGTGAGTTCCCGCTCGACGAACGCTTGCGTGAGCGTGATAAATCTGCTCGCCCGCGCCGCGTACTTGCTGCTCGCACTCTTGAAGTGCCAGTGGTGCGCCTTGACAACTCTGTGTCATCCAACGCCACGTTCGTCGAGGTTCGGGCGCCAGATTCAGTGGGAATCCTTCACCGCATCACGCGAGTGCTTGCTGATGCAGGTCTCGACATTCGACATGCCCGTGTTCAGACTCTTGGTAGCGAGGTGGTCGACACGTTTTATGTGCGTGACTCCAACGGCGAAAAAGTCGACATTGATCGCGACGGCGACGCAATTCGTACCGCCGTGCTGAACGCACTTGCCGCGTAGCGAACTAACATCATCGTTGTGTCAGTGCCAGAAGAGAGTGATTTCACCCACAATCTGGTGCGCTGGAGTGAAACCTTGGCAGCAATTGCCCGCACCGGTATGGCCTTTACGCAGAGCTTGTATGAAAAAGAGCGCTACGAAGAAGTATTGAAGGTTGCCGGCGACATCAAAGCGTCGATGGAAGACGCCATTGAGACGCAACGTGAGCAGGATCACTTCGTTCAAGAGTGGATGGAGACCATTGGCGAAGGTGTTCCTGGCTATGTCACACCGAAGGTTGCAGTCGGGGCAATTGTCGGCAACGACGATGGCGACATTCTGTTGATTCGACGTCGTGAGAGCGGCGTGTGGTTGTACCCCACCGGTTGGGCCGATGTCGGCTACTCACCAGCCGAAGTGGCGATGAAAGAAGTGGAAGAAGAAGCGGGCATCATCGCTGAGCCCGTGCAGTTACTCGGTGTCGTTGACGGCATGCGCATGGGCTTCTCACGGTTCGGCATGTACATGGTGGTGTTTCACTTGCACGCGGTTGGTGGCGAGCTCGCGGGACACCCGCTTGAAACAAGTGGTGTCGGATGGTTCAAACGCGATGCGTTGCCAGATCCGACAGCCGGAGTGCAATGGTGGGGCGACATGGCATTCAACGCCATTGCCGGACATCGTGGAGCTGCAACATTCGATGCACCACGCCCCGACATTTGGCGCGGTTGAGTGCAGGGTCGCGTGATGAGTGCGTGACGACGTGCTGAGTATCTAGTCAGCGACCGTCTTGGTCGCGCAAGAACTGTTCGACTTCATCAACGAGTGAACTGCCGTCGTCTTCATTTTCATCAAAGTCAAGGGTCGTCTGGCGGTCATCTTCTTCGAACACGTTGTCACCCATGGTGTCGAGCCGCTCGACGTATTCGGCGAGGTCTTCGTCTTCGCTCACAAGTTCGTCGACTCGCGCTTCATATGTGTCGATGGCTTCGCTGAGCGCCGCGACGGGCGCCGGCGTACCGATGATCTCGCAGGCGCGCTCAATGAGTGCAGCAGCCGCCTTGGGAGAAGGAATTTGCGAGGCATATGCCGGTACGGCTGCCCACAAAGACGCCGCAGGCACGTCGGCGTGATGGCAGGCGTCTTGAAGAACACCAATGATTCCGGTGGGACCTTCGTATTGGCTCTTCTGTAAATCGAAACGGTCGATGACGGCTGGGTCAGACGCCGTGCCGATGAGCTGAATGGGCTTGGTGTGGGGCACATCGGCGAGCAGTGCGCCGAGCGTGATGACCATGGCCGCTTCGAAGTGCGCAGCGACGCTGATGACCTGTTCAGTGAACAGTCGCCACCGCAGACTTGGTTCGGGACCAAGTACGAAAATGACATCGCTGCCTGGAGTTGTGGCATGCCACATGGAAACTGTTGGCCACACGATTTCGCGTGTGATGCCGTTGTTCAACTTCACCACCGGACGGATGGTTGCAAAATCGGTGAACACCTCAGGAACAATGTCGGCAAGTGGCTGTGCATTCCACGATGTGATGAGTGTGCGGACCGCGGTCGATGCTGCGTCGGCTGCGTCGTTCCAACCGGTGAATGCGGCGACGACAGTAGGGCGTCGCAACTGGGGCTGAGATTGCCACCGCACATGGTCGGGTGATGCCATTGACTCCCGAATCTACCGGTGTTTCAGAGACCTCGTGACGGCCGCGAGGGCGGTTCTATAGTGAAATCATGACCGTTCACATAACAATTGCATCGACTGTCGATGACGAATTGGTGAAGGCGTTCGAACGGCTCATTCCGCAGTTGTCCTCGTCGAATCCGCCTCCGAGCGCTGCCGAGTTGACGTCATTGGTTGAGTCTGACGCCAGCTCACTATTCATCGCGCGTGTTGACGGCCAGATCATTGGTTCACTGACGTTGGCCATGTTCCGAATTCCCACCGGAATTCGTGCATGGATCGAAGATGTTGTTGTCGACTCAAACGCTCGTGGTCACGGTGTCGGTGAGGCTCTCAACACCGCAGCACTTGAACATGCCAAGAAACACGGTGCCATCACAGTTGATCTCACGTCTCGTCCGTCACGCGAAGCGGCCAATCGTCTGTATCAGCGCATTGGCTTCAAGGCGCGCGAAACAAACGTGTACCGCTACGAACTCTGACATTCAGGTTGGCGCGAGCGGTATGACTTCACGCGATTATCTCTCTGTCAACTACCTGTCAGTCAACAAGGCCAACTGGAACTCACGAGTTCCGCACCATGTTCAGAACTACGGCATCGAAAAGTTCCTTAATGATCCGACCCATCTGTCTGAAACGGTGAGGTTCGACATTCCGCGGTTAGGAGACATCTCCGGCAAAGTTGCTGTGCACCTGCAGTGCCACATCGGCACCGACACTTTGTCGTTACACCGACTCGGAGCAAAGGTGACAGGGCTCGACTTTTCTGCGCCCGCACTCGAAGTGGCACGCAACCTGGCTCGTGATATCGGTGCAGATGCACATTTCGTTGAAGCAGACACCTACTCAGCGCCAGATGTGCTGACAACTAGTTCGTTTGACTTGGTGTACACCGGAATCGGCGCGTTGTGCTGGTTGCCAAGCGTTGCGCGGTGGGCCGAAGTGGTTGCCGCGTTGTTGAAACCCGGTGGTGAGTTGTTCATTCGAGAGGGCCACCCCATGTTGTGGACTCTGTGTGACCCTCGGCCCGATGGGCTTGTCACTGTCGACTACCCGTACTTCGAGACAGACGGTGAAGTGTTCAGCGAAAAACACAGCTACGTCGACCACGAGAGTGCTCTTAAAAGCCCCACTTTTGTTTCTTTCAACCACGGACTCGCAGAGATCTTCAATGCTCTCTGGAATGCAGGGCTCGAGGTCACGTACTTCGAAGAGGACGACTCAGTGCCGTGGAACGCCCTGGGGGATTCGATGGTTGAGGGGGATCTCGGGGAGTGGCGACTTCGCGAGCGACCCGAGCGACTAGCTGCCACGTACACGCTTCGCGCCGTGAAGCCCTAGTAACTAGGGGTTTACGACCATTCCATCTGTTGACGAGGCCCTGGCCTCCGGTATGTCCGGGGGGATGTCGCGGGATTGGTATTGTGACTGAGGACACATGTCCACGAATGCTTTGAAAGGCAGTTTTCATGAACGAAGTAACTCTCACGGGCAATGACTACACCTTGGTGTACAACGCCCTCTCATTTGGAACGGCGGTGATGCTCGGTGCTTTCGTGTACTTCCTCACCCAGGTGGGTGCAGTTGCGAAGGCGTATCGATCGGGCGTCGCGGTCTCCGCAGTCGTCGTCGGTATTGCCGGCTACCACTACTTCCGAATTTGGTCGGGCTTCGCTGACGGAAAGATGAACGAGGGCTACCGCTACGCGGACTGGCTCATCACGGTTCCTTTGCTCGTCATCGAACTTCTGATCGTGCTCGGCGTCGCTGATGACCTTCGTAAGAAGCTGATGTGGAGACTCGTCCCCGCAACAGCGCTGATGATTGGTCTTGGTTACCCAGGTGAGATCTCAACTGACAATGGCACAAAATGGCTCTGGTGGGTCCTCGCCATGATTCCGTTCGTCTACATCCTCTGGGTGTTGTACGGCCAGCTGCAAGCGGCAGGAAAGCGCGAAACCGGCAAGGTTGCATCGGCAATCAAGAATGCAACTGGTGTGCTTCTTGTGACCTGGTGTTTCTATCCAATCGTGTACCTCTTCCCAGTGTTCAGCACTGATGGAGAAGTTTCGAGCGGTCTCGAAGTCGGACGTCAGATTGGTTACACCATCGCAGATATCACAGCGAAGGCGTTGTACGGCCTCATGATTCTTGGAATCGCAAAGGCTCGATCAGGCGATCACCACTAATCAATTTTCATAATTGAAAATCACGAACTGCAGCCCAGGGTCCTTGCGACTCTGGGCTGCAGTCGTTTTGTCTCTTCAACACCATGACGTATGTATGTGTTACAGGAATTTGTGCTCGCACATCTGAGTAGGAACAACATCGCAGAAAAACTGTGTTACGGTCACTTATGTGAATCAGAAAATCATTTTTCAAGCCACTGTTCTTGTCTCAGCGGCAGCGAGTTTGGCACTGAGCATTTCTCTCTACTTTGCAGGAAATGATGACTCCGACAAGTTGAACGGCATTTATGTCGGAATCTGGGTTCCTTCAATTCTCGGACTTGGGGCGTTCATGCTGGCTGCAAGGAAGGACAAGTAGATGTCTGAAACAACGCTTTTTTCGTTTGGTGCCGTGATTTTTCTGATTGTGTTCACGGGTGCGATTCTTTTTGGAATGGCATCAGTCAAGAGCATTCAAGACCGCGACGACTAGTTCCTGATCAGAGCTCTGGCGTGCGTGGCGGCACAGTCCGACGCGGACGAAGTGCTTCGAACACAGTCGCGAGGCGGATGAGTTCTGCGTCGTCATAGGCGGCAGTTGCGAAGGTGAGCCCAAAGGGCATGCCAATGTCGCTTGCCGTTCCCATCGGCACCGTCATGGTCGGAATGCCGAGATGGCGGAACACGAGAGTTCCCGTCGACACCCAGACACCATTACTCCAGGCAATTGCGGCGGAAGCAGGGTTCTTGTCTGCATCAGACGGTGCGATATCTGTTTGAGTGGGCATGATGACCGCGTCGTAGTTGTTGGCGACGAGCCAGTCTTCAAAGTCGATTTTGCGCGTATGTTCGAGAGATTCGATGCCACGTCGAATGAGATTGGCTTCTGGCCCGCTGAACGGATCGATGATTCCTTGCTCTCGTGCGCGAGTGACATAGTCCGCAAGATCAATATCCATGTCTGTGGTCAATTGGTCCAATACGTCTTCGGGATGACGGGGAAAGATACGAGGCCCATCAGCAAGCGCCAGTCGGTCAAGTCCGGGTTGTGCGTTCAACTCCAAGAACAGATCCCAGCTCCACATTGACAATTCCCATAGCTCAACATCGAAGAACTCTGGAGGAACAACTCCACGGTTGAAGATGCTCGGTGCGCCAGGGCGATCAGATTCATAGTAGGAGACAACTGGGAAGTCCGACTCGATGATTTCTGCACCAGCAGATACCAAGTCCTCACGCGCTGATTGCCATAAATCGAGCATCGAGGGCCGGGGAGTGATGCGTGCACCAAGTGATGTGCCAACACCAGTGCCAGTTCCCTGATCGGGATCTGTTCCGATGAACATTCGCGGTACGGCGAGTCGAACACCAGCTAAAGGTCGCTTGGACGATGCTGCTGTGTGCGCCTCGGTGTGAAGCGCAGTGAATGATGCGGGGCGCACCGATGTTGGGTTCGGAAGTTGTACCCAGGGTTGCATGCGCCAGAAATCGCCACGCACTTCTGGGTCAACCGCCATGAGTGCATCGAGCACTGCGCACATGTCGGCCATGGTGCGTGTGTGTGGAGCGACAACGTCCATGGTGGGAATGAGGGGCCAGTTGCCACGAGTGGAAATGAGTCCACGGGATGGTGTGTATGCACAGAGCGCATTGCACGATGCAGGTGCACGACCGCTTGACCACGTTTCTTCTGCAAGGCCGAATGCAGCAAAGCTCGCGGCTGTTGCGGTACCTGAGCCATTAGACGAACCCGACGCCCATGCTGACGTGAGAAAGTCAGCGTTATACGGCGACTCAGCACGACCGTAGAGACCACGCTGCATGCCTCCGTTTGCCATGGGTGGCATGTTGGTGAGACCGATGAACACACACCCGGCATCGCGTAATTTCTCGATTGAATACGCGTCACGAGTGGCCACGAGATGTTCGAAGGCAGGTGACCCGCATGCAACTGTCATGTCTTTCACCATGTACGAGTCTTTGGCCGTGAAAGGAATGCCCTCGAGAGGGCCACGAGAAGCACCGGTTGCGCGACGATTGTCAGACTCTTGTGCTTCTTCCAATGCATTGGGGTTCAACTCCACGATGGAATTCAGTCGTATGCCAGAGTGGTCGTATACCTCAATGCGATGAAGGTATGACTTCACGAGATCAACACACGTGACGGCACCTGACTCGAGAGCCTCGCGAAGGTTTGCAATCGACTTGTCGACAACGGGGAAGTAATCACTCATGGTTGATGCCCACAAGTTCAGTGTAGAGAACGCCAGAAATGGTGTCGGATTAGCTCAGCGTGGCAGACGTAGACATTGCAGACGCCGGAAGGGGTCGACGCTCAGCACGGTGTTGTATCGCGAGTCGGCATAACAGCCACCGAAGTCGACGTTGATCTTCGATGAATCGAGATAGTCGGTGGTGCGAGTGAGCGGCCAGTCACCCGCAATGTCACTCGGGCGCAACTGTGGCGAAATTTGGCTTGGAGCAAGCGGTCCGGTGTAGTTGCCGTCGTTGTTGATTTTGCTCAGCTTGCGTGCAACTTGGTCGGTGATGACGGTCAGACGTTCCAGCGCCCCGGCCACATCTTGTTTCATGCGAGTGATATCGCCGATGGTGCCTGCAAGGTCATCGCGGATGTTGGCGAGGTCTGCCGACACAGACTTTGCAATCGATTTCGCATCGCGAGCAATGTCGGCAGTGTCGTCGAGTGCGCCAGACAAAGTGTCGACCCGAGTGATCACTGAATCGAGCCGTTGGTCAAGATCTGCAATGGCGTCGCCCCAGTCGGGTGCTGCAGGCGGTGAATCTTTCGGATTGTCTTCGACAGGAGTGGTGACTCGTGGGGGTGTCGATGTCGTTGTTGATGAAGTGCCACTCGGCAGTGATGTGCTTGGTGACGTTGTAGTGCTGCTGGAACTGCTGACGGTTGCGTCAGGTGCGCCGGTGAGAGCGTTTGTGACGGGACGAACCACGCCAATAACACCAAGTGTCACAGCACCGCCGACGACGAGAAACAGAGTGAGTCGATTATTGAAACTGCCCATGAAATCAAGGTAGACGAGGGGTGTGGGGAGGTTGCTCGGGCCTCTTTGGTGCCGCGATGATGGGTAGTAATGTCAGCCATTAGATGAGGCCCTAATTGCGGCCGGGAGGAATCATGGCGAGGCTCACTTTCGAACAGGCTCAAGAGAAGTACCGCATCGAGCGCGAAAAGCGTTTGAACAAGCGGCCTGAAGGTAACGCCCAGTACAAAGAATTGAAGGGCGACTACGAAGAGTTCGATCGCGATCCGTTCGCCGATCCGAATTTCACTCGCGATGCGCGTATCGAAGAAGTTGATGTCGTCGTGGTCGGTGGCGGATTTGGTGGCATGTTGACCGGATCCTTCCTCACCAAGAAGGGCATTCGCAGTTTCCGCATCATCGAGAAGGCCGGCGACTTCGGCGGCACGTGGTACTGGAATCGCTATCCGAATTGCGCATGCGACGTTGAGTCGTACATTTACCTTCCACTTCTCGAAGAAACCGGCTACATGCCGAAAGAGAAGTACTCGAAAGCAACAGAAATTTTTGCGTACTGCCAATTGCTCGGTCGTCACTTTGACCTCTACTCGAATGCACTGTTTCAAACTGAGTGCGAAGACATGCGCTGGGACGAAGCGTCGAAGCGATGGATCACGAAGACCTCACGCGGCGATGTGCTGACCTCGAAGTTCGTTGTTATCGCTGGTGGTGTTCTGCACAAGGCAAAGTTGCCGGGCATCACGGGCATCGAGAAGTTCAAGGGCCGTAAGTTCCACACCAGCCGTTGGGACTACTCGTACACCGGCGGCGCGCCGCAAGAGAAGATGGAGAAGCTCGCAGACAAGCGAGTTGGCATCATCGGAACTGGTGCGACCGCAGTTCAGGTTGTACCAAAACTTGGTGAGTCGGCCAAAGAGTTGTACGTGTTTCAACGCACTGCAGCAAGTGTTGGCATTCGCAACAACAAGGCGACAGACCCCGAGTGGTTCAAGTCATTGAAGCCTGGTTGGCAGATGGAGCGCATGCGCAACTTCACCCAGGTGGTTACGGGTGGTCAACCAGATGTCGACATGATCAATGATGCCTGGACGAAAATGTTGTGGATCGACACCAAGGGTGTGCCAAAAGACGATGCAGATGCTGAGCGCATGGATCGCATCGATTACGAAAACATGGAAGGCATTCGTGCCCGCATCGAAGAAATCGTGAAAGATCCGGAGACCGCCGAAAAATTGAAGCCGTGGTACGGCCAAAGCTGCAAGCGCCCTTGTTTCCACGACGAGTACTTGCCAACGTTCAATCGCCCAAATGTTCATCTCGTAGACACCGAAGGACAAGGTGTCGACGAAATCACCGAGACCGGCGTGGTGGTAAATGGTGTTGAGTACCCGTGTGATTTGTTGGTGTTCGCATCAGGTTTCGAAGTGACGTCTGAGTATCACCATCGTTTGGGGTTCGACCCGGTGGGTAAGGGTGCCGTTCCACTCAGCGAAGCATGGGCCGACGGTCCGGGCACATTGCACGGCGTGCTCGGCCGTGGGTTTCCCAACATGCTCATGATCAGCGCCACGCAAGGCGGCCAGGCAATCAACTTTGTGCACACCATCACAAAGACAGCAATTCACATCACACACCTCATTGAGCGTGCTCTGACTGAGAACATTGCCACTTTCGAGCCAACCGTTGAAGCGCAAGATGAGTGGTTCAACGTGCTCATCGGAACTGTGTGGGGCACTGCTCGTTACAACGCAGTGTGCACCCCCGGATACCTGAACAACGAGGGCGGCGTCGGCACCATTCGAAGTGGTAAGTCCTCGTCGTACATGACAAGCGCGCTTGAATTCATCGACATTCTTGAAGAGTGGCGTGCAGCAGGGAACTTCCCTGGGTACGAAGTTACGAAGAACTAGTTGCGTCGTCCGTCACATCGATAGTTTGACTTCACACCAAAGGTGATCTGAACGTACTTTTGAGTACGTGGCCGACGTCGACCGAACGCGTTATCGCGATCTGACGGAACCATTCTCGGTCGTCGCACTGGAAGTGCAGCGAGTGGGCAGCTGTTTTGTGCGCGTTCGCGCTCCGCAGCCGCCCAGCAATGGCGTGACAGTTGGCGACACCGTCGCAATAAACGTGGGTGTGGGTGAACTTCGCCGTTACACAGTCAGCGCGGCAGACGTGGCGACTTTCGAGTTCATTGGCTATCTCACTCAACAGGGGCCCGCAACAGCATTCCTGGTGGCGCTGACTGCAGGTTCCACGTTGACTGGTCAGGCGCCTGAGCGCGCCGTAAAGATGCCCGACAATGACGTGAGGTGGGCTGTGGTCGTTGGTGACGAGACTGTTGTGGGGTCGGCTCACGGTGTGGTCGCATCGATGCAAAATGAAGTACACGTCATCGTGAAGTCTGCTCATTCACTGAGCAAAGCGGCGACGCTTGTCGGTGCGACAACATTTTCACGATACGTATCTGATGATGAAGTGATTGCTGCAGTCACTTCTTGTGTCGAAGCTCACGGAACAGATGGTGCATGGGCACTTCTTGTGGGCGAACAGAGTGTCAACAACAAAGTTCGACAACATTTGTTTTTGTTGGGCTTCTCGAAGGACCAAATTGCAACACGTACCTTCTGGAGACCAGACCGGGCAGGAATTGAATGAGCAACGAGACAAAACTCAGCGGGCTTGGGGCAGCGGTCCCCACACTTCGTGACAACGACGGCGTGATTGACGTTCGAGCACACCAGCGTCTCACGGCTGTTCTTGCGGGCCAGGGCTGCGAGATCGTGCTCGTCTCGGGAACCACCGGTGGTGGCAAGGGCCTGCGTCATGAAGAGCGCGTGCAGTTGGCGCGAGCAAGTTTCGTGTTGCCGGTGATAGTTGGTGTTCCGCGAACGATTACTGATGTCGAGCTCGACGACTTTGCGCCTCACGCACGAGCAGTATTGATTGCTTTCGGTGATGATGTGCCGGTTGATGATGCAGTTGCGATGTCTGCTCGCGCACGCGCACGTGGCATGGAACTGATTGCGTATCATCACCTGTCGCACTATCCGGCAATGCCGGCGTCGTGGTACGAACCCCTCGCACGTGTAGGTATCTCGGTCAAGAACTCTGACACCGACCCTGTTCGCCTAGAGGCAATGCGATCTGCAGGTTTAGACGTCTTCATCGCAGCCACTGATCGGCTCGGTGATGTCGGTAAGTGGGGTGCCGGCGTCTTGAGTGGAATCGCTTCGACACATTTTCCCGATGTTCGCCTTGCTGCCCTCGGAGACCTTGCTGCGCTTGAGCGACTTCAACAGTGGGAGCGCTCAACTATGGATAGAACGCAAACACTCACCGACGAGGCTCGTCGCCTCATCGGTGAGTGATGTTCGCGTGTAAGGGGAAAGTCGCGAGCTGACTAGATGGCCGCTTCGCCGGTCTCGCCAGTGCGAATGCGCACCACCGAGTCGACGCTGGTCACCCAAATCTTGCCGTCACCGATCTTGCCGGTCTGCGCTGCTCCGGTGATGATGTCGACGATGCGCTGAGCATCGGAGTCCGATGCCAACACTTCGAGTTTCACCTTCGGTACGAAGTCGATTGCGTACTCAGACCCACGGTAGGTCTCGGTGTGTCCGCCCTGTCGACCGAACCCGCGCACTTCGGAAGCTGTGACTCCCGCAATGCCTGCCGCACGGAGGGCGTCTTTCACGTCGTCAACCTTGAAGGGCTTGACGATTGCAGTGATGAGTTTCATTTTGTATACCTCTCCTGTTTCTTATCAGCTGTGATACGCGGTCTCGCCGTGTTCGGCGAGGTCGAGGCCGTTGTATTCAGGCTCGTCAGAGACTCGTACTCCGATGGTGTTCTTCAACACCAACATGAGGATCAGCGTGATAACGAATGACCATACGATGGCCACACCGTTTGCCAGTGCCTGTTCAAGAAGCAGTCCGGTGTCGCCACCGAAGAAAAGGCCCTTTTCGAAACTTCCCTTGAAAAAGTCAGGATCCGAGAAGAAACCGATAAGCAGCGAGCCAACAAGTCCGCCGAAGAAGTGCACTCCGACCACGTCGAGAGCATCGTCGTACCCGGCCTTGTTCTTCAACTTCACTGCGTAGCAACACACGACACCGGCGATGAGGCCGATGAAAATGGGAGAAGCTCCAGCGACGTAGCCAGCAGCGGGTGTGATGGCAACAAGACCAGCCACGATTCCTGATGCAGCACCGAGGTTTGTGGGATGTCCGTCACGCAGCCACTCGACAATGACCCATGCCGAACCTGCCGCTGCTGCGGCGAGGAACGTGTTCATAAAAGCTTGAGCGCCCTGACCATTTGCTGCGAGTGCGGAGCCGGCATTGAATCCGAACCATCCGAACCACAGAATTCCGGTTCCGATCATGACGAGAGGCATCGAGTGCGGCGGGGCAGCACCGGCCTTGCGCTTCCCGAGAACAAGAACGGCAGCAAGAGCAGCGATTCCTGCATTCACGTGAATGGCAGTGCCACCGGCGAAGTCGATGGACCCGCGCTGGCCGAGCCATCCGCCGTAGACCCACTTGAAAATCGGCACGTAAGCCAAGAACAACCAGAACGGAACGAACAACGCCCACGCAGAGAATTTCATGCGATCTGCGACAGCACCCGAGATGAGTGCGGGAGTGATAGCCGCGAACATTCCGAGGAATGCCACGGTGGCCAGGGTTGATCCGTCACCTGCTTCGGTGATGTTCTTCAACATGAATGCGTCAAAGTTGCCGATGAAGTCGTTCTCGAACGGCACCTGCGAGAGCGAGTATCCGACAAGAACCCACAAGATGGGCACGATGAGCACACAGTAAAAGTTCATCATCAGCATGTTGAGTACGTTCCGGCCTCGGTCCATGCCTCCGTAGAAGAAGGCCAGCCCCGGGGTCATGAACAGCACCAGCGCTGCCGAGATGAGGATCCAGGCAAGATTGCCGCTTTCCATTAATTCCTCCATATTGGGTGGTTGATTGCGTTTCGGGTTGGTGAAAGCAAGTCAGAATTTAGGTGGCGACTATTTCCCGAGTGTTTCGAAAAAAATGCGATGGCGTGAATTGGCCCAGCTGGCCCTCGGCCTTGGGCTTGTACCGTGTGAGCCGTGGGGGACAGCGCGGACTGGAACGACACGAGGGCTGATTTGGCGGCGCGCCAGAAGGCAGCGCGCGAGATGGGCGGAGTTGACCGCCTTGCCAAGCAACGTCGCGATGGCCGTCTCGATGCCCGAGCCCGTGTTCACGTGTTGCTAGACGAAGGCAGTTTTCGCGAGATCGGCACACTGGTGGGCGAGGTGCCATCCGACGCGATCATCACTGGAACGGGACTCATCAATGGTCGACCCGTCATGGTTGGCGCTGAAGATTTCACAGTGCTCGCTGGTTCCATTGGTGCGGGTAGCAATGCAAAGCGCTACCGCATTGCGGAGTTGGCGCTGCAAGAGAAGGTGCCGCTCGTCATGATGCTCGAAGGTGCCGGGCACCGAGCCGGTGAGCATGGTGTTCGCTCTCCAACAGATCTCATGATGCAGGCGAAGTGTTCCGGAGTTGTTCCGGTTGTCACGGCAATTGTTGGTCCATCCGCAGGCCATGGCGCATTGATTGCACCGATGAGTGACTTCACTTTGATGTCCCCGCATGGCGCAGTGTTCACTGCTGGCCCACCGGTAGTGAAGGACTCTTTGGGAGAGGACGTCACCAAAGAACAACTTGGTGGACCATCAGTTGCTCTTGCAAGTGGCCTCATTCACAACCTCGCAGAGTCTGACCGTGATGTCGCAGAACAGATTCGCAACTACTTGTCATTCTTTCCGTCAAGTGCGTGGTCGTACCCGAACGTGCGACCAACGAATGATCCGACAACCCGCAGTACCGAAGCAATTCTCGACATTGTGCCGCGCAATGGTCGTCAGGGATATGACATGAGTGAAGTCATCACGTGTGTCGTTGACGACGAGTCATGGTTTGAAGTGCAATCGAAGTTTGGTCGCGCCATCGTGTGTGCACTGGCGCGCATTGGTGGCCACCCTGTTGCGGTGATTGCAAATCAACCGATGGTGCTTGCTGGTTCGGTTGATGCTGACGCTGCAGACAAAGCTGCACACTTCATCGACGTTGCAGACGCATTTCATCTGCCCCTTGTTTTCCTCGCTGACAATCCCGGAATGTTGCCCGGATCTGCGTCAGAGCGAGCTGGGGTGTTGCGTAGCGGTGCGCGCATGTTCGCCGCACAAACACGCGCACGTGTGCCAAAGGTTCATCTCACCTTGCGCAAGGCGTACGGATTCGGTTCCATGGTCATGTCGCTTCCAGCGTTCGATGGCCAAACCGCCACATTCGGGTATCCGGGCGCCACTCTTGGGGCAATGGGTGCAAGCGCATTCGCCGAGTCGCTCGGCTCTGACACAGATGAATCTGAGCGGCTTCGTCGCCTCGAGACCGATGCTTCGATGCGATCTGCCGAGAGGTTCGGTTTCGATGAACTCATCGACCCTGTCGACACTCGGCGTCACATCGCTGGCGCGTTGTCCTTGGCCTTGAATAGGCGCCAAGTGCCAGCGGCACCTCGGCGGAGTTCTGCCGTCATGCCTTAAATTCTGTTCGACTCCCGCAGTATTCGACGGTTTTTGCGCTGGATGCGCCTCACCTGACACCCTATGAGCCATGTGTAAAGAAGTCACGTGCGACAATTGCGGCAAACCTGGCTGGGTTGGTTGTTGAGCCCACGTCGAGCAAGTGCTTGGTCATGTTCCAAAAAATGAACGGTGCAAGTGCGACGATGGCGACGCACCTTCAGACGCCGCCGGGGCAAAGAAAGGCTTCTTGTCGTCTTTGCTTGATCGCTAAAGATCACAATCGCTGACACTGGCAAACCGAGATAGGTTCGCGCCGTGCCACACGGCGACTCGCTTCCCTCATATGACGAACTTGCGCAATATGCGCCAGATGCATCGTTGTACGCTGCTGCGCCATCGCCCACGTGGCTCAACGAACTTGATCTGAAGCCTGCACCACCACATTTGAAGATGGGCACACGTTCTCTTGACGTAGCCACCTGGTTGAGCCCCGATCATTTCCGTAATGGTGAACTGGACGTCAAACGGCGATTGTTTGCTGATCGACCTGAGGCAGTGTTTGCGTGTCTGTCACACGCAGATGATGCGGCTCACGAGGCGGCTTATGTTGTAGCTGAGTGGATGCGCGTGCACGCCGGTGTCAATGTCGACTGGTCGGTGCACCCACACCCACTTGCAGCTGTGTCCCTGCACGTGCAAGAAGATTTGGCGCTCATGGTGTTCAGAGATGGTGACTGGCACCTCGACGCGCTGTCGTTGTGTTTTCCGAGTCTTTGGAGATTGTCCGACAAGATCGGCAAATCGACCGGTGCCGTGCACGGCCCGGTGCGTCACTACGAAAACGATTTGTCACGCAAGGTCGACAATTTCTTCTCACGCCTGAAGCCAGACACACCCGTGTGGCGACGCAACTTGACAGTGAAGCCGTACCCGTTTCTTCATTTACCAACTCCCACATTGCCGATGCCGCCGCACGGTATAGCAGTCACAGCCGATGGTTCGCCATTGTGGTTGCGGAGCGAACGACAAACCTTGCGCGCACTGCCAAAATCCGGTGCGCTGCTCTTCACCATTCGAGTGCAGATGACCCCAGCCCGTCACTTACTTGAGCGTCGCGACATCGCTGCACAGATGCTTGCGATGTTTGACAGTTGGGGAGACCCCCACAGCATGCATACGCCAACGATGGTCGATGCATTCGTGCCCTGGTTGCGGTCAATCGCAGAGTGAACATGTGTTGAAAACGACGAAAGCCGCCGGGTTTCCCCGGCGGCTTTCGATTGAAGTTGTGAGTGGTTCTAGGCCGCGAGGCGCAGACCGCGATTGATCATCGAGACGGTGGCATCTTTCACCGGAATCATTCCGTAAATGATGAAACCGTTGGCCACGATGGTCATCCACTGATCGGTGAACTCAAGACCCCAACCAGCGGCTGGCGAGATGTCGAGTACCCAAACCATGAGACAGCCGACGACGAGTCCCCAGTGGGCGCCGATGACCGGCAGGCCGTGGATGACTTTGTCTAGCTTGATTGTGTGAAGAATGCTGTCGATGACAGCGATGACTGCAGTCAGCAGAAGTGCGAACAGCAGCAATGCTCCGAGTGTGTACATGGTGATTCCTTCCCCATTTCTGCAGGCGGGGGCCTGCATGTGGGAAAGTACGCCTACCCTGTGGAAAAAGTGTGGATTTCCGACGGAATCCTTGTGGAATACAGCGCAGAGCCTGTTGATGACCGATGGGTAACTCTGTGGAGAATTAGTTACCGAAAAGTAGGTGTTCCACTGCAACCGAGACCACTTTGAACCAGTCGTCGTCGCTGGCACGGTCTGGGTCGATGTCGACCAGTACGCGCCCCAATGAATAGGCCTGGATGAACGAGGCAACTGCGCGTGGGTTCACGTCTGTGCGAACCCAGCCTCGCTCTTGCGATTGACTCACCAAGTCGGAGATTTGATCGGTCACCAGCTTCTGCTCATCACCGAGTGCTCGCTCGAGGGTGGGCCGTCCGTAGGCGCTGGCGAGGATGCTGATGCGGAACAATCGCTGGTGTTTGCGTCCGATTGAGCCGACCGCTTCAGTAATGAGGCGGAGGCGTTTACGGAGCGCATCTTTCGAATGGGAGTCGAGGATGGCTTGGCGGAGCACCCCAATGTCTTTGTTGACGGATCGCGTGAACTGGGCAAGTCGTGCTGCTTCGATAAGTCCTTCGCGGCTTCCGAAGTGGTGGTACAGCGAGCCACGAGAAATTCCGGACACTCGCAACACTTCATCTAGACGAACTGCGGCTTCGCCGCCGTCTTCGAGCATCTGAATGGTGGCGTCAAGTACAGCCTGAACGGTGGGCATGGCGCGTTCTTGCGCCGGCTCGGGAATAACACCGCGCTCTTGCACGGAGTAAGTGTACGACAATACGACGCATGGTGACCCAGTCGACTTTGCGAGGATGAATGTATGGGGGCCGAGAAGACGCAGTGGTTGACCGCGGGCGGTGATGGCCGTACCAGATGTTGGTGGTGCGGTGAAGACCCCTTGTACGTGGCGTATCACGACACCGAATGGGGGCGACCAGTGCATGACGACACACGCCTGTTCGAAAAGATCTGTCTCGAGGGGTTTCAGTCGGGTCTCAGTTGGTTGACAATTCTGCGCAAGCGCGAGAACTTTCGCCGGGCATTCGACCACTTCGACATCGAGAGAGTTGCGTCTTATTCGAGCGCAGATATCGAGCGACTTGTCGGCGATGCAGGCATCGTGCGACACCGCGGCAAGATCACCTCAGTTGTGAACAATGCCCAACGGTGTCTGGAACTCTCGGCAGACAAGGGCTCATTCGCCCAGTTCGTGTGGAGCTTCGCCCCCGTCGACATTGAGGGAGACAGGTCACGGCCACCTGGTATTCCTTCCCAGACACCGTCGTCGGTGCGCCTCTCGAAAGAGTTGAAGAAGCGTGGCTGGAGCTTTATGGGGCCGACCACGATCTATGCGTTTATGCAGTCGGTCGGAATGGTGAACGATCACCTTGACGGTTGCTTCGTGCGCAATGTCAGCGAGGCTTGACTGTGTTCTTGGTCAGCGAGGTTTGACCATGTCCTCGGCGTTCTGACGAACTTGCCAGTCGTTGTCGGTGAGTGCACGTTGCAGTGCTTCATCGACATCTGGCCCCTCAAACGGTGCGAGTGCTAGTACAGCTCGTCGACGCACGGCAGGTTTGTCGGTGCAGCCGGCCAAGATTGCTGGCAGACCGCGAACGTCGCCGATGGCACCAAGCGAGGCAACACATGCTTCTCGAACCAGTGCACGTTGGTCCTCGGTTGCTGATGCAATGAGCGCGGCCAATTCATCGTCGGTCACATGTGTTCGTTCGCCGAAAGCCCATGCGGCCATCTCGGCAACGTAGAGATCAGAATCGTGCAGCAGAACAGCAAGCGGAACGCTTGTACGACGTGCACCCAATTCGGCGACTCGGCGACGAACATGATTGCTTTCGTCGTCGACATGTGAGGACAAATCATCAGACGTGAGTGTTCCCATGCGCTCGAGGGCACGCAAAGCACTCGAGCGAGTCTTTCCATCGGAACTTGTCAGTGCTCGGCGGATGGTTGATTCGTCCCCAGAAAAACCAGCGAGAATCGCATCGAGTCGTTCGTTTTGCTCGAGTTGTTCGAACGGCTGGGGCTGTGTCGAGTCGGTCATCGCAACACGTTGTTCACGATGCCCACTGCGTATGCCGCTGCAAAGGACAGCACGACCGCGAGGACGACTCCGGTGACAATGGCGCCGAGACCCAACTGGCCAGCATTTTGCCAGCGGCGAGTGAATGTCGATTTTTGCTCGAGTGACGTGGGTTTGGCGACCACAGGAACGGGAGATTCCCGACGTGAAGTGGCAGGCTTAGTTCGCCCAGCCACAATGAGGGCAACGAATGCGCACACAACCGCAAACAACGATCGGATCGTCGAGTCGATGATGGACGACAACACAGATATCACAGTGACTGACAGCGTACCGCTGGTGACTTCGCCATCTCTGTCGTCCTCATCCGACGTCTGGCCAGCGCCACAAGTGCAACCATCTGGTGCTCACGGAAGTGATGCTGTCGATGATGTGTCGGTGTTGCGTCGTCGTTTGTGCCGAGAGCGATTCGCTATTCCGCTCGTCACGATCTCGTGGCTCATCATCCTCACAGTGGTCGTCAGTTCGGTCATTCGTATCGAGCGATGGGAAGTGGCACCTGGTGAGGCATTGACCGTGTCAGATCGCATCGACGTCAATGCGAAGGAAGGCGGCGAGAAGGCGCCAGAGCGATTCAAGCCGAAGAACAGAATTCGCTTCGTCACGGCTTTTGCTGGTCAGCTCACCGCACTTGATGCGTTCGTCGGTTGGATCGACCCACATGTGCAAGTCGACACTTTTGTCGAGCATTTCGGTGAGCAAGATCCTGCAGATCAACGACAAATTGCATTCCAATCCATGTTCGGTGCACAGCAAGTTGCTGAATACGTTGCGTTCTCGCGTCTCGGATACGACGCCACTTTCAGTCAGGGTGCCGCGGTGGTGGAAGAGCCACTGTGCCTTGAGAACCCCGACCCGTTGAGCGCATGCAAGGTGTTGAACGTCGGCGACACCATCACGTCGCTCGACGGAAAGCCAGTCAACAAGCTGACGGATATTTCACCGATCATGGCGGCCCGTGCAGCAGGTGATGTCGTTGACATCACGGTTCAGCCCCGTGATGGAAGCAAGAAGCAGAACAAGAAGGTGAAGCTGATCGCCAATCCAGATGATGCCGCGCAAACCCTTGTTGGTTTCACGCCTGCCGATACCCGCACCGTTGACTTGCCCATCGAAGTCACCATCGCCACTTCTGACATCGGAGGTCCGTCGGCTGGTCTCGCGTTCACGTTGGCACTGCTTGACGAGTTGAGCCCCGGCGAATTGATGGGGAAGCGAAAGGTTGCCGCCACCGGAACCATCAATGAGGACGGTGAGGTAGGTGCCATCGGCGCACTCGTTCAAAAGGCAGTCGCGGTGCGTGATTCGGGCGCCACGGTGTTCCTCGTTCCGAAGGACCAGTCCGAGGATGAAATCAAGGCTGCAAAGAAGGCCGCAGGCTCTGGGGTGCGCATCGTTGCTGTGGGCACACTCGATGAGGCGCTGCACGTGCTTGATGAATTGGGTGGGGACCCGCTTCCACGCATCAATACCTGACGCGGTGTAGCCCACCGATTGCCACCATCGCGACTGTCCACAGCCGTACTCTTGTTGTACTCATGGCCATTTCGTTCTCCCGCCCGGACCCGGCCTCTCCTGCAGCAGTGGGATCGGCCACGTTCCCCGTCAATCGACGGGGATACGACCCTGCCGAAGTGCGCGACTTCCTGCGCATGGTGGCGGCCGAACTGGCCCGTTTGCAGGAGAGAGAGCGATTTCTCGAGAGCGAACTTCGCTCTCTGCAGACCAAAGGCATGTCATCGCCTGGTCGTCTTGACGAAGAGACCGTCACCACATTGTTGGGTGAAGAAGCAGCACGAGTGTTGTCGACAGCACGCGACGCAAGTGTGCAGATCCGCAACAGGGCTGAAGAGTCTGCAACGCGACTCGTTCGCGAGGCCGCAGAAGACGCAGCGCGCATTCGCGAGTCCGCTCAGGTTGAATCCAACCGCATTCGAAATGATGCAAACAGCGACGCGGAATCAGAAGTGGAACTCGCGAAACAACAAGGCCGTGACATGGTCTTTGAAGCACGCGAATACCGCGAGAAGGTGTTGTCAGAACTCGCGCGTCGTCGTGACGCAGCACGCGCACAGATCGAACAGTTGTTGCATGGTCGCGATCGTTTGCTGAATGCATTCGAACGTGCGCGCATCGCATCTGAAGATGTCATCAATGGCCTTGAGGCTGCGCATGACGAACCTGAGATGTTGGTGAATCTCTCGCCAGCTACTGGCCCGTTGCCGGCGGTGTTGCTATCTCGTCAACCTGACCCGACAGCACCTGCACCGTTTGATCATGAAACCGCAGTCGAGGTTGTATCCGAGCCTGCAGTTGAAAATGCGGCGGTGGAAACTGCTGAGGACTCGATTGAGGTGTTCGATGTCGAAGAGCACATCGTCGAAGAACCCATAGAAGTTGTGCCCGTCACAGAACTCGATTCGACTGCATCTGAAAGCAACGTTCCGTTTTACGACCACGCACTGAGCGATTCAGAGTTGCATGCCGTTGAGGATGCGGCGGTGCACCCTGAGGTGTCGAATCTGTCGAACATGCATCCGTCTTTGATGGATGGGAAAGATGCTTCTGAATCATCTGACGAAACTGGTCCCTTGGCGACGGTTGTGTCCTTGTTCGACGGACGTCGCAGCAAGAAAACGAAGAATGTTGAGCCGAGCACCGAAGAACCACACGAAGTGCCGACAGTTGAAGCTCCGGTGATTGAGCCAGTGGCTGACGTCGTGGTGGCACCGGTGGAATCCGACAATGGCACTTCTCCGAATCAGCAACTGAGCAAAACCGCAGTTGACGACATCTTCAAGCGGCTGCGAGCCTCATCGCCCGCATCTGTCACGAAGGCTGTCGAGAAGAAGAAATCGGCTGAATCGTCTGGGGCCTCGGCAGAACCCGCAATGGCGCCGAGTGCCCGTAAGCCGCTTGCAGTGACATCCGTTGTTGAACCAGAGAAGTTCATTCATCGCGATGAAGTGCTCTCACCAATCATCGAGACATTGGCAAAGAAAATCAAACGAGTGCTGGCCGACGAGCAGAACGCAATCCTCGAAGTGTTGGAAAGCAAGAAGCGCAAGATTGATGTCGATGTGCTGCTTGGAAGCGAAAAGACGCACATTGCACGTCACACCGATGCATTGACAGACGCGGTGATGAAGGCCGCGATGGAAGGTGCTAAGACCACGAAGACTGCGCGTGGTTCAGTGAAGCGAGTCACGCCGGCTGCAGTGATGTCTGCGATGGGAGATGTGCTCGAAGAACACCTCGTGTCGTCGATGCGCGCAAAGCTTGAATCAATCCTGTCTGACTGTGATGGCGATCGCAAAGCAATTTCTGAAGGTGTTCGCAATACTTATCGTGAATGGAAGATGCAGCGAGCAGACGATGCTGCAGCAGATATTGCGTGCGCATCTTTCGTGCGCGGAAGCGTCGAATCGCTCGAACCAGGTACAAAAGTATGTTGGATGGTCGACCCGAACGGGCCGGCATGTCCGGACGCTGAAGATAATTCATTGGCAGGACCATCTATGTGTGGAGAGCCTTTCCCAACGGGTCACACAATGCCACCAGCACATGTCGGCTGCCGTTGCATCATTAGCCCTGCGCACTAGTAACGTCAGCTCGAGTGCGCAACCCCTCTGATCTCCCCCCGAGCGGACCTGGCGGACAACCGCCCTTCCGCATTCCGCAGTTGAAGTTCGGCCGACCAAGCAAAGGTCGGTTTCTTGTTTCCATCATCGTTGGGCTGTTGCTCGTACTGGCCTTCAGTGCGCGCAGTCTGTCCACGTTTTTCGTGAACATTCTCTGGTTCCGCGGACTTGGCCAAAGCGATGTCTACTTCGGCGTTCTCAGCGCAAAGGTGCAGCTGGTTGCGGTCTTTACGTTGGGCTTTGCGATCGTCGCGTGGATCAACCTGTTCATTACTGATCGGCTAGCTCCGCTCGTGCTGCCACACACATCGGAAGACCGAGCCATTCTGCGTGTGCAACAGGCAATCAGTAAACGTCGCGGCACGATTCGCGCCGGCGTTGCTCTTGGGCTCGGGTTGATTGCCGGATTGCCGGCGGCCACGCAATGGCAAGAATGGATTTTGTTCCGTCATCGTCAAGCGTTCGCTGATGGCGACCCACAATTCAAAGCAAACGTGGGTTTCTACATCTTCCGTTTGCCCTTCGCAGAGTTCGTCGTGAACTGGGCATTTGGTGCGCTCATCTTCATCGTTCTGCTCGTGTTGTTCGCGCATTTCATCAATGGTGGAATTCGCCCTCAGGCACGCACGAACCGGATGACACCTCAGTCCAAGGTGCACATATCAGTGTTGTTGGCAGCTGCGGCGTTGTTACGTGCTACCGGTTACTGGTTGGCACGCTTCGACCTCACACGCTCACAGCGAGGTGTGGTGCAGGGTGCTTTGTACACCGACGTGAACGCACAACTTCCTGCCATCAACCTCATGATTCTCGTGTCGGTGGCCGTAGCTGCTCTTCTGCTGTGGAACGTGCGTCAACGCGGATGGCGAATTCCTGTACTTGCTGTTGGCTTGTGGGTGGTCGTAGCAGTCACAGCGGGCACTTTGTACCCGACGCTCGTTCAACGTTTTGTGGTGCAGCCCAACGTGAGCACTCGCGAGTTGCCATTTATCGAGCGGAATATCGGCGCCACGAAAGCAGCACTTGGCCTCGAGAATGTCGAACGGAAGCAGATTTCCTTTGGCGAAGTCAACATTGAAGAGGCAAAGGCCAACGACCTTCCGCTGCGCGATGTTCGCCAGCTCGACGCTGTGCAAATGCGCAATCGCTTCGGTCTTGACCAAGGATTGACCTCGTTCTATGCGGTTCGCGACCTCGACGTCGACAGGTATTCGATTGACGGACGCATGCAGCAGGTGATGGTTGCATCTCGCGAGCTGAATACCGCCGGCATTCCGAACAGAACTTGGGTGTCGCGACATCTCATCTACACGCACGGTTGTGGTGTCATCGCGGCTCCAGCGAGCATGGTTACTTCTGACGGTCGACCCTCGTACGTCGACTTGAAGGTGACAAAACCGCAGCTGTACTTCGGAGACCAACTCGATGGATACAGCGTGGTGAACACCGACCAAGATGAACAAGCGTGCCCAAGCACAACAGCTGGTGAGTACACCGGTGAGCGGGGAGTGCGTGTCGACAGCGTGCTACGCCGTTTGGCTCTCGCCATCAACTTCGGCGAATACAACCTGTTCGGGTCACGCCTCATCACCGAAGATTCTCAACTGCTCTGGGTGCGTGATGTGCGTGAGCGCGTACAGAAAATTGCGCCATTCCTGCACTTCGACAGTGATCCGTACCCAGTGGTGGTGAAGGGTGAAGTGAAGTGGATCATTGATGCCTACACCACTACAGATCGTTACCCGTACGCACAAAACGCAAACACTGGTCAGCTAACAGCAAATAGCGGGCTAGCTCATTCATTTAATTACGTGCGTAACAGCGTGAAAGCTGTTGTTGACGCATACTCGGGTGATGTCACCATGTACGTGGTCGACACCAAAGACCCCATCATTCGCGCATGGCGCTCTGCGTTCCCGAAGTTGTTCACTCCAAAGAGTGAAGCGCCAGAAGAGCTGGTAGCCCACTTCCGTTACCCGGAAGACCTGTTCCGCGTGCAATCGAATGTGTTTGGTAAGTATCAATTCGACGAAGCGAATTTGTTCTTCAACCGAGATGCGGCATGGAGCGTGGCCCAAGCGCCGCCAAGCGAACCCGAGGGTGCGACCTCGGCGCCAGCTGTTGCGACAGGGCCAGGCACATTGCAAGTTGACTCAGTCGATGTTGCTGATGCCAACGTGCTTCGCTTCACGCCGTACTACACCATCTTCCACGCACCAGATGGAAGTGGCGATGCGGGAACCTTCTCGATGTTGCGGCCGTATGTTCCGTTCTCCTCTGATGACAGTCGTAAAGAATTGCGCGCCATGATGGTGGTGTCATCTGATCCCGACACGTACGGAAAGATCACTGTCTACGAAATGTCAACACCTCTGCCGCCAGGTCCCGCAACAATTGCAGCTGAGTTTGAAAGTGACCCTGTGGTCAGTGAAATCATCACTCCGCTCGACCTGCGCGGAAGTCGCGTCACTTATGGCGACCTGCAGATCGTTCCGATTGCCAAGGGAGTCGTGTACCTGCGCCCGATGTTCGTGCAACCGCAAGACGCCGATGCCAAGCAAGTGTTCGTGCGCAAAATTCTCGGTTGGTACAACGGTCGCACAGTGATCGCAGACAGCGTGACTCAAGCAGTGTCGCGACTGTTGCCAGGCTTCACCACGAATTTGGGTGACCGGGTTGGTTCAGCAACGTCTGCATCGACTGTTCCCGCGACGACAATTCCAGAGGGAAGTGCGCCGTCGCCGTCGACTACCGCACCGATGTCCACCTCTGAGAACGGGTCTCCACGACAACTACTCGCCAAGGCGGATGAGTTGTTTGCGGAAGCTGATGCTGCACTCGCCCAGACGCCACCAGACTTCGCCACCTACCAGGCCAAGCAAAGTCAGGCACGAGACTTGGTACAGCGGGCCCTGCAATTGTTGAACGGCTAAGCGTCCTAGCCGCGGTTTTGGCGGCGAATCTCTTCAGCGAGTCCGGCAAGATCTTGACGGAAAGCAATTTCGTAGCGCGCCTGTTCACTTGCAAGTCGTACTTGGGAAGCGCGAATCTGTTCGATAGTGGCACTCATGTCGTCTTCTGACGAGTGCGACAAGTTCTCGATGTCACTTCCAAGTTCGTGAAGTTGGCGGGACAATTCGGAACCCAAATTGCTGACTGATGTCTCGATTGAACTGACGCGAGCAAGAAGTGCAGATGTGGTTCCGGTGGCAGATGCGACGTCGGAGACCTGTTGTGTGAGTTGTTGTCGCAAGGACTCGATTTCGGCGGTGAGAGCAGCAAGCGATGCAGCCATTTGCTCCCGTTCGCGTTTTCTGCGTCCCATTGTGTCTGCCAAATTCATCGAGGTGGCAGGTTGTGTACCTGCACTGTCGCTCGCTACGGTAGTGCTCCTACTACGACGCGGGGTGGAGCAGCCCGGTAGCTCGTCGGGCTCATAACCCGAAGGTCGCAGGTTCAAATCCTGCCCCCGCCACTATTGGATCCGTCGCAGATCTAGCGTCGTCTCCGTGACATTGCTTGAAGTTCTCGGCGTCATCGCCTTTGCATTGTCGGGCGGCGCAGTTGCTGTCCGATCCGGTATGGACTGGCTCGGAGTCATCGTGCTTGCGATTGTCAGTTCGGTAGGCGGCGGAACTTTGCGCGACGTCCTTCTTGGCAACACACCTGTGTGGTGGGTGAACGAGTCGTCGCCCATCGCTCTCGCGGTGGCGGTCGCCATTGTCGTCATCGCTGTCGGACATCGTGTGCCTCATGTGTCGCTCGATTCGCCACGCGCAGTTCTCATCGCAGACGCAGGCGGTCTTGCGGCGTTCTCAGTCAGTGGTGCGTTGGCCGCACATGCTGCTGGTCTTCCGGCATGGAGCGCAGTGGTGTTCGGAGTGATGACTGGTGCTGGCGGAGGAGTGATTCGTGATCTGCTCGCGACGCGACGCCCGCTCATCTTCGGTGGGCAGATTTATGCAATTGCAGCGTTGGCAGGTTCGGCGACGACAGTTCTTTTTGCCGAGATTGAGAGCCCCGTTGAAGTCACACGGTGGGCCGGTGTCGCAGTCACCTTCGCGATGCGATTAGTAGCGATGAAAGTGAATTGGCAGTTGCCCTCGTTCGACGCGATGGCAGACGACGAGTAGTTCTGAATCGTCGAATTAACTGGTGCGTCGTTGATGGGCCAGCAGTGCCGCGAGAATGGCGGCCACGGCTCCGCACAATCCCGAGGCAATGAAGATTCGGTCAAAGTGTCCGACTGTTGTTTGCCCAACCGTGTCGCCAAGAAGAACTGCAGCAATTGCCACACCGAGAGCCGTGCTCATTCGTTGGATGGTTTGGTTCAACCCGCTCGCAGCTGCGTATTGGTTCGCAGAAACCTCCGCCACGACACCGGCGTAAAGGCATGGCCACGCAACTCCCGATCCGATTCCAGTCAGAAGTATCGACGGCAACCACACACCAAGAATGTTTGGCTCATCGCCCGCAACAAAAAACATGATGAGCGCGCCAGCTGTGAAGAACACGCCACCTGGAATGAGGAGCGTCTGTGTTCCGCGTGTGCGGAGGAGTCGCGCGGTGATGGGGGCCATGATTGCGCCACACAACGCGAGTGGTGTGAGAAGAACGCCGGCATCGCGAGCGCTGTAGTCCCACACATCGGTGAGAAAAAGTACATACCCAAAGAACACGATGAAGAAGCCAGTTCCGAACACGAGTGTGCCGACATTCGATGAACGGAAAGTCGCAAACTTGAAGAGTGAGAGGTCGAAAATGGGGAATTCTCGGTTGCGACTGCGCTGCACCAAGTACGCGATGAATACGGCGCCGAGAAGGATTCCGAGAATCACGCGCGGATCACTCCAGCCCCACGGACGACTTTGCACGAGGCCACCGATGATCAGGCTCATTGACACCATGATGAGTGCAGCACCGGGAATGTCAGGGCGGGCATCGATCATTGCGCGCCGGTCTTCCTTCACAAATTTCAAAATGAGCAACATGCCGATGCTGCCGCTTGGTGCCATCGCAAAAAATGCCCAGCGCCAACCGCCGGCATCAACCAAGAAACCACCGAGAGATGGGCCCAACGCCGCAGCTATCTGCCCGGCGGCGGTGTAACCCGTCACGGCAGTTGCCCGATGTGAGTCGGGAAATGCTGCCACCAACAAAGCAATGCCAGCAGGCGTGGATAGAGCAGAACCAAACGCTTGGAATACTCGCGCGACAAGCAACAAAGGAATGTTCGGTGCAAGTCCGCAGCCGAGCGCAGATACCGCGAAGAGTCCGGCACCAACCAGCAACATGCGTCGTGGTCCGTATTTGGTGACGATTACGCCACTGACAATCAGTGATGCACCAGCCATGATCGTGTACAGATTGATCACCCACGACAGTGTCGATGTACTGATGGTGGGGAAGTCGTCGCGGATGCTGGGGAATGCAACATTCGTTATCGAGAGCGCCAACCCGGACTGGGACATACAGAGTGCGCTCGCAAAGAGTACCACCCATGCCTCACGGGGGACTGATTTCGACGACTCTGGCACGTTGTCGACACTATGTTGAGTGGGTGGCTCGTTCTGACCATTCGACATTGCATCGTCGCGCACAATTTCTGAGTATCGATGACGCCCGCGAACGTGCGAGGCGGCACTTGCCCCGCATGGTGTTTGACTACGTGGACGGTGGGTCTGGTGCTGAAATCACCATGAATGCAAACAGGGCTGCATTCGATGAAGTCACTTTCCGACCACGTATGGGCGAGCCACCAGCATCTATCTCCCTAAATATCACTGTTCTCGGACAAGAGCTACGTAGTCCGTTGCTGTTTGCGCCGTGCGGTCTGATGGGAACCATACATCCCGATGCTGAGTCCGGCACAGTGCGCGTAGCCGAGGCAAAGGGCACTATTGCTGCCATCAGCTCGTACTCGAGCAAGTCGCTCGAACACATTGCGGCAGCGTCATCGGCGACGAAATGGTTCCAGTTGTATTTCCTCGGTGGTCGTGCCGGAGCGATGAGTCTGGTCGAACGTGCCGAGGCCTGTGGTTACGGCGCCATTGTGCTCACACTCGACACGAACGTTCCGGCAAGCCGCGAGCGCGACACACGTAACCGTGTGATTTTTCCGCTCGCGTTGAATCTCACCAGTATCAAGCGCTTTGGCCCGATGTCGCTTGCTCGACCACTTTGGCTGTGGCGTTTCTTGCGCGCCGGAATGCCGTTTCACGTGGCAAACGTGATCGAAGCACGAACCCTCTCTGAGGTTGACACTCATGCATCGATCTTTAACAGTCCGCCCGGATGGAACGATGTCGAATGGATTCGGCAACGGTTCAGCGGCAAAGTGGTGGTGAAGGGAATACTCACTGGTGAAGATGCGCGTCGCGCAGTAGAAGTTGGCGCTGATGCCATCATTGTGTCGAATCATGGCGGTCGACAACTAGACGGTGCACCTGCGACATTGCGAGCGCTTCCAGAAGTTGTTGAAGCGGTCGGTGGACGGGTTGAGGTGTACATGGACGGCGGTATTCGCCGAGGCTCAGACATTGCGAAAGCGATGGCACTCGGAGCTCGCGCAGTCTTCATCGGACGTCCTTACCTTTATGGTCTTGCCCTTGCAGGCGACACCGGTGTCGTAGCGGTTCACGACATGTTGACGGCACAATTGACTGAGACGATGCATTTGCTTGGTTGCGATGACGTGCGCAAGCTTGACTCGTCGTGGTTGTGGTGAACGATATGGATGCCGACTTGGACGATGTCGGGTACTCAGAGCGGTCATTTCTCGGTGGCCCTCGTACGCGTTTGCGGGAATTCGGAACAGTCACGCGAGTGACGCGCGAATTGATCAATGGGTTTCGACGTCTGCATTTCGTAGGGCCATGCGTGACGGTGTTTGGCTCGGCGCGCATTGTTGAGGGAACCCCTGATTACGAGCTTGCACGGCGTGTCGGAACCGAGATGAGTCGCCTTGGGTTCACAGTGATGACCGGTGGAGGCCCAGGCATCATGCAGGCCGCAAACCGGGGAGCAAAAGAGGCAGGTGGTTTCAGTGTCGGTTGCACCATCAACCTGCCCCGCGAAAAACATGCCAATCCGTATCTCGATGTGTCTGTCAACTTCAGGTATTTCTTCGTGCGAAAAGTGATGCTGGTGAAGTATTCATATGCATTCATCGTGATGCCTGGTGGTTTCGGCACGCTCGATGAATTGTTCGAGGCGTTGACTCTCATTCAGACTGCGAAGATCCACGATTTCCCGATGGTGGTAATGGGCACGCAGTATTGGTCAGCACTTGTGGCGCAGCTAGATGACATGGTCACGCACGGCACCATCAATCGTGAAGACCTCAACTTGTTGCTCGTCACTGACAGTGTCGATGAGGCAGTTGCTCACGTGCAACGCTGTGCTGTCGAACGATTCAAGTTGCACCGTCGACTAAAGCCCATTCGGGCACTCGGAGAACACGCCCGACCCTGACTGGCCGGTCTATGTGGACACCGACACGTACACCGCAGTTGCCTCTGCAACCACGGTTTCAATGTGAAGACTTCGACGCTTGCAAGGAGGCGGAGCTCAAGTCCACAGACCTTGGTGGTGCAGCATGAAGGCTCCGGCCAATTCTGCGTTTGGGTGATTTTGATTGGGGATGACGGCGATACGGGGCCTTGTAGCGATGTAAACGCTTCGCCGGGGGTAGCCACCTGAGGGCAAGTAAGCACAGTATCGAGACCAGATCATGGCGTGCCCTACCCAATGTTGCCCCTGTCTCCGAAGACTAATTCTCGTGAATGAAGCAAACCTCGGGTACATTTCGGTATCGACTTTGAAATTTCTGACCTTGCGCCCCGAGACCTTGGGGCTGCCGTGAGGTTGCTTGAGGAGTTGCGCTCTTTCCCGGACAGCGCTCCCATCGAAATCGCTCAGTTCATTGCAGACGTGAATGATGGGGCGGTGGTTGTGACGGCCCATGCGAAGGGAACTCTCATCGGACTTGTCGGTGCACGACTCGCAGGAGACCATGCTTGGACTCAGTTGGTCGCGATACATCCCGAATGGCGAAATCTGGGAATTGGCTCGGCTCTATCGGCAGGACTTGAGAATCGACTCCTCCATCTCGGAGTGCGTCGTGTCTCCGCTCTCATAGGACCGGGTCAGGTCGGTGAGCAAGCACTCGTGAACCGGGGATTTGTTCCCGTTGAAGGATTGAAACTGTACGAGAAGTGCTTGTCGCTTGAACCAAGTGAAGTTCGCATCATCGACAAGTGGGGTGGCGAGGTCTTCGACGACCATCGGTGGGCACTACTCACGGGGATGACGAGAGAACGTGAGTTGGTTAATCAACGGATAGTCGCGCCTTTGTCCGATCCCGGTCTTGCGTATTCAGTCGGTCTCCGACTTCCGAGCACTGTGCTCATGTTCGGTCCTCCAGGTACCGGCAAGACGACCTTTGCCAAGGCTCTGGCCAGCAAATTGCGGTGGCCCTTCATCGAGTTGCTGCCCTCAAAACTCTCCGGTGGCAATGGCACTCTTGCAAACGAACTTCGTGAGGCGTTCTCCGAGTTGAGCAGACTTGAGCATGTGGTGATTTTCATCGACGAGTTCGACGAAATCGCTCCGGCGCGAGACTCACGACCGTCCGCAGCCGGGGTCGTCAACGAACTCTTGAAGTCAATCCCCGAATTTCGTCAACAGTCTGGAAAATTGCTGATCTGCGCGACGAATTTTGTGGGCACTATCGATCCGGCTGTTCTGCGTCCGGGACGATTCGATTTTCTCATCGGCATCGGCCCACCGGACTTGGTCGCTCTCACCGCACTGTGGTCACAAGCACTCACCCTCATGAATTTTGATGGCACAAAGATTGCTGAGACTTTGGCCAAGCAATCCATCGGCTACACCCCGGGCGACGTCGACCTTGCCGCGCAGCGTGCTGCAGCTTCAGCGTTCTCGCGTGCTCAAATCGACGGCAGTGTGCCCGTGGTATCGGAAGACGACCTCCTTAACGCCATCGGCAGAACCCAACCTTCGATCTCCCCCGACATGGTTGAGGACTTCAACGCCGAAGTCATCAAGTTCGAACGCATCTGAGTCTCTGCCCCCGGAGTCTTCAGTAGGCGGAGCAAAAGTCCCCAGCATCGCCGAATCTGCGAATTCTTCGATGAAGAGCTATCTCGCTCGGGGTGAGTGCGCCCAACCCTGACTGGCCGGTCTATGTGTGCACCGACACGTACACCGCAGTTGCCTCCGCGACCACCGTGTCGACGTGGCGAACTTCACCGCTCGCAAAGCTCTTGCGCCCATCAACACCAGTGCCGCGCGCAGTAACTGTCAGAGGAGCACCAAGTGGTGTGCCGGCACGGAAGCGGATATTTAGTGCAACGGTGAGGCCACTCGCGCCTGCTGCTGTTGAGGCGACGCCAAGTACTTCGTCGAGCATTGTCGCGACAATTCCGCCGTGTGCTTTGTCGGGTGGCCCCGACATCGAGGCATCAAGCACAGCATGTGCCGTGACCTCTACAGGTTCGTAAGTGTCGCCAGGAACCGGCACGGGGTCAAACGACAGGATTGGTGCGCGAGGGTTGAGTGGGCCAGAACCTGCTTGAGTGACATTTTCAATGCGACCATTGAGGTGGCGCACGATAGTGATGTACGGATGGCGCACCTTGGTACGCAGTCGGTCATTCACCATTTTGATGTCGGTTGCAATGGCGGACTTCGCCGCATCGTCGATGTCTGTGCGTATCACGGCATCAAGAAGTTCACGAACAACCGCAATGAGTTCATGTGATTCTGTAGAAATCGAATCGGGTGACGGAATTGAGTCGCCCATCGACTTCGCAAGTTCCATTGCAGAACGTGGTGCTGGTTCTGTACTCATCGGGAAGGCAAAGTATCACCTGCGATAGATGTTGTGCTGTGCTTCGTTCGCGCAATCAGAGTTGGCTACTGTGCAGCAATGAGTTCAAAGCCCGATGTCGCAATTCCTGCTGGTGAGCTGCCGGCCGATCTTCTCATTGAAGACTTGGTGGTAGGAACAGGCGATGAAGCAGTAAAAGGTCGCAATGTTGATGTTCACTATGTGGGTGTTGCGTGGAGCACGCAGCGCCAGTTCGATGCATCGTGGGACCGCAATGACACATTCGAATTTCGTCTTGGTGCCGGACAGGTCATTTCCGGATGGGACGAGGGTATTGCAGGTATGAAGGTGGGGGGTCGTCGTCGCCTCACCATTCCGCCTCATATGGGATACGGAAGTCACGGAGCTGGTGGTGTCATCAAAGGCGGGGAGACACTTGTTTTTGTAGTTGACCTCCTCAACGTTTTCTGACCCTGTTACGATGTAACCATGATTCAATGCGATTGCATTGAATTTCACAAAGAAAGCATGAGCGGGGTGCGCCTCGCATAGCAGTGGTGAATCATGAATATCCTCGTAGTAGGAGCAGGCGGTGTGGGAGCCTCAATGGCGTCCATCGCAGAGACCAGGTCGTTCTTCGACTCGTTTGTCCTCGCTGACATCAGCAAGGAGAGCGCGGAACAGGCCATCGCCGCATTGGACGACCCAGGAAAGTTTTCAGCCGCGCAGGTTGATGCGCGTAGCGAAACTGAGTTGGTACGACTCATCCAGTCGGTGAAGGCCGATGTGGTGGTGAATGCGTGCGACCCACGCCTCAACGAAGTCATCTTCAATGCGTGCTTCACAGCTGGCGCCAACTACGTGGATATGGCCATGAACTTGAGTGAGCCACACCCCACAAATCCCTATGAAGAAGTGGGCAAACCACTTGGTGCTGATCAAATCTCTCGTGATGATGCATGGCACGAGAAGGGTCTGTTGGCGCTAACCGGCATGGGTGTGGAGCCAGGCTTGAGTGATGTGTTCGCGCGATATGCAGCCGACCACTTGTTCGACACCATCGACGAAATTGGCGTGCGTGACGGTTCGAACCTGTCGATTGATGGTCTCGACTTCGCGCCGACGTTTTCCATTTGGACAACCATCGAAGAGTGTTTGAACCCACCGATTGTGTGGGACAAACACCGCGGGCTGTATACCACCGACTGTTTCAGCGAGCCGGAAGTGTTTCACTTTCCCGCAGGAATCGGCCCGGTTGAGTGCGTCAACGTGGAGCACGAAGAAGTGATTCTCATTCCGCGTGAGATTGACTGTCAACGAGTCACTTTCAAGTACGGACTTGGCGCAGAGTTCATCGACTGGTTGAAGACCTTCGCGTATTTGGGTCTCGACAGCAAAGAGCGCATCAAAGTGGGCGATGTTCATGTAGCCCCACGTGACGTTTTGGCCTCGGTGTTACCGAACCCGTCCAAGCTCGGTCACCTCATGCATGGCAAAACATGTGCAGGTACGTGGGTGAAAGGCACGTACGACGGCGAGCACCGCGAGGTGTACCTGTATCACGTGGCTGACAACGAAACCACAATGCGGGAGTGGGGATCACAAGCTGTGTTGTGGCAAACAGCAATTTGCCCAGTGGTGGCAATCGAGTTGTTGTCGAATGGCAGTTGGAAAGGAAAAGGAGTTCGCGGACCAGAAGCATTCGACGCGGTGCCGTTCCTCAACTTGCTCGGTGACTACAGCACGCACCACGGAATGGTCGAAATGGGCCCTGGCCTGTGGCCACGTCCCAAAGCAACAGGTCAACCCGGTTGGGACCGCCCTGTGCGCCGTGCAGTAGTGCCTGCCTGACACACTTGCCCAACGAACAACAGTTGTAACGCTCGTCAGCGAAGCACGACGCCTTGAGGCAGCATCTTGCGTCGCCTCCACCATCTGCGCACTGGTTCAGTTGCGTACTTGCTCGTCGCACCGACGAACAATGTGGAGATGAGAACACGTGGAAGCAAATCAAGATTGCCGATGTACGGCGCAACTATCACTGTGAAGCCGAGTGCAGCGGGGTACACCCAGGCAGTGTCGGCGAGAAACTTGCGTGTGCGGGACTTGTGAGGCTGCGCCTCTGACTGAGCATTGAAGAACTGGTCGGTTCCTGGCGTCACAGTGATGCGTTCACTCTTGATGATGTCATCAACAAGTCCGAGCAATTCTTCGCGCTGAGGTGATCGTTCCCATCGTCGGAGATGAATGACATCGACGAAGCGAAACACCATGTGGTATTCGTCGCTGTCGGTTCCGGGGCGAAGAGTCATGGCGCCAAGGCAACCATCGGCGGTCTGCACGGCGGTCAACATCTCGTCGCTCCAGGCGAGGAAGCGTGCGTCGTGGCCCGGCTCGACGGTGCGCGCGATGGTCACCGTGACCGAACCCTGTGCGATGCGAGGCAATTTGCCCGTGTCGAAGTTGCCCGTCAACTCTGGCATGACTCCACCGTAGTAGTACGCACGGTGTGAAAATCGGTGATAGGACAAAGGAATGACAGAACGCGATTTTTACAACGCCGGAGCAGCGTTGGCCGGGGTGACGCAGCTTGATGTGCCTGCAATGGAAGTCATCTATCAACTCGAAGTGTCCGGTGAGGCGTTCTACGAGAAAGTGGCAGCCATCGTGGGAGATGAGCAAGCAGCCGAACTGTTGCTTCGCAATGGTCGTGAAGAACGCGCACATGCGCGTCGAATTGCAAAGGCCATCAGCATCAAATTGGGGCATGAATGGCAGCCGAGCCCCGAAGTCGAGAGCATCCTTCCGATTCCCATGCCACCGACCCTTGATGTTGAAGCATTCAAGGGAATGATCAAAGGTGAAATCAGTGGTGATGCGGGCTATCAGTTTTGGGCCGATAATGAACCAAATGAAGAAGTGGCCAAGTTGCTTCGTCTGAATGGTCGCGAAGAGTCAATACATGCAGAGCGCCTGAACGAGGTCATCGCACTTCTGTCCTGAACAGACCAATTGCAGTAGCTCGTTGCAACCTAGTGTGACCTCATGCGTGTGCTGGTGATTCACTCTCACCCGGTCATCGACAGTTTTTCTGGTGCGCTTCGCGACGCAGCGAGTGAAGGTGCCCGCGCCGCTGGCCACGATGTGCGTGTGCTCGACCTTGGCGCAATGAATTTCAACCCGGTGATGTCTGCAGATGAACTACGCGGGTACAAGGCAGTCTCGTCGATCACAAGTGATGACCTCACGATGCACATTGATTCAGTGAAGTGGGCAGATGTGCTGGTGTTCGTGTATCCGACGTGGTGGTCGACGCTGCCGGCGCAGTTGAAGGGTTGGCTCGAACGAGTGATGCGGCCTGGGGTGGCGTTTGTGTTCGATGAGGACAACAAAGTGCGTCCCGGCCTACGGCAGGTGCGCACGATCGTGGGCATCACCACGTATGGGTCGAAATGGCCGTATGTGAAGCTGATGAAAGATTCCGGGCGTCGAACACTTCTTCGCGCGTTGAAGTTGAATACGTCGTGGCGAACGAGATCAAAATGGCTTGCGTTCTACGGCATAGATGGCGCAAGTGAAGCGCGGCGTGCTCAATTTCTTGGTCAGGTGCGAAAGAGCATGGAAACATTGTGAATGTCCTCGTGCTGTTTGCGCATCCACTTGCTGACTCGTATGGTCGAGCAATCTGCGATCAAGTGATGACATCACTGGAAGTTGATGGTCATGAAGTCCGGTCACATGACCTGTGGCAAGAGAACTTCGACCCAGTGCTTTCTGCGGGGGAGAAGCGTGAACACTTTGCTGCTCCCGAAACAAAGACCGCCAATGATTCACTTCTTGCAACACACGTTGCTGATCTTTGGTGGTGCGAAGCGATTGTGTTCGTGTACCCAAGTTGGTGGTCAGCACCCCCTGCCATCATGAAGGGCTGGTTCGACAGGGTGCTGATGCAAGGAGTGGCGTGGACATTCCCTGAAGGCGCCACTCGCTTGCATGCGGGCCTCACTCACGTGCGGCGACTTATTGCCGTCACCACCTATGGCTCGTCCCGGTGGGTGAACGCACTTGAAGGTGAGCCTGGGAAGGCCGCCATTCGTCGGGGGCTACGGGTGCTGTGCAATGTGCGGTGTCGAAGCACGTGGATTGCGCACTATGGAGTGGATCGCGCAAGTCGCGAGACCTGCTCGCATTTCTTGGCAAAGTTGCCGAGGCGTCTACATCGCGCATTGCGCTAATCGTTCGCCGACTGTCACCTGGGACCAACCCAGAAGTACTGTCGAGAATGTGCAAACACTGGTGTGCAAACAATTCGGACCACTCGATGACCTCGTGATGGAGGACCAACCGTCACCACCACTTGGAGATGGCGATGTACGAATTTCGGTGACGGCCTGTGGCATCAACTTTGTCGATGCCCTGCTGTGTGAAGGCAAGTATCAGATCAAGCCACCGTTGCCGTTTCGTCCCGGGTCAGAAGTAGTGGGACGTATCACAGAAATTGGCACTGGTGTCACAGCGGTGGCGGTTGGTGACAGGGTGTTTGCACCTGTCGGGTTCGGTGGGTTTTCCGATGAAGTCGTGACGAGTTCGATGCGCGTCTTGCGTCTTCCTGATGCGATGAGTGATGGCCAAGGAGCCACGTTCACGCAGAGCTACCTCACTGGATGGTTCGCATTGGTGACCAGAGCAAAAGTCGAAGCAGGAAAGACCATGCTCGTTCTTGGTGCAGGTGGCGGAGTTGGCCTTGCAGCTGTCGACCTTGGTCGCGCTCTCGGTCTTCGAGTCATTGCCGCAGCGTCATCGGCGGACAAGCGAGAGCTTGCTTCAAGCAAGGGCGCTTTCGCCACCATTGATTCTTCGACTGAAGATGTGAAAGAACGCGCGAAAGAGCTCGCTGGTGGTTCGATCGACTACTTGTACGACCCTGTCGGTGGCGACTTGGGCGTGGCGTGTCTTCGTGCACTGGGTGAAGACGGTCAGTATCTCGTTGTGGGTTTTGTCGGTGGCATTCAATCACTGCCCGCAAACCAAGTGCTCTTGCGCAATCGTCGTGTGACCGGAGTGGATTGGGGTGCGTGGGTGGGCCGTCATCCAAAAGAGAATCAGCAGATGTTGATGTCTGTGCTCGAGTGGATTGCTGACGGCCGACTCAACCCAGTGGAGCCCGCCGCGTATCCGTTATCGCAGGCAGTTCAAGCTCTGAAAGACATGCAGAACCGCAAGGTCGCGGGCAAAGTCATTCTTGTTCCGTAGCGCGTAGGTCGCTGTTGTCTTTGTCAGTCTTTGGCGCGTTCTAGGTCATACAACGCGAGACCGACTTTTCGGCTCACCCACATACCTGCACCTACTTGCACGAAGTATTGACCGAGGTTCTTGCGGTACCACTGAGCACTTCGGGCGTGCACGTTCATGTCAGTGGCGCGTTTGTCGACCACGTGCTCTAGATCGTGTGTGGTGGGTGCTTCCACATAGAGCACTCCACGACATGCGGCGGCGAGGTGTTTGATGGCAATTTTTGCTCCTGCATCGGTGAGATAGTGCAACACGCCGTGGCAGATGACGAGGTCGTATGTGCGCTCGGGGCGCCAGGTAGTGATGTCACGAAGTTCATGACCGAATTTCTTGCAGGCGTGTTCGCTGACGTCTGTCGAGTGCACTGTCACTCGTGGACGATTCTCTTTGTACCAGTCGCGCCAATAACCCGGACCAGCCCCAACATCGAGGACACTACGAACCGGCAAGTCCCACCATTGGCAGAACGAATCGACAGCTTGTGCCAGTTGCGCAATCTTGCGATTCGTGTGCACAGGTTTGTCTGAGTAGAAGCGGCGGTAATAGTCGTCGTCAAAGACTGTTCGAGCCATAGGTCATTGCTAACAGGTCGCAGTACCCGAGTCGACAATCGACGCATCGAGTGAATTGACGAACGACCATGAGTAGGACCGCTCCGTGAATGTGAGGTCGAGGACTCCGTGGTTTGCGCGGTAGCGGAACTCACTTCCTGGGGCTGTCGAGATGAAGTTATGCGCAGGTGCGCCACCGAGGCCACTGATGAAAAAGCGTGGTCCACCATCGCGAGGTCGACCGTCGTTGCCTAATGGCGCAAAACGCTCATAAATGTGATCGTGTGCTGCCAACAACAAGTCGGCACCGCCATCGACTGCGATGCGCCACAAATCCGAGCTCGTGACAGTGCCATAGCGACCGCTGGACACCAGTGGGTGATGCATCGCCACAACAGCGCATTTGCCTTCAGTGGCTGCAATGCGAAGTTGTGCGGCAAGCCACAGTGCTTGAGGCGATGTGGCCGAACAGCCGTCAAAGAGTTGACCGAGGCACCATGTGTCCACGATAAGTGCTCTCCACGGGCCGAAGTCGGTGGAGTAGTAGGACTGTGAGTTGGGTCCGAAGAAACGCGTGTAGCCGTATGCACCAGGTACGCCGTATTCGTGGTTTCCTCGCACGGGGTATGTCTTGTTGGCGAAGGTTCCCCATGTGTCGCGGTAGTAATAGTCGAAGTTCTCCCACTCTCCATCTGGATATTGGAGGTCGCCCAATGCGAGCACGGCATCTGACGTCATGGTGGCAATCAGGCCGGCAGTCGATGGTGCACCACACTGGTTGCCAGCAGCTCCGGTGCCACTGTTGACGTATTGGCTGTCGCCACAAGAGATATCGCCGGCAGCAATGATGCGCGCCGATGTTGCCGTACCCACGCCTTGACGGTGAACGCCATCGGGCCACACACCGGTGCCTTCACGCCGAGTAACCGCGCTTGCATCTCCCAATTCGCCGAATAAGTTGCGACCCCAGCACCACAATCCTCGTTGCACGGAGAGAATGGCGCACGCATGAGTGAGGCCGACTGACACCTGTGTTGTTGTACCGAGTGTCTCGGGAATGGTGATGATGTGCGGTGAGTGTTGAGACGTGCTCGTGCCATCGGCAAGTTGACCGTGTGTGTTGTTGCCCCAACACCACACAGACCCGTCGGCGATGTTGGCGCACGTGAACTCTTCACCTGCGTGAACACTGACCGCATCAGCCAATTTCACATTTACCGTTGCCTGACGGGCCTTGCCTTTGGCAATTCCCAGTTGCCCCGAGTTGTTGCGACCGAAACACAGAACCTTGTCGTCGTCTGGTGACTTAGGGTTCGTGCTCACAACACAGGTGAAGCCGTTGCCTGCACTAACTGACTTCACCAGGAAAGATCCGACACGTGCTGGTGAGAGACGTGCTGCAACTCCACTCACGCCCAGCTGCTTCGTGCCATTGGCCCCCCAGCACCAGAGTCGTTTGTCCTTGGTGACGGCGCATGTATGCGTGGTGCCGACACTCACAGAGATCACGCCGCGAAGTTTCGTGTCGACGGGCACGATCGAATCATTTCGTGTGCCGATACCTAACTGCCCGCGGCCGTTGGAACCCCAGCACCATAGAGAGCCGTTGGTCTTGATGGCACAGATGTGCGATGGCCCCACTGCAATGTTTGCGACACCACCGATGGGAAGTTGTGTCGGTGCAAGAACCGCAGTGCGAGTCGCAACCGCGCGAGCCGTCGAAGCAGGAGCGGTCTGTTCATATGCAGTCTCTAATTGCCCCCAGCACCACAGCGACTTATTGAGCAACGTCGCACATGTGCGCATACCGCCGGCATACACAGCGGTAGCTCCTGTGAAGAGAGATGGCTGGAAGGTGAGCGACATCGTGGTGGCTCCGGTTCCCAATTGGCCATTGTCATTGAGGCCGGTACACCACACTGCGGTAGATCGCAGGAGGCACGAATGAAAACTGCCGGTGGCTACCTGAGAGATTGCAAACACATCAGAGGGGGCGGAAGGCGTCGTTGTCGAAAGCGATGTGGTTGAAAGCGGCATCACTGCTGCCGACGCCTGGGCCATCGGCGAGTAGAGGAATCCACCGACGGCCGCGAGAGCGACCATCGCAGAAGCAAGAGGCATGCGGAACTGTCGACGCATCAAGTACTTCACCGTACCGAGTGTTCTTGCTCATGAAGCGTCAGTGCAATGGAGGGTCCAACTTGGTGGTTGAATTGGGCTCATGAACATCTATTCACAGCAACTCTCGTCACTCGATGGCCAGCCCGGTGTACTTGCACAGGTCAAGGACAAAGTCACGCTCGTCGTGAACGTCGCCAGCAAGTGTGGCCTCACGCCACAATATGAAGCGCTCGAGGCGATTCATAAGAAGTATTCATCGCGCGGTTTCAGCGTGCTCGGTATTCCGTGCAATCAGTTCATGGGTCAAGAGCCCGGTACCGCAGATGAAATTCGCACGTTCTGCAGCAGCACATACGGCGTCACCTTTCCGTTGTCTGAGAAGATCGAAGTCAACGGTGATGGCCGTCATTCGCTGTACAGCGAACTCACCGCTCATGCAGATGCTGATGGTGTCGACGGTGACATTCGGTGGAACTTCGAGAAGTTCTTGGTGAATCGTCAGGGTGAAGTCGTCGCTCGATTTGGGCCACAGGTTGTGCCCGATGCAGACGCGGTTGTTTCGGCCATCGAAGCCGCGTTGTAGTCAACATGAACTCCGTGCCGCGCCACGGCGCGGTAATGCCAGCTGAATTCTTTCCACACGAGCGAACGGTTCTGTGTTGGCCGGCGCGTGAAGAGTTGTACGGCGACCTGTTCGCCGAGGCTGAACGCGCGCACACAGAAGTGGCCCGAACCATCGCACAGTTTGAACCCGTCACGGTAATTGCAGATCAACGTCACATTGAGCGTGCTGCAAACATCGCTGGTGATGGAGTCGAAGTTGTCGAGATGCCTATTGACGATTCGTGGTTTCGAGACTCTGGCCCCATCTACGTGCATGACGAGAGTGGTGCTGTGGTGGCCACATCGTGGACGTTCAACGGGTGGGGAGGAAAGTTCTTACCTATTGAAAAAGACATCGAGATTGCCTCGCGTTATGCACGGTCGCTCGGTCACGCTGTACGTGAAGTCCCGATGGTGTTGGAAGGTGGTTCATTGACTGTGAACGGCGACGGTGTGCTCGCCACAACCATGCAATGTCTCTTGCACCCAAATCGCAATCCACACTTGTCGAAGCGGGACATCGAAGATCGACTCCGCGATGAACTGGGTGCTCGCTCAATCATGTGGTTGCCGCACGGTCTCGAGCTCGACGATGACACCGACGGACATGTCGACAACGTTGCTGCGTTTGCATCGAGTGACCACCTTCTTTTGCAGGGTTGTGATGACCCAGGCAGGGCCGACCACGCCCGCATGGCAATCAACGCGAAGATTGCCGAAGATTTCCGAACTCACGATGGCAATTCGATTCGAACCACGGTCGTTCCAGTGCTTCCGTTCACCGAGGTGAATGGCATGGAAGTTGTCGTGCCGTATCTCAACTTCTATGTGGGGAATGGCTTTGTGCTCGTACCGACATGTGGCCATGAGGCCGACGACGACATGGTTGCATTCATCGGTGAGCAATTTCCTGGTCGCACAGCACTAGGGCTTGATGTTGGTGCAGTGCTTGCTGTTGGGGGTGGAGGTATTCACTGCATCACGCAGCAGGTGCCAGCCGTTGGGGTGGCATCACCGCGTTGATTGCGGCACAGCGCTGGTTAGACTGGAGCGTCGCAGGTGCGCAGTGGCATCACCGTGCGCGGCAGATTGTCTCGCAAGTCACTGAGCAGGTCGCTCTTCAACGATTGGTGTGAGGGGTCGTCCCACAAGTTCACCTGTTGTAACGGGTCATTTCGATGGTCGTACAACTCGCCTTCGGTTCCGTCGTGCAGCGTTCCGCGACCCATGGTGGTGCAGGTGAAACCGTCGCGATGAATAGTGCGCGACCGCACGACTTTGTCGAAGAGCACACTGTCCCATTCGGTGAGGACTCGTTCGAAGCCGCGCGAGCGCGCATCGTCGTTCGACACGGGAAGCGAGGGCGCTTCGACATATTCAGGCGTAGGCAAGCCGGCGATCGCCGCAAATGTGGCAGCCAACGACACAAGCCCAACAGGTGCATCGACGACGCTCGGTGCGACGTGTGCAGAGTTTGCCGGTTTCCAAATGAGCGGTAAGCGCATCAGTCCATCCACGTGGTACGGACCTTTGAAGAGGAAACCGAATTCGCCTTGCATCTCGCCGTGGTCGGTGGTGAACACGATGTCCACGTCGTCCTGCCAGCCCCGAGCACGAATTGCAGTGAGCACTCGTCCGATGGCCTCATCGATGAGTTCATTTTCGATGTGGGTCATTGCATTCACTTCGCGAACTTGGTCTGCAGTGAGCGTTGCCGGAATCCACTTCGCGGGGGCTTCATAGTTTGAGACGAAGCTGCCGTCGTACCAGCCCATCCAGTGCGCAGGCTTGTTTCGCAACACCTCTTCGCGTCGAGCTGAATCAGCGATGTAACCGGCGGGAAGATCGAGGTCACGCCAATTGACGCGGCCCAATTCAGACTGTGGCGGGTCCCATGGGTGATGTGGGTCGGGAAATGACATCCAGCAGAACCAATCGTCATCGGTTGAGAGTGAATCAAGCCAGTTGATTGTTCGATCAGCAACCCAATCTGTGTGGTACCACTCCTTGTTGATGGGGTTGTGATGCACCTGTGGGGCGTTCGTGTCGCCACCGCCCTTTGAGTTCACTTCAAGGTCCATGTCGAGATTCGGCAAGAACATGCCAAGGGCCTCTGGGTGATTCTCACGAATCCATGCTGAATAATGCAGCGAAGCCGCAGGCGAGTGGGTGGCAAATTCAAGATGGTCAAAGCCACGGTGCGGCACCCGGCTGCCGTCAGGCATGACATGGAACGCAGTCTCGTCACCCGATGCTGCGACCTTGTTCTCCACGAACCGACCGAAGGGGTCGACCACCGGTTCGAAATGAGCCTTGCCGATGAGCGCTGTTTTGTATCCGGCTGTTCGAAGTGTCGCCGCGATGCTCGAAGCGTCATCTGGAAGAGGCACGCCATTCATCCACACACCGTGTGTGGCGACATGTTGCCCGGTGATCATCGTGCTTCGCGACGGCATGCACACCACGTTCTGCGGGTGTGCGCGTGTGTAGTTGATTCCGTGTGAAGCGAGTGCATCGATGTTCGGAGTTCGGGCGATGGTGCCGCCGTTGCAGCCGAGTGAATCGAACCGTTGTTGATCGGTGGTGATGAAAAGGATGCGCCTACCCATCAGACAGTTCCCTCCAGGATTGACTTTGCTTTCTTCAATCCCACTCCGGCTGCGCCACCAATGACGAGAGCGAGTACGTCTGGCTTCATTGTTGTGCTGTACACCGCCAACGTATGGCCGTGTCCGTCGTCCATGACATCGAGTGTGCCGAGATGTCCAGTGACGAGTGGGTTGTTGACGATGGTGTACTGAAAACGACGGAGCTCATGATCGAGCAGCACGATGTCCTCTTCGAAAGTCAGACCAGTCGATGTGGTTACCCATCGCTTCTTGCCGTCCACACGGCAATCGGTGAGTGGAAACCATTCGTGAAGACGTGCTGGATCTCCGATGAAATCCCAGGTGGTGGCAGGTGAGCACTCAATGTGCTGTTCGCGACGCACTGTGCCCATCGGCGCGACGCTACTGGTGGGCTTTCTCGCTGTCAACAGTCGGCGACTGTCCGAGCGAGCACCCCGCTACAAGTTCCAGTCGATGGGGTCGCGACCGGCAGCCACGAGGGCATTGTTGGCTTGGGAGAAGGGTTTGCTGCCGAAAAAGCCATTGTGGGCGGACAGGGGCGAGGGGTGTGGGGCCTCCAGCACCACATGGTGGGTGCCGGTGATAAGGGTTCGCTTACGTCGGGCTGATGCTCCCCACAAGATGAAGACAACCGGGTCGGCCTTTGCCGCCACAGCGGTGATGACTTCGTCGGTGAAGCGTTCCCAACCCTTCCCTTGGTGACTTCCAGCTTGTCCTGCACGAACGGTGAGTGTTGTGTTCAACAACAGCACACCACGCTGTGCCCAAGCGGTGAGACAACCATGTGCCGGAGTGTTGACACCAATATCTTCGCGAAGTTCTGCGTAGATGTTTCGAAGAGAAGGTGGAATGGCGACACCTTGTTGTACGGAGAATGCGAGTCCGTGTGCTTGTCCCTCGCCGTGATACGGATCTTGTCCGAGTATCAGAACTTTTGTGTCGGCATATGAAGTGGTGTGCAGCGCGGCGAACACATTGTGTTCGGCAGGGTACACGTGGTGTTTGCGACGCTCGGCGGCGACGAAAGTTTGAAGCTCGGTGAAATACGGTTTGGACAGTTCCGCCTTCAAAACAGGGTTCCAATCCGTCGTCACATGCACGAATATACGCAGTTCGTATAGCAACTCGCCCATGTTGGGTGGCGACACACAAAAGCGCTGGCACACTTATTACCTAATGGAAGCGGCACTTGCCATCGACATCGGAGCCACGAAACTCGCAGTGGGCATTGTTTCTCGCAGTGGCGAGTTGGTTGACCGTGCTCTCGTTCGTATCGATCACAAGTGGAGCGGCGAGCAGTTGTTCGATGAGTTGTCACTAGCAGTCAAAGAGCAGATGAATCGTGCGCGTGGACATCATGGCGCCGATGTCGTTGTGGTCGGAGTCGGAAGCGCTGGGCCGATAGCGCGCAATGTCGAAACCATCTCACCGCTCAACATTGAACAGTGGCGCAACTTTCCACTTCGTGAACGACTCGTTACTTTGACCTCGCTTCCGGTGTTCGGTGACGGTGATGCCAAGGCGTTGGCCCTCGCCGAGGGCTGGTTGGGGGCGGCCAAAGGGGTGGACAATTTCATGGCCATGGTGGTGTCCACGGGGGTGGGCGGAGGCATCGTGCTGAACGGCGAGCTGCTCGATGGGGCCACGGGCAACGCCGGCCATGTGGGCCATGTGGTGGTTGAACCCAATGGCCGTCGGTGTTCGTGTGGGGGGAGAGGGTGTCTCGAGGCTGAGGCATCGGGGCCTGCCATCGAGGCCATCACCGGTCGGCCGCCAACCCAACCGACCTACGAGACCATGGTGCGCACAGGTCGCCTTGTTGGGCGAGCAGTGGCGTCGGTGAGCAATGTGCTCGACCTGAAACTCACTGTGGTCGGTGGAAGCGTGGCACTCGGGTTTGGCGCCACGTTCTTCACCGCGGCACAGAAAACGCTCGACGAGTTGTGTCAGATCGAGTTTGCACGCGGAGCCCGAATCGTTCCGGCTCGACTTGCAGATGAGGGACCACTTGTCGGTGCTGCGGCGGTTGGCTGGCGCGGTTTCAATCGCAGCTGATTCACGTCACACTCACGTGACAGCAGTTCACGGCGCGAGCAGTCGATAGAGACGCTCGAGCGGACCCTGTCCGATGAACCTGGTCCACCACAGAATGAAAGTGCTCGCCAACGCGATGCAGATGACAGACAAGACAAGTGCTGTGTCAAGTCCGGTTGCTGATGCCGCGCCAAAGACTTCGACAACCACCTCATAGAAGATGACGTGGAACATGTAGAACGTGAGACTTGTTTGGCCGATGCGTGCGAGTGATGCGACCACTGATGACTGTGACCATTTGTCAGAGAAAATTGAAATGACGACAATGCACACCAGGGTTGAGCCCACGGTCCCTACTGTGTACGGCACGCCAGCAGACTTCGGATCAGTTGACGACACCATCAACATGAACGCCGCATTGTCCGCCTCGGCTGCATGGTGGTACACGAGATCTCGTGCGACATACGCAATGGCCACAAGCGAAACGCCAAGACCGAGGAAACGGAGTTGATAGTGCAGGAAGGTGTCGATATTTCTTCCGATAACTATTCCGACGCAGAGAAACACAAGCCACGGGAATACCGGGTGGGTGTAGGAGACAAAGGTGCGCACCATAAGGTCGGTGAGCGATGTGATGGACGCAGGGTCGAGCCATGAGGTGTACTCGCCATCTGCCAGTCGTTCCGCGCGTACTCCTTGAATGACAGCGGCAACGAGCGCAATCGGAGCACATAGTGCAAGAAGTTGTCGGGACGTCAGATGAATGAGAAGCGCTGCAAGCATGAAGTAGGCGCCGTAATAGAAGATGATCGTGCCGGGCCAGATCCACTCCAACGCAAAGCCAGCGGCATACAGCACGAATCCGCGTCGTAAGAGTCGCGCAGACAATGCACGCGTCGCACCGCCCCATGAACGTTCCATGAGTGCGATGGCTATTCCCGCAACACATACGAAGACCGCGGCGAATCGGGTGCTGAGGGGCCCGGTGTTGGGGTTGAAGAGCCGCTCCCACACAGAGGCAGCTATGGGGCTCGAGGCACCGCTGCCATTCAAGTAGGTATGGAAATTCATCGCCACGACGCCAGAAAGCGCGAGAGCGCGGATGACGTCGGGCCACGTGTGGCGAGGGCGGCCATCGGAGGTGAGGCCTGATGAGCGAGAGAGTGTCAGGCCGTCCACTGCAGTAGGTCTACTTGCACCTGAGTGAGTGGACGTTGCACGTCGATCCACTCGCCCACGGCGGGAATAGCCCGACCGCGAGCCACGAACAACATGGAGGTGTGCATGTGAGGTGGCTCAAGCAGGTTCAAGCGGCTGTGTTTATAGTGAAACGGGCTTCTCCCATCGTCGAGTGCAGTGACACCGTGTGCACTGCCCGCACCAACGAGCACTACTTGTCCTGGACCGTTTGTTGCCGTCAGGCGATAGCCCGCGCGCTCACCAGCTTCAAGACTGTGAGTTCCGAGCACGTCGGCGGTCAAGTGCATCATCGACTTGTCACCGTGCCAGAGAGATGTGCCGAGACGAACACGGAAAGTTCTTTGTGGGTGTGATGCACACAGACGTTCATATGTTGCTGCATCAAGATGGCTGACATACACAGGTGCATCGACCGGCAACATGTCGAGCCACTTTGTGATGTCATCAAGGTGAAGTGTCATGTCACCGTCGAGTGGTGGATGAATAGAGAATCCGTGAACAGTGAGTGATGTTCGATCGATGTACGACATCAACTTCTTGAAATCAGTTGGCGCAACACCGTGGCGTTTCATCGAAGATTGAAGCTTCACCATGATGCGACCAGACCATCCGAATCGGGACAGTGCAGCAATTTGGTCGACGGATGCCACTGTCAGCACTGTCGCCAACGGCAGTGTCGAAGGTGGTTGTGTCATGGTTGGGGTAAGGACAATTGGCGTGACGCCAGAAGGAATGTCACGCGCCTCGAACACTGTTCCGACAGCAATCTCATCTGAAAGTTGCCCGGCCAGAGGCATGAGATTCCATCGACGAAATCCATAACCGTTTCCCTTGACGACTGGAACAATTCTGGGAAATGACCTCGCAACCGATTGAACGTGTTGCTTCCAAGCAACTTCATTCACGGTGAGGCGGAGGGTCACCCCGTCACGCTATCCCGAGACTGAAGAGTTGCTCATCGAGAGGAATCGTGGACGAAGAGCGTTCAGATTATGGACTGAAAAACCTTTCACCCAGACTCCAGCACCGTATGCAAACTTCTCGAGCGTGCGAAGGAAGAGAAAACTGAATGGATCAAGAGTTGGTCGACGGGCGTAGGCGATGAGTCCGGGGATCACAATGCATAGGGCCAGGAGACTGCTCACAGCGTCGGAGAGTGTCGCGGTGACAACGATGACTGGCCACCACACTTTGACGATGGCGTCGGCGAAGTGTTGCCCCGTGTTAAGGAAATTTTTTCCGAACATCTTGAGCATCAGGCGGGTACTGATGTTTCGCTCACGGAATTGCAATGACATAAATGCGAAGTCAAGAAGTAAGAACGCGAGCGCAATCACATGCAATCCGATGCCGAGCAGCAACCACGTTGCAACGCTCGTTGGTCGACTACGTAAAGGTGACAACCGTCCGGGATGGCGCGACTCCAAGTCGACCGAGCTCGAGCCGTAGTTGAATCGTTGGCGAAGAAACGGCACGAGGCCACGGCGAGTGTCGTGTTGACAGTTGATGGAAGGTTCGTAGCGAACGGTGATTTCGTTGTTGAGAAGTCGCCACACCAAGTCGACATCTTCTCCGCAACGAAGTGTGACGTCGAATCCACCAGCGTCTCGAAGCGTCGCAGTGTCGCACACCAACACAGCACTTGCAAGATACGACACACGCGAATCATGCGTCACTTTCGCTGGCTGCTGACCCATGTCGAGTGGAGCCGAATTACGTTCGTATTGCGCAAGAAGACTTCGTCGCTTTGAAGCAACTATTCGCGGCGCAACAATTTTTGTCTGATCATCGATCTGTGCTGCAAGCTTGCAGATGTCATCACGAGTGATGTGAACGTCACAGTCGACGAAAGCAACAAGTGGAGTTGATGCCAGCTCGAGTCCTCGATTGCGAGCAGCGGCAGGCCCACTGTTTGTGTCTAGACGAACAACTTTCGCATCCATGAGTTCGATAGCGGAGGGGGAAGCGTCGTCGATGATGATGACGGACAGCCCTTCCAGGCCAGAAATCAATTCCCGAAGTTGTTTCCTCTGGTGAGCCTCGGCGAGATATGCGGGGATGACGACAGTGATCTGGGACGGGTCCGCCAACGCCGCGCGATAGGGGTGCAGTGCGCCGGCCGCGATCAGACGATCGGCGAGGGGGGCATGTTTGGGTGCTGTCGAAGCCCCAGTTTCAAGGGCTTTCGCGGCCTCCACGCCATTTTCAGTGAGCCGGAAGAACCGAGCGGGCGACCCGGCAATCAGTTGGTCACCCTGACGACTCCAGAGCGCGTCACATCGAAGAAGTGGTGTCGTCATGGTGACGGTGTCGCGGAACGGCTGTCTTCAGACACGTCAGCGAGCCACGTCGCCATGCAGGACCGAACGGTGTGAACAAGATCAGTCGTCCAACGAGCGAGGACATCGTTTCCATATGTTGCATCTGCTGATGAAGCATCACCAATCACTCCATTCGGTGACACGTGGTGTACACCGTGTTCGCGCATCTCGGA
>VGCD01000013.1 GCA_016870215.1 Actinomycetota bacterium
TCACGATGGACCAAGACACCAACCCGTCGTCCGATCTCAGTATTGAATTCGTATCGGACACCGATGCCTGGAAGCGGAGTTTCAAAGATTTCCACGTCAACATTATTACCGAGGAATGATGGGGATTTGTAGTTCAATTGCAGAACATCAGCTTCCCAAGCTGAGAATGCGGGTTCGGTTCCCGTCACCCGCTCTAGTTGCCCGACCAAAATTCCCAACAAGTTGTCTGTACGGTGTCGCCGGTGAGTTCGCAGTTCGATGGTGAATTACTCGATGCCATGCGTCGAGGTAGTGATTCTGCCTGGGTTGACGCATACGACATGCTTGCCGGTGACTTGCGGTCGTACATCGCTCGTCTTGGTGCTCTCTCACCAGACAATGTGCTTGGTGAAACCTTGTGCATCTCGTTCGCGACATCAAGAAATTTTGAGGAGCGCCTGCTGAATTCTGTCCATGGGCATTCACAGTGGCCCACACCACTGAACCTCGGAATTACTGGTTGAAGTTCTCGAAGTAGCGACTCGCCGTCGGGCCACGCTGACCTTGATACTTCGAGCCACGCGCACCTTGGCCGTACGGGTTCTCCGCTGGTGACGTCATTTTCATGTATGAGATCTGGCCAATCTTCATACCTGGGTACAGCGTGATCGGAAGGTTGGCGACATTCGCCAGCTCGAGGGTCACATGACCGTCAAAGCCAGCGTCAATAAACCCGGCAGTTGAGTGAATGAGTAGACCCAACCGACCGAGCGAGCTCTTGCCTTCAATGCGTGCCACGAGGTCGTGAGGCACCGCAACACGTTCAAGCGTCGAGCCCAACACGAATTCCCCGGGATGCAACATGAACACGCCGTCCATCGGAATCTCGACCATCTCAGTGAGATCGGTCATGTCCTTCTTCACGTCGATGATGCCTGCCGTGTGATTGCGGAACACACGGAACAAGTTCGACACCTTCACATCGATGGAGGAAGGCTGCACGCACTTTTCATCGAATGGCTCGATGATGATGCGACCAGCCGACAACTCGGCTCGTAGGTCTCTGTCCGACAAGATCACGAGTGCGAACCCTAGCCCGCGACCAAACTGACGAACGCCCAGATGGCGGCGATGGCGCCGATCGTGGCCATCGCAACTGTGCGCGCAACCGGGGCTTTGGTGAGGTTCTCGGTGTCTTGTTGCTCGATTGGTGGCTTCACCAAAGCGAGAATATTTCCGACGGCCAATGCCCCACCGAGGGCCAGCACCAACCACGTGATGAGGTTTTCGCCGAGGAACATCCCTCCATTGTGGCTGTTCTCTGGTTGCTCGAACGAGTTCAGTCGTCGTTGGTGAGGGTTTCACGCACGATGTACGCGGGACGCTGCTGAGTCTCCCGCAGGGTGAACGTGGCGTGAGATGCAATGAAAATGGAGAACAGCAGATGCACTGCCTGCAGACCGACCAACACCACAAGCAGCAACATCGGCCCGGATAAATCACCGGACACCAGCATGAACACAGCAGCTACCACTGCGATGATGAACGAGGCAACCATCAACACCGCAGACCACGTGACAAGACGCGAAAGGAGACCGGTTCCCTGGGAAGCAAGAGCTGTGATGGCAGATGAGATGAGTTTGTAGAGAGGCCACCGAGTGCCGTTGCCACCGCGGCGTGGCTCAACTTCAAAGTGCACAAACGTTGCCGGATGGCCCAGGTACGAGAATATGCCACGAGTGAAGCGCGCTCGCTCACGTAGTTGCAGAAATTCAAGAGCTATGCGACGCGAGAACACCCGGAAGTCACCAACGCCCTGCGGCTCGGTCGCCCCGTCACTTGCAACCTCACGCAGAGTGTGCAGCAATTTCTTGGATGCTGAATACCACGGCTTCTGTTTCGGAAACGTCATCACACCAACAACGTGATCTTCCCCGCTGATGGCAACTTTTGCCATTCGAGCCATGACATGCATCGGGTGTTGTAGGTCAGCATCCATCACACCAATATGCGCCGCCAACTCAACAGCGCGTTGCACACCCGCATACACCGCTGCGTCTTTACCAAAGTTGCGAGTGAAGCGAACAAGTTCAATGCGGAAAGTGTCGCTGTGATGCTTCGCAGCCAAGTCCTTCACCACATCAGCAGTTGAGTCGGTGGACCCATCGTCTACGACGACAAGTGTGAGCCGCGTAAGCCCACCAATGTGGAGAAGTTGTGCTTCAGCTTCACGAATGAATTCGGCGATCGCCGATTCTTCATTGAGAGCAGGTACGACGACTGCCAGCGTGCCGAGCTCGGGCGTGTGCGTCACGAGAGCCGAGCCTAACGGCGTGACTACATCTCGCGGGCGGCGTTGTCGAACTTGGTGTACGGCCCTTGGAAAACGAGTTTTCTTGTACCGATGGGTCCAGAGCGGTGCTTCTGGACAATGATGTCGGCCCAACCACGTGCGTTGAGGTTCTCAGGGTGGTGCACTTCTTCGCGGTAGATGAATATGACAACGTCGGCGTCTTGTTCGAGTGCACCAGATTCACGCAAGTCAGCCAACTGAGGACGTTTGTCCTGGCGCGTTTCCAACTGACGTGACAACTGACTAAGTGCCATGACAGGAATGCCGAACTCACGGGCCAACAACTTCAAGTTTCGGCTGATCTCACTAACTTCCAACTGACGTGTCTCAAAATTGCTGCTACTACCCATGAGTTGCAAATAGTCGATGACGACGAGCACAGGAAGTCCTTCACGCTGAGTGACACGACGAATTTTCTGACGAATCTGCATAACGGTGACCTGTGAGTTGTCGTCGATGTACAACGGAATGTCGAGGCGGTTGACGGCATTCGACAATTTCGTCCAGTCACTGTCTTGTAGTCGACCGGTACGCAAACGATCAGATTCCACCATTGCTTCGGCAGACAAAATTCTTTGGGTTAGTTCGGTTGCCGACATTTCAAGTGAGAAGAACAACACAGGACGGTTTGTTTTCTTCGCAGCATTGACTGCTGCACCAAGAGCGAATGCCGACTTACCCATTGCAGGTCGAGCGCCGACAATGTTCAAAGTTCCGGGTTGCAGACCCGACAGCAATTCGTCGAGGTCGTGATAGCCGGTTGGCAGACCAGTGATGGGGTTCTTGTTGTCGTAGCGCGCTTCGAGAATTTCAGTGACGTCATCGGTGAGTTCGCTCACGCGCTTGATGGTGTCGGCCACTTTGTCTTCAGCAATGGCAAACACTCTCGACTCGGCTGCATCGAGCGCAGACGGAATGTCGGAGGGTTCGCTATATGCAATATCAGCAATTTCGCTCGCAGTACGAATGAGCTTGCGCAAGGTGGCAGTGTCTTGAACGATCTTCACGTACCGCTCGGCACTGCTGACCGAGGGTGTGGCGTTCTGCAACTCAACCAAATAGTCAAGACCGCCGATTTCATCGAGCAAACCTGCACGACGCAGTTCGTCGCCAACAGTGACAGGGTCGACTGCTTCAGACGACGACACCAAAGCGCGCACGGCATCAAAGATGTGTTGATGTGCCGGCTTGTAAAAGTCGTCTGCCAGCAGGTTGCGTTCAACAGCGACACCAATGGCCTCGTCGGACAAGAACATTGCACCAATGAGGGACTTCTCGGCGTCGACGTTGTGCGGAGGCACACGCAAGTCATTGCGGGCCGGTGCTCCGTTCGTGGATGAACGCGCGCGTCGAGGAGATTCAGTGGTGGACATGGGCTGTCTTACCCTGCCTGTTTTTGCCTGTGGACCGCTAGGGGTGTAACCCTGGGAATTCCTTGTGAATAGGGCTGTGTATAGCCCTTACAGCCTGTGGATGGCCTGTGGAGAAAGCTGTTCACCTCAGCCAGCAACGACATTGAGAGCGATGTTGCACTCAACGTCGGCATGGAGACGCAAGATGGCATTGTGTGCTCCGACCGCACGAATCGGCTGAGACACCACCTTCTTGCGGTCGACCTCGATACCAGCCTGGCTCGACAGTGCGTCGGCAATATCGGCAGCGGTGACCGAACCAAAGAGTCGACCCTCAGCCCCAGCCTTGGCGGTGATGGTGATGGTGCGATCCTTCAACTGACCAGCAATTGTCTGCGCGGCCTCTCGGTCGGCCGTCTCACGAAGGTCGCGAGCCTTGCGCATGGCATTGGCCTGGTTGACCGCGCCCGAAGTGGCGGCAAAGGCCATGCCACGGGGCAACAAGTAGTTGCGTGCGTGACCATCGGCCACATCGACGATGTCGCCACGGCGACCAACGCCGGCGATGTCTGAACGAAGAACGACTTTCATGATCAGGCCTCCACTGTCTCTGCGGTCTCAACCTCTGGGCTCATGCCCTCGTCGAGAGTTGACTCTGCCATCTCGGCATACTTCGCCTCGATGCTCTGCTCGTTGGTCTCGCCGGCGTCATCGTCGCGACGCTCACCGCGTGGCGCACGCGTGCTGGTGACGCGCTTGGTGTACGGCAACAAAGCCATCTCACGTGCGTTCTTGATGGCATTGGTGATCTCGCGCTGCTGTTGCTGGTCGGCACCGCTGAGGCGGCGACCGCGGATCTTTGACCGGTCGGTCATGAACCGCTGCAGCAGGTTGATGTCTTTGTAGTCGATGAAGTCGGGCTTGCCACCTGAGAAAGGGTTGGACTTCTTCTTGATTCGACGGTTCGATTCTTTCGCGAGCCGCGCTTTGTTTTTCTTGCTTGTCATGACTGTGTGCCTCTAAATGAAATGGTTATCGATACTGATGTTCGAGCCTCAGAAGGGCTCTTCGTCGCCTGCGTAGAACGGCTCGGGCTGGCTTCCGCCACCACCAGAGCGTCCGCCACCGCCGTTGCCACCACCATCGCGTGGTGTGCGCTCAACTTGCGCGGTTGCCCAACGCAAGCTCGGTCCGAGTTCGTCGGCAACGATTTCTATTGCGGTGCGCTTGTCGCCGTCACGGTTGGTGTACTCACGCTGTTCGAGACGACCAGTGACGATGACGCGTGAACCCTTGGTGAGAGTTGCGGCGGCGTTTTCGCCAAGTGTTCCCCAAGCAGTGATGTTGAAGTACGAAGTTTGCTCTTGCCATTCGCCGTTCACCTGATAGCGGCGACCGACAGCAATGCCGAATGAGGCCACGCCGCGTCCACCAGTGGTGAAGCGAAGTTCTGGATCGCGAGTTAGGTTCCCGACGACTGTGATGGTGTTATCTGCCATGTGATACTCCTAAATATTAGTTCTGCGGGCTAGTTGCCGATGCAACCGTTCAGGCTGCCGACACCAAGCCGCGACGTGCAGCTTCGGAATCGGGAAGACGGAGCAGTTTGTGACGCAACACGTCGTCGGAGATGCGGAAGCCACGCTCGACTTCGTCGAGTGCACCAGCAGGAGCGACGATGTTGAAGATGGCGTAGTAGCCATCGTCTTGCTTCTTGATGGGATACGCAAGACGGCGCTTGCCCCACCAGTCGGGATTGCCATGCACTTTTCCGCCGACAGCGGAGACATTGGTGGTGATGGACTTCAACCAACCATGCGCATTGTTCTCATCGAGCTTGCCGCTGAGAATGACCATTAGTTCGTAAGCACGCATTGCGTGTGACCTCCCTTCGGACCCGAGTGTGTGCCCGGGGCCCCCGTAGGGGCAGGGTGAATATGACGGGCGAAGCGTATCGGCACGTCGCCAAGGTGCCACAGGGATGTATCAAGGCATCTCAGATGGGGCGTTTCAGCACCGTCGGGGTTGAAACCCGCGCAGCACACGCGCCGTAGATTGAGCCACATGACCGACGTGACCGATGCCGACACAGGCTCCTGTCACAGTTGCGGCGCTACCGACGAGCATGTCACGGCGGTGCACCGCATGTATGTGGTGCCAGAGGATTGGGAAACTAAGCCGTCACAGACGGTGGAAGACGACATCGGATTGTGGTGTTTCTCATGTCGCACGCACTACCCACACGTGCTCGTCGACTGATTACAGCCACCTACATTCGCGAATCAGGAAGATGTAGCGCCGCGTCGTTGCGCCGGACGACGACCAGTAACAGGAAGCACACGTAACAAGTGGTGCCACGAACACGACGGGCACGCTTCCACCACATATGCGGCGTAATCGTGCGGTGACTTCTGAAGCGATGTGATTTCGCTGCGCTTCGTAATGCAGCGACCGTGTTTTGGTAACCCATGACCGAACACGTAGGTGAGCAGCACCACATTCACTTCTTCACAGATCGGACATGGTGTCGAAGTTTCCTCGCCGAGGTTCCGAGCAGCGCGAATCAATTCCGGATGCGCATCACACACAGAATCTTTCGAAATGCGACCGCGCTTGACTTCGTTGATCAGTGCCCGGCGCGCGAGACGGTGGTCAACGACACCGTTGGCTCCGCGCAACATGCTGGCACTGAACGTCATGTACGCGAAGAATAACCGTTGGGTCGAGATTCGTCATACAGTAGAGACATGTCAGATCCCACGGGCGGTCTGTTACGCGCGGTCATGCCCGGACCCGAAGTGTCGTACGGAACCGATGTCAGCTCCGACGGCGAACTTCGGTTGTGCGGTGATGTACGTGGCAAACGCGTCATGGAGCTCGGCGTGTATGGCCCAACACCAAATAGTGTGGCGCTCGCCCTGCGGGGTGCTCGCACGATTGCTGTTGACCCGTCTGACACGAACATCGCCAAAGTTCGCCTGGCCGCAGAAAAGTCCGAGGTGAAAGTTGAGTGTCACCGCACCGAACTTGCAGACCTTGGGTTTGCCACCAGCTCACTATTTGATTTGGTGATCTGCGTGCATCAAGTGTCGCGCACTCACGACATCGCGCGATTGTTTCGCCAGGTCCACCGTTTGCTGAAGACCGAAGCGTCCTTCGTGTTGGCACTCACACATCCGGCTGCAGACATTTTCGAGGGTTCTGATCCCACTGCCAAACACAAGTACGGGTCGAAGTCACCCGGCATTGGTGACCTGGTTATGTCGCTACAACGAGCAAACTTTGCCATCAACGCGATGCATGAGTTGTCGTCAGTTCGTGAGCCCCGTGCCGTAGTTCCAAGCACGCTCGTGTTGCGCGCCCACAAACTCGGTTCATAACAAACGCGGTCAGTTCAGGCGACGGCGCGGAGTGCGGCGCAAGTCAGAGACGCGTTCTTTGTTCTCTGCCCACCATTTGTGCAATCGACGTCGAATTTCGGCATCACCGACAAGACCTTCTTCGAGGCGAATGTCCATCAAGAACTCAAGTGCCGCACCAACAGCAGGGCCTGGGGTGAGCTCGAGAATCTCCATGACCGTCGCGCCATCCAATTCCGGACGCAATGATGCAAGTTCCTCGCGCTCGGCTAATTCGGCGATGCGTGTCTCCAACTCATCCATTCGGCGCGACAAAGCCACAGCCTTCTTTTCGTTACGCGTCGTGCAGTCGCAGCGAGTGAGCACGTTCAACTCAGACAACAACGGACCGGCATCGCGCACGTAACGTCGCACGGCGCTATCGGTCCAACCCATTTGATAGGTGTGAAAGCGCAAGTGCAACGCAACCAACTCGGTGATTGCTTCAACGTCTTCATTCGGATATTTCAGCGCTCGCAAACGGTCACGTGTCATGCGTGCACCAACTACTTCATGATGATGAAACGTGACACCCTTGCCATCTTTAATGGACTTGGTGCGCGGCTTACCAATGTCATGGAACAGTGCCGCAAGTCGTGTTTGGCGAAAATCAAAATCGGGGGCTGCACCCCTGCGCACGTTCTCGATGACAGCAATGGTATGTGTGAGTACGTCCTTGTGACGGTGAATCGGATCTTGTTCCACGCGCATCAGGCGCAACTCTGGAAGGAACACGTCTGCAAGACCCGTGTCGACCAAAAACCACAAGCCAGCACTCGGGCTATCAGTGATCATCAATCGATCGAGCTCGTTGCGAATTCGTTCCATTGACACAATCTCGAGGCGCTTGTGCATCGCGCGTACCGCTTTCACCAGCGCGTCGTCTGGTGTGACTTGCAGTTGTGAAATGAACCGAGCCGCTCGCATCATGCGCAGCGGATCATCATTGAAACTTTCTTCGGGCGACAGTGGCGTGCGCAACACGCGCGACACCAAATCGACCATGCCGCCAAACGGGTCAACTAGCTCTGGTTGATCGCTCGTGACTTCAAGCGCCATTGCATTGATGGTGAAGTCCCGACGCGACAAGTCAGTTTCTATGGCATCAGCAAAAGCCACTTCGGGTTTCCGTGAGTCGGGGGAATAGGCCTCAGCGCGATGTGTCGTGATTTCGTAGTTGCGACCACGCACATCGAGACCAATGGTGCCGAAGCGCTCGCCTTGGGTCCACAGTGCATCTGCGATATCGCCAACAATGCGCTTGATCTCATCTGGCCGAGCGGTGGTAGTGGCGTCGAAGTCGATGTTGGCCGGGTCCACTGCGTCGGTTGAGTCACCTGACATGAGCAGATCTCGCACCGTTCCGCCCACGAGAAACAGGCGATGACCCGCGTCGCGGAAACGACGAGCCAATGGTTCCATCTCATCGAGGATTGGTGTGAAGCGGGCGGGAATCATGCGAAAAATAGATCGGGACGAGACTTCAATCGTGGTGGACCATCAACGACGCTACCGTTCGCCCGTGGCTTCGACCGTTCTTTTGCGTCGCTCAGGAGTGCTGTGGACCGGACCCGTGACGGTGCGCGTGCGACCGTGGCCGCATCGAAACGACATGGCATACCTTATTCTCTCTGGCGCACACGACGAGGGCTCTGCACTTCCGCACCCTGATGTCATCGCAGACTGGATGCGCGAACTTGCAACTGTCGGTTACCAGTCAGTTCGCACCACCGCAGTCGCACCAGCCAACGCGGCGCGCTTGGCACAGGCAGGGTTTGCTGCCTGCCAAGAACTCGACTTGCTGAGCGTGGTCATCGATGACGCAGTTGTCGAACAGCCGCCGAATGACCTTGGCATTCGCTCCGCAATCACAATCGGGCGACGACTCTTCCCGAGCACTGCAAAACGACTGGAGGACATCGACCGGCGTTCATTCGGTGATGAGTGGTCACTTGATGCAGTGTCTCTTCGTGAAGCGTTACGTGCCACGCATGTGTCTGCTGTGTTCACGGTTGGGAACAGCCGACCGCATGGGTTCGTGATTGTCGGCCACACTCGTGGCATCGGATATGTACAACGGCTTGCCGTCGCACCAGATCATCAACGACGTGGAAGTGGAACCGCACTGATGGCGGTGGCGTACCGCTGGCTTCGTCGCCATCGATGCTCTCAGATAGTCGTGAACACCGAGACCGATAATCATGCAGCCCTTGGTCTGTATGCCAAATTTGGCTTTCGTCGTCTGCCAAACGGGTTGTCAGTGATGCAACGAGACGTACAGGCTGGGTACTGATGTTGTCCATGCGAGGCCCTCGACTCACGCGAGCTCTGACATTGATGGCATGCGCGACTCTTGCCCTCATCACATCGCCGTTCACTGGCAGCACACGCGTGCACGCAAAAACCACTGGCACATTGCGCGTGGCGGAACAGCCATTCTCCATCACAACTGCGCGCGCCACATTCGTTTTTCAGACAAGTGCTCTTGCAAACATTCCCTTTGATGCACAATTGAAAGTTCAGTTGCACAACCCGGTTGCATCACGTGAGTCGTTGCAGTTGGTTGCCGATGAGAGCGTCGCCGTACGCATCACCGACGAAGTCACCTTCGACTACTTCTTGTTGCCACGTGATTCATTGAATCGACTTGTCGTTGTTGTGCCCATTCAAACCACGAAACCGGCGGCGAATGCGCTTGACCTCATCCAACCTGGGGTCTACCCCATCACCTTCACCATCGTGTCCGACGACCGTGACCTCGGCAGCACAATGACATTTGTTCATCGCCCGAACGCTGACGATGCGCTGAACAAAGTGAAGGCGTCATATCTCATCAACTATCTGCCAGATGCTGCCCACGGACCAGACGGCGCCCCCGTCATCACTGATGCGCAACGCACTGCCATGGAGCGTCTCACCCAGATAGTGGTTCGAAACAAAGTGCCATTGTCACTCACACTTCCCGCCGAACTGATTGAAGGAATGGCTGAGTCGGCGAACGCGAGTGATTTATTGACTCTTAGCGACCTCAGCAGTGCTCTTGCCCAACGGTCGATTCTCTCAACAACATATATGCGGCTGTCGCCAAGCACAGCAGTCGTCGAAGGCTTGGACAGCGAGTTCACGAGACAGTGGCGACTTGCCGAAGACGTCATCGGCGCCAATATTCCAGCAGCGAAACTGCAGCGCTCTGTGTACCCCGAGGCCAACATTCTTGATGATCGCGGGGCTGTGCTCCTGCCTGACCTTGGAGTGCGCAGTGTGTTGTTGTATCCCCAATTGTCGGCAGGGCTTGCGCGCACCACACCAAACGGCGTGATTGCTCGCATTGCTTTGCCAAACGGGTCGAACCTTGGTGTGTACACCGCACTCGCCAAGGTCGAGGCGTTGTTCGATGACAATGTCTCCGACCCGACACGAAGAGGTATTCGTCTGGCGGCCGAACTGGTGATGGAACGAGCTGACTTGTTGCGGGCTGGTTACTCACCGACCGACATTCATCTGGTCATTGCACCACCTACTGGTTTGGTGCCGCGACCACTCGTCACGTCCAGTTTCCTCGACGCCATTAAAGGAACGTCCGCACTTCAACTTGTCGACTTGTCGAATGTGCCGAGCGTTGATGCGAATGCGCCGACAATGTCACTTGCGCCGCGATCGGTGGTATCTGTCACCGGTATCGGTGCAGCCATCTATTCACTCAACGTTGAGCGCACCACCGTTGGCTCAATGTTGCCAGTTAACGACGCGCGCCTGATCTCGTGGGATCGTCAGTTGGCGATTGTTGCCTCGCGCGGAGCATTGGCGCCGGGCGGTGCTGACGAGAACATCAACGGACTGAAGCAACAGTTCAACGCCATTCGCCAAGCAGTGTCACTGCCCGAACTCGACTCAGTCACACTCACCGATCGCCGCGGCACCATTCGCATCATCTTGCGAAACTCGGCGGACGTGCCTCTGACCGTGCGGCTCACTGTTGCGAGTGCCAAGTTGATACTTCCGCAAGCGTCACAAATCGTCGAACTTCCGGCATCATCCAGCACCGACGTCACCATTCCGGTTGAAGCCCGATCAAGCGGCACATTCCCGGTCACCATTCGAGTCACCACCCCCACAGGTCGTGCGCGAGTCGTGTCACCGGTGACCATTACCGCAAACGTGAATGCCATCGCTGGTATCGGACAGTTGGTCGGCTTGTCCGCTTTATTGCTGGTGGGTGCGTGGTGGTTCGCCCATTGGCGCCGCCAACGACGCGAACAAGCAATTGAAGAGAGTACGGTTGGCGCACCATGACAATTCGAATAGTTACCGACAGCGCCTGCGACCTTCCCCAAGACGTATGCGACCGCCTGGGCATCGTTGTGGTGCCCCTCTCCATTCGTTTCGGCAACGAAGAATTCACCGACCGAACCGGCATCACTGTCGACGAGTTCTGGTCGCGCTGCCATTCGTCGAGCGTGCTTCCCGAAACAGCAGCTCCGGCACCTGGTCAGTTCGAGGCTGCCTATCGCCAGCTGAAGGCCGACGGAGCAGGCGGCATCTGTGTCATCAACTTGTCTGGTGACCTCTCGGCCACCATGCAAAGTGCCGAATTGGCCGCTAAGTCCGTGGCCGCAGACATTCCGATCACGGTGGTTGATAGCCGCACCGTCAGTATGGGTCAGGGTCTCGTGGTGCTCGACTGCGCCGAACGGGCCAAAGCAGGCGCTTCCCTCGACGAGGTCGCATCACTTGCTCGCGGTTACGCAGACAAAGTGCACGTGTGGGGTGCTCTCGACACCCTCGAGAACCTGAAGAAGGGTGGCCGTATCGGTGGTGCCAAAGCCCTGATGGCCACTGCACTTGCCATCAAGCCCATCATCGAAATCCGCAACGGCAAAGTGGAAGAAGGTGGACGTCAGCGCACACGAAGCAAGGCGCTTGCCTTTCTCATCGACCAAGTTCGCTCCACTCCGAACATCGTGCAGTTGGGTGTCCTTCACGCCAAGTGCCCAGACATCGATCAATTCGTGTCGATGTTGAAAGAGGTGTATTCCGGTGACATCGTCGTCGGAGACATCGGTGCTGTGGTCGGATCACACGCTGGTGTCGGCACCATCGGAGTTGCATTCCGCGTCGCGAACTGACCGTACAACTAGCGTTATGCGACGAAATGGTCGCATCGCTGAAGCCCGAAGCATTGATAGGTGGGCGCTATCGCCTCGACCGTTCAATTGCTGCCGGCGGCATGGCCGAAGTGTGGCTTGCAACCGACATTCAACTCGGTCGTCAAGTGGCAGTGAAGTACTTAAAGGACCACATTGCTGACGACGAAACAGTTGTCGAGCGATTCCGTCGTGAAGCACAAGCACTTGCGAAGTTGCATCACGAAAACATCGTTCCGATCTATGACATCGTCGAAGAAGGTGCCCGAACATTTGTCGTCATGAAGTTCGTGGATGGCAAGAGTCTGCGCGAAGTACTCGATGAAGCGCGACGCAAAGACCCTGAACGCAGACCTGCCCGACTTGGTTCATCACTCACCGTGCACATCGGTCGCTCCATTGCACTTGCGCTGCAACACGCCCATGACCAAGGAATCGTGCATCGCGACATCAAGCCCGGAAACATTCTTATTTCCAGTAATGGAAAAGTTCTTCTCTCCGACTTCGGTATCGCAAAAGCAATGCACGGCGGCGAGACCGAGACCGACCTCACCAACCAGAACATCATGATGGGTACGGCCAAGTACTTGTCGCCTGAGCAAGTGAAAGGTCGACCCCTTGATGGTCGCGCTGATATTTATTCACTTGGGCTTGTGCTGTACGAGTGTCTCGCAGGAAATGTGCCATTCAAGGGCCAGAACGACCAGGCCATCGCAATTCAACGTTTGCAACGTGACCCCACACCACTTGCACCGCTGTGCCCTGGTGTACCAATCAACTTGACCGACGTTGTACACAAGATGTTGCGACGAAAGCCCGAGAGTCGTTACTCAAATGGTCGTGAAGTGTCGACAGCACTTCAGGCTGCACTTGCAGGCGATCCCAATGCACCAACTCCCGACATGGGTGGCAGTGATCGCAACGCTGTCACGCTTGGTCAAGATCCGCTTATCACGCGCGAACATCCACTGCCGCCGCAGCGTGACCTCACGCCCGCACCGCCGACAATCGCAACTCAGCCGCGCACGCAGCATGACGATTCGTCTGACATTGAGCGCAGTTCGACCCCGCGCACAAATCGTCGACCCGAACGTGCGCTTCCTCGTTCACAACAAACCAATCGGTCCCGTGGCATGTTGGCAGTCGGTGCACTTCTTGTTGCCGTTCTCGTCACTAGTTGGCTGTTATGGACCGGCCTGCGTTCTTCACCGTCGACTGCTCCTGCACCAACTGACCCAGCAGCTGCGGCCCCGGTGGACAATTCGCCAGTCACAGTGGTGGGTTTGAGGAGCTACGACCCCAATGGTGACGATTCAACAGAGAACGAAGCAATGGTGACCGCGTTGTCTGATGGCAACCCAGCTACGTCGTGGGCGACGTTGTGTTATCAGAACGAATTCTTCGGCAGCAAGCGTGGTGTGGGAATTGTGATGCAGTTGTCACGACCCGCAACCGGACAAGTCAAAGCTGAAGTGCGCACCTCACCGTGGCGCATCGAAGTATTCGGTGCGCCAACTCTTCCCGACACGCTCGAAGGTTGGGGTGAACCAATGAAGGTGAATAACGGCACCAACAGCGGACCTGCCAGCTTCGATGTCACCACTCCTTCATCACACGTGCTCGTGCTCTTCACTCAAATCGGACCTAGCAGCCAATGCAGTAGTGCGAATCCGTTCAAGGGAGTGTTGAGCGAACTCTCCTTCACGGCCGGGTGACGCACATGCATGCGCGCGACGAAGAACTTGTGCGTCGCGCACAAGGCGGAGACCGCAATGCCGTCGACTCATTGCTTCGTCGCCACTACGACAAGATTCGTGCTGTCGTGCACCGCATCGTCATTAACACTCACGATGCAGAAGATGCAACGCAGACGGCGCTCATTGCGATTGCACGAGGTATTGCATCGTTCGATGGGCGATCATCGTTGTCGACGTGGATGTATCGCATTGCGACGAATGCGGCAATTGACGAAGTGCGTCGCATACGCCGCCGACCACTTCCAACTGATGATGATGTGCAACTCAATCAAATGACTACTGACTCGAATGAAGCAACCGTCACGCAGATGACCGTGGTACAGGCATTACGCGAGTTGCCCGAGGAGTTTCGCACAGCACTCGTGCTGCGTCATGTCGCCGACCTTGAATATGAAGACATCGCAGCCATCCAGAATGTGCCAGTCGGCACCGTGCGCTCACGTTTGTCCCGCGCACGCGAACAAATGGCCCGATTGATAGCCGATTCCGAAGGTTTGGGACAGAACGGGAACGAATCACACCGCGGACATCGTCAGACTGAAGACCCAGAGGATTCACAGTGAATACGACACCTCCACCTCCCCAGCCGCCGACATCAGACGGACCGACCGACCTCGCAATACAGCGAGCGATAAGTGCTGCGCTTGGAAATATGATTGCGGCTGACGACACCACCAAAAATGCTCATATTGCAGCTGCTTTGCAAGCTTTTGATGACATGCCAGTCGTCGATCGTGTGGCTGTCGGGTCGGGTCGAAACAGTCGGAACTGGCTCGCCTCTGCTGCAGCTGCTGTAGTTCTTGCCGCCACTGCAGGCATTGCTGGGTACCTCGTCAATGGAAGCGGAAAGAGCGACACCACCGTTGCCGCCGAGAAAGATGAAGTGACAACTCGAAACACTGCGACCAATCCCTGTGGTCAAGCGGTATCAGGTGCTCAGTTTCTGAACACCACAACTGTGGACGGCAAACAAGTGCATCTCTACCTACGAACAGATGCAGGCAAAGTTGAAGTGGTGCTGCTGAACGCTGAGACATGTGCGCAAGAAAACGCGTATGTTCTCGCCCTCTCGGGTGGATGATTCCGCTTCGTCGCAATCCGAACACACTTCAAAGTGCAGGCCAAGTCGCCGTTAGGCTGACACGGTGGCCGGTAATCCGCTGAATGATCCTGACTTGGCGACAAAAGTCGTCAACGTGATTGACGGAGTTGTCTCGTACATCCGCGATCACACCACTCGCCCACTGGTGAAGTCGGCACGTGGTTTGGTGTTTGGTCTTCTTGCAACATTCGGTGTATTCGCCATCATCATTCTGTTCGCCATCGTCGTGTCGCGCGCATTGCAGTCGTTGCTCAATGTGTTTATGTCGCGTGACGCCGCAGTATGGCTGTCATATTTCATCGCAAGTGCCGTGTTCTTGCTCGTGGGAACCATCCTCATGCGCCGCCGTCACGTCAAGGAGTGATCAATGTCTGAAATTCGCAAAGTCATCATCATCGGCTCTGGCCCTGCAGGTCTCACCTCGGCCATCTACACAGCGCGTGCTTCGCTCGCACCACTTGTCATCGAGGGCGAACTATCGTCTACATCTGACCAACCAGGTGGGCAGTTGATGCTCACCACCGAAGTTGAGAACTTCCCCGGCTTTCCCGAAGGCATCATGGGACCAGAGCTCATGAGTCGTTTTCGTGAACAGGCTTCACGCTTCGGCGCTGAATTCATCACCGAGAAAGTCACGAAGGTCGATTTCTCTTCGCGTCCTTTCCGTGTGTGGATTCGCGACACCGAATACAAGGCACAATCCATCATCGTCAGCACCGGCGCACAGAGTCTCATGCTCGGACTTCCACGCGAAACCGAACTCATCGGACATGGTGTATCGACATGTGCCACATGCGACGGTTTCTTTTTCCGCGGTCATGAAATCGCAGTTGTTGGTGGTGGCGACTCTGCCATCGAAGAAGCTTCGTTTCTCACCAAGTTCGCGTCGAAGGTCAACCTCATTGTGCGTCGTGACGTGTTTCGTGCGTCGAAAATCATGCAAGAGCGCGCGATGTCAAACCCAAAGATCAACGTCATATGGAATTCTCAAGTCACCGAACTACGTGGCACCGACACGCTCAGCGGCGTGACGTTGTCGAATTCGGTCACGGGGGAAACCACACAACTGCCTGTCACGGGTCTCTTCATTGCCATCGGACACCGCCCGAACACCGATCTCTTCACCGGAATTCTCGCCATGGAAGACACTGGGTACTTGGTCACAGTTCCTGGTTCCAGTCGCACGAACATTGAGGGTGTGTTCGCCTGCGGTGACGTGCAAGACCACACCTATCGACAGGCAATCACTGCCGCGGGCTCGGGCTGTATGGCAGCCATCGACTGCGAGCGTTGGCTCGAAGCGGAATAGTTCGCACGCCTTCGGCGTTGCACCAACTAGATTTCATTCGCAACGGAAGGAACCACCATGGGTGCAAATATCGTCACGCTCACCAGCTCGACATTTGATGAGACCGTCAACGCTTCAACAAAGCCGATTCTCGTCGACTTTTGGGCTGAGTGGTGCGGTCCCTGCAAAACGATCGCGCCCATTCTTGAGCAAATCGCAAGTGAGAACGGCGACGACATCACCATCGCCAAGCTCAACGTCGACGACCACGGCGACATCGCCGGTCGCTTCAGCGTCATGAGCATTCCCACCATGATCGTGTTCGACAAAGGTGAACCCGCCAAGCGCATGGTCGGTGCAGTTCCGAAGAGCCGTTTGCTCGAGGAGTTGTCAGAATTTCTTCCCTCTTCCCGCTAGTACCGGGCCAACGCGGCGACGCTGTCCGCAAACTTCAGCGTCGACTATCGGCTGCAGGTTTCTTGGCTCCGCATGCAGCGGACGACGCAGTATTCTGTGGTCGCACGCACGCGGCCTTGCTCGCATTTCAAGATGCGTACGGATTGCGCGCTGATGGTGAATGTGACGAAGTGACATGGTCGATGCTCGTTGAAGCATCGTGGTCACTTGGCGATCGACTTCTGTATCTGCGCTCACCGAACCTTCGTGGTGACGATGTCGCCGAACTGCAAACACAGCTGTCGCGCCTCGGATTCGACTGCGGTCGGGTGGATGGCATCTACGGCCCCTTCACAGTGCGGGCAGTCACTGAGTTTCAGCAGAACTGTGGGATGGCCGGGGATGGCATCTGCGGCCCCACCGTGGTTGACACCTTGGGCCGCATCGGAGGCCAAAGCGGCACGGGGCCCGGCATTGCCGCTGTGCGCGAGTCCGAATCTCTCGGTCCCAACAGCGATCTGCACCGCATCGCCGTCGGGCAATATGGCACCACCAGCAACATTGCCCACGCTGTCAGTCGCCGTCTGAAGGCTGCTTTTCCTCAAACGATCGCGGTGGAAGGTGAACCGGTGGACCAAGCCCTCACTGCCAATCGATTCGGGGCCGATGTGTATGTGGCAATTGAGCCGTCGCCGGATGCCGGTTGCACCTTCTGTTACTACGAAGTGCCCACGTTCTTCAGTGTCGGTGGAAAGTCGCTCGCCCTCAGGCTGTCCGACACGATGTCGAGGAAAATGCCCGACATGCCCTGTCGTATCCAGGGCTTACGCATGCCAATCCTGCGGGAAACCAAAATGCCAGCAGTGGTGTGCGCGGTTGGACCAGTCGATGTGGTGTTGCAGCGAGCCACAAAAATGGTTGATGTCATGGTGTTGGCCGTGGCGGAATGGCTCGCGGAGCCCCTCGGCTAGTTATCCACAGGATGCTCACAGGTGTGGGCATCGTTCATCCCTCATCCTCAACGTTTTCAAGAACCTCAGGGTTGTGTGAGACAACTCTCAACTTCTGTGGACAGAGTGTGGATAACTCGGTTCTAGTCCTGACCTTCGGTCATCTTGCGATAAATCCGCTCGAGATCTTCCAAGTCAGCAAAGTCAATAGCCACACGTCCACGCTTACCGCTCATGTTGACCGCCACTTTGGTCGACAAGTACTCAGACAACAGATTCTCAAGCTCCAGAAGTCCCGGGGGGCGAAGCGCGGTACGACCGCCACCGCCGGTTCCGGGTTTCGGGTCTGGTTTGCGACCTTGGGCATCACGCACTGCATCTTCTGTGGCGCGAACCGACCAACCTTCGTTGACTGCCAACTTCGCGAGTCGTTCCTGGGCAGATCGATCGGGAGTGCCGAGCAATGCCTTGGCGTGACCCGCGGTGAGCCGGCCATCAGCCAAATACCCCTGGACGACAGCAGGCAAAATGAGCAACCGCAAGGCGTTGGTGACCGCGGCGCGGCTCTTACCCACTCGCTTGGCCACGGCTTCATGAGTGAGCGAGAAGTCTTCCGCCAACTGTTGATACGCCGATGCCTCTTCAAGTGGAGTCAGGTCTTGTCGGTGCAGGTTCTCGACAAGGGCCTGCTCGACGCTAGATAATTCATTCACTTCGCGTACAACAACTGGTACGACTGTGAGCTTTGCCCGCTGCGCCGCACGCCACCGGCGCTCGCCGGCGATCAGCTGGTAGGTGCCATCGCCCTTCTCCCGCACCAACAATGGCTGCAAGACACCAATTTCGCGAATGGAGTCGGCAAGTTCTGCAAGCGACTGCTCATCAAAGTGAGCACGGGGCTGATTTGGGTTGGGTTCGATGCTTCCCACCGGCACATCCCGCAACGCCGAGTTCGGCACCGCCGGGGTGGTCGATGAAGTGTCAGGTTCAGAAGTAGCAAGACGATCTGTGCCAGTCGCCCGCTTGTTGTCGTGCGGGATGAGAGTCCCGAGACCTCTACCGAGTCCGCGGCGTTGCGCCATTGCTCATCTCCTTTGCGACGGCCCGGTAGGCCTTGGCACCGGGCGATGAGGGGTCAAACTTCAGAATTGACTTGCCCTGTGAGGGGGCTTCGGCCAGGCGCACATTGCGTGGAATGACCGTCTTGAACACGAGGTCACCGTAGTTGGCGCGCACGTCGGCCTCCACTTCGTTGGCCAAGGTGGTGTGAGTGAACATCGTGAGCAGAAAGTGACCCACCCGCAGCTTGGGGTTCAGGTTTTCCTTCACTTCATTGACAATCCAGCTCAGGTCCCGCAAGCCTTCGAGGGCGTAATACTCACATTGCACCGGTGCCACGATCATTGAAGCGGCCGTGAACGCGTTGATCGTGAGCATGTCGAGCGACGGGGGGCAGTCGATGAAGATGTAGTCCCAATCGTTGGCAACTGTCTCGATGGCGCGACGCAAGCGGGTATTGGGGCTCACGCGGTCCTTGGTCATCACCTCGGCGGCGGCATCAGCGAGAGTCTTGTCCGATGGGGCGATGAACAGGTTCTTCTCGGCCGTGGCCTCGATGGCGTTCTCCAACGATTCGGTACCGAGCAGCACCTCAGACATGGTGGCATCCAAGCGACGAGCGTCAATGTCAAGACCTGATGAGGCATTGCCCTGGGGGTCAAAGTCGATGATGAGGGTGCGAAAGCCCAGTTCTGCGAGGGCCGCACTCAAGTTGACGGTGGTAGTGGTCTTGCCCACGCCACCCTTCTGGTTGGCAACGGCAATGACGACCGGGAAGGTCGACGGGGTTGAGGGGGTCGCAGATGACGAACCAGCGGTATCGGTCATGGCGTTGATTCTCCTACTCAGCTGGTTGGGCGGAGACTGAGCGTGGCCATTGTAGACCTGTGGAGAACTTCGGGAGGTGGATACTGCAAGACTTTCTTGGGGTTTCCGGGGTTGTCTGGGGGCCTTGAGAATGTTCCACGTGGAACATCTGGACCTTTCTAGGACGCCGATTGTTCCACGTGGAACATTACGATTCCCTTGAAATACATGGGTTTGCTGAATCCGAGGACCTCAAGGTCCGCCCCAGGCCAGCGATTCGAATCGGGCTCTGGGGGCTCTGACACGACTAGCCGGCCCCCTATCTCGAGGAAGGGTCGGGCGGCTTCGAGAGTCTCCGTCGGAGGCCCAAAGCCTCGGCTCACTGCGGCCGAACACCGACCCGCCCACCTTTCGTCGCGGGCCACCGTGGTGGTGTCCCCAGCAATCACCGTCACTCGATCGGCAAGACCGCAGGCCACTACCCCTCGACTAAGGGCATCTGTTCGAGCCTCCCGTCGGTCGACCAACACAAAGGTGAGGTCGGGTCGAGCCTCCGCCAAAACTAAACCTGGCACGCCCGCGCCAGTGCCGATATCGACTACCGTGCCGGAGACACCCTCAAGACCGGCGAGAAACAACCGGGCGTGCTCGATGACTTCTTCAATGGGGCGTTCGCCCAAGGTTCCGAGCCGTTGAGCGTCGGCCAGCACATCTGCCACGCTGCGTCGACCGGTCATGGGCCACAACCTAGTGAGCCACCTGGCCCAACATGCAGACAGGGCGCCCCACTGGGGCGCCCTGTGCTGTCGATATGTGAGGTTGGTCAGTCGCCAGAGGCGATATCAACGACCACGCGACGGCGTGGCTCTTCACCAGTTGAGCGGGTGACAATGCCTTCGACCTCAAGCAACGCATCGTGCACAATCTTGCGATCGGCCGATGCCATCGGCTCAAGTACTCGAGCCGAGCCCGATTCCTTCACTTCCTCTGCCACCTTCAAGGCAAATCGGCCAAGGGCTTCCTTACGACGCTCGCGGTAACCGGCAACATCCACGCGAAGGCGGGTGTCTTGGTCGCCGAGGCGACGCTGGCTAGCGACGCGAGTGAGATCTTGGATGGCGAGCAGGGTGGTGCCGCGTGGGCCCACCAACAAACCGAGCTCATCGCCGTTCACCTGAACGTCCAACTCGGTGTCCTCGCGGTTCACCACCACGTCGGCCTTCAAACCGAACGCGGTGACGAGGCCACTCAGGAAGTTGACTGCAGAGTCGGCCACTGCTGCCGGGTCGACATCGACCTTCTCGCGTGGTGGACGATCTTCGCGTGGCTCACGAGCGGGGCGCTCACGCTTTTGAGAACGATTCTCATTACGGCCCCCATTGCGGTCGCCGTCACGGCCGCCTTCGCGACGACCGTTGCCGGACTCGCCGCCACGACCCTTGTTGTTGCGACCACGTGAGTTGCGCTCACGACGTTCGCCCCCTTTGCCGCGAGAGCTGGTCGGACGCACCCGAGCACGCACGCGTGCCTCGCCGCGAGTACGACCGAAAAGGCCGGGCTTTGGTTCTTCAACAACTTCGAAGTCGGCGTCGTCTTCAGCGACTCCCAACTGATCGAGTGCGAAGTTCTTGGCCTCTTCGATGGTGCGGCCTGTTGTCTCTACCCATTCCATGGTGTTGTCCCTATTTCCTTGTGTCGTGTCGAGTTGTTACTTCCCGGGCTTGCGATGACGATTACCGCTACGTCCGGGAGGTGTTGGGCGATTCACACGCCCACTCGGTGAAGGCTTGTTCTTTGACGGAGTCACTCGCTTGCTCACGATGGGAGCTGCGGGCGAGTCGTCAGCCTTCTTCTTGGAGGACGACTTGTCCTCTTCGACTTTAATGTCGCGAGCTTTTGTGCTCGCTTGTTGCGCTTGGCGTCCAAGTGCACCTTCGTCTCCGTAGAAACGACGCGTGATGTACCACTGCTGCAGAATGCGAATGACTGCTTGCACTGCGTAGTACACGACAAGGCCAGTTGGAAGAAACACTTGGAAAAACGCAAATGCAACCGGCAGATATTGCATGATTTTTGCTTGCGTCGCCGACATGGTGGGGTTCACCGTGCGGCTTGCAATCATGCGCTGCTGAATAAGAAACAGCGCAGCCATTGCGATGACAAGAAGCGCGTACCACAAGCCGTAAGCAAAATTGTCTTGCAGCGCTTCTACTGGAGTAACCGCAAGATCAAGACCAAAAGAAACCATCTTTGATTTCTCGTTGAGCGACACGAACAACTCGGACGCCTTGTCGATGTACTGCGGATCGAATTTGCCATCAGCACCAATTTGCGTGAGGCCATGCAACACGCGGAACATGATGAAGAACACCGGCAGCTGTGCGAGCAACGGAAGACATGACGCCAACGGGTTCACCTTGTGCTCTTGGTAGAGCTTCATCATTTCTTCGTTCAGTTTCTGACGATCGCCCTTGTACTGCTGTTGCAGTCGACGCATCTCAGGTTGCAGGCGTTGCATCTCGAGCATGCCCTTCGTGCTCTTCAACGTGAGCGGGGTGATGAGCAACATGATCGCGACAGACACCAACGCGATGGCGATGGCGTAGTTGTGGGTCCACGCGTAGAACGTGGCGACCAACCAGGCGGCTGCTTGAAACATGTCGGCGATCCTTCTTTGTGTCTTCTGTGTCTTCGTGAGAAACGGCGGTTAACGAACGTGGGAGCTTGCGGGCTGACGGGTGGTCGGCTCGGGAACGGGGTCAAAGCCAGAAGGCCCAAACGGGCGGCAACGGGCCAAGCGGCGGGTGGCGAGCCACAGCCCGCGACCGGTGCCATGGGTCTCGACCGCCTCAATGGCATACGAGGAACAGCTGGGGTAGAAGCGGCACGGGCTCGGGCGACCCTCGCGGGACACCTGGTACCAATGCATCAAGCGCAACACCCTGACCTTCATGCCCGGGCTCCTGCGGAACACTTCTCGACCAACTGGGTAAGAGAATCAGCGAGAGCCGAACTTGACTGCCCGGCAGCCTTCGGGCCGGCCGAGATGACGTAGTACCCAGGGCTGAGGCGAGACTCGTGAGATTTCACAAGTTCACGAAGTTGACGGCGTAGCCGGTTGCGTGCGACTGCCGAGCCGACGTGGCGGCCCAGGGCGTAACCCACGAGGGGTCCGGGAAGGGTGGCGTCAAGAACCATGGTGCAGGACAGGGGTCCAGAGCGGTGACGTTGACCCTCGAGCGCAACGCGCCGAAAGGCCGACCGGCTCTGAATGCGGCCGATCAAGCGCTGAGGCGGTAACGGCCCTTGGCGCGACGTGACTTCAACACGGCGCGACCGGCGCGTGTGCTCATGCGTGCGCGGAAACCGTGCTTGCGTGCCTTGCGGCGATTGTTTGGCTGGAATGTGCGCTTCATTGGGGCTCCTCGCGCAGGTGACCCGGGGTTCGGGACACGAGTGTCGATAGTTGATGCCAGCTGGTGCCATGAGCGAGCCAACGGGCAGTCGTCACAGGCTAGGTGGCGGGTCTGCCAGCCCACAACCCGGCGCGCCCCCTTTCAGTCGCCCAATTTTGGCTCTGTCCACAGCCTGATACTCTCGCCGGTTCCAACGAAACGAGTTGGGGGTCCGTCCACACCCTGTGGATGTGGCTGTGGACGGAGGGGACAAGGGTAGTGAACAACCACGAAGCGGTCTGGAACGCAACGTCGCAACTGCTGAAGGCACAAGTGTCTGAAGGAGTTTGGTATTCGACATTCAACGATGTCGTTGCGCTCGCCAGTGATGAAGATTCTCTCCGGTTGCAAGTGCCGAACACATATGTACGTGATCGGATTATCTCGCGTTACCGCCCATTGGTGCTCGACGCACTCGAAGAGATCGGTGAAAGCGATCGCGTGCTCGTCGTCGAAGTGAACGAAACACAAACAACCGATGACGCCGCTGACTCGGTCGCCATGCCAACTGCTGATGACTATGTCGCCCCCGCAACCGACGAAAAAGTCAATGCCAACAAGGGTTCTGCGGTCGGTCTCAACCCCCGTTACACCTTCGAAAACTTCGTCAAGGGTGCTTCAAACCAGTTCGCACTCGCAGCTGCGTTGCGTGTGGCCGAGACTCCAGCTCGCTCATACAACCCGCTGTTCATCTACGGCTCGGCCGGTTTGGGCAAGACCCATTTGTTGCAAGCCATCGGTTGGTACGTGCACGCGCATTACGCCCACTACGTGGTGCGGTACGTGTCTACTGAAACATTTTTGAACGAATACGTCGATGCCATTCGTACGAACACCACTGCTGCGTTCAAGCGCAGGTATCGCGAAGTTGATGTTCTTCTCATTGACGACATCCAATTCATGGAAGGCAAAGAGGGTCTGCAGGAGGAGTTTTTCCACACCTTCAACAGCCTCCACGGAGCCAACAAGCAGATCGTCATTTCATCCGACCGGGTGCCCGATGCCATCCCGACCCTGGAAGATCGCCTCCGCGGCCGATTCCGTTGGGGCCTCATCACCGACATTCAGCCCCCGGACATGGAGACCCGCCTCGCAATTCTTCGGAACAAGGCCGAGCGGGACAACACCCACCTTGCACCGGACGTGCTCGAGTTCATCGCTTCGAATGTCACCTCGAACATCCGTGAGTTGGAAGGTGCTCTCATTCGCGTGACCGCCTACGCCAACCTCACCCGCGAGACCCCGACCATAGAGATGGCACAGCAACAGCTGGCTGACCTCTTGTCAGACACCGCGCCGAAGCATCGCACCGACGAAGAGTTGCTAACCGAGTGTGCCTCGTACCTCGGGTTCACCGTAGAGGCCTTGAAGGGCAAGAGCCGTCAGCGCCCGCTGGTGTCGGCCCGTCAGATAGCCATGTACATCTTCCGCGACATGACTGAGCTCAGCTACCCAGCCATCGCTCGTTTGTTCGGGGGACGTGACCACACCACGGTCATTCACGCCGTCGACAAGACCCAGCGCCTTATGCGCGAGCGCAAGCAAGTGTTCGATCAGGTCACCGACCTCATCGCCAAGTTGAAGAAGGCCAACTGATTTACATGTTCACTCGTGCTTTTACTGGTGTGGATGACCTTGCGGATTCCGTGTGTGTTCCGTGTGGACACATGTCGAAAAACCACGTGTCATACACAAGCAAGGAAATTGCACGCGTGCAACATGTGCATGGTGCTACTCCGGTCCACACACCCTCATTTGTTGTGACACAAGGGTTTGGTACACCTTCTCCACAATCCACAGCACCTATTACAACCATTAGTTATTAATCAGCCACTGCTAGTGGTAATCGCACGAAAGAAAAACCATGAAGTTTCGAAGTGAACAAGGAATGTTGGCCGAGGCACTTGGTGCCCTGTCACGCATTGCCACGTCTCGTAACTCGTCTTCACCTGCGCTTGCTGGCGTGAAGCTGCACCTGAATGACGACACGTTGGTGGCCTCAAGTACCGACAACGACATCTCGTTGCAGTTCACACTTTCGGTCGGTGGTGAACGAAACGGCCAAACTCTCATCAGTGCTCGTCTGTTGAACGACATCGTGCGTGCCCTTCCAAACGGAAAACTCACTGTTGATGTTGGTGCTGACTCCGCGACACTCAGCGCCGGTCGTTCGCAATTCACTGTTCCCACGCTGAACGCTGTTGAATTTCCTCGCACCACACCTGCGCCGGCAAACCCGGTCACGATGTCAGCGAAAGATTTGTCGTTTGCTCTCAATCAAGTTGTTCGTGCAGCCAGCCGTGATCTCGGCAAGCAACATCTCACCGCCGTGTTGTTACGTGCCGAAGACACAGGTCTTCGCCTTGTTGCTACCGACAGCTATCGCCTCGCAGTGCGCGACATCGTGGGCACTTCAGTGCTTGGGTTCGGCCAGGAATTCCTGCTTCCGAGTCGTGCGCTTGGTGAATTGCAACGACTTCTCGACGCAAACGAAGAAATCAGTATTCGTTTCGGTGATATCGAAGCAACTTTCGAAACACCGACAATGCAATTGACCACTCGCATCATCAACGCCACCTTCCCGCAGTTCAAGCAATTGATCTTGCCGAAGTACGACAACAAATTGATTGTTGCTCGCGAAGCACTTGTCGACGCACTTCGCCGTAGCAAAGTGTTGGCCCACGACAACACCACGCCGGTGCGTCTCACCATGGGTGAAAACGGATTGCGCATCACGGTGCAAACAACCGATCAAGGTGCGTCAACAGAAGACGTCGATGCAACATTCAAAGGCAACGAAATCACCGCAGCGTTCAATGCCGATTATTTGCTCGACGGTGTCGACGCAACAGTTGGAGACGAAGTCAGCATCGAGTCGACTGAACCGAACAAACCCGCAGTCATTCGCGGCGTTGGCGATGACTCGTACTTGTACTTGCTCATGCCGCAACGGGTCTGATGCACATTTACCGGGTCGAGCTCATCGACTTCCGTATCTACAAGAACGCGGTCTTCGATCTACACCCAGGTGTCACTGCTGTCGTCGGCAAGAACGCACAAGGTAAAACTTCACTTGCCGAAGCGATGAGTTACATCGCGACACTGTCCAGTTTCCGCGGAGTGCAAAATGATGCGCTCGTTCGTGAAGGCGCAGACTCTGCCTATGTGCGCGCAAACCTGCGACAAGTCGACGGTCGTGAAGTAGTCATCGAGTGCGAGATCAATCGCGCGGGTCGCAACCGGGTGCTCGTGAACAAACAACGCTTGCAACGCATTCGCGACCTTCTTGGCGTGGCGCGCACAACAGTGTTTGCTCCCAGCGATTTGCAACTGGTGTACGAAGGGCCCGGCTTGCGCCGCACATTGCTCGACGACGCACTGGTGTCGCTGGCACCACGCAACGACTCATTGCGTCTTGAAGTTGATCGCATCGTGCGTCAACGCAACGTGTTGTTGAAACAAGCGGGCGGGCGCCTCACCGACGACATTGCATCGACACTCGAAGTATGGGACGAAAAGTTCGCGCAGTCCGGCGGCGCCTTGGGCGAGGCTCGCGCCAACTTGGTGGCCAGGCTCACCCCACATGTGCAGCGGGCCTACGAGCAGTTGGCGGGCGAGCCGACCGCGGTCGAGATGATGTACGAGCCGCCCTGGCGCCGCATCGGGCTGGCTCAGGCCCTCGCCGAATCCCGCGGGGAGGACCTTCGCCGTCAAATCTCGACGGTCGGCCCCCATCGCGACGACGTGGTGCTGCAGATAAAAGGTATGCCGGCCAGGTCCCATGCGTCCCAAGGGGAGTGCCGCACCCTGGCCCTTGCCCTGCGCCTGGGGGTACACACCCTGGTCACCGAGGACACCGGCTCGGCCCCACTTCTGGTGCTGGACGATGTGTTGTCCGAGCTCGACCCCTCCCGATGCACCGCCCTGCTTACCCATATGCCCCCTGGCCAGGTCATCATCACCACGGCGGGGGCGCTGCCGTCTGAGGCACACCCCGATGCCATCATCACCATCTCAAACGGAGCGGTGGTGTCATGACACAAAACGAACGACGCGAACCTCGTCGACTCAACGTCACCGTCGATGCTGCATTGCGTCGACTCAATGGTGGCGACACATCTGCCATCGGTGGCATCTTCGGAAACTGGAGGACAATTGTTGGTGACGCAATTGCTGATCACGCACAACCAGTACGACTTGAAAAAAGAGTTCTCGTCGTCAATGTTGATGACCCTGCGTGGGCAACACAATTGCGCTTCCTTCACGATGAGGTTGTGCACACATTGCGCACATATGCAGGTGACAATGTGGACAGAATCGACATCCGTGTTCGACGTACCCGATAAAAACACCCTTTTCTGCTAGTCTTTTCACGCCATGGCTGCATCAAAGAAGGCACCGGCGAAGAACCCGTCCGCTGATTACGGCGCAAAGGACATTCAGGTTCTCGAAGGTCTCGACCCCGTTCGTAAACGTCCCGGTATGTACATCGGGTCCACTGGTCTCGCTGGTCTCCATCACCTCATCTGGGAAGTTGTCGACAACTCCATCGATGAAGCGATGGCAGGTTTCTGCACCAAGATCATCGTCACGCTCACACCCGATGGTGCGTGCAAAGTGGAAGACAATGGTCGCGGCATTCCGGTCGACCCGTATCCGTCAGGTCCGCACAAAGGAAAAAGCGCTGCCGAAGTGGTGCTCACCGTGCTGCACGCCGGTGGCAAGTTCGGCGGCGAGGGCTACAAGGTGTCCGGCGGCCTCCACGGCGTGGGCGTCTCAGTGGTCAACGCTCTCTCCACCCGAGTGGTTCTGGAAATCGACCGCGACGGCAACCGCTACGGCATGGAATTCCAGGACGGTGGCAAGCCAAAGGGCAAGCTCTCGAAGACCGGGTCCACCCCTGGCCGCGGTCGCAAGACCGGAACCACGGTCACGTTCTGGCCCGATCCCACCATCTTTGCTGCGGAAGGCATCGAGTTTGTCGCCCGCACCGTTATGGAGCGTCTGCAGACCATGGCGTTTCTCAACAAGGGTCTCGAAGTGGTGTTCGTCGACGAACGCAAAGGTCGCGAACAAGAAGTCACCTTCCAATACAAAGGTGGCATCGTCGACTTCGTCAAGCACCTCAACCAGTCGAAAGAGTCGCTCTTCAACAAAGTCGCGCACTACGAAGACGAAGATGAAGACGAAGGCCAGCAACTCGACGTCGCCATTCAGTGGAACACCGGTTACTACGAAGGCATTCACGGTTACGCCAACGGCATCAGCACCGCAGAAGGTGGCATGCACGTTGAAGGTTTCAAAACAGCGCTCACCAGCGTGGTCAACAAGTACGCCCGCGACAAAGGACTTCTCAAAGAGAAGGACGACAACCTGCTCGGCGAAGACATTCGCGAAGGCATTACTGCCATCGTCGCGGTGAAATTGCGCGAGCCGCAGTTCGAAGGTCAAACCAAGGCAAAGCTCGGCAACGTTCCTATGCGTTCATTCGTGCAGAAGAGCACCAACCGATTCCTTGCCGAGTGGATGGACGAGAACCCCACTGAAGCAAACCGCGTTGTCAAGAAAGCTGTCGCAGCTGCGCAAGCACGACTAGCTGCAAAGAATGCACGAAATGCAGTGCGACGCAAGACCGCATTGTCTGGTGCGGGCATGCCCGACAAGTTGAAGGACTGCTCAAGTTCTGTTGCCGAAGAGAGCGAATTGTTCATCGTTGAAGGTGACTCTGCAGGGGGCACTGCTGTCGACGCGCGTGATCCGCGCACGCAAGCAATTCTTCCTATTCGCGGAAAAATTCTGAATGTCGAGCGCGCACGCCTCGACAAGATGTTGAAGAACAACGAAGTGCAGGCACTCATCACCGCAATCGGTGGTGGCGTTGGCGATGAATTTGATGTGTCGAAGGCGCGCTATCACAAGATCATCGCGTTGGCCGACGCCGATGTCGACGGCAGCCACATTCGCACGTTGTTGCTCACGTTCTTCTACAGGCAGATGAAGCCGATGGTCGAAAATGGTTACGTGTACATCGCACAGCCACCGTTGTATTCAACCGAAATCGGCAAAGAAAAGATCTATCTCAAAGATGACGGCACAAAAGCGAAGTTCCTGAAGGACAACCCCAACCACAAGAAAGAATTCCAACGCCTCAAAGGTCTTGGTGAAATGGACTGGGAAGAGTTGCGCAGCACCACTATGGATGCATCAACGCGCACGTTGTTGCAGGTCACCGTCGAAGAAGCCGCGCTGGCCGACGACATCATGAGCGTGCTCATGGGCGACGATGTCGAGAGTCGCAAGAAATTCATCACCACCAATGCGCGCGACGTGCGCAACTTGGACTTCTAGGCAGGCAGTCACATGGCCGGAAAACGCAAAGCCCCAGAACCACCGCCGCAGGAACCAGGCGAAGCAGTTCAGCCCGTTCCCTTGCAAGACGAGATGGAGCGGTCGTTCCTCGACTACGCCATGTCGGTCATCATGTCGCGCGCGTTGCCCGACGTGCGCGACGGATTGAAGCCGGTGCACCGCCGCATCATCTGGGACATGGAACAACAAGGGTTCCGTCCCGATCGACCGTTCGTGAAGTGCGCCCGCGTCACCGGTGACACCATGGCGCGCTATCACCCACACGGTGACAGCGCCATCTACGACGCGTTGGTGCGAATGGCTCAGCCGTTCTCCTTGCGCCACCCACTCATCGACTTCCACGGCAACTACGGCAGCCCCGACTTTGGTCCGGCCGCTGCTCGCTACACCGAGTCGCGTTTGCACCAGTTGGCCATGTTGTTGTTGCAAGACATCGACGAGAACACCGTCAACATGATTCCGAACTACGACGGCACCACCGAAGAACCTCAGGTGTTGCCGGCGCGGTTCCCGAACTTGTTGGTGAACGGCAGCCAGGGCATTGCTGTGGGCATGGCTACATCCATTCCGCCACACAACTTGGGCGAAATCATCGATGCCACCATGCACATCATCGACAATCCGAAGGCCACACCAGACGATCTCATGAAGTTCGTCAACGGTCCTGACTTTCCAACGGGTGGTCTCATTCTCGGCAAGGCCGGCATCATCGACGCGTACCGCACAGGTCGCGGAAGCGTGAAGATGCGCGCTGCCGTGACCATCGAAGAGGGTCGTCGCGGACGTATGGAAATTCGTGTCACCGAATTGCCGTACCAAGCCAGCTGCTCGGCCATTGCTGCACGCATTCAAGAGCTGGTCGACGGTGGTGATCTTGACGGCATCGCCGATGTCAACGATGCATCATCGGGTGGCGCCACCAACCTCATTATCGAACTGAAGCGTGATGCAAACGCAAACGTGGTGCTCAATAACTTGTTCAAGCTCACACAGTTGCAGTCCAGTTTCCCGGTCAACATGGTGGCGCTCGTCGACGGTGTGCCGCGTACGCTCAACTTGGCTGATGCCATCACCGGTTATGTCAACCATCAGCTCGAAGTAGTCACGCGTCGTACGCAATACCGTCTTGACAAGGCGCGCGATCGTGGACACATCCTCGAAGGCCGCCTCAAGGCCCTGAATGTCATTGATCGCATCATTGCGCTCATTCGTAAGAGTGAAGATGCAGGTGCAGCCAAAGACTTGCTCATGAAGAAGCCGTATTCATTCAGCGAGCGTCAAGCAATCGACATTCTCGATATGCAGTTGCGCCAACTCACTCGTCTGTCGCGCATCGACATTGAGAAGGAGTTGGCCGACGTGCAGGCGCGCATCAAAGAGTACGAGTCCATTTTGAAGAGTGATGCCAAGTTGCGTGGCGTCATCAAGAAAGAACTCGAAGACGTGCGCACCAAGTTCGCTACGCCGCGTGTGTGTCGCATCACGCACGACACGGGTGAGATGAGCCTCGAAGACTTGGTCGACGACAAAGAACTGGTCGTCGTCATGACCCAGGCTCAGTATGTAAAGGCCGTGTCAGCATCGTCGTTCCGTACGCAAAGCCGTGGTGGCCGCGGCGTCAAGGGTGCGACACTCAAGGAAGACGACATCGTGCGCCGAGTGCTGTTCACCACAGCGCATGCACACTTGTTGTTCTTCTCGAACCGTGGACGTGTCTACAAAATTCGTGCAGCCGATATTCCCGAGCGCGAACGTACCGCAAAGGGCATTCCCATTGTCAACCTGTTGCCGTTGCAGGCCGGTGAAACCATTCAGGCCATCATCGACACTCGTGAGTTCCCTGGCGAGCGCTACTTGTTCTTCGCAACCAAGCAAGGCACTGTCAAAAAGACCGCCTTCGATGCATACAACAGCAGCCGCCGCGATGGTCTCATTGCGCTCAACTTGAAAGATGGCGACGAGTTGGTGCGTGTTATCGAGACACTCGGTGCTGACGACATCTTCTTGGTGTCGCGTAGCGGACAAGTCATGCGCTTTGCTGAGGGTGAGGTGCGGCCGATGGGGCGCACGGCAGCTGGTGTGCGCGGCATTCGATTGAAGGCAAATGACGAAGTCATCAGTGTCGACGCCGGCCGTGGAGACGATTCTCTGCTCATCGTCAGCGATGCGGGTTACGCCAAGCGCACAGTTATCGGTCAATTCCCTCGCAAGGGTCGTGGTGGTCAAGGCGTCATCGGCGTGAAGATCACTGAAAAGAAGGGCCGAGTTGTTGCAGCATTCATGGTTGGCGAAGAGGACGAAATCGTCGCTGTTGCGTCGAACGGAGTCACCATTCGCACAGCGGTGAAAGAGATCTCATCGCAGGGTCGTGCCGCCACCGGTGTTCGCCTCATGAATGTCGATAAGGGCCATTCGGTCGCATCTGTCGCACCAATTCTCAGTACCGACGAAGACTGAGGTTGTTCGCCTTGTCGGTGTTCGGCGCTGTCTTCATGTGCATCGCTGCAATATGCGCAGTCGGGGTGTCACGAGTTGGCGCTGCACTTGTGCAACAAGCAACTGTGCAGAACATCGCGGACAGTGCCGCACTGGCTGGCGCCACCGCATTCGATGAAAGCACCGTGGCCACGTTGGTTACCATGCAGCACGCCGAGCTCGACTGTTTCGCTATTGATGACCTCGTCGTGCGGGTATGTGTCAGCAAAGGTGCACACGCCGCCACCGCTACTGCGGCTGCTGGGCTGGTGACCGTGCCAACAGCGTCATTGAATGACTGACCACGCATCACCTGTTGTCGTCAATACACTTGCCTCGTGGCCGACCGTAATGATGTAAGCGATTTGTCACGCGCATTGGTGCGTCGCCGTGTTCGGCGAGTGGTGCGCGTGATTCGCGACATCGACGTGTGGAGCGTGCTGAAAGTCGGTGCGGTGTTCCACCTCGCGTTGTATGTGGTGCTGCTTGTGACATCGGTGTTGCTGTGGAATGTGGCGAGTGCCACCGGAACTGTCGACAACGTGGAGTCCTTCATGGAGTCGTTCGGGTGGGACACCTTCACCTTCGACGGTGGAGCACTCTTTCGAAACGTCGGAGTGCTGGGATTCTTTTTGGCGGTGCTCGGCACCGGCTTATGGGTAATTGGTGCCGTGGTGTTCAACCTAATCGCCGAGTTAGTGGGTGGCGTGCGTGTGACTGTGCTTGAGGAAGAAGTGGTCGAGCGGTCCGAGTCTGCCTGACGCCCCAGCCATAGCCGGATAACTGGCCCGGTTGGGCGTGGCGTGGTCACCTATAGGCTTTCTCACTCTGTAGGACAGATGTTCCCTACGGGGCTATAGCTCAGTCGGTTAGAGCGCATCCCTGATAAGGATGAGGTCACAAGTTCGATTCTTGTTAGCCCCACGACACGTTGGCTTCGCTTTCAGCTCATCACAGTCGTAGTGAGAGGGACACAATCATGAAGATCAAGCACCTGGTTTTATTGGTCACATCTGGTTTGTTGGTTGCTGCTTGTGGTGGCAACGACAGCGATAGCAGAACGCGAAACGCTGTAATCGAGCGAGACGTCGCGTGCTTTGCCACGGAACAAGACAAGACCGACACGATGAACGCGATGAGTGAGCGCAAAGCTTCTTTCGCCTCCTTCGAGAAGGACTTCTACAACTTTTACAACGAGGTTGCCGCAGTCAATCGTCGGGTGTCCCAAGCATGGAACAACCAAGTCGCTCACCCCGAATGGAGTATTCGAAACACACCTCAATTGTCCGACAAAGGAAGACAGGAACTCAACGAACTTAGTTTGGAGTACAACGCAGTCTTGAGGGAGTACAACCTCTTCGGTGAATTCCAGAGAGGCACGCAAACAGTGGTGGAGGGTATGGCGTATTACGACACCAAGTATGAAAAAGCCAAGGCCGCCAGTGTGTGTGACACTCCGACAACGGTTGACACTCCGACAACGGTTGACACTCCGACAACGGTTGACACTCCGACAACGGTTGACACTCCGACAACGGTTGACACTCCGACAACGGTTGATACCAATCCAGTGAATGTCTTCGAAATCATTTACGACTGCTCTGCACCGAGCATCGTTGTGGTCGGACCAAGGCTCGTGTCTGTAAACGTTGATGAGAGGACACGATTCGAATTCTCGAGTTGCGAGGGAGCAGAACTTCAATTCAGAGTGGTGACGCCGGCCGAGGTTTCCGTACCGCCAACTGTCACTGTCACGGACGGAGTTGGCATTAACTTCCCTGAGCCGGGCCTGTACACAGTCAGTGTTCGCTTTATCAAGAAGGACATCCCAGTCTCTCCCTGGGGGTCAGCTTCAGTGATTATCGATGCGCCGACGACCGAAGTGCCCTGTCAAGGCAAGGCGCCGATCATCAAAGTGTCACCTGACTCCAACGAAGTGACCTTCACGTCGACATGTGAAGGAACCAGCACGATCGCATTCGACCTGTTCAAGAAAGATGATGTCGTGGCTCGTATCGGAGTGCACTCTGGTTACGCTGAGTCCGGTCAACCAGTCGATATTCGCGTGCCAGAAGCGTTCGGTGAGGGAACATACGACCTTAACGCCTACCACATTGTCAAAGTTTTTGAAGGCAGCTACGTGTACTACGGAGACCTTGCAACAGAGCAATTTGATGTTACTAAGGGTGGATCGACATCGTTCGGCGACACCGATCAAACGGTGACGAACTTGCCCGTTCCCTCGCTTCAACCATCTGACTCGAAGCCATCAGATTCAATGTCGTCGCCTTCGTCAACGACAGACGGAAGCACCACGACGGCAACCACCGACTCCTCATCGCCGACCTCCGGGTCACCACTTATCGAAGCGGTTGCTGTCTCGGAGTCTGTTGAATCAGTGAAATGCGATGCGAAGTGCATCGCAGCCGTCATGGAAAAGTCGGGAATCGCTGAGTCCGAGGTGAAGTCCCTCGAGGTCTCGGTGTTTGAAGGTCTATGGGTTCCGTTGCAGGCGAACAGTGACATTCCCTTGACCGGTCAAGTGACCGACTTGGCTGTTCGAGTGACGCCCAAGTCGGGTGACGCTGTCGTTCTCCGCACAACGATCCACAAGGGATCTATTACACAGACACCGTTGCAGAAAACCGAAGTGACGTCATTGTCACAGGTGGTGTATGTCGACTCTTCGAACTCTGAGGGCGCCTACACGCTGAGTGAGGCAGAGTCGACGTCCTTCCTCGGGTCAATGTGGTGGATTCTCCTTCTCATCTTGGTGCTGCTCATAGCGGTGTGGATTCTGTGGCGTCGTCAACGCCCGAGCATCAACAACACATCTCGGGAGTTAAAGTGAAGTTCATCAATCGAGTTGTTTTCGCTCTGTCCATCGCTGGTCTTGTGAGCATGGTCCTTCGCCTGATGGGCAAGGACAATCCACCGCAGCAGCAGGGCGGCTGGCGCGAAGTCACGCCAAATCGTTGACCATCGGAAAGTCGCGGAACAACTGATGGGGAACATCGGAATCATTGGTTCTGGCCTTGTCGGATCACGGGTCATTCAGCACCTCACGTCGTATTCACACCCACTTGTCACCACAAATCACTTCAATGTCAATCACGTGAATGGTTGCGACGTGGTCGTTCTTGCACACGGTGCGCCACATGCGGCATTGGCAGCGGTGCTGCTTGGGCAGGGGTGTCACGTTGTCAGTTGTTGCGATGATCTTGAAGACACCATGACAATGCTGGATTTGGCACCACGTGCACAATCGATGGGTCGCTCTCTTGTTGTCGGTGCTGCGTGTTCACCGGGCATGACCGGATTGTTGGTGAACCATGTGTCGCGTGCGTTCGATGCCATGGATGAAGTGCACGTTGCAGTGCACGGCACGGGCGGCCCACGGTGTGCGCATCAGCACCACAAGAACCTTGCTGGAACGTCCGTTGGTTGGCATGACGGGGAATGGTTGCAAAGCCCCGCAGGAAGTGGTCGCGAGTTGTGTTGGTTCCCCGACCCTGTCAATGCGCGTGACTGTTATCGACACGCATCGGCCGAGCCGATTTTGTTGCAGCGCGTCGCACCGCAATTGCAACGCATCACCGCGCGCGTGTCAGCCACACGTCGCGATCGCTTGACAGCGCGTTTGCCAATGTTGTCTCCACCACACAAAGAAGGTGGCGTCGGTGCGCTACGTGTTGAAGCACGTGGTACGCGCAACGGTGTCCGTCATGTGGAAATTGTCGGCATGTCTGAGCGCATCGCTTCGGTTGCGGCCGCAGTTGCAGCAAATGTTGCACATGTGCTTGCAACACAGCCTGTTACGCCAGGGGTACACGCAGTTGGTGCACCTGAGTTGCCAAACGGGGAGATTCTCGATGGTGTTCTTGCGACGGGACTGACATTGCATCAGTTCGTCGGTACCTGATCTCATTCCACCAATTGGCACCGACATTTCTCACTGATTCTCAGATAGCATTCCGACTATGTCCACCGGCCACCGTCACGGCTCAGACGTACCCGACGTGGCGGCCTTGCACACCGAAGCCGCATCACGCTTGGCCGATGTGGGGCAACGGTTCACCGATAACCGCAGACAACTCGTCGATGCACTCGCGCATGCAGATCACCCGTTGTCGATTCCCGAGTTGTTGCAGGCCACTGGCGATGTGGCGCAAAGTTCGGCATATCGCAATTTGTCAGTGCTTGAACGCGCGGGCGTCGTGGCAAAAGTGGTTACGAACGATGAATGGGCACGTTACGAACTGACGGAAGATCTCACTGGTCATCATCACCACTTGGTGTGTGGTTCATGTGGCGCCGTGCGCGATGTGGTGGTGCCAGGTGACGTGGAAGAACATCTAGACCGTGCCTTGTCAGTGCTTGCTAAGCGCGAGGGTTTCGTGTTGCAGCACCACCGACTCGACTTGGTCGGTGTGTGCAAGAAATGTTCATGAGGTAAATGGTGGATATTCCGTTTCTATTACCAGGAAAAGTTGTTGCATTGCCAGGTCGCGGCGAGATGATCGTGCGTCATCACCAACACCCTGATATCTCTGTGCCCACCATCTTGTTGTTGCACGGCTGGACGACGTCGTCTGACACCAACTTTTTTGCGGCATATGAAGAGCTCGCAGCGAGATACTCGGTCATTGGTGTTGACCACCGTGGTCACGGACGTGGACTACGGCCAAACGAAACGTTCTCGCTTGAGGCATGTGCCGACGACGCAGCCGATGTGGTGCGTGCTCTTGGCGTCAACAAAGTCATCACGGTTGGCTATTCGATGGGTGGGCCCATCTCTACACACTTTTGGAGTCGCCACAAAGAACTCGTGGAAGCGATGGTGTTTCAAGCCACTGCGATGGAATGGAACGCGACTCGCAAGGAACGCACGTTGTGGAAATTTGGTCGGGCGTTCTCACCGCTCGTGCGCGTGTTCATCACTCCGCGTGTCATCACGTGGGGCGTGAAGCGAAGCGTGTCACGAGGTCATGAGTTCCGCACCTACATTCCGTGGCTCGTTGGTGAAGCACGACGCAATGACCCGTGGTTCGTATCGCAAGTTGGGCGTGCATTGTCTACTTACGACGGCGAGCCGTTGGTGGGCAGCGTTACGGTTCCGGTGTCAGTTGTTGTCACTACGAAAGACACGTTGGTTCCACCCGACAAGCAACGCGCATTGGCCAAAGCAGCGGCAGCAGCAGTGTTCGAACTACCAGCTGATCACTTCGTGACCTTCCAGGGACCACGTGAATACGTGGACATTACGCTGAAGGCCGTTGACGCTGTTGTGAGCCGTTGTCGAGCTGCTCGCTGAGACGCGTGATTGCGTCGGTCAGCTCTTCGAGGTGATTCTTCAAGTCTTCGGTTGTCACAACGTCGTTCAACGCCAAGCGAACACCCGCCAATTCGCGCGCAAGGTATTCGGTCTCAGCCTGCGTACGCGCAGCAACGGCGCGGTCAACCTCTAACTGTTCGCGGTCACGATCTGCCTGGCGGTTCTGGGCGAGCAAGATGAGTGGTGCCGCATATGCAGCCTGCAACGACAAAGCAAGTGTGAGCAGGATGAATGGGTATTTGTCGAATCGCCAACTGTCGACGAACACGTTCAACAGAATCCACACGCACACGATGACGCTCTGCAGCACCAGGAATCGTGCAGTACCCAGCCAGCGAGCGATTGCTTCGCTGAACTGGCCGAATTGATCTTGGTCGTAGTGAATACCAACGCGTCGACGCTGACGCGGAGTTGATAGGTCGCGAACTCTCATGACGCCACCTGCTTCTGGTGACGTCGCCAGCCACGCGGCAACATGCGGTCGAGAACGTCGTCAACTGTGATGGCACCGAGGAGACGACCTTGGTCGTCACACACGCCAACTGACAACAAGTTGTACGAGGCCAGACGTTCTGCCACTTCACGCTCGGAAATATCGGGTGAGATGGTGGGCTCTTTCACCAGACAACGTAACAACTCACTGCTCGGTGGTTCGCGCAGAAGACGCTGCAGGTGAACGACACCCAAGTACGTGCCAGTTGGCGCTTTGAACGGTGGCTGCACCACGAACACTTGTGCAGCAATCGAAACCAACCACTCTGGGTCGCGCACTTGCGCAAGAGCTTCGGCAACAGTGTTGGTGGGACCCATGATGATGATTTCAGGCGTCATCAACGAGCCGGCTGTTCCTTCGGCATAAGACAACAGTTGGCGCACAACCGCGGCATCGTCTTCGTCCATTGCTTCGATAACTCGCGAGCGTTGTTCGCCCGGCATTTCAGCAAGAAGGTCGACGAGGTCGTCGTATTCCATTTCGTCGAGAACGTCGACGAGACGGTCGAGGTCGAGCGATGCGATGAGGTTCAACTGTTCGTCTTCTGGCATTTCCTCCAGCAGGTCGGCGAGTCGATCATCATCCATTTCGCGGGCGAGCAATTGACGCTGAGCAAGTGGAAGGGCACGCACAACCGCAGCAACGTCGCTTGGGTGCATGTCGCGAAGGCGTGCAGCTTCGGCAGCCATTTCAGTGGTGCCGGCGAACATTGCGCCGACGTCGTGCCAGTCAACGAGGCGATAGCTAGCGCGACGACCAAGTACTGCACGTCGTGCAAGGCGCACCTTCGACACTTCCCAACCGTTTTCTCGGTTATTGGTGGTTGGGCGTAGTGCGACATCGCTGATGGTTTCGTCACCAAAGCGCTTGTCGATGATGTCGGCGGCCAACAAGTGCTCGCCAGCACGCGGCTTGAAAGGGTTGAGGTCCACGTCCCAGCTACGCAGGCGCACACCGTTCGGGTCGAGACCACTGAGGCGCGCGGCGTTCACGAAGATGCGTCGACGCTGGCTGGTAGCCACAAAGCCGGTCACCCGCGGGGCGGCGCCTGGTCGGCCGGGCACGATGACAATGTCGTCGATACGGCCGATGGGCGAGCCACCCGCGTCAAGGAGCGGCAGGCGCATGATTCGGAATGCATAAATCAGGTCGCCTGCCATACGGGCAAGGGTGCCTGTGACTTCTCCGGCCGTGGCGACGCTTTATGCGCTGTTCATCACGGTGGCGACTGCTTCGCGTACGCGGTCCTTCTGGATCTTGCCCATGGGGTTGCGCTCAATGGTGTCGATGACCACGATCTGCTCGGGGCACTTATACTTGGCGAGACCAAGCGAGATGCAATGGCTTGCCAAGTCGGCGACAGAGAGCGACTCGGCATTGTCCAGCACCACGGCCGCGACCACCCGTTCACCGGTGGCTGAGTCGGGAAGCCCGATGACAGCCACATCGCGCACATTGGGGTGGAAGAGCACGGCCTCTTCAACTTCAGTTGCCGAGATGTTCTCCGCATTGCGAATGACAACGTCTTTCAGGCGTCCAGTCACTTGAATGTGACCGCGGGCATCAATGGTGGCGAGATCACCGGTACGAAACCATCCATCAGAAGTGAATGCCTCGGCATTCAACGTGTCATCGACGTAACCGAGAAAGCCCTGCACTCCGCGCAGTTGTAATTCTCCGTTCTCCACTCGTGCTTCACACCCAGGTCCGATTGGTCCCACATCAAGACCCAATTTCTCTTCTCGCCACCATTCGCCAGTCACATTCGGAAATTCTGTAAGGCCATACAGACCAGCCGCCCCGCGAACTCCAAGTACGTCGATGAGTTCTTCATTCACTTCTTGTGGTGTGGGCGCACCACCTGCAACCACGAGTCGAACGTGAGGAAACAGTCGCTGTTCTCCGGCTGCACGTTGAGCAGCGATGTACGCGCGGAAAAACGGAATGGCAGAGCCGAGAAGAGTTGGCTTGTGTTCGGCCATTCGAAGCGGGGTTGTTGCAGGGTCGAATGAATCGAACAACACCAACTTCATGCGAGTACGTAATGCGGTAGTGAGCATGGCGATGCCGCCGATGTGAGTAAACGGCCAAGCAATGGGGTACAGATCGTTCTCGTTCAACTCACACCGTTCAATCAATGCGAGTGATGCAGACATGGCCGACGTATCAGTGTGTCGAACACCTTTGGGCGTCGAGGTGGTTCCGGATGAGTAATACACCCAGCGACATTCATCTGCTCGTGTTGGTTCTGGCGGCAATGACACATCAGCGGCGCGGGGAAGTCGCAGCTTTGTTGATGTTGTGACTGGTGATTCGTAGTCCAGTGCAACGTGTGGAAGACCAAGCTCAACCGCCATCTGTTCGTGGTCAAAACCACGCCATGTTGTCGGAACCACAAGAAGTGTTGTGCCCAACTGTTTGCAGATATGTCCAACTTCTTTGTGCCGCAGCACGGGGATGATGGGGTTTTGAACGACGCCGAGTCGGGCACCTGCAGCCAACATGACCGCGGCTTCCAAAGTGGTGGGTAACTGCCACGACACCACGTCACCCGGTGAGACTCCGAACGACGTCAGACCACCAGCAACGAGCAGTGCCTCCTCACGTAACTGTGCCGCCGTCAACGACCGGCCATGGTCATCAGTGAGCAACACCGCGTCAGGGGACAAGCGGGCCACGTCATCGATCAACCTCCAGAACGTGTTCCCCACGGGCGCCACTATGGCACGAGAGACCCATCCCGCTAGCCTGTGCTTTCCCTCGGGGACGTAGCTCAATTGGTAGAGCGCCTGCTTTGCAAGCAGGAGGTCGTGGGTTCGATTCCCATCGTCTCCACCACTGTGAGTACGCCCAGCTCCACGGTGTCACACACCGCAGTTCTCCTTATCTCATGCCCCGACCGCGCGGGCATCGTTGCCGACGTCGCCGGCTGGATCACTGCTGTGGGCGGCAACATCGAAGATGCCGAGCAACACCGCGACGACCAAGACGCCATGTTCTTTCAACGAGTGGTGTTCACTCACGACTCTGGCCAGACCGTGGCAGACCTCAGATCAGCATTCGCGTTGGTTGCAGCCAAGTACGACATGACGTATGAGTTGAATGCGTTGCCGTGGCGTCCGCGCACCGCAATTCTCGTGTCGAAGACTGTGCACTGCTTGTCAGATCTGTTGACGCGTTCCCGCTACGGCGACCTCGGTCTTGATGTGCGTGGTGTCGTGTCGAACCACAACGACAGTCGTCAATTGGTCGAAGCATTTGGCTACGACTACCACCACGTTCCAGTGATTGACGGAGCGCGCGAGGCACAAGAGAAATCACTGAGCTCTTTGCTCGACTCGATGGATCTCGACTTAGTCATTCTTGCGCGCTACATGTTGGTGTTACCGGGGTCCATCGCGGAGCGTTGGCATGGACGCATGATCAACATCCATCACTCGTTCTTACCGGCGTTCATTGGTGCGAACCCATATCGGCAAGCACACGATCGCGGTGTGAAGATCATCGGTGCCACAGCGCACTACGTGACTGCCGACTTGGATGAAGGCCCCATCATTGAACAAGACGTGTCGCGCGTGACGCATCGTGATGATGTTGCTGAGCTCACCCGGCGTGGTCGCGACCTTGAAACGGTCGTGCTGGCGCGAGCAGTCCGCGCTCATGTTGAGCGACGAGTGTTGGTGTTCAATAACCGCACGGTCGTGTTCGGCTGATTTGGCAATGACGTGACCTACGTCGGTATCTACAACGCAGACGGGTCGCTACTTGGCGAGATCTCGTACGTACTCGCCAAGTACACCGGCCGTGGCCATTGCGAATTGTGCGACATCACTCACGGCACATTCAGGCGCAAGCGTTCGTGGGACAAGGCATGCGAGCAAGCTGACATCAACATTGAACTTCTTCATCGTGATGAAGCAACGACCGATCAGTTGAATGCAGCAGGCGACCTTCCCGCCATCATCAAGGTTGACGGCAACATCTGGCGTCTCGTCGCCGGACCAGCAGAGCTGGCCGCGTGCGACGGAGACCCAGAGCGTCTGATGACGTTGTTGACTACTTCGTAACTGTGAGGTCGAGCGATGCGCGGTTCATGCCGCCAGTCAGCATCTGACCCGACGCATTCAACTGCATCGTCCACTTTGTGCCAGCAGCTGCTGCGTCATACGTAGCGGCTCCGACACATGCGCGCAGATCGATAGTGAATGAAAGCTTTGTCGCAGTTGGTGATGTGTCACTGTCGGTTGCCTGCTTGTCGGTGAGGGGCGCGAGACGGTTACCCATGTCGCTCGCATCAGCGCCAGTCGCTGCGGTGAATGCGTCGTATGCGCTGTAGCTGGTGATGTCGCACGGCGTGTCCATCGTTCCAACGCTGGTCATGATGACGCCATATCGCAAGCCGCCCATGTCTTTGAATGTTCCGGTTTCACCTGCAGTGGCGAGGCGTTGCGGACGGAAGAAGGTGAGCGCCAACTTGCCGCTGGCGTCAGGTGTCAAGTTGCCACCGGTGTATGCGACGCCGTTGACCGTGGTGAGGTCAGGAACAGTGACTGCATGCGGGTTCAACATCATTGTCACTGACTTCTCACCAGCATCAGTTCCGAAGCGCAATGTGTAGACGTCGCCAGGCTTCACGTTGGTGAGGGTGTTCGCACCCTGATTGGGGAACACGCTTGCTTGCCAGTTCACACCGCCACTCGGGTCGTTACCTGTGTTGCGGTTGCCGAGATACAGCGCATTTCCGTTGTTCCCGGGGTTGGTACCAAGTGTTGTATCAAGACCGGAAGTTGGTGGCGCACCAGCAGTTTCAACTTTGAAGCCACCGTTGTAGGTACTCCACGCCACACCGGTGTTGCTGTTCTGCAAGTGAGTGTTGGTGTTTGTTGCCGTCGGAGCTGAACCGCCGCAGTACACGAGGTTGCCGCAGTCAACCCACACCCATTTCACCCCGTTCAACGACGCTTGACCGAGAAGATCACGGTTGCCAACGAAGAACTGAATGGAGTAATTGCCAGATGTTCCGAGAACGGCATTGACGTTCTCGGGGGTCAAACCTGTGCTGACTGAGGCGTTGAACAATGGGTTGGTGCTTCGCACTGCAATCCAGGGGTTCATCGCGGCTGATTGAGTAGTGGTTTTGTCAACGGCGTCAACTTCTTGGTCGCCGTCGTCGTCGGCATCGAGTGCATTTGGAAGACCGTCATTGTCAAGGTCACCACCTATGGCGATGTTTGCATCTTGCGACGACGCAATCGATGTGCCCTTCACTGCTTTGCCGCATGCATTCATCTGTGCAGTGGTGACCTTCACGATTCCTGCGGTGCCAGCACTCAAGGGTTGACCCGACGCACCTTTGGCCAGCACAGCGGAGCGAGTGTGCACGGTTGACACCGGTGCTTTTGCAGGAATCGCAAAACCCTGTGCCGTATTCAACTTCAAGGTGCCGAGCTTCACTGACTTACCGGCAAGTTGATGATGCGAGCAGGTGCTCTTGCCGACTTTCTCTTTACCAATCACGATGGGGCCGACGTAACGATTCGATGAGTCGACCAATTGCAACGTTGCTCGCTTCGATGCTGTTGCCGACGTACGCAGGCTGAATGATCCACCAGCATCAACAGCCGATACGAGCGACTGTCCACCAGCTCCGACCATGACGACTTTCCAACCCGATGCAGCAGCACCGAGTTTTCCGGACACTGTCACAACGCCCGCTCCTTGTGCTGGCGACACTGTCGCTAGCGACAGACCAAGAGACGCACTGACCGTGACGGCAACTGCACTCAGACGACGCTTCAGGCCACCACCAGACGATGGAACAACACGAGCAAGAAACACGACAACCCCCACATGAAAAGTTTTCAGTAAGGAAATGACGACTCATCCCACTGAGTGTCAAGGGTTCCTGGGCTGTGACTGGGCCTAGGCGTCGGGGGCGAAGGAGAAGATCACCCGAGCGGCCAAGTCGCGCCAGGCCTCAGGGCTGGGGCGATTCTCGGGGTTCAGGTCAGCGAGCACCAAGCCGAGTGGAATAGCTTCAACGATGAGCGCAATTGCCTTCGCGTCGAGGTTCGAGTTAACCAAGCCCATCTCTTGACCAAGTTCAATGGTCGACACAAGTGCGCTGCTCAACTTGGCTTGTTCTTCGGCTATGCGGTTCCACAAATCGGGATTGTGTCGTGCAGCTCACAGCACAGCAAGACGGTTCCACCGACTCACAACGCGTTGTGGTTCTTCGACACCACCGAAGATGGCGATTGTGTCGTTACCAAGATCATCAGATGTGGTGTTGGCAGTGACGGCATTCATGAAGTTCTCGATGTCACGCGCTGCGATTTCAATGAATTGTTGTGCGCGTACATGAGCGATGATGTCGTTGCGATCTTTGAAGTAGTGGTACAGAAGTCCGACCGCTACTTCACATCGCTCTGCCAATTCGGTGACACGCTACGCTGCCTCACCGCGTTGTTCAATAATCGCGCGCGCTTCAGAAAGAATGTGCTGCGCGACCTCTGGCAGATCAGAAGAGTCTGGTAGGACCAGTGCCATATGACTCATCGTAAGGTATGTGCGTGACATTGGAAAGAGCAGTGGTGGTCGGTGCGTCTCTCGCTGGCGTGCGGGCGTGCGAAACATTGCGTCACGAAGGTTTTGAAGGCGAGATCATCTGCATTGGTGACGAAAACCATGTGCCCTATGACAGACCGCCACTATCGAAGAAGTTTCTTTCTGGTGAATGGGACGCCGACCGCATTTCTTTGAGACGACCTGAAGCCATTGCAGAACTTGGTGTGCGGTGGAAGAGAGGCACAAAAGCTGTCCAACTGAATACCGATTCAAGAATGATTTCTCTTGAAAACGGTGATGATGTTTCATATGACGGACTCATCATCGCCACAGGTGGAACCGTGCGTCGTCTACCGAATCAGCCGGACATCGCTGGCGTCCATGTGTTGCGAACTCTCGACCAGGCGACAGCGCTGCGCGATGACCTGCGTGAAGGGTCAAATCTCGTCGTGATCGGCGCCGGTTTCATTGGTCTTGAAGCAGCAGCAACAGCGGCCCAACGTGGCGTGAATGTGACCGTGCTCGAAGGCCTTGATGCGCCACTTGTTCGCGCATTGGGGCCCGACATGGGGTCTGCCGTTGCGGCGGTACACGGGCGCAACGGAGTAGTTATTCGCTGCTCAGTCAAAGTGGCGCTCATTGTGGGTGAAGAAAAAGTCACTGGTGTCGAATTGTCTGACGGTGAAGTCGTTCCAGCAGATGCAGTGCTTGTGGGTATAGGTGTGTCGCCTTCAACCGACTGGCTTGAGGGAAGTGGTCTCACGCTGTCAGACGGGGTGGTGTGTGATGAGTCGCTGTGTGCAGGCCCTGCAAATGTGTTCGCAGCTGGTGATGTTGTGCGCTGGCCAAACACCTTGTTCACCGACATCGAGCCACTCATGCGTGTTGAGCACTGGACCAACGCTGCAGAACAAGGCGCGATGGCTGCACGCAATCTGTTGGCTGTCAGCAAAGGTGAGCCCACCACACCGTATGCGGCTGTTCCCTTTTTCTGGAGCGACCAGTTCGATGCGCGAATTCAATTTCTCGGTCGCACAACCACCGACTCGCATGCCGAAGTAGTTGCAGGCGACGTTGCGTCGGGAAAGTTTTGTGCGATGTACGTGACGAACAATCGGCTCACAGGAGTTCTTGGTGTGTCGATGCCGAAGTTGGTGATGCCATCACGCGCGCTGTTGTCTGTTCACACGTCGCCCGATGATGCGCGAGCATGGTTCGCTGACAAGGTAGCCAGCGCGTAAGTCACCATGGCCGCACCCGACCCCGAACGACTGCGTGTATGGCGCGAGTTCCTTACGTCACATGCGGCGATGTACAAGATGCTCTCGCGTGCACTTGAGGCCGACCACGGATTGCTACTCACGTGGTACGAAATTCTCGATGCACTTCACAACACAGAAGATGGCTCGTTGCGTTTCAATGAACTTGCAGAGAAAGTGATGGCACACCCAAGCAGCCTCTCGCGACAAGTCGACAAACTGGAAGAGCTTCGATATGTGGCACGCGAGCGAGCCACTCTCGACGATGGTCGTGGTTTGTTGGTGGTGCTCACTCGCGAGGGTCGCGACGTGTGGAAGCGTGCCAGCACCACCTATTACCGAATCGTGCGTCGGGTCTTCACCAACAGCCTCACCGAGACAGATGTGGTGGCCTTGAACCGCATCTTCGGCAAGGTGCTTGAGGCCGACTGATTCACTCTGCGCGTGACGCCTTCGACTAGGCCAATTCCGCACAAAGGGGGCAGACTTTGCCCATGGCAACAGCAGTAATCGTCGACGCAGTGCGCACCCCCCTTGGAAAGCGCAACGGAAAATTGAAGGACTGGCACCCAGTTGACCTGGCAGCCGAAACACTGAAGGCACTTGTGCAACGCAACGGCCTTGACCCTGTGCTCATCGAAGACGTCATCATGGGTTGTGTCATGCAGGTGGGCGAGCAGTCCCTGAACGTGGCGCGCAATGCGGTGCTCGCAGCTGGTCTGCCTGAGACCATTCCTGGTACCACGGTTGATCGTCAGTGTGGTTCCAGCCAGCAGGCCGCTCACTTCGCAGCGCAAGGTGTCATCGCGGGTGCATACGACGTGGTGATTGCATCTGGTGTTGAAATCATGACTCGCGTTCCGATGGGTTCCGCCGTCGCCGATGGCAAGTACGGATTTCCATTCGGACCACAGTTGAGTGCCCGTTACGCACCCGTTGGTGGTCTTGTTCCCCAAGGTGTGTCGGCGGAAATGATTGCCGACAAGTGGAACATCAGTCGCGAGGACATGGATCGCTTCGGTCTTCGCTCTCAGACGCTTGCTCAGCAAGCAACGAAGGAAGGTCGCTTCGAGCGCGAGATTTTGCCGGTGAACGACTTCGAAGGCAAGCCGATGACAACTGATGAAGGTTTGCGCGAGACCACCATGGAGACACTCGGGAACTTGAAGCCGTCATTCCGTAGCGTGGAAGAAGGTGGTCGCGTGACTGCGGGCAACAGCAGCCAAATCACCGACGGCGCTGCGTCGTTGCTCATCATGAGTGAAGAGAAAGCCAAGCAGTTGGGTTTGAAGCCACGTGCGCGTTTCGTGAACTTCTCACTCGCAGGTGATGATCCGCGCTACATGCTGACGGCACCAATTCCTGCAACACACAAAGTGCTCGAGCGCGCAGGCCTCAGCATTGGCGACATGGACGTGATTGAAATCAATGAAGCATTCGCATCAGTTGTGCTCGCGTGGGAAAAGGAACTTCACCCGAACATGGACATCGTGAACCCGAACGGTGGCGCCATTGCTCTTGGTCACCCACTTGGTTGCAGTGGTGCTCGTCTCATGACCACGTTGTTGCACGAGCTCGAGCGCACCGGTGGTCGCTACGGTCTGCAGACCATGTGCGAAGGTGGTGGCATGGCAAACGCCACCATCATCGAACGCCTCGGCTGAGAGACACCTATGCCAAGTCTTGGCTCTGTCCTGTGGTTTTTGGGCGGAGTCGTCATGTTGGTTGTCATCTGGCGAGCAGGTATTGGCATGTTGCGTTCAATGACAACTCCGTTACCTCCACCGCCACCAGCGGGCGAGATGCGACGCATCAAGTTGAACTATCGCTGCGGTGTGTGTGGGGTTGAGTTACGCATGACGATGGCACCAGATGAAGATCCGCCGCCTCCGAGGCATTGTCTTGAAGACATGGACTTGGTCGCGCCGATCGAGTGATCGAACCACAAATTTCCACAGATTGTGGAAAACCACGGGGATAATGACACCCGTGTCATTTCCTTTAGTGCCTATGTGGCCCTTATCTGGCTAGTGATATTTCGTGGCGGTGTATAGACCGCCGAGCACCATGGCCAAACCTGTGAACAAGTAGATGTTTGACCGGCCGCCGGGCACGAAGCCCAAGTAATAGAACAAAATCACCAGGGCGCCAAGGCCAAGCAAGATGAACATGAGATACGGCACCCACGGTGCGCTGTGTTTCTTGAACTCGGGTGTGGGCGGTGTGTAGCGGCTGGATGGTGCCACGTCGTGGGTGGAGTGCACGTGCGTGGGGTCGTGATGGGCCTTTGCACCCTTCTGACCTGGTTTGGTTCCCTTGGGTGTCACGCGTCCGCCGCGCTTGTTCATGCGTTGAGCCACGGGGCAAGTGTAATTGGTTGCCTCGTTTCCTCACCCAGCAGGCAGGCTGTGCAGGTGGCACGGATACTCGTCATCGACAGTTATGACAGTTTCGTCTACAACCTCGTGCAGTACCTGGGTGAGCTTGGTGCCGATCCGGTGGTGGTGCGCAACGACCAAATCACTGTGAGCGAAGCCCACGCCATGGCACCAGACGGAGTGTTGTTATCACCGGGGCCAGGGCGACCAGAAGAGGCCGGCATTATCTGCGATGCCATCACCGCATTTGCTGGCGTGAAGCCAGTGTTTGGTGTGTGTCTGGGTCATCAGGCCATCGGACATGTGTATGGCGGCAACGTGGTGCGCGCACCCGAGTTGTTGCACGGCAAGACATCGCACATCACACACGATGGAACGGGAGTGTTCGAAGGTTTGCCGAACCCGCTTGAAGCGACGCGTTACCACTCACTCGTCATCGACGCAGATTCCATGCCCGATGTGTTGCACGTGACCGCGCGCACGAGCGACGGAATGGTGATGGGTGTTCGCCATAAGACTGTCGACGTGGAAGGTGTGCAGTTTCACCCAGAGAGCATTCTCACTGCCGCAGGCCATGAGTTGTTGGCGAACTTCGTTCGCCGTTGCCACTAGCCAGTTGTTGTTGTAGTCGCACCTGTTGTTGGTGGTGCCGTTGTTGCGGCAGCAGCACGTCCGACTGTGAGCACCACAGTTGACTGCGGGTTAGCGAGGCTGTTTGCCGCTGTTCCTTGCGTGATCACCTTGCCGTCGCTGGAACTTCCTGCGGGTACTTCGATATAGCGCACATCTGCAGACAAGTTCACCTGCGCCAACTTGTTGCGCGCGTCGCCTTCGGTGAGGCCTTCAACTGCGGGCACGGTCACCTGTTGTGGGCCAGAGCTGACAAACAACGTGACTGCACGGCCAGCGTCGGCCGGTGTTCCGAATGCAGGGTCGGTGCGAATGACCAATCCCTTTGCAACGGCTCCACTTGCCTCTTCAGTGACAGTGACGACGAACTTGTACGGCGCTGCCTGCAGTGTCTCTTGCGCAGCAGTGCTGGTGAAGCCACCGACACTTGGCACCACAACTTGGCCAGCGCCGCCCGACACAATGACTTTCACTGCTTCGCCTGGTCGTAGCTCTCCACCAGCTTGCGGATCTTGCAGGATCACTTGGCCGAGAGCCAATGTCGGGTCGTTGCGCACTTCGCTGACAGTGAGCTCAAGGCCAAGTGGCGCCAACTTGGCAGTTGCGTCCTTCACCGAAAGGCCTTGAATTGCGGGCACTTTCACAGGCGCTTTGGCGGGGTTGTAGGTGAGCGTCACCGACTCACCGGTCTTCAACTCTGTTCCGGGTGCAGGGTCTTGTGCGTACACGATGTTGTCGTCGACACCGTTTTTTGCCGTGGCTTTCGGCACGGCAACCAAACCAAGATCAACCAATTGTTGCGACGCAGTCGACAACTGAATGTCGGTGAGGTTCGGAACAGAAATTGCTGATGACCCGCTGTTCAAGAACGATGCAATGAGCACCCCCATACCAACAACTGCCAACACCACAGCAACGATGGCGCCAATGATGTAGCCACTCATACGCCGCGTCTCGTTCTCATACATTGCATCGTCATCGCGCACGCCGCCAGAGCTCGGTCCGCCGACTGCTGGCATCATCTGTGTTGCTGCGTTTGGGTTCGTGGCATCAGCACCAATGCGAGGTAACACGCCGGTGGCACCAGGGTCAGAGGGCAACGCACTCATGGCCGTGGTGACGGCTTCAGCAGATGCGCCACCGCGTGCTTCGATCAGCGCGCCAACATCGGCACCTTCCCGGAATCGACGAAGATCGTCACGCACTGCCTCGGCAGTTTGATAACGAACATCGGGAAACTTCGCCAGACACTTCGCCACAATCGCTTCGAATGAACGCGGAATGCCGTCGACCAGTTGATTGAGAGGCGTGGGCATGTCGTGCACTTGTTTGTATGCAGTAGCGACAGCGTTTTCGCCCACGAACGGCGGACGACCAGCAACCATTTCGTACAACACAATGCCAAGTGAGTACAGGTCGCTGCGCGGGTCGGGTTGTGCACCTTGTGCTTGCTCAGGTGAGAAGTAGGTGGCAGTACCCATGACGGCACCGTCTTGGGTGAGATTGTTGTCGTGTGCTGCGTCGATGGCACGTGCAATGCCGAAGTCGGCAACCTTCACGTCTCCGTTCGACCCAATGAGAATGTTCGCGGGCTTCACGTCGCGATGCACCACACCGTTGCGGTGGGCAAAGGCCAGTGCGGCAGCTACTTCAACGGCAACGTCGCTTGCTTGGTTGGGGGTCAACTTGCCCTGCATGCGCAGAATGTCGGCCAAGGTGCGACCCTGCACGAATTCCATCGCCATGAAATAGGTGTTGCCGCTGCGTCCCCAGTCGTACACCCCGACGATGTTGGGGTGGTTCAAGTTGGCGGCCGACTGGGCCTCGCGGCGGAAACGTTCAACGAAGGCAGGGTCGGTGGCGAACTCGGGGAACAGCACCTTGATGGCGACGGGTCGGTCGAGCAGCAAGTCGCGCGCCAAGAAAACGTCGGCCATGCCACCTCTGCCGACGCGGCGTTCGATCTCGTAGCGGTCGTTCACCACCATGCGGTTCTGGTCACTCATACGTGCTCGACACAGGCTAGCGACTGTGATGCGTCAGGGAATAAGAGGTAGCGCGGCATCGAGCAGTCGTTTTGCGACTGGCCCAGCAAGTTTTCCGCCAGTTCCTGCGCTGATTTCCTCATTCACGCCCTTCAACATCACCGCAACAGCAACGCGCGGTTGTTCAGCTGGCGCAAAACCCATGATCCAGGCGTGTGAGCGTTGTTTCCTCGGATCATCGAACAACTGCGCAGTGCCTGTTTTCGCTGCTGCTCGCACACCGTTCTTCAGTTGCATGCAACATGCCGCAGTACCTTCTCGCACCACACCTTCCATGAGAGTCGTCATGGTGCGCGCTGTTGCAGCAGTCATCGGAGTTTTCCAAGGCTGTGGCTGAGTGTCGCTGATGACGGTGTTGTCGTGGGCAACACGACGTTGCACCACATACGGCTTCATCATCACACCGCCATTTGCAACTGACGACGCGATCATCGCCATGTGCAATGGAGTGAGCTGAACTCCGCCTTGACCAAAACCATGAATGGCGAGAAGTGCGAGGGAGTTCTTGAAATAGTCAGCGTCGCCACCAAAAGTGCTGGTCGCCGCACCAGGAAGATCAATCGGCACGGCTTCTTCCAGACCGAACCCTTTGACCCCGTTCACCATGGTGTCGGGGCCGAGTGCAACTGCAGTTTGTGCAAACGGAATGTTGCACGAACGAAGAAAGACTTCAGCTAGGTCACCACCACATGTTTTCTTTCGGTAGTTCTGAATGGGATTGTCGGTGTTTGGTGGAACCCACTTGTTTGTCACGGGAAAGTTCGACAAGTTGTTCAACGTGCCGGTCTCAAGACCAATGGAAGTTGTCAACACCTTGAACGTCGAGCCCGGCATGTAACGCTCTTGATATGCATTGGCGAGAAGAGGCTTTTCCTTGTCGGCTTGCAATGCCATCAACACATCGTTTGCTGCACCGGTGTCATGACTGGCCACCTGGTTTGGGTCAAACGTGGGGTTCGAATACATCGCCAGAACTGCGCCGGTGCGAGGGTCCATCACAACTGCACTGCCCACGCGGCCCTTGAGTGCTTGTTTGGCCACCTTTTGCAGGTCGGAACGAACTGTGAGCTCTACCGTTCCGGTGAGATCACGTGTGAAGAGGTCGTCGACACCTTGTACTTGTTGTTGGCCTGTCTTGCCAGTGAGCACGTCGTTCTCGGTGCGTTCAAGTTGCGTGGCTCCGAATGCGACGGTGTAGTAGCCGGTGATGTTGGCGAACAGGTCACCTTCGGGGTACTCGCGTTGATATTGAAAGCGTGCGTTTGGACGTGTCTTTGGGTCAATCTTCACTGTGCGCGCAACAACGTCGCCGTCTGAAGTGACGATGCGCCCGCGTGGAGAGTTGAACTGTCGTACCGTCACACGGTTATTGCGCGCATCTTCCACCAACGAGTCGCGTTGCAAGAACTGCCAACGATTCACCTGCAGGAATAACACCGCATACAACACGATGAATGCCATGGCAAGGTGACGAATGCGAATGTTCACTTGGCCGCTGCCTTCGTTGCAATACGGCGCGCACGCCAGGCTTCAATACGTTCCGACACCGATGCAGTATCAGTTGTTTCGTGGAGGCGACGCGAGGTGGTATCGCTGATGCGAAGTAGTAGTGCAAGCAACACATAGTTGGCCACCAACGACGAACCGCCGTAACTAACGAACGGCAGCGTGACACCAGTGAGGGGAACGACGCGCACGACACCACCAATGATGATGAAGGCCTGTACACCAATGATGGTGGTGAGACCAGTGGCGAGCAACTTGTCGAATGCACGGTCGGCACGAAGTGCAGTACGCAATCCACCACCGATGAGCAACACATAGGCCGACAACACTGCAACCGAACCAAGCAGACCAAGTTCTTCACCAATCGCCGCAAAGATGAAGTCGTTGTGTGCGGCTGGTACGGCGGCTGGGTCACCTAGGCCAAGGCCCGTTCCTGTGAGGCCACCTTCGGCCAATGAAAACAGCGCTTGTATTGGTTGGTAACCCCGTGACTCATATTGGCTCCACGGGTCGAGCCAAATGCTCACGCGAGTTTGCACGTGGCTGAAGGCGTTGTAGGCGACAACAGCACCGACAGCGAAGAGCCCAAAGCCCATGAGCAAGTAGCTGGTGCGTTCAGTAGCAATCCACAACAGCACCAAGAACAATGTGAAGAACAGAAGTGATGAGCCGAGGTCTTTTTCGAACACCATCACCACTACCGATGCTCCCCACGCAAGCATCACCGGAACGAAGTGCTGAGCTTCCGGAAGCACCAACTTGCCAATGCGCCAGGGCTCGGCGCCGATGAGAGTTCCTTCTTCTTTGGTCTTGGTGGTGAAGTACTCAGCAAGGTACGCCGCGAAGAACACGGCAAGCGAGATTTTTGCGAATTCGCCCGGCTGGAAATTGATCGGCCCAAGATTCACCCAAATGCGTGCGCCTCCGCTGGTGAAGCCCAGCGAGGGAACAAGTGGCAACAACAACAAGCCGACACCAACAGCAAGAGTGGTGTAGCGATATCGACGAAGATCCCCAACGCGTTCAACTACGAGCAGCGTCACTACGAAGGCTGCAATTGCAACGAGTGTCCACGTGGCTTGCAGTCGGGCGAGGCGGTCTGAGAGCCGCGAGATCATCACAAAACCGATGCCATGCAACAGGGCAGCGAGCGGAAGAAGCAGCGAGTCTGCACCACGTGCAAGGAAACGTACGGCTACATGTGCAACGACGAGTAGTGCGACAACAAAGCCCAGAAATGGTCCGAGCCCAGCGGGTATCGACGCGTTCTTGCCAAGTGATGCAAGCACGTAAGCCGCCACCGTGATGGCACCAGCAAGCAGAACGAGGAGCAATTCGCTGCGTCGTCGCGCACTGGCAATGGGGGACGATGCGTGTGGCAAGGTCAGGGAACCGTGGTCGATGTGCTGCTCGTCGTTGTGGAGGTAGAGGTGGTCGTTGTGCTGGTTGTGGTGGTGGTCGTCGCGCTCTCCACGAACTGCAAGAACTTCTGCGCTGTGAGCGAGGAGGAGAACGTGCGCTCGCTTTCCACATCGCTCACCACACTGGGCGGAAGGTCTTCGACCTTCACATCACTGACTGCACTGATGGTGGGCTTGAACCACAGCACGCCACCTGGACGGCCGCGATACACCACCACGACTCCGTCTTTCTCGCCAATGAAGTAGCCGCTTCGCGCGTACATGCCGAGCACGCTTAGGCCGATTGCCACAATCGCCACCACCACAATCACCGACAGCGTGACGAGCACTCGTGAGCGCTTCTTCTTCATCTCGGGTGCCGGCATCGCATCTGGAGTTGCGTCGTCTTGTAACGGTGTCACGAAAGGCCGGGTGCTGTCACCTGAGATGTCGATGTCGTCACCCATCACGTCGATCACTACGACAGTGGTGTTGTCGCGACCACCAGCGGCATTCGCAGCATTGACCAACGTTTGTGCTGCTTCACCAGGCACGGGGTGCATGCGGAGAATGTCGGCAATGTCGGCGTCGGTGACTTCATCGACAAGACCGTCGCTGCACAACATGA